>JARRCS010000010.1 GCA_029981855.1 Halanaerobiales bacterium | reverse complement strand
GTTAAAGAAAATTGGTGGTATGGAATTCTATGATGTGCATTTTTCTTATATTGATAAAGAAACCTTCCAGGAAGAATTTGTTTCTGTACCCGAACAAGGTGGGAGCAAACTGATTCCAGAAGGAATGGGAAAACCGGGGCATGTTTATACGGTTGCCCATGGTGATTCCGGTATGATCGGTGTATTCAAAATTGAAACGGAAATTGTGCCAGGTTCGGGAAAGTTTGAAAGAACAGGACTCGGTTCAAATAGGGATGCAAAAGAAAGTATTAATACTGCCTTTAATTATTTCAAAGCAAACAGGAAAAATATCAGTGGAAGTATATCACTAAATAACAATGATTTTCTAATGCACATTCAAGATCTTCAGGGTATAGGTATGACGTCAGAACTGGCTTTGGCTGCCTTTATTGCATTGTGCTCGGGTGCTTTAAAAAAACCGGTTCAGAGTCAACTGGTTGTGCTGGGTTCCATGAGCATTGGCGGGACAATAAATAAGGTTGAAGAGTTGGCAAGTGTATTGCAGGTTTCCTTTGATGCGGGGGCAAAAAGGGTACTGCTTCCAATGGCTTCTGCTGCTGACATAGGTACAGTTCCCCCGGAACTATTTGCAAAATTCCAGATATCTTTCTATCAAAACCCTGAAGAAGCTGTGTTTAAGGCATTAGGGGTTGAGTAAATATAATGTATACACCTTCAGGTTCCAGCAACTGCAACGGTTATTTAACCGCAATGAAAAACAGTCAAAAAAAGGGCCCATCCGGTGAGAAATCAAAAGAAAATATATGAACCCCTGGAATAGTGAACAGTTGAAAACTACCAAGTCCATTATTGGCCAGAATTAGAAAAAAACAAACTACTATAATCCATGTCATAACAACAACTATATATAAAAATGGAGCTAACGACCGGACTTGAACCGGTAACCTGCTGATTACAAGTCAGCTGCTCTACCAATTGAGCTACGTTAGCACCTAGTGGCAGGGGCGGCAGGACTTGAACCCGCAACCAACGGATTTGGAGTCCGCTACTCTACCAATTGAGCTACACCCCTGTATATTAAGTTATTTTCTTAATGCAAAATCAATTATAATAAAGAGACGTTAAATGGTCAAGTTAATTATTTGCTATTATATACGTTTAGAACAAAATATATCATTCTTACTGCCTGATATGTTAAATTACTAAGTAATTCATCCGGAGAGAAATAATAATATTTTATTTCTGAATTAAATATATATAAAATAGTTATTTCGTAATTAAATCTATTGATCTATTTGTTTAATTAATGTTTCGTGTAAGTGTTAAATTAAAATGGAAATTCCTTGTCAAACCCTTGGTGTGATGATATAATTTCAAACAAGGATGTGATTTAAATTGGCAAATAATAAATATAGAGAGAATAAGATTAAACAGGAACACACCATTATCCGGGATATCCTACCCTTTCTGGAGGAGATCGCCAAACTATCTACCGTAAAAAGTATAATCCCCGGAAGGATAAATAGAAGAAAAGGGAGCGGAATCCCGCCCTATATACAATTAAAATATAATACACCCAGCGGAATAAAACTTCTCGGTAAAAATAGCTCTTTAATCCAGGAAATCTTTGTGGTAACTGATAAACCTGATAAAACAATTGATTTATTAAAAAAGAAGAACTTTGTTAAATAGCACTTGACAAATAGTATTTGTTTATATATAATTAAACACGAAATAATTAATAGCTAGCAAATAATTTTAGCGGGCTTTGGCGCAGTTTGGTTAGCGCGCACGTCTGGGGGGCGTGAGGTCCCCGGTTCAAATCCGGGAAGCCCGACCATTTTTTCTGGATTATTATCAGAAAATTTTAAATAAAAATGCAGGAATTTTTTGTTTTAACGAGAAGTATAATAATAAAAAAATATTAAGGGGGTTGGTTAAAATGAGTCTGGATAAGCTAAAGAGGGAGTTCAGTGAATTAATAAGTTATGTGGACCAAATGGGTGGTGAGAGTTCGGAAGAAATCTCCGCCGTTCTGGATAATATAACTGTTGAACTGGGAAAATTAATCTCTAAAGTAAAATCTGTCTCCAGGAAAAAAGGCATCTCTGATTCTGTTAAAAAAATGAATCAGGATGCCTTTTTGCAATCTATCAACCATTTCCGTAGAGAGAATGCCTATTATGAATTATTGGGCTTTGAAGAGGCAGTTAAGGAACTAAAGAGGGTGATTGCCGAGAGCACAGATAGCCATGTCATAGCCAGTGCCTATAACGGGCTCGGTCATATATATGCTGTAAGGAAGCATTATGAAGAAGCCCTGATAAATTTTCAGAAAGTAGTGGAGTTTTACCCTGGTTATATTGATGGTTATTTTAATCTCGGTGCCATCTATTTTAATTTAAAGATGTATGATGATGCTATCAGGGAATTTAACAAGGTAATAAACATGGACCATAATGATCCAGAGGCCCTACTGGCAATAAGTAATGCCTACAAAATGAGGGGCGACCAGGAAATGAGTGAGTATTATTACAACCAATTTTCCCAGTTAATTTCATAAATCTCTTGCATATATATAGATAAAGGTTTATAATAAAGATATCATTTGTTAGCCCATAACAGGGCTTTTTTTCTGTAAATTAATCTAATCTAGATAGAAAGGGATATTATGCTAAAGATTGGTTTGATTACGCTTGGTTGCCCGAAAAACCAGGTTGATAGTGAATTAATGTTAGGAGATCTATCTACCAGGTCAGATGTGAAACTGGTAGAGGATATAAATGAGGCCGATGTTATTATCATTAATACCTGTGGCTTTATTCAGGATGCCAAGGAAGAGTCGATCGAGACGATCATTGAGGCTGGTCATTTGAAGAAAGATGGCAACTGTCAGGCATTGATTGTTACTGGTTGTTTAACTCAACGTTATCAGGATGAAATCCTGAAGGAAATACCTGAGGTTGATGCTATTTTAGGTACCGGAACCTTTGATCAGATCAGTGAAACCATAGATAAGGCACTAAAAGGTGAGAGGATTAGTAATATTGGTAATCCCTCCTTCAGTTATAAATCGGGTCTGCCCCGTGTATTAACCGACTCCCAATTTGCTTATGTTAAAATTGCTGAGGGATGTAGTAATAACTGCACTTACTGCAGTATTCCTCGTATCAGGGGGCCCTTTAAGAGTAGACCCCTGGAAGATATCTATACTGAAGTCAAAATGCTGGCTGATCAAGGAATCAAAGAGGTTATTCTGGTGGCTCAGGATACAACACAGTACGGGATTGATATCTATGGTAAGCCGGTACTTTCTGAACTACTAAAACGGCTGGTTACGGTAGAAAAGATCAGCTGGATTAGGATAATGTATAGTTATCCCGAATTTATTTCTAATGATCTGATCGAGATAATCGCCAGAGAGGAAAAGATCTGTAATTATCTCGACCTGCCCGTCCAGCATTCTGCAGATAGGATAAGGAAATTGATGAATAGAAAAGGAAAGAGAAAAGACCTGGTTAATCTGATTAAAAGAATCCGTCATAAAATACCTGATACTGCCATTAGGACATCGTTAATTGTAGGTTTCCCCGGTGAGGACGAAGATGACTTTGAGGATCTGGTCAATTTTGTTCAGGAGATTAAATTTGACAGACTTGGCGTATTTAAATATTCACCCGAGGAAGAAACAGTCGCTGCCAGTTTGCCCGGCAAGATACCTGATGTTATTAAAGAAGAACGCTATAACAAGATTATGGAGATTCAGCAAGAGATTGCTTACCGCAAAAATCAGGAATTAATCGGCAGGATTTTACCAATAATTATAGATGAAATTAAGGATAATACTGCCCTGGCCCGTTCGCAGTATGATGCACCGGAAATAGATAACCAGATCTATCTCCCTGCTGATAATTTAAAAGTAGGAGATATAGTTAAATGCAGGATCAAAGAGGCTTTTGAATATGATTTAATAGGGGAGAGAGATTATGAATTTGCCAAATAAACTTACTTTAACAAGGATAATTCTGGTTCCTATTTTTATGGGGTTTTTATTTTTGCGCAAAAGTTATTCTGGTTATGCTGAGGTTCTGGCCCTATTAACCTTTGTTATAGCCGCTATCACCGATGGATTAGATGGCTATCTCGCTCGTAAGCACCAGGCAATAACCAAGTTTGGTAAGATCGTGGATCCTTTAGCTGATAAACTGTTAATTTCAGCTGCCCTGATATCTTTTGTAGCCATGAAGGAGATCTCTGCCTGGGCTGCCATTATTATTATCGGTAGAGAAATGGCTATAACCGGATTACGGGTGGTAGCTGCCAGCGAAGGTAACATTATTTCTGCCAGCAGATGGGGAAAGTGGAAAACTAACCTCCAGATTGTAGCCGTTGTAGCAGTAATCCTTGATCCGGAAATCATCTCCCTCCCCTTTAACCTGGCCAATGTTCTGGTCTGGATTGCTGTCTTGATAACGGTATACTCCGGGATAGATTATTATAAAAAAGCTGATATAGATTTTTTTAGAGAAGAAAAGGATTGAAGGCTAAATTCAGGGATTATATCCGGGAGTTCACTTATAGATATTATGATTATGATGAAGATGAATAGTAACAACAGCCAGTTAGAGTCTGGCATATTTTTTTCTGGTAAAGATTACATGGGTAATCTAATGGAAACGTAGGTTACTTTTATGTTATAATAAATAAGAACAGCCAAAAAGGAAGGAGGAGCGAGATGGAGTTTAAAGGTCTGAGAATAAATATTATCATTTTAGTAATAGGCATAGTTTTATTATCTTTTTTTACTGGCCAGCATTTATTAAAGATCTATAATATCGATAAACCGTTAAAGGAAGAACTACTGGCCATTGATGAGATTAATGAACTGCGCCTGGTTGATAATAACGGTAAGACAGACATATATGTCTCTTTCAAACCTGAAACCAATTTTTATCAGGTATATAAAGAGATTGAAGATATATCTTCCAAACAGCTGGGAAATAAACGGGGGAAAATAATTATTATGAATGAACCTAGCCGGGAGCTAGAGGAATTATATTATAAAATGCACTATGCTATCTATGAAGGCCTGACTACAAATGAATTTGTCAAGATGGAGAAAAACGTCAGTAAGATTGTTAAAAATTATCAGTTAAGTGACTATAAATTATGGGTTGACAATCAGGCAGTTTACCTGCAGTTAGTTAATAAGGAAGATTCTTTATACCGGAGAATACCTAAAAATCAGGTGGTAAGTATCAGAGTAGAGGGAGATGATGTTAATGGTTAAAGAGCTGGGAATCGGACTGGCAATCGGGATCCTGATTGTCCTGGCTATCCAGGGTTTTAATATTCTGCCCCTAATCTTCTTAGGCTTTCTCGGTTTTTTTATGTGGCAGATGTTAACCCAGGGCGGGGTTGCTGGGGCAACCACTGATAATGATAGTAGCGAAAAAAAAATCCCTCTGATCCAATTTGACGAAATCGGAGGCCAGGAGTCGGCTAAAAAGGAACTGATGGAGGCCCTTGATTTTGTTAAGGATGTTAAGCGAATAAAACATATGGGAATCAGAGCGATCAAAGGAATCCTATTAAGCGGTCCTCCGGGAACAGGAAAGACCCTGCTGGCCAAGGCCGCTGCCCGTTATACTGATTCCATCTTTAAAGCTGCCTCCGGGAGTGAGTTTATTGAAATGTATGCTGGACTAGGTGCTAAAAGGGTAAGAAACCTGTTTAAGGATGCCCGCCAGACGGCTAGAAAATATAATAAAAAGAGTGCCATTATCTTTATTGATGAAATTGACGTCCTCGGAAGCAAGAGGGGACGGGTAACCAGCCATCTGGAGTATGATCAGACCTTAAATCAGTTATTAATTGAGATGGACGGACTATCTGTCGATGATGAAATTCAGATCCTGGTTATGGCTGCAACCAATAGAATTGATATTCTTGATCCGGCCTTATTACGTCCCGGTCGTTTTGACAGGATTGTCCAGGTTGATCTTCCGGCAAAGGACGGCAGGTTAAGTATCTTAAAGATTCATACTGCCAATAAACCGCTGGCTGAGGATGTTAATCTGGAACAGATAGCTAAAGAGACCTTCAGTTTTTCCGGTGCTCATTTAGAGAATCTGGCCAATGAAGCAGCAATTTTAGCCCTGAGGGAGAACAGCAGTCAGATTTATCAGAAGCATTTTATGGAGGCAATCGATAAGGTAATTATGGGAGAGAGACTGGATAGAAGGCCCACTAAAGAAGAATTAATAAGGATTGCTATCCATGAGACCGGTCATGCCTTAATCAGTGAGATTCTACAGCCCGGTTCGGTCTCAACCATTACCATTACTTCCAGAGGAAAGGCCCTGGGTTATGTCAGACATAATCCTGAGGACGATCTCTATCTGCAGACTAAGGATTATCTGGAGGAACAGATCAGTATCGCTATAGCCGGTGCAATTGCCGAGGAGATTCTGCTTGAAAACCGGAGTACCGGGGCAACCAATGACTTTGAGAAGGCCATTCAACTGGTTAAGACAATGGTGATTTCGGGGATGACTGACCTCGGTGTGGTTGGGGAGAACACGGTCCCTAAAAATCTCTTACACAAAGAGATGACCAAGATCTTTAAAAATATTGAGACAAAGGTTAAAGAACTTATCAAAAAGAATCAGGAGATTATTCTTAAGATAGCAGAGGAACTGGTCGAGTCAGAACGCTTCTCCGGTAATGAACTCAGGGAGTTATTAAAAAGAGAAAGATGTGCTTGAAAATAGATCGACATAATGGCCATAAGGATGAATTAATTGGTTTTCGCTATAGACATGAACAAATTGTCCTTTGGCCATAATCAAAAATAAGCAAAATTTACTGATGCCAGAAACTATGTTATCCATATAACATAGTTTCTTAGAAAAAATAGAATTATATAAGACTTAAACCCTGTAGGGCAGAAATTGCCAACAGGGTTTTTTCTCTTTAAAGAAACTTTACTTTAAAGAGCGGTTAAATCCTTCTTTTACAAGGAATCTCCTTTAAAGCAAGTGAACTTTGAGTGATTTTATTATTCCCTTTTATGTGTTATAATTAAAATATATACTATGGTAATTTACTTTTTAAAACTGCAAATAGATATTTCCGCTTGCAGAAACCTTCTTTTAAGTTATGCAATGATGGTTTCTGTACTGGCGCATCGAGTGCGTCTCAGGGAAATTGTTTGATTTGTCTGTAATTCATCTCCGGGAAAAATTTAGGTTACCTACTCGCAGTTGTTTAAAGGTATATTAAGTTGCCGGATCGAAGTGAGGTACTAATAAAATAATAAAAAGAAAGAATTAGGAAAGGAGAAAGGAATTGATTGCAGAGATTATTTCCATCGGTACAGAGTTATTACTAGGGGATATAGTCGATACTAACTCTACCTATATTGCTGATAAATTAACTGCCAATGGCTATGATATTCATTATATGACTACTGTAGGTGACAACCGGGAACGGTTGATCAGGGTTCTTAAAAAGGCTATATCCAGGGCCGATATTATTATTACAACAGGTGGTCTAGGGCCGACTGATGATGACCTAACAAGAGAGGCAATAGCAGCAGCCACCGGACTACCTTTAAAGAAGGTACCTGCCCTGGTCGAGGAGATTAAGGATTATTTCCAGCATAAAAATTACCCGATGACCGAGAACAACTATAAGCAGGCCTATCTGCCCGAGGGTTCCAGGCCAATAAACAACCAAAGGGGAACGGCACCGGGAATTCTGCTGGAAACAGATAGTTATATTATCATCTCCCTGCCTGGTGTGCCGCGGGAAATGAAGTTTATGTTTACCGAGGAGGTTATTCCCTATCTGCAGAACTTACTTCAAGGGAAAATTAAATCTAAAGTGCTTAATTTTTTCTCCATTGGGGAGTCAACCCTGGAGACGGAGATCAAAGATATCCTGGATAAACAGACTAACCCTACCCTGGCCTTACTGGCAGGTACCGGGGAAGTCAAGATCAGGATAACTGCCAAGGGTAAAACAGATCAGGAAGTTGATCGGCTGATCCAAGGGGCAGAAAGGGAAATCAGAGAACGGGTCGGTCAGTATATTTACAGTGTCAATGATGAGGATCTGGCTGTGGTAACGGGTAGACTCCTCGTTGAAAAGGGTTTAACCCTTTCGGTGGCCGAGTCCTGTACGGGGGGATTAATCGGTAATCGGATTACCGATGTTCCCGGAAGTTCCCGCTATTTCATGGGCGGAATGATTACATATAGTAATCAGGCAAAGATGTGCCATCTGGGTGTTAAATCTATAATTCTGGAGAATTTCGGTGCTGTCAGCAGAGAGACCGTCAGCGAGATGGCAGAGGGAGTAAGAAAAAAAATGAGTACTGATATCGGTATTGCTGTTTCTGGTATTGCTGGCCCTGAAGGTGGTAGTAAGGAAAAACCGGTCGGCACAGTCTATATTGGTCTTTCCACTCCAACCGGTACAGATACCTTTAAACTTAAGCTTAAAGGGGACAGGGTCTGGAATAAATGGATGAGTACTCAATACGCCCTGTACTATCTGTACAAGTATCTTAGAGAGAGTTGACTTCTTCAACATTTATTTGCATTTGTTATCGAAGGGAAGTGAGACATATTTAATTATTTATGTTTAATTATATAGTGGTGAAACATAATTTAAAATAATAAAAAGGGGGAATTACCAATGAAGTTTAAATTAGTGACTGTTTTTGGACTAGCCTTATTCTTATTACTGGCCCAGTTTGCTATTGTCAGTGCTGAAGACGGTAATCAACTATTTCTTCAGGGATTAAAGGAGTATTATCTGGGGGCTTATAGTAAGGCTATCATTAGTTTTGATAAGGTTTTAGACTGGAATAACGACCATGTTGATGCTCTCTATTATCAGACATTATCCTATATTGAGCTTAATAATGTTACTAAAGCCAGGGAAAATATCTCCCAGCTGGAGGCTTTGGGTTATCAGTTCGGATTAATTCACTGGAAACTGGGTACTATCTATCTTAATAAAGAGGGACAGTTTGACAGTCCCTTCTATAATGAGGCTAAAAAAGAACTGGAAAAAGCCCACGAGCTGGGCATAAATTCTCCCCAGTTTCATAGTGATTTAGCCATGGCTTATCAGGGCCTCGGTGATCTGAAAAAGGCTGCCCGGGAGTACGGAAAGGCTTTGAGTAAGGGTGGTGAAATTGGAGATTACATCAATCTGGCAGCTTTATATAAAGAGACTGGCCAGTTAGATAAGGCTATAAACACCTATAAACAGGCATTAAATCTTAACCCGGATAATACTTCTATCTATTTAAATCTGGGAAATATTTATCTGCAAAAGGGTAATTATGACTCTGCAATTGAGGTCCTTAAAGAGGGTGTCGCTCTAGATCCTTCCTTTGTTGCTATCAGATCCAAATTAGCTACTGCTTATTATGAGAAGGGCAATTTTGAAAAGGCAAAGGAGCAGTTTAATAAGGTTATTAAACAGAATAATAATATATATGAGGCCTATTATTATCTCGGTGAGATCTATTATAATGTAGAGAATAATGTCCAAAAAGCCATCTATTACTATAATGAAGCGACCAAGAAGAATCCTGATTATGTAAAGGCCTATATTGCCCTGGGAAATATCTACATCAATCAGGATAATACCTATAAGGCAATTGCTCAGTATACAACAGCTATAGAGAAGAATCAAAATTACCCCGATGGCCATTACCATTTGGCAGTTGCCTACCATAAATTAGGGATGAAGGAGGCAGCTGTTGCTGAACTCCGCAAAACCTTACACCTCAACCCAGATTATCAAGCAGCAAGAGACCTGCTTTCAGAACTAACAAAGGAGTAGATTTATGCGTTTATTTATAGCTATTAATCTACCTGAACAGACAAAGAATTTGTTAGCAGATAAGGTCAGTATATTGCAGAGAGAGATAAGGGGAAACCTGAAATGGGTAGAGAAGAATAACTGGCATCTAACCTTGAAGTTTCTGGGAGAAACAAAAGAGAATCAGATCAAGATGATTAAGAAGACGATATCAACTCTGGCAGATAAATGGCAGCAGGCTCCACTTCAATTCAGGGGGATTGCTGCCTTTCCCCATTTAAATAACCCCAGGGTAATCTTCATAGGAACCGAAGAGGGCCGGGATTTGGTAACAGGTATTCAGGCTGATCTGGAGGCGGAGATAGTTAAATGCGGCTTTCAAGCAGAGAACAGGCCATATCATCCCCATCTAACTCTAGCCAGAAGCAGAAGGAATACGGACATGAAAAAGATAGCCCGGAAGTTAAAGAGATATACTGATCCGAATTTTATCAACATCTATATGCAGGTTGAAAAAATTAGTTTAATGAAGAGTGAATTACACCCTGAGGGTCCTGTTTATGAAGAATTATTTTCTGCCTATCTGCAAGAATAAATTGGGAAAAAACTTGCTTTTCCTGAACAAATGTATTACAATAAAGATATGAACATATATTCTAATACAGTTGTTCTTTATTGATATTGTTGCTCAAAGAGTTTTTTGAAGGTGATACATGGGAGAATGCTAATTCTATGTATAAATAAAAATATATAAAGAGGTGAGATAATTGTCGAAAAGCGAGAAAGAACAAGCTCTGGATATGGCGGTAAAGAGGATTGAGAAACAATTTGGCCAGGGTTCGATCATGAGATTGGGAGAGGCCACCGCCTTAAATGTTGAGGTTATTCCCACTGGTGCCCTTCCCTTAGATATTGCCCTGGGGGTAGGGGGAGTGCCACGGGGCAGGATCATTGAGATCTACGGTCCCGAGTCATCCGGCAAGACAACCCTGGCCCTCCATATTATCGCCGAGGCTCAGAAGGAGGGCGGTATTGCGGCATTTATCGACGCCGAGCACGCCCTTGATCCGAGATATTCGGAGAATTTAGGTGTTAATATCGATAACTTGCTGATCTCTCAGCCCAATAATGGTGAAGAGGCCCTGGAGATAGCTGAAGCCTTGGTCAGGAGTAATGCTATCGATGTTATTGTTATCGACTCGGTAGCCGCCCTGGTACCGAGGGCCGAGCTCGATGGCGAAATGGGCGACAGCCATGTCGGTCTGCAGGCCAGGTTGATGTCACAGGCCATGCGAAAATTATCGGGCGCTATCAGTAAATCGAAGACAGTTTGTATTTTTATCAATCAGATTCGAGAGAAAGTGGGTGTGATGTTCGGCAATCCGGAAACTACTCCTGGTGGACGGGCCCTTAAGTTTTACGCTTCAGTGAGAATGGAGATCAGACGGATACAGTCAATTAAAGATGGTGATGAATCGATCGGTTCACAGACCAGGGTTAAGGTTGTTAAAAATAAGGTGGCACCTCCCTTCCGTCAGGCGACCTTTGATATCATGTACGGTACCGGTATCTCTACATCCGGTTGTATCCTCGATATGGGTGTTGATATGGGTATAATTGACCGTGCCGGTTCCTGGTACTCATATGGAGATGAAAGGCTTGGCCAGGGAAGGGAGAATGCTAAAAGCTTTCTGGAAGAAAACCCCGATATTATGCAGGAAATCGACCAGAAGATCCGGAAAAGGGTCGGTCTGATAGATGATGGAGAAGAGGTAGCTGCCAGCGAGGAGGAAGATTAAGTTAGTGCCGGGCGGAAGTGAGATACTTAATCCAAGGAGTGTTGGAGATTGAGCGATGACCACATACAGCAGACCGGGGATGAACTTATCCAGCAGGCCAAGGATGATGCCTTTTGCCTTCTTTCCTTTCGGGAAAGAAGCCAGGCCGAATTAGAAGAAAGATTAGTCCGGAAGGGTTACAGTAACGATGTTATTGCGGCGGTTATTTCCCGGCTGAAGGAGATGGATTATCTAAATGACCGGCGTTTTGCGGAAAAATGGGTTAGATACAGAATTAAATATAAACCCCGCGGCAAGCGCCTGCTGAGACTGGAATTAAGAAAAAAGGGTATTGATGAAAGGATAGCCGGGCAGGCACTGAATGAACTGGTCAGTGATGATGTTGAACTGGATTTAGGATTAAGGGTTGCCCGGAAATGGTTAAAATCTCATCCTAATCAAGAAAATATAATCTTAAAACTAAAGAAGCACCTGCAGAATAAGGGGTTCGGTTTCCAGTTAATAGATAGAATTATAGCCAGTATGAATAAAAAATGATTTAAAATAGCGGATAGATTTAAGATAGCCTCCGGGCTATCTTTTTTTCTACCCAGGACGAAAAACATAATTGACTTTCCTAACAATTTTTGATAGAATTTGAGTGAAAGTAATGTTTAAAGGTAACATAATTATGTTATATTTATAAAGTTATTTTATCATAACTAACATTATTAATCCTATTTAATCCTTTTCTACTTTAATTATTTCCATCTGTATTTTTACTTATTAAGTAAATAAAATTAAGAGCAAATAGAATAAACTGGCTTTTGCCATAACATAAACAAAAAGATCCTGTTTATAATTTCCTAAACATTAATTAATTAGAAAGAAGGTGATAAAAGTGGTACAGAAAAAGAACATGATAATCTGTCAATCAGGAGGACCAACAGCAGTAATTAATGCCAGTGTAGTCGGTGCCTACCACCGGGCAGTTAAAGCAGAAGGGATTGAACATATTTATGGTGGTTATAACGGTATTCTGGGGGTTCTCAAGGAAGAGTTAATTGATCTACAGAAACAGGACAGTGTTATGGATGGCCTGCAGTTTACACCTTCTTCTGCCCTGGGTTCCTGCCGTTATAAACTGGCTTCCGATTTCAACCATGAGGATTACCGGCGGATTTTTCAGGTCTTTGAGGCTCATAATGTTGGTTATTTCTTTTATAATGGTGGCAATGATTCAATGGATACGGCCATGAAACTAGATAAATACGCTAAAGAAAGCGGCTATGATATTAAGATTATTGGTATCCCCAAGACAATTGATAATGATTTGCAAGGCACCGATAACTGTCCTGGTTTTGGGAGTGCAGCCAGGTACATTAACACCTCCCTTCTGGAAGCTGCCTTTGATTGTTACACCTATTCCCTGAAGACCATTTTATTGATGGAAGTAATGGGAAGGCACAGTGGCTGGTTAGCTGCTTCCAGTGCTCTGGCTATCTATAATGGTGAGCCTGTACCCGATCTCATTTACCTACCTGAGGTTCCCTTTAGTCAGGAAAAATTTTTGTCCCAGGTTAAGGAGAAATTTAAAGAGAAGGAGATTCTCTTTATTGTAGTATCCGAAGGAATAACCGATGAACAAGGGGAGTTTTTTCTGGCCGAACAGGCTCAGAAAAATGATCAGTTCGGCCATAAGAGACTGGGAGGAGTCTCATTATATCTACAGGATGTTCTGGAAGAGAATATCTGCAAGCGGGTAAAGGTAATTAACCCGGGCATTCTTCAGAGATGTGCTACTCACTGTGTTTCCGGCACCGATCTTGATGAAGCTTACTGGGTTGGATACCGGGCGGTAGATTACGCCCTTCAGGGTAATTCTGGATTTATGGCCGCTATTAAGAGGCTGTCAAATCAGCCCTATCAGTGGGATGTCCGCTTAGTACCCCTGGAACAGGTCGCCAATAAGGAGAAGAAATTCCCCACAGAATGGATTGTACCTGAAGGGAATTATATTACTCAAGATGCCATTGAATATATGAAGCCCCTGATTGAAGGTAGTGTAATTGCCCCTCTCTGGAAGGGATTACCGCGATATAATATACTGAAAAGGGAGTTTATTCCCCGCAAACTGAATAGCTGGAAATAGTATTTCCTTTACAGTCATGTTAAATAACGATATAATAATTTTAAATTTGATACTAGAGGAAAATGCTTTTTGCACCATAAACAAATGTTTCCAATTTACTGGAAATGGTTGATTTAAGCAAAATTCAGGAAGTGATATTATGCATAATGAAAGGCGACAGTTAATTAATAAATGTATACAAAAAAAAGGCGAGGTAAAGATCAAGGAGCTTGAAGAAATGTTCCCTGATGTATCCAGTATGACCCTGCGCAGGGATCTAAATCACCTGGAAGAAGAAGGTCATATTGTCAGAACCTGGGGTGGGGCCAAATCGATCAAGCATCTATCTGAGCACAGGGAAGAGAATTACAGTTCCCGGGAGACCGAAAATATCAATGCCAAGGTCAAGATTGCCAAAAAGGCAGTCAAACTGATCGATACCGGACGTTCAATTTTCCTGGATTCAGGTACAACGGTGATGTGCCTAGCTGAGATTATACCTGACAAAAGCTATTCTATCATTACCAGCGGTCCCAATATAGGAATGGAGATCATTAAGAAACATAATCCTTCAATAACACTAATCGGGGGACAGCTAAGCAGGAATAATATCTCCATCTCCGGACCTAATTCTTTAGACTTTATTAAGGGAATTAATGTCGATATTGCCTTTCTGGCCGCCTCTGGTTTTTCCCTGGAGAGCGGATTTACCTGCGGTGATTTTAATGAATGCGAATTAAAGAAGCACATCATTAATAAAGCCAGAAAGGTGATTATGCTGATGGATTTAAGCAAAATAGATAAAAACCTGCCTTTTACCTTTGCTACACTGAAAGATATAGATATTTTAATAACTGAAAATCAACCCGCAGAAGAAATAATCAAGGTTGCTGAAGAGAACGGGGTTAAGATCCTGTGAATTATTTATTAGAGATAAGTTATATCAATTTAATCATCTCATTTATATTTATAAAATCTAATAATGGAGGTGGGGACCTGTTATTCAGGATTAATTATGGTAGTAAAGAAGAAAGTAGAAGCTATAATTTGGGGTGCTGGAAAAATAGGTAGAGGCTTTTTAGCGGAGATTTTTACCGATGCAGGGTATCATCTCAACTTTATCGAATATGATAAAGAGCTTGTTAAAAAGCTCAAGGAAGCTGATAGCTATACCATCTTCAAGGTGATGGGAGAGGATAATCAGGAAGAGGTAGTCATCAGAGATTTTACGACCTATCACAGCCAGGATGGTAAGGCTATTAGCGAATTAGTTGCCAGAGATAACACCATTATAGCTATCGCTGTCCATCAATCTGCTTTACCGGAAGTGGTAAAGATACTGGTTCCCGGTATAGTAGAAAAAGCCAGGCGGGACCCGGAGAGTACCCTGGATATTATTCTCTGTATTAATATGTCCCATCCGGCAGCCTACTGCCGGGAACTACTCGAGGAACACCTGCCTGAGGAACTGCATCCCTATCTAGAGCATAACATTGGGCTGAGTGACAGTGTTGTTATGAGGATCTCGCCTGAGGCTACCCGGGAGATGCTGGCTAAGGACCCTCTGGCCGTTCTTAATAACGGTTATCCGGAGATGCCGGTTGATAAAAAGGCCTTTAAGGGGATTATCCCCGCTACAAAGATGCTGAGACCAACAGAGCAGATCGATGCTGAAGAGAAGAGAAAGATTTATACCCTCAATATGGCCCATGTCATGCTGGCCTACCTGGGTACTCCCAGGGGATATGACTATGCCGCCGATTCCATACGGGATCCAGAGATCAGAGAGGCAGTCTCCGGTGCCTTAGAGGAGGCCGGTAGAGGGTTAGCAAATAAATACGGGTTTACTGCCGAAGATATGGCCAGCTGGAACCTTGATATCATTAAGACCCTGGAAAATCCGACACTGAAAGATAAGCTTTCCCGGCTGGGTAGTGACAGCCGCCGTAAACTGGGCAGAAAAGACCGCCTGGTGGGACCGGCCTTATTAGCTTTAGCAGCAGGAACAACACCCTTCTATCTGGCCCAGGGAATTGCTTACGGGTTTAAATTTAGGGGTGATGAGGAGGGCAGCCGTGAAGTCCAAAGTTATCTTAAAGAAAAGGGTATTGAAGAGGCTATTAAGCGATTTTGCGGTCTGGAAGATGGTGAGTTGTTTAATCTGATTAAGGAGATCTACGGGGAAATTTCTCAGGAAGAGAGGATTCTAACAAAAGAAGAAATTAAATTGCTAAATAAAATAAGGCATTAATTAAAATGAAGGAGGAAACATTGTGAAAACAAAAGCTGTTCGTATTTACGGCAAAAATGATTTAAGACTGGAAGAGTTTGAACTGCCGGAGTTAAAGGATGACGAGATCCTGGCTAAAGTTATCTCAGATAGTATCTGTATGTCTTCCTATAAAGCGGCTAAACAGGGTGCCGATCATAAGAGGGTACCCGATGATGTAGCCGAAAATCCGACCATTATCGGTCACGAATTCTGCGGCGAGATTGTTGAGGTCGGGAAGAAATGGAGTGATAAATTTAAACCGGGCCAGAAATTCTCAATCCAGCCGGCACTCAACTACAAGGGCAGCCTCGATGCACCTGGCTATTCCTTCCAGTACATCGGTGGAGATGCCACCTATATCATTATCCCCAATGAAGTAATGGAGATGAACTGTCTGCTGAATTATGAAGGAGAGGCCTTTTTCTACGGCTCACTGGCAGAACCTATGTCCTGTATTGCCGGTGCCTTCCATGCTCAATACCACAGCCCGTACGGATCCTATGTTCATAATATGGGCATCGTCGAAGGCGGTAATATGGCCATCCTGGCCGGTGCCGGCCCAATGGGCCTGGGGGCAATCGAGTATGCCGTCAAGACACAGAAGCCCGGTTTCCTGGTTATCACCGATATTGATGATGACAGACTAAAGAGGGCCAGCCAGGTTCTACCTCCCGTAGAAGCCAAAAAATACGGGGTTGAATTAAAGTATGTCAATACAGCCGGAATGGAAAATGTACCCGAATACCTGCTCTCCCTAATTGATGCCGATGGTTATGATGATGTTTTCGTTATGGCCCCCGTCAGGGTGGTAGTTGAGCAGGCAGATCAGATATTAGGTAGGGATGGCTGCCTGAACTTCTTTGCCGGACCAACCGATCCTAACTTCAAAGCAGAGTTCAATTTCTACAATGTGCATTATAACTTCACCCATATCGTCGGTACCAGTGGTGGGAATGTTGATGATATGATTGAATCCCTTGACCTGATGGCAAAGGGTATTATTAATCCGGCGGCTATGATTACCCATGTAGGAGGTCTAAACGCTGTAATTGATACTACCTTAAACCTGCCGAATATTCCGGGAGGTAAGAAGCTTATCTATACAAATATCGATCTGGAATTAACCGCTATTGAAGATTTCAAGGAAAAGGGGAAAGAAGATCCTCTCTTTGCCAAATTAGCCAGGATTGTAGAGAAAAATAACGGACTTTGGTCTGCAGAGGCCGAGAAATACTTGCTGGAGAATGCTAAACCTATTGATTAGTTTTACCAACCTTATTAACCGGAGGGTTTAATGATGAATTTACAGGTTGTATTAGCGGGACTCATAGATTATCAGGAGGCACTGAAGATCCAGAAGAGGTTATTGCAACTTCGCCAGGCAGGAAAAATCCAGGACATTCTGTTATTACTGGAACACCCTCCGGTTATAACTCTCGGAAAGAGAGGGAAAGATACCAATATACTTATGCCCGAAGACCTACTAAAGTCTAAAGGAATAAAAATATACCGGATAGACCGGGGTGGAGATGTAACCTATCATGGTCCCGGTCAAATTGTTGGTTATCCGATAATGGACTTAAAAAACCACGGAAAGGATATCCGGAAATTTGTCCGGAATATTGAAGAGGTCTTTATCCGTCTGCTCAAAGAGGAATATAACATTACTGCCGGCAGGGACCCCGAACATATAGGTGTCTGGGTCGGTGAGGAGAAGATTACCGCTATCGGTTTATCAATTAAACGCTGGGTTAGTATGCACGGTTTTGCTTTTAATGTAAACACCAACCTGGATCATTTTAACTTAATTAATCCCTGTGGCATTATCGATAAGGGGGTTACTTCCCTGGAAAAAATTGTGGGACACCCTCTAAATATGGATAAGGTAATAGACCAGGTTATCAAGTATATCTCTCGGATTTTTGGCGTTGAGGTGCAGATCAGCAAAGAGGCACTGAAGAACAATTATGATTTGCTAAGGGGCGATGATGATGAAAGGGAGTAAGCCTGACTGGTTAAAGGTTAGGTCTCACCGGGGACAGGAACTAGAAGAAGTGGAAGCTATTTTAAAGAGGTTTTCCCTTAATACGGTATGTGAAGAGGCCAGTTGCCCAAACCGGATGGAGTGTTTTAACCGTAAAACAGCTACCTTTATGATTATGGGTAAGGTCTGTACCAGAAACTGTACCTTTTGCGATGTCAGTAAGGGACAGCCTCATAAGTTAGATCCCCAGGAGCCACTAAGGGTTGCTCAGGCTGTAAGAGCAATGGATTTAAAGCATGTGGTTATAACATCAGTAACCCGTGATGACCTGCCTGACGGAGGCGCTACTCATTTTGTCCGGGTAATTGAAAGTATCAGGGAGTTAAATCCCGAGGTTACTATTGAGGTTTTGATTCCCGATTTTGGCGGTGATTTTAATGCTTTATCAGTGGTAATCAATGCAAATCCTGAAATTATTAACCATAATCTGGAAACAGTACCAAAACTATATTCCGAGGTGCGACCAATGGCCAGTTATCAACGTTCTCTGTCCCTACTAGAAAATGTCAAAAAAATTAATCGGGGTATCTTAACCAAATCAGGCATAATGCTGGGGCTAGGAGAAGAAGAAGCTGAAGTCATTGCAGTACTCAAAGATTTAAGGAAGGTGGATTGTGATCTACTGACAATCGGCCAGTATCTACCACCCTCTGCTAAGCACCATAAGCTGGTTGAATATGTCCATCCTGATACTTTTCAAGGATATAAAGAATTAGGATTGAAAATGGGTTTTAAACATGTAGCATCGGCTCCTCTGGTCAGGAGTTCATACCATGCAGATAAAGCCTTTAAATCTGTATAAACAAAAAACTGCTCCCTACATCCGGCAGAAAGGAGACTTTATTTTTAAATGCACAGGAAACTATGTTATTTTGTTCCATTTACCTTTGCATAATTCACAACTTAACTTGTGATATTATAAACAAAGGGATTGACACAGATTTATTTATTTGATAATATACATATGAAAGATGTTAACTTTTTGGGAATTTGACATATGCATGTTGCAAATAAACAGTATATGTGTAATAAACTAACATAAATCACTTCATTAATGGTCATAGGCCAATTTAGCCAATACCAAATTATAAGAGTGGGAGGTATTATAGATGGCAACTCCAGTAATTATGCCCCGTCAGGGGCTCTCAGTGGAAAGCTGTGTTCTTACAGAGTGGAAAAAAGAAGTAGGAGATAGGGTAGAAAAGGGTGACGTATTATTTACTTATGAAACCGATAAAGCTACCTTTGAAGAGGAGTCAGAAGTAGAGGGGGTCTTCCTGGCTAAATTCTTTGAAGAAGGGGATGATGTTCCCGTTCTGACTAATGTATGCGTTATCGGGGAAGAAGGGGAGAGTATCGATGAATTCAACCCCCATCAGGAAGGTACTCCCGAAGAAGAGGAAACTGAAGGAGAAGCTGCTCAGCCGGCAGTAGAGGAGATTGAAGAAGAGAAGGTAGAAGTTACGGAAACCACTGATACCGGTGATGACATAATTAAGATTTCCCCGCGGGCCAGAAGACTGGCCGAGAAGAATAACCTGGATTACCGTCATGCAACACCAACCGGTCCCGGTGGTAGAATTATCGAAAGAGATATGGAGAAGTTATTAGCAGAGGGTCCTGTCTTTACCCCGGCAGCAAAAGAGGGTTACGGGGATATGCCTGCCCGGGAAGGAATTACCGGAACCGGTCTCGGTGGTAGGGTTACTACTGCTGACCTGGAGAGAGCCGGTCAGGCTGAGGTTGAGGAAAAGACAGTTGCAGAACCGGAGTTTGAGGATGTTAAATTAACCAATATCAGAAAGATTATTGCCGAATCCATGCATCATTCCCTGGCTTCAACAGCCCAGTTAACACTAAATACCTCCTTTGATGCCACCAATATACTTAGTTTCAGAAAGCAGGTTAAGGAAAACAGGGAAGAACTCAGTCTGGAAAACATCACCATCAATGATATGATTTTATTTGCCGTATCCAGAACCCTGCTTAACCACAAAGACTTAAATGCCCATTTCCTAGATGATAAGATGCGTATCTTCAAGGATGTTCACCTTGGAGTCGCTGTCGATACCGAGAGAGGCTTAATGGTACCTACAATTTTTGAGGCTAACAGGAAAACATTAAATCAAATCTCCAGGGAGGTTAAAGCTAGAATTGAAGAATGTAGGACAGGAAGTATTAATCCTGATTACCTGCAGGGCGCTACCTTTACGGTAACCAATCTAGGAACTCTGGATATAGAATCATTTACCCCTGTACTGAACCCACCCCAGACAGGTATTCTGGGTGTCAATACAATTGTTCAGAGGGTTAAGGAAGTAGACGGAGAGTTAGTTTACTATCCGGCTATGGGTCTATCATTAACTTTCGACCACAGGGCCATAGATGGCGCCCCGGCTGCCCGATTCCTTAAGGAACTCAAAACCAATCTGGAGAACTTCTCCATCATAATGGCTAAGTAGATAGGGGGATTTAAGATGAGCTATGATCTGATTATCATCGGAGGAGGACCTGCCGGGTATTTAGGTGCGGAAAGGGCTGGACATGTCGGATTGAAGACACTGTTGATCGAAAAAAGATTTCTCGGCGGTGTCTGTCTGAATGAAGGCTGTATACCGACCAAAACCCTCTTAAATTCTGCCAAGATCTATGATAAGGCAAGATACGGTGAAAAATACGGTGTTCTTGCCGGCGATATTAAATTTGATCATCAAAAGGTCCTGACCCGGAAAAATAAGGTAGTAAGGACCCTTGTTGGCGGAATCAGGGCTCAATTAAAGAGAAATAAGGTTGAGGTTGTTGAGGGCTTTGGTAAAATTATCGGGAAGAGTAGTAAGGGCTATCAGGTTAAGGTCTATGACCAGACCTATACCGGCAAGAGATTATTGATTGCCACCGGTTCTCAGCCCATTATACCTCCCATTCCTGGTTTAGAAGATGGCCTAAAAAAGGGGTTTGTCCTGACAAACCGGGAAATCCTGGATCTGAAAACGATACCCGAGAGACTGGTAATTATCGGCGGCGGTGTCATCGGTCTGGAGATGGCCTCCTATTTCAATTCCGCCGGTAGTGAGGTAACAGTTGTGGAGATGCTTGATCATATCGCCGGTGAAACCGACAGGGAAATATCTAATATTTTACTGAAGAATTATCAGAAAAAGGGAGTAGAATTTAAGCTGAATTCAAAGGTTGTAAGGGTTAATGACAGCAGTGTAGTCTATGAAGATGATGGTCAGGAATATACACTTAAAGCAGATAAAGTGCTAATATCTATCGGCCGCACCCCTGTTATTGAAGGTATTGGTCTGGAGACAATAGGTGTTGAGACCGAAGGCCGCGCTATCAAGGTTGATGAGAGAGGTAGGACCAATCTCCCGGAGGTTTATGCTGCCGGAGATGTTAACGGTAAGTCCTTGCTGGCCCACACCGCCTACAGGGAAGCAGAGGTCTGCATCAATAATATGACCGGAAAAAGGGATATTATGAGGTATAATGCCATACCAGCAGTTATCTATACCAATCCGGAGGTTGCCTCTGTAGGTGAAACCGAAGAAACGGCCGGAAAGAAGGGGATCGAATTTGAGGTTGCTAATGTTTCCATGAGATATAGCGGTCGCTATGTGGCAGAAAATGAAGGCGGAGATGGTATCTGCAAGATCTTAGTAGATAAAAAGCACAGGAAAATAATCGGTGTTCATATGATCGGTAATTATGCCTCGGAGATCATTTACGGAGCAGCAATGATGATTGAAACCGAGATGAGGGTTAAAGATGTCCAAGAACTTGTTTTTCCCCATCCTACAGTCTCAGAGATTATTCGCGAGGGGATATTTCAATTATAGATTAAAAGAAAGGGGATAAATAATGCCTAAATCACTATTTATTGATCCAAGAGAAGTAAGAAAAGCCGGCAAAATAACCTTTAAAGAAATCCCGGTAAACCAGTATGATAATTCTCTAGAAGATGAGAAGGAGAACTTTTCAACCGAGGATTTCTTAAGGATCTACAGAGATATGTTAGTTATCAGGGAATTTGAAAGCATGATCTATTCCTTTAAAACGACCGGTAAATATAACGGGATAGAGTATACCTATCCGGGGCCAGCTCACCTATCGGTAGGCCAGGAAGCGGCCGCTGTCGGCCAGGCATACTTGCTGGACAAGGATGATTTTATCTTCGGTTCCCACAGGAGTCATGGGGAGATCCTGGCCAAAGGGCTTTCCGCAATTGAAAAGCTATCTGATGATGAACTACTTGACATTATGAAAGGCTTTTTTAATGGAACTGTTTTAAAGGCAGTAGAGGGTAAGCAAAAAGATAATAATGATACCAAGGAACTGGCCTTTGACTTCCTCTTATACGGTGCTATGGCAGAGATATTTGCCAAGGATACAGGTTTTAACCGGGGTCTTGGTGGCTCAATGCATGCCTTCTTTACCCCCTTCGGCATTTACCCCAATAATGCTATTGTTGGGGGCTCGGCTCCCATTGCCACAGGTGCAGCCCTGTTTAAAAAGGTCAATCGTAAAAAGGGAATTGTCGTAGCCAATATTGGTGATGGTTCTCTTGGCTGCGGTCCGGTCTGGGAATCAATTAACTTTTCCGCTATGGGTCAGTTGAAATACCTCTGGGAGGAAGGCTTTAAGGGCGGACTCCCCATTATCTTCAACTTCTTTAATAATCATTACGGAATGGGAGGCCAGACCTCCGGAGAGACAATGGCCTTTGATATTCTGGCAAGATTCGGTGCCGGGGTTAACCCCGAACAGATGCATGCCGAACAGGTTGACGGGTATAACCCGCTGGCTGTAATTGATGCCATCCGCAGAAAGAAAAAGATTCTGGAAGAAAACGAAGGTCCTGTACTGCTCGATGTTTTGACTTACCGTCTCCTCGGTCATTCACCTTCTGATTCCTCCTCCTACAGGACCAAAGAAGAAATCAAGGCCTGGGAGGAACAGGATTGTATCGAGAGTTATAAGGAAGAGTTAATTAATGCCGGGGTAGCAGATGAGGGTAAATTAACAGAGATTAAAGAGGAAGTTGAAGAGAAAATTACCAAGATCTGCAGACTGGCTACCGATATGGATGTCTCGCCGAGAATGAATCTGACAGAGAATCCCAATATTATTGCTGACTTGATGTTCTCCGACGAAAAGATCGAAAAGATGGAAGACCGTGTGTGTGATGTACTGATTCCCAAGGAAGAAAACCCCAGGGTACAGAAACTGAAGAATAAGGTCAGGGTCGGAATCCAGGATGGTAAAGAGGTCTCCAAGGTAAAGAGATATCAGTTAAGAGACGCTATCTTTGAAGCTATTATCGATAAGTTCTACGAAGACCCAACTCTGATTGCCTACGGTGAAGATAACAGGGACTGGGGCGGAGCCTTTGCCGTGTATAACGGCTTAACCGAATCATTACCCTATCATAGATTCTTCAATGCTCCCATCTCTGAAGCAGCTATCGCTGGTTCAGCTGTTGGTTATGCTATCTCCGGCGGTCGGGTTATTGCCGAGCTGATGTACTGTGACTTCCTGGGGAGAGCAGGTGACGAAGTCTTTAACCAGATGGCTAAATGGCAGTCCATGAGTGCTGGTGTCCTGAAGATGCCACTGGTATTAAGGGTTTCTGTTGGTAGTAAATACGGTGCCCAGCATTCCCAGGACTGGACATCTCTAACCTCCCATATACCGGGACTTAAGGTTGTTTTCCCGGCAACTCCCTATGATGCTAAGGGATTAATGACCAGTGCCTTAAACGGGACCGATCCGGTTATCTTCTTTGAAAGCCAGCGGCTCTATGATATGGGTGAGATGTTCCACTTAGAAGGTGTTCCCGAAGAACCTTACGAGATTCCTATCGGAGAACCCGATATTAAAAAGGAAGGTGAGGATATTACCATCCTGACCGTTGGGGCAACACTCTATCGCGCTCTTGAGGCTGCAAAAATCCTGGAAGAAAAATACGGAGTTTCTGCCGAGATAATTGATGCCAGGTCTTTAGTGCCCTTCAATTATGAAAAGGTGATCGACTCCGTTAAGAAGACCGGTAGAATCCTCTTAACCAGTGATGCCTGTGAACGCGGCTCACACCTGAATGATTTTGCTCAGAATATTAGTGAGCTCACCTTTGATTACCTCGATGCTCCTCCGGTTGTTGTAGGTGCCAGAAACTGGATTACACCTGCCTATGAGCTGGAAGAGTACTTCTTCCCACAGCCTGACTGGATGCTTGATGCCATTCACGAAAAGATTCTACCTTTGAAAGGGCATGTGGTTAAAAATAATTTTACCAATAATGAAAAGATCAAACGGAATAAGCTGGGTGTATAGAAAATAGATATAAATGTATTGGCGGTGGATAGACTATCCCCGTCAATACATTTTCTTTGCCTATTATCATTTCAATATAACGTTTATCTCTCCAACATTTATTTGCAGTTATTGCTGAACGGAAATGAGATACTAATGAATAAATTGGCTTAGCCATTCAAATTAAAATGTATATTTATTGATACCTGAATTTATATTATTTTATTACATAAATTCTTAGGTATTAAAAAAAGGAGGATTGAAATGTCTACAGAAACTGCATTAAAGGGCCTGGAGTTAATTTCTCAGACCGTTGGTGATTGTCCGGATCTGGTACAGGGTGGTGGGGGAAATACCTCAGCCAAGCTTAATGATGAAGTCATGGCCGTTAAGGCCTCAGGATATAAATTAAACCAGGTAAACCGGGATGAGGGTTATGTTAAGGTAAATTATCGTAAGATCCTGGATTATTATCAAAATGTTGATTTGAGGGAAGATAAAGACTTTGAGAAGGAAAGCGTCGAGATGGTCAGGAATAGTGTTATCCCTGACCAGAGCAAAAAATCACTGAAGCCTTCAATAGAAGCTGGGTTTCATTCTGTTTTAAAGAAGTACGTTATCCATACCCACTCGGTGTATGCCAATATCTTATGCTGCATCGAAAAGGGTGAAGAACTTGTAGGAAAAGTATTTGAGGATGAAGAATACTGGCCTGTCTGGATTCCCTATACCCATCCGGGTTTTTATCTAACACTGGCGGTCCAGGAAACAGTCAGTGAATATAATGCAAAATATGGGCAAATACCGCCGGTTATCTTTATGGAAAACCACGGGTTAATTGTTACCGCCGATGACCCTGAGGAGTGTATTAGTATAAATACAGCAGTCAGTGATAAGATTAAAGCCTATTTCGATATTAAAGAGGCTTATCCCCGGATTGAGGTTGAAAAGGTAGCTGATTCAGTATATAAGTCTGCTACCCGCTACTTAAAGGAGTTCTTTCAGAACAGTAATATTACCAATGAGTATTTCGAGCGAATCCTCTATCCGGATCAGATCGTCTACCTGGGTGATAATATCTCTATTAATGGAGAAGAGAGCAAAATCAATATAGATACAAATCAAGGAGAGATTATCTATAAGACAAATTACAATGAGGCTTTAACCATCGAGGAAACACTGACAGCCTATTTATATATTATTGAAAATATCGAGAAAAATAACCTTCAATTAAAGACAATGTCACCGAAATATATTAAAATGATTCAGGATATGGAAGGTGAAAAATACAGAAAAAAGATTATGAAGGATATGAAGTAAGCTCCGATTTACTAAGGCTCATGCACAAAAAATTTCTAAACGTCTCTCTAACATCTATTTGTAGTTATTGTTGACTGAAAGTGAAGCATTAGAAATATGGCAAGGAGGAGTTACATGGGCATTAAAGAACAGTTAATTGAAGAGTTAAATAATGATCATGTTGATATCAGGCTTAAGAGTCTGAAAAAACTTAAAGAGATGGTGGATGCAGGAGAGATTGAAGAACCACAAAAAAAGGCCCATCAGGTGAATAATCATATCCATACTACCTATTCCTTTTCACCCTATTCCCCAACAAAGGCCATCTGGATGGCCTATCAGGCCGGGCTGATTACCGCAGGGATTATGGACCATGACTCCATTATGGGAGCAAGAGAATTTATTGAAGCAGGCAAAATTTTAGATATCTCTACTACCATCGGCATTGAATGTCGGGTTGATTTTTCAGACACACCTCTTAAGGGGAGAAGAATAAATCACCCCGATCAGAAATCAACTGTTTATATGGCAATCCACGGTGTGCCCCATACAAAGATCGACAGGGTCCAGGATTTCTTTGCCCCCTATAGGGAGGAAAGAAATAAGCGTAACCGCAAAATGGTGGCTAAACTTAATGAGGTTTTAAAACCATATGATCTTAAATTGGATTTCGAAGATGACATAGTACCCATTTCAGAGTATAAAAATGGCGGGAGCATCACCGAAAGGCATATTTGTTTTGCCCTGGCCCGAAAGCTGGTTGATTTATACGGTAAGGGGGAAAATCTTTTAAACTTTTTAAAAGACAACTTTAATTTCGAAATAACACCGAAGATTGAAAAATATCTGCTTGACAGTGAAAACCCTTACTACGAATATGATCTACTGGGTCTAATGAAAAAAGACCTGGTTAGCGCCTTTTATATCGATGCTACAGCTGAGTGTCCGGATGTAAGGAAAGTAATTGATTTAACAAAAGAGGTACAGGCCATCTCTGCCTATGCCTATCTGGGAGATGTTGGAGTATCGGTAACTGGTGATAAGAAATCTCAGAAATTCGAAGATGACTATCTGAACCTGCTTTTTGAGGTTATCAAGGATCTAGGCTTTAATGCTGTTACCTATATGCCTACCAGGAATACCATGGCTCAGCTTAAAAGGTTGAAAGCACTCTGTGAAAAATACGGTTTCTTCCAGATAAGTGGAGAAGATATCAACTCTCCCCGGCAGTCATTTATCTGTGAGGCATTAAAGAAGGAAGAATTTCATAACCTGATCGATTCAACCTGGGCACTGATCGGACATGAGAAGGCTGCCACGAATGATCCTGACCGTGGTATGTTTTCAAAAGAGATTATAAAAAAATACCCTGACCTTGAGGAAAGAATTGCAGTATACGAAAAGATTGGTAGGGAAGGCTAAACCAATCCGGGGGATTAATCCCCCGGTTTTTTAATATTATGGCAAAGCCAATTTGTTCTTTTACTGTCCTGCCTTCTTGACAGTTTTGCAGAAAAAAGATAAAATAATATCAGGCGTTTTCCCATTATTTCGCAAGGTAGATTGAGTAGTTTTTTCCTGCAAAAAGGATTATGGCCGAAAGGCCAATTGTTCAATAAAAATAGTTCAGATGGGAGGTGAATAAGATTAATGGAAGTTTACTTTATTTAGCTGTATCTATCCCTATTAGTTTACTAATAGGTTATTTTATTAGAAAATATATAGCCGAAGCCCGGATTCAAACGGCCGAAAAAGAGGCTGAAAAGATACTTGAAGAGGCCGAACGCGAAGGAGAATCTAAAAAAAGAGAGATTATTCTGGAAGCAAAGGAGATTGCTCACAAGCTCAAAGAAGAGGTTGATAGAGAAAACCAGAAGAGACGCAGTGAATTACAGCGTTTAGAAAACCGTTTAATGCATAGAGAGGAATCCCTTGACCGTAGAGCCGAAGTCCTTGAAAGAAAGGAACAGAGTGTCCGGGATAAAGAGAACTATTTAAATAAGGAAGAAAAGGAAATTTCCCAATTAAAGGAACAGCAGATTAAAACCCTGGAGAAGATCTCTAACTTTACTCAGAGTGAGGCAAAGGAATATTTATTTAAAAAAGTTGAGAATGAACTGGACCATGAATTTGCCAAAATGATCAAGGAAAAAGAAACTAAGGCTAAAGAGGAAGCAGAGAAAAAAGCCAGGGAGATTATCTCTCTTGCTATTCAGAGGTGTGCTGCCGATCACGTTGCCGAAACAACTATCTCTGTTGTGGATCTGCCAAATGATGAGATGAAAGGGAGAATTATCGGCCGGGAAGGTAGAAATATTAGAACACTGGAGAGTTTAACCGGCATTGATTTAATCATCGATGACACACCGGAGGCAGTTGTAATTTCAGGTTTTGATCCTATCAGGCGTGAGGTAGCCAGGATTGCCCTGGAAAAACTGATTGTAGATGGCAGGATACATCCCGCCCGCATCGAAGAGATGGTTGAAAAAGCTAATAATGAACTGGAATCTCATATCAGAGAAGTTGGTGAACAGGCTACTTTCGATGTAGGGGTTCACGGATTACACTCTGAGTTAGTTAAACTACTCGGCAGGTTAAAGTTCAGGACCAGTTATGGACAAAATGTATTACAACACTCTCTTGAAGTATCACATCTTGCAGGAATTATGGCAGCTGAACTCGGTGCCGATGTTAATCTTGCTAAACGAGGCGGATTACTTCATGATATCGGGAAGGCAATAGACCATGAGGTTGAAGGGCCTCATGTAAAGATAGGAGTCGATATTGCACGTAAATACGGTGAGTCAGATAAGGTTGTTCATACTATTGCTGCTCATCACGGCGATATTGAATTCCAATCAATAGAGGCTGTATTAGTCTCTGCTGCAGATGCTATTTCTGCTGCCAGACCTGGAGCTAGACGGGAAACGCTGGAAGCTTATATCAAACGCCTTGAAGAGCTGGAAGATATCGCCAGGAATTTCCAGGGTGTTGATAAGGCATACGCTATTCAGGCTGGTAGAGAGATCAGAGTTATTGTTGAATCTGATAAGGTTGATGATGCAAAAGCAGCCAAACTGGCCAGAGACCTTTCCTATAAAATTGAAGAAAATCTGGAATACCCCGGGCAGATTAAGGTTGTTGTCATTAGAGAGATAAGGTCAATAGAATATGCTAAATAAGGAAGAAAACTCGGGCTCCTAACAAGGAGCCCTTTTTTGGTTCAGGGGTTTGCCAGCTGGCGGGCCCTTTGGCTAGAATTAATGATACCACCGGGCTAACGGAGAAAATAGTCAGGGTAAAGGAAATATATTCAAAAAGTTTTTGAATTTTTTTGTTATTTAAGCAGGAATTTATTTACGAATGACTAATATAATTATATATGAGTAGTTTAATTTTAACAATACAAGGAGGTTTTTTACTAACATGGAAGTATTAAAGGTATCAGCAAAATCAAGCCCCAACAAGGTTGCAGGTGCACTAGCAGGAGTGTTAAGAGAAAGAGGAAGTGCTGAACTGCAGGCGATTGGGGCTGGGGCTCTAAACCAAGGTATTAAGGCAGTAGCGATTGCTAGAGGGTTTGTAGCTCCCAGTGGTATTGACCTTATTTGTATTCCCGCTTTTACGGATATTGAGATTGATGGCGAGGAAAGGACGGCAATTAAATTAATTGTAGAACCTAGATAGGTAAATCGAAAAAAATTGACCTGTTTGTCCGGAGAGACAAACAGGTTTTTTATGGAGGAATAAATTAAAATGGACTCGTTTATCGGCCATACAGATACACTGCTTAATTTCTACAGATCTGAGAATTACGATTTTCAAAGACAGAATGATGACTTCCAGGTTGATCTACCTCGTCTGCGAGCCGGCAGGGTAAAAATTCAGGTATTTGCGGTCTATGTGGAGCCGGAATACAAGGCCCAGATTGCCATGGGAAGAACCTTACAGATTATTGATCAGTTCTATCAATTAGTAGAACAGGTTAAAGAACTTGAATTAATCAGGAATTACTCAGATGTAGAAAAAATACTTAAGGGGGATAAGATCGGTGCCCTCCTGGCAATTGAAGGGGCTGATAGTGTTTTTGATTTAAGTGCCTTAAGAACATTGTACCGTCTGGGGGTAAGGCTCCTATCACTGACCTGGAATCAACGGAACCAGCTGGCAGATGGTATTGAAAAGCTGGAAGCTGACGGAGGGGTAACCCGTCTGGGCAGAGAGGTTATTGCTGAGATGAACAGGCTAGGGATGATTATTGATGTTTCTCATCTCTCACCCAGAAGTTTCTGGGATGTAATTAAGTTCAGTAAAAAACCGGTAATAGCATCACATTCAAATGCTAGCGGTATCTGTCCGCACCCGCGCAACCTTTCAGATGATCAACTGCAGGCTATTGCCGCTAAAGGGGGGCATATCGGTTTGAATTTTGCTCCCGAGTTTTTAACTAAAAACAAAAGGGCGAAAATAGATGATGTAATCAGACACATAGATTATATCAGGGAACTAGTCGGGATCGAATCTATCTCTCTGGGCACAGATTATGACGGTATTTCCACTACACCTGAGGGACTTGAAGATATAAGCAAGCTGCCTCAACTGGCAAGGGCCTTATTAGATAGGGGATATAGCAAAGAGGATATTGCAAAGATCTTTAAGAATAACTGGGTTAATTTTCTGAAGCAGAGCTGGTCTGAGTCATAAACAGAGCAGGTTTAAAATATGTTTTATATGAGGTATCGTTAGACTAGATCTCCCGAGGTGTTATAGTTTGAAAGCTATAAAAAATAAGGATACGTAGAAAAAGGGCATAGCGAAATAAGCCTACTATAAAGTGGACTTAAAAAAGAGGATCTAAAAGGTTGTAATTAAATTGTTAAGCTGAACTAGGCATATCGGGTATTTGGTAGCCTAATGTTTGTAAATAACATACAGCCATTTCCTCGGTTATTTGAGGAGCATAAGTCTGCTTTGGTTTGGAGTCGATTTTGTATAAATCATAGTTAAAAGGTTCATTCTTCTCAAGCATATGGTAAATACAATTCAACAACATATGTGCAATAGCAATTATGGCTTTTTTGTGGCCACGGCGTTTTTTAATTTGCTGATAACGGATTCTAAAATAATCAAAGTCTTTGTTTTTAATTACTGCATTTGCACATTGAACTAATAAGGGTTTAATGTATACACCAGCTCGTGAAACACGTACAGATTTCTTTTTGCCAGCACTCTCATTATTTTGTGGAGTGAGACCAGCCCATGAGCATAAGTGCTTGGAAGAATGGAAAACTGACATATCGATACCTATCTCACCGATTATAGCAATAGCGGTGAAAATATTTTTAATACTAGGTAAGGACATAATTAATTTTATCTGTGACATAAATGGCTTTGCTAAATCTAAAATAACACATTCAAGATCTGCTATATTTGTTTCAATGTCGTCAAAGTGATTAAAACAAATACGCATTTTTTCTGCTTGTGGTTTAGTTAAATTTCCGTTAATTGACTTTGTTATTGCCTCTGCTTTATCTTTCATACTTTTGTGAAGCATGGGTGTAACATCGAAATATTTATCTTCAGGATTTTGAAGTATATGATTAATAATTTTCATGGAGCTTACACCAAAAGTATCAGAAACAACACTTGAAATCATGATATTAGAAACAGTAAGGGAGTTTTGGATACGATTTTTCTCGCTTGATTTAAAGTTGATTAGCTTATATCTATATCTCATTAAATCACGAATTTGACGAATAGCTAGTGGAGGAATGAAGCTTCCTGGAACTAAACCATGCTTGTGTAGATCACAAAGCCAGATAGAATCCTTTTTGTCGGTTTTCTTACCGCGAATGCCTTTGACATATTTCGGATTAGCAACAACAATATCACAGTAATCTTCTAAGATATTAAAAACAGGTATCCAGTATTTGCCTGTCGACTCCATACAGACATTAATACAGGATTGAGATTTTAACCACTCCAGAAGATGCTGTAAATCTTCTGTAAAGGTTGAAAATCGTTTCGTTTGGTAGGAGGTAACACCCGATTTGTTAGTAGTACCAACCGTTGCAACAACAAACTTTTTGTGAACATCAATTCCACAACAAATAGGATAAACAATTTTTAGCATAAACACATCCCCATAAATTTTATAGTGGATAAAGCAGACATTGACTGTTTGCTATCTTATAAACAGGAATTGTTTATACAAAGATTAGTTTTCGTGCTCTATGGCACACTTATTTGTTCTTGGAATTAGCAAACGGCACATCTTAAAATTCGGGCAGCAACGTTAAAACTGCACCACTCACCTCCCCGTGCTCTGTAGTATATCTGCTTATCCAAATTTTATTATAGCACGAAGTAGAGGTATTAGAAATATAACACTTTCATTAAATTTTGTGCCTTGAGCGCAGCGAAAGGAATGATACTTAAGATGATTAACCTACTCTGGTTGGGTCTGATTTTTACAGGTATTATTGTTGCTGCTTTTACCGGACAGATGGATAAGGTCTCCGAGGCAATTTTTCAGGGTACTAGCGACAGCGTTCAGATTTTACTCAAGCTGATTGGGCCGATGGCCCTCTGGTTAGGGTTGATGAATATAGCCCAAAAATCGGGTTTAACCGAACTTATCGGAAAGCTAATCAAACCGGTTTTTCGTCTGATCTTTCCCGATATTCCGGAAGATCATCCCGCAGCAGGGGCAATTATTATGAATATGAGTGCCAATATGCTGGGGCTGGGAAACTCAGCCACTCCGCTGGGAATAAAGGCCATGCAGGAACTGCAGGATCTAAACTCCGAAAGTGAGAGGGCCAGTTTTGCCATGTGTACCCTGCTGGCTCTGAATACATCCAGTATTACCCTGATTCCAGCAACAATTATTAGCCTCCGGGCGGTAACTGGTTCTACTAACCCAGCAGCTATCCTGGTCAGTACCCTGATGGCAACAATCTTCTCTACTATCACCGCCCTCCTCCTGGATAAAATCTTCCGGCTCTTCTCCAGGGTGTGATCATTTTGCTGGATATATTGCAGAAAGTTTCCCTCTGGAGCGTTCCCCTGCTTGTGTTAATTATCCCCCTCTATGGACATATTAAGGGTGTAAAGGTATATGAATCCTTTACCGAAGGGGCCGCTGAAGGATTTACGACTGTAATCAAGATAATTCCCTATTTGCTGGCCATGATGGTAGCAATCAGTGTCTTCAGGGCCTCGGGGGCTATGAAACTAGTTATTAGATTACTAAAACCGCTTTTCGATTCACTTAATATTCCTAAAGAGGTTGTTCCTCTTTTTTTCTTGCGCCCCTTATCCGGAAGTGGTTCTTTATCATATGTAAGCCAGCTGCTTAATGAATACGGCCCTGATTCCTTTATCGGAAAACTGGCCTCAACCATTCAGGGAAGTACGGAGACAACTTTTTATATTATTGCTGTCTATTTTGGGGCTATCGGGATCAAAAAATATAGATATGCAGTAACGGTAGGCCTGCTGGCGGATCTGGCAGGGTTTTTTGCAGCAGTTTTTATCTGTAAAATACTGTTTTTATAGATGGATACATCTTTCGAACATCTATTTGCAGTTATTGTGGAAAGATAGTACGGCATGAATTTAAAAGTTTCAATTCATTGTACTAATAAGGAAGGAGAGAATATGTTAGTTGATTTACACATTCATACCACTGCATCGGACGGGAGTATGACTCCTGAGGAGGTTGTTGAAAAGGCGATCGAACTTGGATACCGGGCCATAGCAATCACCGATCATGATACCATAGAGGGAATACCGTCTGCTATAAAAGCAGCTGAGGGTTCCCATCTAGAGGTTATTCCGGGTATAGAGATTAATACCGATGTAGAAATCGGTGAGCTCCACATACTGGGGTATTTTATAGATTATCATTATCCTCCCTTACTCGAAGAATTAAAAAAGCTCAATATAATGAGGCGTAAGAGGGCTAAAAAGATGCTGGACAACTTGAAAAAGGAAGGTATTGAGATCGAATGGGATTTTTTGTTGAAGATCGCCGGTAAAGGGACGATCGGCAGGGGGCATATTGCTAGGGCCCTGTTTGAAAAGGGGTATATTCAATCCTGGGAGGAGGCCTTTACAAAATACATTGGTAAGGAATGTCCTGCCTATGAGCCCCGCAGGAGGTTAACACCTAAAAAGGCCATCGATGTCATAACCGAAAGTGGAGGAATTCCGGTTCTGGCCCATCCCGGTAAGGTAACAGCAGAAAAATACATTTTCAAGGCAATCCAACTGGGAATCAAGGGAATTGAAGTTTTCTACCTGGAGCATGATAAAGAAGAGGTGGCCAGGTTCAGAAGATTAGCCCAAAAGTATAACCTGGTGATGACCGGTGGCTCAGATGACCACGGACCGGAGAATAAAGACGGGTTAAGACTGGGCAAGGTTAAGCTGGATTACAGTATTGTTGAAACTTTAAGAAAAAGAGTCAAATTAAAAAACACAGAAAGGGGATAGAAGTGGAAACCAATTTAATGAAGAGACTGGAGGAGACCTTTTATGACTATACCAGACAATATGACCAGAACATTAAAACCCTGATTAAGGAAAGAGGAGTAGAGATTAGTATGGAAGAGCTGGAAGAAATCCTGGACGATGCTAAACATATGGTAATGAACACATCAAATCATTAAAGTTGGCCTGAGAATAAATGCTGAGACCTTCAGATTAATTTTCTGAAGGTCTTTATCTATTTTGGGAATTAAGCAGGAAAACTATTATTTGTGTCGAAATAATTACATAGTAACTGTATATAAAAGGAGTGATAGATTTGGATTTAAGTCAAATTTGGGGTTTTCTGGCACTTGGGGGGCCAACAGCAATACCACTACTTATAGCTTCAATCTTCAGTGTTGCCGTTATCCTGGAAAAGATATTCTTTTTTTTAAGGTATCGTGATAGTAGTTTCCGTCTGATTAAGAAAATTGAGCTTCTCGTGGAACAGAATGACATTCTTACAGCTCTAAATGAATTAAAGGGTGAGAAGGGTCCGAATGCTAAACTGCTGGCCACGGCTTTATCCCATCACAGTGAAGATCCTGCCAGGATTAGAGAGGTTTTACAGGCTGTTGGTGAAGACGAGATCAAGAAGATGGAAAAACATCTACCGATACTGGATGTAGTCTCCATGATTTCTCCCTTACTGGGGCTGTTAGGTACGGTTTTAGGTATTATCAGTAGTTTTAATATTCTTGGTGCTGCTGTTGGGACTGCCAACCCTAATCAGGTAAGTGCCGGTATTGCGGCTGCTTTGATTAGTACTGCTTTAGGACTTATAATTGCTATTCCTTCTGCCATATTTTATTCATATTTCACAAATAAGGTTGCAGCCAAGGCTCATGAAATGAATCTGAGCATGGTTGACATTATGGATGTAGTTGGTAACAGAGGTGACAGTGATGTTCAAAACTACACTTAAGAAGAAGTCTTCAATCAATATTATTCCGATGATCGATGTTATCTTCTTCTTGCTAATCTTTTTTATGTTATTTACTACCTTTCGTTCCAATCCCACCGGGATCGATTTGAAACTACCCAAGGCGGTAACCGTTACAGAACAGCAGAGTAAGAATATGATCATCGATATTAATGCAGCAGGAGAAATATTCTATAGGGGCAAGAAAACCTCTCTGAGTAATCTAATGGAAGTAGCCAAAACAAAATATGATGAAAACCGGGAAATAGTTGCTATTATTAATGCTGATAGAGAGGTAAGATACAAACATATAATTGCGGTTATGGATAGTCTGCGTCAGGTGGGTATATATAAGCTTGCTTTAGCTGCTGAAAAAAAGGAGTAGTATAAAATGCGTTATAGTAAAGAATCGAACCGGTTTGCCGTCTATATGACTATCTCATTAATTATCCATCTGTTGTTATTACTCTTTTTTCCTTTCGGGAGTTTAAGTATCATGGGTAATAATGAAAATACTAGGGAATTTAGCTTTATTCAGATTGTAGAATACCAGGTAGAATCTAAAACCACTAAACCAGCCAAGCCCGTTATGAAAATCGTCAAACCAGAACCTAAATTAGAACCTGAACCAGAATCAGAAGTAAAACCAGAACCCAAACCCAAGGTAGAACCTCAAGTAGAACCAAAGCCTAAACCTAAGCCCAAACCTAAAGCAGAACCAAAGCCTAAGCCTGAACCGAAGAAAGTAGAACCAGGGGTTAAGCCGAAGCCTGAGCCCAAACCAAAAGTAGAACCGGAAGTTAAGCCGGAACCGATGACCGAACATGAAAGTAAAAAGATTATTTCAAGTGAACAGAGTGATGTAAAGATAGAAGTAGAAAAGAAGGAGGCAATAACTGAAGGGGAACCTCAGCCGGAACCAGATGTCGAAACAGAACAGGAAGCAGAACTGGATGTAGAGCCAGCAGTAGAGCCTGAAGTGGAAGAAAAGAAAACACCCCCCCCACCACCTCCACCGCCAACAGCGGGCGATTTAATTATTGGCGCACCTGCGCCAATCTATCCCAAAGATCTGGTTGGAGAAGGACTGGATGGTAAAGTTGAGCTTATTGTTCATGTGAGAGCTAATGGACAGGTTGAAAAGGTTGAGGTCTTGAATTCCTCCGGAATCGAACAGATGGATAGAACTGCATCTCTAACCCTGGAAAGAGGTTGGAAGTTTAAGAGTTATAAACAGCCTTATTCAATTGTAATTACTGTTGAATACAAGATTGATGATGAGGGAAATACTCAGGTTGATGTAAAATATGGAAAACTGACCTTCAGATGATAGGAGGTGAAAAGTTTGCAAAGGGAATTAATGGTTTTTCTAGTTTTGTCTATTATTGTTCTTTGTACCAGTACTGTTTATGGAATTGAGACCTTCTTTACTGAGATAGATCAATATAATAATCTCAGGCTCGGTAATGATTATATAGTTGTAGTTATGAATATGGATGAAAATGGACAGGGCCGGTTCGCCATTGAAACTACCGGTGGCGCTCCCTTGCGCAGCAACGATGAAAATAAACCCCTGATTTATGGCCGGCCGAAACCCTGGACATCTTATACCACCATCTGGATTAACGGAGATTACTATGTCTTCGGGGGTTCAACTGGAAGAAGGGCCGGTAAAGCGGGTAAATACGGTGAGGTTATTCAACCTCCTCATATCAAGGATGGCAGCATACATACCACCACTAAATTTGCTGATAAATTGAAAGTAGAACAGATTTTAACAATAGTTAAGAGCTCAACAACCGGGTTATATGACACTGTTCAAATTAAATACAGGGTAGAGAATATCAGCCAGGAGGTACAGAAGGTTGGTATGAGAATTATGCTGGATACCATGCTGGGCCAGAATGATGGGGCCCCCTTTAGAATAGGAAATGATGCCGTTACCACTGATAAAGTTTATTATAAAAAACAGCTACCTGCCTTCTGGCAGGCCTTTGACAGTATCAGTCATCCCAATGTTACCTCTCAGGGTAGCTTTACCGGTTCAGGTGTTACCGCCCCTGATAAGGTATGTCTAGCTGACTGGGGAAGCCTGGCAGATGGTGTCTGGGATTTTGATTTTAATCCCGGTGAGGATTTTCTGCGCAAGGGAGAGTATGAGATTGATAGTGCTATCGCTATGTACTGGGTTCCTGAATTACTGGAGCCTGGGGCAAGCAGAAGTTATATAACTAACTATGGTTTAGGAGGTATTACAATTGTACCCGGTCTCTTATCACTCGGGGTTACATCACCTGCTGAAGTAACCTTTGATACACCCGATAAGACCTTCCCGATCATTGCCTATGTTGAAAATACCTCCGAGATTAAGGCTAAGAAAGTCAAGATTAGATTAAGCCTACCGGATTCCCTCAAGGCTGAGGGTAAGGAAAAATCCCTTGGTGACCTGGAACCGGGAGAGATCACCCAGGTGGCCTGGTATGTCAAAACTGCCGGAAATGAATTACCACCGAAGGTAAGCTACCTTGTCAAAGTTGAGGCAGAAAACACCGACTCCAATCAGGTTAAGCGAGAGATCAAGTTTGTGGGACCACCAAATCTGGAAACAACCCTAAAAATGGTTGATGAATTAAGAGTTAATAGGGGTAGGCTTGAACCCAACCCCTTCAAGCTTGAGGCCAGTATAAGTAATAGTGGGGGGTCGACCCTTTATGATGTCTCAACCGAATTAATTCTCCCGCCGGGGTTATTACTGGCTACCAAAGAAAAGGCCAGAAAATACCCAGGAAATATTCAGGCAGGTGAAACGGTCAAGGTTAGATGGCAGGTTAAGGCCCTTCAGGTAGAAGGTCAACTGCCCTTTGCAGTTGATGTCAGGGGTTTACACGGCTATAAAGAAATAGCCCGGTTTGATAATCTAAACCTACCGGAATTAGGACCACTTATGTACCTGTCTTTAAAAGAAGAGGACAAGGTAGAGGCCGGTGACTATATTACGGTAGATATTATCGGTGTAAATATACGTAATGACTACGGCGATAAGATAGATAGATTAAAGTTCAACCTAAAATATAACCCCGAATACCTGAAACCGGTTAGTGTTTCACCCGGAGATTTTTTCATAAAAGGCAGTAATCTATTACCCTGGAGTAAGCCGGACCTTTCGGAAAGCGGGCTAATTAAGTTTGCAGAAAACATACCAACTGAAAAATCACAGGGCATACTGGCAAGTATTCATTTCAAGGTACTGAAAGTGGGGGAGCATCAGATCGAATGGGAAGAAACAAAATTTATCAGCGAAGATAACGATGATGTTGAGGTAAGCTTAAAAGGATTAAAATTCATACCATAGGAATTTTCTTTTGGAAAACTGCCGAACGGAAGGTGATCCAAGGGGCACAAATTTAAAATAAGGAGGATTTTCTGTGATGAAAAAGTATCTTGTTTTACTTTTGCTGGCCTTAATGCTAGTTGCCAGCATCTCCGTAAATGCTGCTGAGATTAAGGATGTGCCTAAAAACCACTGGGCATATCAAAGTGTCAAGAAACTAGTGGATAAGGGATTGGTTTCCTTATATGATGATGGTACCTTCAGGGGAAAAGATCAGGTTTCCCGTTATGAACTGGCAGAGATTGTAGCCCGTCTGTTAGAGAGTATTCAGGGAGGAGCAACCCAGGCTAGCGAGGAGGATATTGATCTCTTAAGAAAGCTTTCCCTAGAGTTCCGGGATGAACTGGTTGACCTGGCAAAAAAGGATGAGGTTTTTCAAGAACAAATTAAGAAACTCGAACAAAAGGATGTCATTCAGGATGACCGGATGACCAAATTAGAGGAGGTTGACTTTAATACAGCTGATAAAATAGATAAATTAAATACCAAAATAAAGAACCTATCCGGTGAGCTGGATAAAGCTAATCGACAAATAATGGATGTTAATAATCAGGTAAGCAATATAGAAAGCGATGTCACTAAGATTATTGACAGTATTTTAAAGATCAAATCACTGGAAGAAGAGATTGCCCGTTTAAAGAAAGAGATTGCCGGTGTCAATAATGATGTTAGTAATAAAATTACTGCTCTGGAAGAGGAGATTAACCGGACTGATGAACTTCTCAAAAAACATGATGAACAGTTTGCCAGTATTGAGAACCAGATTAGTGATAACATGACTATTCAGAGTTTACAGGACCAGCAGATCGTTAACCGTACAAGAATTAACGCCCTGCAGAAGGAATTAAACGAACTCAAGAATCAAATTAACAGCAGCATTACTGAAACTAAAAAAGAAACGGGAAGTACCGATAAAAATTACCTTTATGGGATTGCCCTCATCGCTGCCATTGCTATCTTATCATCGATGTAACGGAGGTCAAATATGTCCAGGAAGTCTATCAAGTATACCTGTATACTTACAATTTTTATCCTAACTTTTTATTCATTTTTTCCATTATTTCCGTTAACCGCGGGCATTGTTCAGAGGGCAGAGGCAGTTTCTCTTGATAAAGATAGTGTTTACCGGGGTATTTTGCTGGCCCTGTTACTGATTTTAGTTTCTAAAATTGGACAGGCTACTGAAGATTCCGGTGAATCCAGTCGGGATATAGTTATTGACAGACCTGAACTGGAAGATGGTGACCTCGACCTGCTGGCAAGGGTTATTCATGCTGAGGCCAGAGGAGAGCCTTTCCAGGGTCAGGTAGCGGTCGGGGCAGTTGTTTTAAACAGGCTGAAGAGTCCAGAATTCCCCAATACCATCAGGGGTGTCATCTATCAAAGCGGACAGTTTTCCTCGGTTGATGACGGCCAGATCAATCTAACACCGAACAGCACTTCATATCAAGCTGCCCGCGAGGCTCTTAGAGGAAATGATCCCAGCAGAGGAGCATTATACTTCTATAATCCCGATAAGGCCAAAACACTCTGGTGGTTATCAACCAGAGAGATAACAGTCAGAATTGGTAATCATGTCTTTGCAAAGTGATTAAACAGCTTGCCACTTCCTGTGGCTCGGCCAAATTTTTCCCTTCAATTCATCAAGACTCATTCAAAAAATTTCCAAACATCTCTCCAACATTTATTTATAGTTGTTGCCGAATTAATAATGAGGCATTATAAAGGGTCTACCTGAAAGGTAGACCCTTTATGGCAGTCTCTATATATAAGTTCGTCTAATCATTTTCCGTGTTCTCAGGGGCAACCGGTAGTTTATAAACGGCTGAAATTTTTTCATTCCCCCCGGTATCGATTAGCCTGTACATATTCCCGGCCCTCTTTGTCTCAGTTATGACATCAACACGCACCGGGTATAATCTTTCATCACTGGTAACAAGCAGGAGATAGTCTTCAATTCCGGCGCTGAGCACACCGGCCATCTTATAGATATTAGAACCGCAGGTTTTTAGGCCCTTACCGTTTCTATTCTGGATTTTATACTCTTCAAGCCCAGTACGTTTTGCCTTGCCCGAGTCCGAGATGGAGATAATAAAATCATCCTGAGAAACAATATTCATATTGATAACTTCATCATTATCCTTTAATTTTATCCCGATACTACCTATTGTATTCCTACCGGTGGCACTAATGGAATCCTCCTTAAATCTGATCGTCTGACCTTCCTTTGTTGCCAGGAGAATTTCCTGGCTGCCATCGGTAACGGCAACACCAACCACCAGATCATCCTCATTGAGCTTTATTGCCTTGATGCTTGAGTAGTTGGTTACATACTCCTCACCGAGGGTTTTCTTAACCAGCCCCTTTTTTGTGGCTATGGTTATATATTTCTTTTTTCGCTCATCATTTAAACAGATAACATTAACTATCTTTTCCCTGAGGGGAATCTTTAAATACTTCTTGATACTCTCACCGGTAGAAAGGCCGTGGTGTTCCGGAATATTATGAACAGGCAGAGTATAGACATCTCCGGACTGAGTAAAGAAGAGGAGATTATCAAGACTTGTCCCTGATGTAAATTTAATTATATAGTCATTTTTGCCGGCCCTGGCATATTCTTCAGAAGTGGTACGTTTGATATTCTGACGGTAAGAATAGGTAATAACCGCTTCTTTTTCCTTAATCAAATCGGCCTCTGAGATCTGAGCCTCTTCTTCATCAGGAATAATCTCTGTTTTGCGCTTGTCTGCAAACTTTTTCTTGATTTCCAGCAGTTCTTCCTTTAATACCTCATCCAACTTTTCTTGATTACTTAAGATCTCCTGATAACTGGTGATATCTGTAGCAAGGTCCCTGGCCTCAGCATGTAATTTCTCGGTCTCCATACCGACCAGACGCTGCAGCTGCATCTCCAGGATTGCTTTGGCCTGTTCAGCGCTGATAGCGAGCTTCTCCTGCAGGATTTTACTGGCCTCCCCGGTCGACCTGGAATTACGGATAATCGAAATAACCAGATCCAGTTTATCGATGGCCCTGATTAAACCCTGTAGGATATGGTATCTATTTCTGGCTTTATTTAATTTATATTTAGTACGGCGGGTAATTACCTCTCTGCGGAAATCTATAAAATGCTGCAGGATGGTAATTAAATTCATTACCTCAGGCTGTTTTCCCACCAGGGCTAACATATTTATCCTGTAGGAAGTCTGGAGTGAGGTATATTTATATAGCTGGTTGAGAACCAGCTCACTGACGGCATTAGATTTTAATTCAATAACAATCCTTAATCCCTCCTGGTCGGATTCATCCCTCAGATCGGAGATGTTTTCAATCTTACCCTTATTATACATCTCGGCTATCTCTTCAATTAACCTTAATTTGTTAAGTTGATAGGGAATTTCGGTAATTACAATCTGTTTCTTTTTACCTGCCTTCTCTATTTTGGTGGTGGCTCTTAAGATAAGCTTGCCCTTACCGGTTTTATAGGCATCATAAATCCCGTTATCACCAACAATCTTGGCCCCTGTGGGAAAATCGGGACCCGGTATATATTTCATAATCGTCTCTAACCTTGCCCCCGGGTGTTTTAGAAGATAAAGGAGACCATCGACTACCTCACCCAGGTTATGGGGCGGGATATCTGTACTCATACCGACGGCGATTCCGCTGGTACCGTTAATCAAGAGATTAGGAACCCGTGCCGGTAAGATTACCGGTTCCTTAAGGGAACCATCAAAATTATCTATAAAATCAACCGTATCCTGATTGATATCAGCCAGTAGGTTTTCGGCCAACTCCGTTAGTCTGGCTTCGGTATAACGCATAGCGGCCGGGCTATCACCGTCAATGGAGCCGAAGTTGCCGTGGCCATCGATAAGACGGTAGCGCTGGTTAAAATCCTGGGCCATTCTGACCATGGCATCATAAACGGCAGCATCACCATGAGGATGGTATTTTCCCAGTACCTCACCCACTATTCTGGCCGATTTCTTGTGGGGTTTGTTGTGAAAAAGATTAAGTTCCCTGGCAGCATAAAGTATCCTGCGGTGGACGGGTTTTAAGCCATCCCTGACATCGGGCAGGGCCCTGGCAACTATAACACTTAAGGAGTAGTTTAAATAGGCATCCCTCATTTTATCTTCAATAGCTATAGGTGTTATCTGTTCTGACATTTATGTAATCCCCCTCCAATTATTTCTCTTAATCTATTATTCCATAATTAGTCCCTTTCGTCAAACTGTAGGTGGCAAAAATTAGTTTGTTCTGATATAATAAAGGGCGGAAAGGGAAGGTGAGGTCTCATGTCATTATTTGAAGAACAGGCTTATAATGCAAATCAGATTGAAATACTGGAAGGTCTGGAAGCAGTTCGCAGAAGGCCGGGGATGTATATTGGTAGTACCGGAATAAAGGGATTACATCATCTTGTCTGGGAAGCCGTTGATAATAGTATAGATGAGTTTCTGGCCGGATATGGCAATAAAATAACGGTAACCATAAATGAGGATAATAGTGTAACAGTTGAGGACTGGGGCCGCGGCATACCGGCTGACATACATCCGGATACCGGCCTGCCGGCAGCCCAGGTGGTACTGACCACCCTCCATGCCGGTGGTAAATTTAATAATAATAGTTATAAGGTCTCCGGGGGACTTCACGGTGTCGGTATCTCAGTTGTTAATGCCCTGTCAGAATGGCTTAATTTAACAACCTTTTGGAATGGAAAGGAATATCAGCAGAGATACGAAAGGGGAATTCCGAAATCCGAATTCACTGCAACCGGTCGGACGAACCGGAGCGGAACAATCATCTCCTTTAAACCCGATCCGGAGATCTTTGAGACAACCGAATTTAAATTTGAAACCCTGGCTCACCGCTTACAGGAATCTGCCTTTTTAAATAAAGAATTAACTCTTATTCTGACCGATAAAAGGGGAGAGGAGATTAAGACAGAAAAATACCAGTATGATGGCGGAATCAGGGCCTTTGTGGAATTTCTCAATAAAAACCGTAATGTAATTAATGAACAGGTTATCTATAATGAAGAGACAGTTGGTGATTATTACCTGGAGATAGGTCTCCAGTACAATGATGGCTATAATGAGCGGATTTTTTCTTATGCCAATAATATCCATACTGTTGACGGCGGCTATCATCTTACGGGCTTTAAGGCTGCCTTGACCAAGGCTATCAATAACTTCGCCCGAAAGAATAACCTGCTGAAGCAAAACGACCCCGCTTTAAACGGAAATGATGTCAGGGAGGGTCTGACCGCAGTCATTAATGTAAAGCTCCCCGATCCCCAGTTTGAGGGTCAGACTAAGACGAAACTGGGCAATAGCGAGTTAAGGAGCATTGTTGAAAGCTCGGTCTATGACTATCTTAGCCTTTATCTTGATGCCAACTCCGAAGTCGGTAAGGCAATTGTGGACAAGGCCCTTCAGGCGGTGAGGGCGCGTAAGGCCTCAAAAAAGGCTAGGGAATTAACCAGGAGAAAGAATGCTTTAAATTCTAATTCTCTGCCGGGTAAACTGGCTGACTGTGCCAGCAAAAAGCCTGAGGAAAGTGAACTATTCCTGGTAGAAGGAGATTCTGCCGGTGGTTCTGCTAAACAGGGTAGAAATAGACATTTTCAGGCCATTCTCCCCTTAAAGGGAAAGATTTTAAATGTTGAACGGGCCAGACTTGATAAGATTTTGAATAATAAGGAGATAGTTACCATTATTACTGCCCTGGGAACGGGAATCGGGGAAGAGTTCAACATCGATAAATTGCGTTATCATAAAATAATAATTATGACTGATGCTGATGTTGACGGGGCCCATATTGCAACTTTAATTTTAACCCTATTTTACCGTTATATGCCGGAGCTGGTCAAGCAGGGACATGTTTACCTGGCCAGACCTCCCCTCTACAAAGTTTCCTGGAAAAAGAATGAGCAATACCTGTATTCTGAACAGGAGTTGCTGGAGTTAAAGAAGGTACTAAAAGACACCACGCTAGTAATTCAGCGGTATAAGGGGCTTGGGGAGATGAATCCCCGGCAGTTATGGCATACTACCATGAATCCGGAGACCCGGAAACTACAAAAGGTGGAGATCGATGACGAGATTGAGGCTGATGAAGTCTTTACCAATTTAATGGGCTCCAATGCCAGTCTGAGAAGGGAATTTATCATTGCCAATGCCGATATGGTCGATGAACTGGATATCTAATTATCTACAATATTTATGATGCAAAAGGCAGCTTTTGCTGCCTTTAACTATAAAACTATTCAACCTTGCCTGATTCGTCAGTGATCTTAATAGTCATTTCGATTTTGAAATCTGACATGATGATATACCTCCTTAAAAAATTTATACTTTTGATATCATCATACCAGATGTTAACAAAAATGTTCAGTGTAGAACACATGTTCAATGAAACCTATTGAACAGTTTGAAAATATTTATAAATTAAGATGATTTTTATAATCACGAATAGATAAGTCCTGTAATTGGTAAATATCAATTTTTCTAGATAAGAGGACTAATAATTTGATTTCAGTGGGATTAATTACATATGTTCTGTAATTAAGGGAATATTGATATACAAAATCTAATTGTTCCTGTGAAATATTCTCCGGTAAAATAGATCTAAGGTCGATAAAATCATCATATAATATTTCGCCCGTTCTGGCCTTGACAGTTTTTTTATCATTTACATAAGCAAGATAATACGATAGCTTACCATTAATGAAAAGGAATCCATTTTTGTAATTAAAATTTAAAGAATCTAGGTCCATTAAAAACCTGACAATGTTAATAAGGGGGACTGTAAAAACCATTTTTTCCGTAAGTAAAAAATTGAGATCCTGCTGGGAGAGAAGGACGGGCAAGTAACCAGTAATTACTTCAAAAGTATTTACTCTGATATAATTATCTGTAACTCTGGCTAGGGCCGTGAAAGCCATCACCCATCACCCGATAAATAAACAGCTTTCAGGTAGCCCGCCCACTGTTTCCTCCATCTATCTAAAGTAAATGCCATTGCTGTCTTGCGGGCATTTTTACCTAAACGTTGTCTGGATTGACTATCATGGATTAAAAAATTAACTGCTGTTTCTATTGCTTTAACACGGGGAGGAACTAATATTCCATTATATCCATTAATAATTAAATTTGTTAATCCCCCCACATCAGTTGCTATTATAGCATTACCACTGGCCATTGCCTCCAGGCATGAGAATGAAGTTCCTTCACTATAACGGCTGGGTATAACAACAATATCAGCCTGGCGATAGATATTCTGCATTTCTTCAAATTGAAGATTAAATCCTTTGACCCTGTCTTGCCGGAGAAAAGGTTCCAGTTCTTGATTATATTGAGGACGATTATGGTCAATTGCCATTAAAAACTCAACTTTATTTTCTTTGCCGAGTAAATTATTGGCAAGTTGAATAAAGAGATCTGTTCCCCGACAATAATCAAGGCGACGGGGGTAGAGAATCTTGAGCGTTTGCTTAGATTTCTTTTTTGGAGCTGGTTTAAATTCCTCTGTGTCAACAAAATTAGGTATTACCCTTATTTTATCGGTAAGGTCAGGAAAAACTGTCCGCATTACATTAAGAAAATTATAGTCACAGCTGATCATTAAGCTGGTTTGTTTTAAGGCATCTCCACAATTTTTAACTATTTTTGCCCTTTGTTCAGATGATACTTCTTTACCATCCCACCAGACCCCATGTGAAATGACTATTGAATTTTCTTTATAATACATTGGTTTTTGCAAGATAGAACCATATAGTACCCTATCACAAAGGCTATTAACTTGCTCTACAGATGCTTCAAGAGAGAAACGAGCGACCCCATGCCCTAAAATTGTAACCCCATTAACTTCTTGCTGCCAATCATAATTAGCATTTTGATGGACCTCAACTTCCCAACCGATATCTTTCATTAACTCAATTAAAGCCCAGGCATAACGTTCTAAACCACCAATAACTATCTGATCACCAGACCAGGATAAAAGATTTGGTACAAAAAATCCTATCTTCATTAATTAAACACCTCTTGTAATACAGTTTTCCAGCTTTCTCTCCAACAGTCAAGGGAAAAGGCCCTGGCTACCTCAACACCATTTTTGCTCAATCTTTTTGCTCGATCAGTATCTTCCAATAATGAGTAAATTGCCTGAACCAGATTTTGAGTAGTGGGTTTAATTAAAAGACCATTATAATCATTAAAAACAAGGTCAGAAAGTCCTCCTACATAACTACTGATTACCACACATCCACTGGCCATAGCCTCCAGGCAGGATAAAGAAGTTCCCTCAGCTGCTTTGGTTGGTATTAAGGCGATATCCATTTCCCGATAAATCTCAGGCATCATCTCTGGTGGTTGCCAGTAATAATAAATACGTTCATGCTCTGATGCCCATTTCATTAATTCCTTTTCTACCTGGTCATGATGACCTCTTCCTACAATATGAAATTCTAGATTTTTAACTTCTTTAGTCATAATTTCAGCTGTTCTTACTACTTCATTAATACCCCTGACTGTGGTTATCCTTCTTGGAAATATCACTCTAATTGGTTTTTGTTCTAAGATAGGTTTTCTTCCTTCAGGATTAAATTTAGCTAGATCTACAAAATTAGGGATATACTCAAACTTATGACTTAACCCGGGCCAGGTAGCCCTTACCCATTCAATTGTAGACGTATCTACCGAAATCACTCTGTCTGGTCCGCTTAAAGCAATCTTTAACCTCCTCAACCATTCCTGACGACCATTATCTCCATCTATTAAATTATCAAAACTTGGGTAATCCCAATAAATTCCATGGGAGATTGAGATGCTCTTTTCTTTAACCTGGGGGTAAGCAAGGAAGGTAACAAAATAAATTGCATAATCTATATCAACCGCCCGTTCTAAAAAAGCTTGATTTAAAGTAGGCATGGTCTCATAAGGTGATTCAGTTACAGGAATACTTTTTATTTTAACATTATTCATCAAATCCCTTATCCAACCTGAACCAACTTGCCACCACTCTACTTCATAACCCAGATCTAGTAACAATTTGGTTAACTCGATCCCATACCGTTCTGCCCCACCATAAATTAATCTCTGTCCAGCTGGATCAAAAAAATTACTGGTCAAAATTCCAATTTTCTTTTTTATTTTTATCACTTCCTTAATTTTAGAAACCAACCATCCATTTTCGTTCAAACCATTTTTCTAAGATTATACTGTCATTGGATGCCATGATGCTTTTAGTGTGGGGTTGAATCTTTCCATATTGTTCAAGGTCTTTTTGACAGTAAAAAATATATTTTCGATAATGATCTTCAGGTCTGGCCCAGCCAAAGTGTTTAACCCTGATATCTGATTGAAAAGTATTCTTGACAAATCTGTATTCTAAGGGCCATCTTCCTGAATGAATCACATAATCTGGCCAGGTAGCTTTCCATTCCGGGTGATAACGGACTAAAAATGCAGAAAATTTTATCCATGGATTCCAGGCACCATCTACCCGGTAATAATTTTCTGATTTCCAGAAATCAAATAAACGAAAAGCAAAAGCATCATAGGTTTTTTGTTCTAAATATGAATCTATTGCATCTAAAATCCTATCTGTAAATATCTCATCTGCATCTATAGCCAGAATCCAATCAGGGTTTCGACTGATAGTTATATTCCACAATTTTTCTCTTAATCTGGCTTCATGTTGAATAAAGGTATGAGCATCATTTTCTACAAAAAATACTTTAGGATATTGATTGCAAATTTTCCTTGTATGATCTGTTGAACCATCATCAAGTATTACAATTTCATCTACCCAGAGGGATAGATGATTTAAAACCCTGGTTAGAAATCTATTGCCTTCATTAAAAACCACCATCATTGCAACCAGTTTATTTTTTCTCAATTTAATTCGCCCCTTTTATGTAAATTTTCATAGCCTACCGGCTACAATGTAGAATGAAAATAGTCTCAGTGGGGGTCAATTATAATTTCTAGAGCGATCCGATGATTTTCGACAGTGTAGAGAACCATGGTAATGTTGATAGGGTGTTAAAAGAAACCGCCCCCTATTTTCAGATTGTAAAAAAAGTAATCAAAAGAGATATATTTGGTTTAAAAAAGATTGATATCGCCACTTTTGTATTTAAAGTTAAGTAAAGTATCTTAAAAAGTAATACTTTTCGAACAGATTCTTAAAATAAAGTTTATCCCTGATAATTTCTATCAGGGATAAATTATTTTCAAGATATAAATTTAAGATTAATCCATTATTAATTTTACGATGATGCAACAAAGACAAAATCAACATTTAAATCTAAGGCATTAACAAGAGTACCTGCTGTTGATGGCAAAGCAATAGTGAACTGTACATCTTCATTCCCTGTAGCTTGTGTTAATGCCCTTCCTGGACTGGCAGGTTTATCAATTAATCCCGCTAAGGTGCCAGTATATAAACTGGTTCCTGGACTACCTGCTGTTACACTAACATTGAGAGTATTGGCAAGTATTGTAGTTAAACTATTACTGAAACTATTGGCAGACCAGTCTGCAGAAATAAAATAATATTCATCTACACTACCTGTATTAGAAACATTGGTTGTACCTGAAGAAGTACTTCCAGGAAGAAGATTAGTTGCAGTAATAATGGCAGAAGACGGAGATACTTCAATACCTACCGAAGCATTGGTGGTTGAGTTTGTAGTAACACTCGTTTGGGCAGTGAAAGCCATTTATATTCCCCCCTTCTGGTTATCCTCTTTATTATAATAAAATTTTTAGCAACTAGCTATTGAAGATAACTAGTTATTATATAATATTAGCTATAATGGTAAAATGTGCTTAGATTTTTAAACACAATGTAAAAATATTTACATAAAATGTTTATGAGTAAATAGTTGAAATTCTTGTCGATATAGATTATATAAGTTTTACTACATTTTAAAAAAAGAGGTGAATAAAATTGGAGGAATTAACCAGTATTATTATTTTGACATATAACCAACTGAAATATACAAAGCTTTGTATCGAAAGTATCAAAACCTGGACACGGTCTCCCTATGAACTAATTTTAGTAGACAATGGTTCAACAGATGGTACGGTGGAATATCTTAAGTCTATTGATAATGCTAAATTAATTACTAATCAGACTAACCTGGGTTTTGGTAAAGGTATAAATCAGGGAATAAGGGCAGCTGATGGTGATTATATTTTGTTATTAAATAATGATACTATCGTTGCCAACAACTGGTTGGAAAATCAACTTAGATGTATCAAAAGCCAGCCGGAGATAGGAATTGTTGGGCCCAGGACTAACTATGCCGGTGGAGTACAGGGTGAGGTAAAAGGAGACTTCAGGAATTTAGATAAAATAATGGATTTTAGTAATAAGTTTAATCAGCCTGATCCCGGTAAATGGTTTCAAGTTAAGGAGATTGTTGGTTTCTGTATGTTAATAAAGAGGGAAGTTATTGAGAGGATTGGCCTATTTGACGAATGTTTTACTCACGGTATGTGGGAGGATAATGATTTCTGCCGCCGGGCTAGAAATAAAGGGTTTAAGCTATATTGCGCCGGGGATACCTTTGTTTATCATTTTGGCAGCCAGACAATTTTAGGTAATAACCTAGATATGAGGCAAATTTTTCTTATGAATAAAGAAAAGTATGAAAAGAAATGGAATATTAGCAATGCGATATCAAAAACAGTAGTTGTTTTAGGTATGCATCGAAGTGGTACATCTATGATCGCAGGAGTTTTATCTAAACTAGGTGTTAATATGGGTAAGAATCTACTAGGAAAAGGATTAACAAACCCCTTAGGCCATTTTGAAGATCAGGATTTTATTAATTTAAATGTTGAAATTTTGGAGGCAGCCGGGGGCAGCTGGGATTCTCCACCCGCTAGAGAGACTATTTTAAAACAAAAAGATAAGTTTCAGAACAAGATAATAAATTTAGTAAATAATAAACCAGAGATCTGGGGTTGGAAGGAGCCCAGAACCAGCTTAACTATAGAATTATATTTACCTTACTTAATTAATCCATATTTTATAGTCTGTTACCGTAATTCACAGACAGTGGCTGAATCTTTAAAGAAGAGAAACCAGATACGAATTGAAAGAGGTTTGGAGTTGAAAGAGATCTATGAAAAAAGGATCAAAGTATTTTTTGATAAGTTCCCTGATCTACCAAGATTGCCCCTTAACTATGAAGAGGTAACAACTGATCCGGAAAAATGGGTAAATATAATAATTGATTTTTTAAAACTTGATGTAAGTGAAGAAGAGAGGCAGAAGGCAGTAAGTTTTATCCTGCCAAATGAGGAAGTTCACAGATTAGCAAAAGAATTTGAAAATTGAATAACGAAATCCTAAAGTCGTGAATATAGAAAAGTGAAATAAACGGATAGAATATGATAATTTAAGGATAGAACAAATTGGCTTCGCTATAATATCCTTATTTAACCGGGATTAAGGCCCGGTTTTTTCTTTTCCTTTACATTATCGGAGCATTGTTATATAATTATCATCATAAAGATTCCGCAAAAGGGGAGTTTTAATTTATGCTGCCATCAAACCCAATACCGAAAAATGAATTTACTCCTGCTCAGATATTGGCTCTGGGTTATTTTACCGTCATTATCATCGGTACAATTTTATTAATGTTACCGGCAGCAACAATAGATAACTCCGGTCTTGGTTTTATTGCTGCTTTATTTACGGCTACTTCTGCAACCTGTGTTACGGGTTTGATTGTGGTTAATACCGGTACCGCCTTTACGTTCTTTGGTCAGTTAGTTATTATGGTATTAATTCAGATCGGCGGCCTCGGTATTATGACTATGTCAACCCTGATTGCTTTTGTAATCGGAAAAAAGATCACTTTGAAAGAGAGGTTAATCCTGCAGGAGGATCTTAACCAGTTTAAGATCTCCGGTCTGGTACGTCTGGTTAGATCTGTACTGGCTTTTACTCTGGTAATTGAAGGAACCGGTGCTTTGATACTTTTCTTGAGACTAATCAGGGATTATCCCTTTTTTAAGGCTATCTATTTTGCAGTTTTTCATGCTGTCTCAGCCTTTAATAATGCCGGGTTCGATCTCTTCGGTAACAGTCTGGAAGGTTTTACCGGAGATATAGTTATGAATCTGGTAATGATGGTCCTAATTATCCTGGGGGGACTGGGGTTTGCTGTCCTGGTTCAGCTCTATAATACCCGTGATATTAAAAAAGTAAGCCTGCAGACCAAGATCGTTTTAACTATTACTTTAATTCTGATTTTATTTGGCTTCTTCAGTATTCTGGGATTGGAATATACCAATGAGGCAACCTTGGGTAAACTACCCTTCGGAGAAAAGTTGTTATCCTCACTATTTCTATCGGTTACAACCAGGACTGCCGGTTTCAATACTATCCCAACTGGTGAATTGCACAGCTCAACCCTGTTTCTGGTTATTGTCCTGATGTTTATCGGAGCCTCACCCGGTTCCACAGGTGGCGGTATTAAAACCACTACCTTCGGGGTGCTGCTCATTACCGTCTGGAGTCTGGTAACCGGTAAAGAGGATATAGAAATCTTTAAACGCCAGCTGGAAAAGGAAGTTGTCTTTAAGGCTCTATCGATTACCATGTTGGCTCTGGGATTAGTTGTGTTAGTAACCATCGTACTGACAGTTAGTGAAGATATGGACTTTCTCCCGGTTTTCTTTGAGACAGTTTCTGCCTTTGGGACGGTCGGGCTTTCTACCGGGGTTACCCCTAATCTCTCATCTTTCGGGCGGATACTGCTTACCATAACCATGTTTGCAGGCAGGGTAGGACCGTTAACACTGGCCCTGGCCTTTGCCGAACGTAAATATAATGGTGTTTACCACTATCCAAAGGAAAAAATTATGGTTGGTTAAGATTATATTTTACACCCCATTTTGGAATAGAACAAATCGGCCTTTGGTCATAATAAATAATAAGGGAACGGAAGTCAAAATGGGGTGTTAATCATTAAAATCAGTGATCTATCCCCGGGTCAGATTCTTGTCCTGGGTTATTTAATTGTAATTACAACAGGAACCCTGCTCTTATTATTACCGGTGGCAACAATTAGCGGAAAATCAACAACCCTACTGGATGCCCTTTTTACAGCTACCTCGGCTACCGCCGTAACCGGCTTAATAGTTGTTAATACAGCCGAGCACTGGACACGCTTCGGTCAAACCATTATCATGCTGCTAGTTCAGATCGGTGGATTTGGTTTTATGACCAGTACCACTATGTTATTTTTAATCTTCGGGAAGAAAATGTCCTTGCGCGAGCGATTAATTATTATGGAAGAACTTAATTATAATAAATTATCAGGGGTCATCAGCTTAACCAGGTATATTATCCTGCTGACCTTTTCTTTAGAACTTATCGGGGCAATCTTACTATATCAATATTTTAAGAATCTGATGCCTGCGGCCAGAGCCTGGTATTTTTCTATTTTTCACGCTATCTCAGCCTTTAATAATGCCGGGTTCGATCTCTTCGGTAATAGCCTGCGGAGTTTTGTCAGCTCAACCTACATAAATCTGGTTATTTCTTTCCTTTTTATTCTGGGTGGGCTCGGTTTTATCGTTATTGCTGAAATCTACCGCAAACTGGATCTAAAGTCATTGTCTCTTCATACTAAGCTGGTATTAACTATTACCCTTTTTATAACTGTTTTCGGAACGGTAGCTATCTTTATCCTGGAATACGATAACCCTGCTACTATCGGGAACTTAAGTCTAAAGGATAAATTACTTGCCTCCTTCTTCCAGGCTGTTACCCCGAGGACGGCCGGTTTTAATACGGTTACGATAGGACATTTTAAAGATGTTTCCCTCTTTTTAATCATCCTGCTTATGTTTACCGGGGCCTCACCGGGTTCAACCGGGGGCGGAGTTAAAACAACTACAGTCGGAACTCTTCTGATTGTTGTTTATAATATAGCTTTAGGAAAAGAGGATATTGAGGTTTTTGGACGAAGATTAAAAAAGAAGGATATTTTCAAGACCCTTTCAGTAGTTGTTATCTCACTACTTGTTATTGCGGCCGTAACCCTAGTTTTAACCTTTACCGAGCAGTTTGCCTTTATTCAGATTGTCTTTGAGGTCTTTTCTGCCTTTGGAACCGTCGGTCTATCTACCGGCATAACCTCAAATCTAACAAGCATCGGACGTATCTTTATTATTATCACCATGTTTATCGGCAGGGTGGGACCCTTTACCATTGCTTTGGCTCTAGGCAAAAGATTACGAAAGGGAATTCGTTATCCGGAAGAGGATATCTTAATTGGGTGAGGAGGATTTACTTATGAAACAGTTTGTTGTAGTTGGTTTAGGTAGATTCGGTTCAAGTGTAGCCAGAACACTGGCCGAGAATAATTATAATGTCTTAGCTATTGATACCAATGAAGAACGGGTTCAGATGATTGCCAATGAGGTGACCCATGCGGTAGAAGCAGATGCCACCGATGAAGATGCCCTAAGAACGCTCGGGGTACGTAATTTTGATGTAGCCGTTGTCAGCATAGGGGATAATATCCATGCCAATATTCTTTCAACTTTAATTTTGAAGGAACTGGGGGTTCCTTATGTGGTAGCTAAAGCCCAGGATGCCCTCCATGGGAAGGTTTTAAGTAAGGTCGGGGCAGACCGGGTAGTTTATCCCGAAAGGGATATGGGGGTAAGGATAGCCCATAACTTAATCTCTTCTAATGTATTAGATTATATCGAGTTTGCTCCTGATTATAGCATTGTTGAAATAATAACCTCCCCGAATATGATCGGAAAAACATTAGCTCAACTGGAGCTGAGAAGTAAATTTGGTGTTAATGTAATGGCAATTAAAAGGGGTAAGAACCTAAATATTACCCCGGGGGCAAATGATCGCATTCTGGAAGGGGATGTTTTAATCGTAATGGGTAAAAATGAAGACCTAGATAAGGTGAAACAGTTTTAAATATATGCATCATTTTAGAATTATTTTAGCCTCCTTTTTGGAGGCTTTATTTATTCTCGGCACCCTCCTTCAGCTACATTATGTTGTGTTTATGTAATATTTATAATATTATTCTTGATTTTTAACAAGTAATATGCTATAATTTACATGAGTATAACATTCGATTCACTTTAAGGTGGTGACAAAGCAATGAGCAAATATAATACAAGTTGAAATGTTTAAATTTTAAAATGTTAATTTAAGTGAATTTATATATTTTTCTTGCAGGATAATTCTAAAATGTGTTGAATATATTCTATTATAAGAATTCATTTTAAGGAGGAGAGAGTATGAAGAACAGATTTTTATTTTTAGTTGTTTTTAGTTTGCTGTTAGTTGCGAGTAGTGTAGTAATGGCTGAGGATGTAATTAAGATTGGTGTATTTGAACCAATGACCGGTCCTTTTGCTGTTGGTGGGGAACTGAGTATGATGGGTTATAAGCTGGCCCAGGAACATAATCCCACTGTATTAGGAAAGAAAGTAGAATTAATCGTCGTAGATAATAAGAGTGATAAAGTCGAAGCAGCAAATGCAGTAGAAAGACTGATCAATAATCATAAAGTAGTAGCTATTTTAGGAAGCTACAGTAGCGGTCTTTCTATTCCCGGTGGTGAGGTTGCAGATAAGGCCGGTATTCCTATGCTTACCGCCACAGCAACCAACCCGCTAGTTACTATGGGTAAGGACTATGTCTTCCGGGCCTGTTTCATCGACCCCTTCCAGGGTTCAGCGGTTGCTAAATATGCTTATAACAACCTGGGACTAAGGAAGGCTGCTCTTTTAGTCGATGTGGCTCAGGACTACTCAGTTGGTCTGGCTAACTTCTTTAAGAAAACCTTTGAGAAACTGGGTGGTGAAATAGTAACCAACCTCAAGTATCAGACCGGTGACCAGGACTTCTCTGCCCAGATGACCGAGATTATTAACTCAGGTGCTGAAGTCCTCTTCTTCCCGGGTTATTTTGGTGATGTAGCCTTAATCGCTATCCAGGGAAGGGAATTAGGTTTTAAAGGCGCCTATATGGGTGGAGATACCCTTGATAACCCGAAATTACTGGAAATTGCCAAAGAACATGCTGAAGGCGTAGTTGCCACCAGTTTCTATCATCCGGAAGCACCTGCTACTACCGAGATATCGATTAACTTTGTTAAATCCTTTAAGGAAAAATATGGCGAGAATCCCAATGCTGTTTCTGTTATGACCTATGATGCCTATAACCTGTTACTTGATGCCATCGAGAGAGCCGGCTCAACCGATCCCAATGCTATCAGGGATGCCTTAGCCGCTACCGAAGGGTTTGTTGGTGCCGCTGGAACGATTACTATCGATGAAAATGGTGATGCTATCAGACCGGCAGTTGTCCTGAAGGTTAAAGATGGTGCCTTCCATTATGAAGCAACAATTAATCCATAATTCTGTTATTTGCTCTGCTTGGAGAAATATTTATAGTAAATAATTCTGTACTTTACAAGGAACAAATATCCTTAAGTTTTGGAGAGATAGAGCTAACTTAAGCTCTGTCTCTCTATCTATTAAAGGAGGCTGATCGATGTCATTAAGTATATTTCTGCAGAATATTGCCAATGGACTATCTCTTGGGAGTCTATATGCACTGATTGCTATAGGTTATACCATGGTCTATGGTATCTTAAGATTAATCAACTTTGCCCATGGGGACATTTTTATGCTGAGCACCTATTTTGTCTTTTACGGAATTTTGATTTTTAGTTTACCCTGGTGGCTTTCTTTTATTATTGCCATTATCTTGACCGCCTTTACCGGAATGCTAACCGAAAGAATAGCCTACCGGCCCTTAAGAAAAGCCCCTAAAATCTCCCTGCTGATCTCAGCTATCGGTGTTTCCTTTTTTCTGGAAAATGCCGGGGTTGTTGTCTTTAGCGGAATTCCGAAATCCTTTGCCAGGCCGGAATTGTTCGATACGATGCTTATTTTTAAAGATATCAGAATATCAACAATTAATATTGTCTCATTTATTATCTCCATCATATTTCTGATGGCTCTTCTTTATATCGTCTATAAAACTAAAACGGGCCTAGCTATGCGGGCGATTTCGGTAGATGTCGAAACATCTAAGTTGATGGCTATTGATGTTAATAAAACCATATCAATAACCTTCGGTATCGGGTCAGCACTGGCGGCGGTTGGTGGTGTTCTTTGGGCCCTGAAATACCCTCAGATCTTTCCCTTTATGGGTATAATCCCCGGTTTAAAGGCTTTTATAGCTGCTGTTGTTGGTGGTATCGGAAATATACCCGGTGCAATGTTAGGTGGTTTTATTCTGGGGTTAACCGAAATTATGCTGGTTGGTTTTATGCCCGAATTATCTGGATACCGGGATGCCTTTGCCTTTCTGATCCTAATTTTGATCCTGCTATTCAAACCGGATGGACTTTTAGGTAAAAATGTCCAGGAGAAGGTGTAAGCTATGACCAGGAAAAAAGAACAGTTATTGTCATTTGTTGCACTTATTGTACTGGCGATTTTAACCTATCTTGCTCAGAACTATTTAGATAATTATAAATTGAGGATATTGAATCTTGGTGCTATCTATGCAACCCTTGGTGTCAGCCTGAATTTAATCTTCGGTTTTACCGGCCAGTTCTCGCTAGGTCATGCGGGATTTATGGCTATCGGTGCCTATACAACCGCTTTATTGATCATGCCTCCGATGTATAAGGAGATGACCTTTATCATTGAGCCTTTAATCTGGCCTTTAAATGTATTACAATTACCTTTTATCGTTGCCCTACTTTTAGGCGGTCTTTTTGCAGCTATCCTTGCTATCTTAATCGGATTACCTGTATTAAGGTTAAAGGGGGATTATCTCGGGATAGCCACCCTCGGCTTTGCCGAGATCGTCAGGGTAATTGCCAATAATATACCCCAGGTAACCAATGGGGCCTTGGGATTAAAGGGTATTCCCCAGTATACAAATCTCTGGTGGACGATGGGATTTGCCGTTTTGACAGTATTTATCGTTAAAAGGCTTATCTCCAGCAGTTATGGCCGGGCCCTGATGGCTATCAGGGAAAATGAGATAGCAGCAGAGGCCATCGGAGTTAATCTAACTTACCACAAGGTTATGTCCTTTACAATCAGTGCCTTTTTTGCCGGTATCGGCGGCGGATTACTGGCAAGTTTGCTAACGACAATTGACCCCAGGGCCTTTATGTTTATTATGACCTTTAATGTCCTGATTGTAGTAGTTATCGGTGGTCTGGGTAGTATAACCGGAACCGTTATTGCTGCTTTCCTCTTTAATTTCTGCCTTGAATATTTAAGGCCGATCGAGGAAGGATTTAGTCTTGGACCCCTCTCTATTCCTGAAGTACCCGGGTTAAGGATGGTAACCTTTTCACTTCTACTTTTAGTCGTAATCTTATTCAAACAGAACGGGCTTATGGGTGAGATTGAATTTACCTGGAAGGGATTTTTCCGCTTTCTTAGCCGGTTTAAAGCGAATAGGCCGATGAAAGGAGAGGGAATGTAATGACACTACTGAAAGCAGATAATATAACAATGCGTTTTGGCGGACTAACTGCTGTAGATAGCTTTAAAATTGAGATTGAACCGGGAGAGATTGTCGGATTAATCGGACCTAATGGAGCTGGGAAGACTACCGTCTTTAATATGATTACCGGCATCTACACCCCAACGGAAAACAGAATTTATTTTCAGGAGGAGGATATTACTGGATTAAAACCGGATAGGATTGCTAAAATGGGGATTGCCCGTACCTTTCAGAATATCCGGTTACTGGATAATCTCTCAGTACTGGATAATGTAATGATCGGTACCCACCTCCATCTAAAGTCAAATCTCTTTTCCGCTATCTTTAGGTTGCCCGGTTACGTAAAGGAAGAGAATGAACTTTACGAAAAGTCCAGACAGTTACTGAAAAAGGTCGAACTGGATGAATATGCCGGGGAAAAGGCCGGCAGCCTCCCCTACGGCAAACAGCGAAAACTAGAGATTGCCCGGGCTCTGGCGACCGAACCTAGGCTGCTCCTGCTAGATGAACCTGCTGCTGGTATGAATCCGCAGGAATCAAAAGAGTTAGTTGATTTTATCAGACAGATTAGAGATGAGTTTGAAGTAACCGTCTTTCTGATTGAACATGATATGAAGGTGGTTATGGAGATCTGTGAAAGAATCCTGGTGCTGGATTACGGAGTGACGATTGCCGAAGGAAAACCGGAAGAGATTAAGAATAATCCAGAGGTTATTAAGGCCTATCTGGGGGTGGATGTAGTCAATGCTTAGAGTAGAAAACTTACACGTTCATTACGGTGGTATTCATGCCTTAAAGGGGATATCGTTGGAGGTCCCTGAAGGTAAGATAATAACCCTTATCGGTGCCAATGGTGCCGGCAAGAGTACCACACTAAGGACTATCTGCGGTCTGGTAGAAAAGAGTGATGGAAAAATCTTTTACCGGGAGCGGGATATCTCCTCCCTCGACACCAGGGAAAGAACCATGGAAGGACTGGTAATGGTACCTGAAGGGAGAAGGATCTTTCCTAATCTAACAGTATATGAGAATCTTCAGTTGGGTTCTTTTATGAGGACAGATGAAGCCGGGATTAATAAAGATCTGCAGTGGGTCTATGAACTATTCCCGATACTGGAAGAAAGAAGGGAGCAGAAGGCTGGAACCCTTTCCGGAGGGGAGCAGCAGATGCTTGCCGTTGGTAGGGCGTTGATGTCACGCCCTAAACTGCTACTGATGGATGAGCCATCTCTGGGCCTGGCACCGTTACTGGTCAAGGAGATATTTGAGATTATTGAGGAGATAAAAAATCAGGGGACAACCATACTCCTGATCGAACAGAATGCCTATGCAGCTTTAAATATCGCCGATTATGCCTATGTACTTGAAACCGGAAAGATATCTATGAAAGGGCCGGGAAGGGATTTACTAAATAATGATGAGGTTAGAAAGGCATATCTGGGTGGATAAGAACAAAGGGGCCACAAGGCCTCTTTTTTTTCTCCGAAAGCTACTGCCTGCTCTTTGCATTATCATTGTTTTAATGGTAGAATAGTAGTGATAAAGATTATGCTTTAGCGATTGAATAAGTACAAGGAGGAAATTATGATAGATAATGCAAAGTATTACTATATAATTACCTACGGCTGTCAGATGAATGTACATGACTCCGAAAAACTGGCAGGTATGCTGGAAAAGATGGGTTACCATCCGGCAGAAAGAATTGAGGAGGCCGATATCATCCTGATCAATACCTGTATTATCAGGGAAAATGCTGAATTAAAGGTCTTCGGCAAGGTAGGTTCCTTAAAACAGCTTAAGAAAAAGAATCCCGATTTAATTATCGGGGTTGGCGGCTGTATGATGCAGTCTGAAGAGGCTGTTCAACAGCTATACGAAAAATATCCCCAGGTTGATTTGATCTTCGGCACCCATAATATTCATCATGTACCCGAGCTGATAAACAGAATTAAAGAGGAGAGGGGCCGGGTGGTCGAGGTCTGGGATAAGGAGGAAGGATTGATCCCTGACCTGCCCTCCAGAAGGGAGGATAAATATAAGGCCTGGGTTTCAATCATTCAGGGTTGTAACAACTTCTGTGCCTACTGTATTGTTCCCTATACGCGGGGCAGGGAGAGGAGCCGTCCCCCGGAGGATATTGTGACCGAGGTAGAGAGACTGGTAGAGAAGGGGGTAAAGGAAATTACCCTGCTGGGGCAGAATGTCAATTCCTATGGTAAGGACCTGGAAGAAAAGGTTGACTTTGCTGATTTACTGGTAAGATTAGATGAGATTGAAGGCCTTGCCAGAATCAGGTATATGACCTCTCATCCCCGGGACTTTAGCCAGAAATTAATCAATACTATTAAAGATGGTAAGAGCATTTGTGAACACTTCCATCTACCGATCCAGTCAGGCAGCAACAGGATTTTAAAAAAGATGAACAGGGGTTATACCAGAGAAGGGTATCTTAATCTAATTAAGAGAATTAAAGAAGCTATCCCCGATGCCAGTATAACAACCGATTTTATCGTCGGCTTTCCCGGAGAAACGGAAGAGGACTTTGCCGAGACGATGGATATTGTTAAAAGGGTAAGGTTTGATATGGCCTTTACCTTTATTTATTCTCCCCGTACCGGGACACCTGCAGCCAAAATGCCGGAACAGATCCCTGAAGATAGAAAAAAGGAACGTTTAGAAAGGCTGATGGAACTACAAAACAGGATAAGCCTGGAGAATAATCAAAAGCTAATAGGGGAGGTATTAGAGGTCCTGGTAGATGGAGAAAGCAAGAATAACCCGGAGATGTACTCTGGAAGAGACCGGAAAAATAAACTGGTCATCTTTTCTAAAAAAGAAGGTATTAAAGGAGAGATAGTGCCGGTCAAAATTAATAAGGCCCAAAGCTTTACTCTTTTCGGAGAAGTCATAGATTTATCTGTTACCAGGAAAACTTTATCAACAATAGAAGGAAGATAGAAATATCTGAGGTGATATAGTTGAGCAAGTTGACGCCAATGATGCAACAGTATGAGAGTATAAAACGCAAGTATCCGGATGCGATTCTCTTTTTCCGCCTGGGAGATTTTTACGAGATGTTTAATGATGATGCCAAAATCGCTGCCAGGGTCCTGGACCTGGCCCTTACCTCCCGCAACAGGGGAGGGGGAGAGAAGGCACCGATGGCCGGTGTCCCCTTTCATTCAGCAGATTCATATATTGCCAAACTGATCGCTGAAGGCTATAAGGTAGCTATCTGTGAGCAACTGGAAGACCCGGAGGAGGCAAAGGGTATAGTTGAGAGAGATGTTATCAGGGTAATTACACCTGGTACCGTCATTGAGAATGAAATGTTAAAGGAGAAGGATAATAACTTTCTGGCTGCCGCGATTAATTATAAAGAAAAACTGGGCTTTGCCTATGTAGATATTTCAACCGGCGAATTCCTGGTGACAGAGCTTGAAGCCGAACTAGAAGATAAACTCTGGGATGAAATTGACCGGATTCATCCCAGAGAAATTCTTACTGATGAAAGTCTTGTAACAAGAGAGGGGTTTAACAATCTCATTAAAAGAATTGATTTTGTCCACAATGAGATTGAACCGGGCAAGGTTGAAAAGGCCTATGATTATTTAAGAGAACATTTTCAGACACGGTCTCTAGCAGGGTATGGCTGTGAAGAGATGGATGCGGCCATCCTGGCAGCAGGTGAGATCCTCAAATTCTTAAAGGAAACTCAAAAAAGGGCCCTGGCCCATATCAATAAGCTTACTACATATAATTTAAATGATTACATGGTCCTTGATTCGGCTACCAGGAGAAACCTGGAACTAACTTCTACCATCAGGGGAAGGACGAAGAAGGGAAGCCTCTTAAATATCCTGGACAGAACCGTTACTTCTATGGGAGGTCGTTTAATTAAAAAGTGGATTAATCAACCCCTGATCAACAAAGACGAGATTGAGATGAGATTAGAGGCCGTTGCCGAATTGGTAAATAACTATATATTTCTGCAAAGACTAAGAAATAATCTGGACGGCATCTACGACCTGGAGAGAATTTTAAGTAAAGTTACCTATGGTACAGCTAATGCCCGTGACCTTTCAGCCTTAAAATTTTCCCTCCTAAAATTACCCGACTTAAAGCAGGACATAAGCAGCCTCAAGGCCGGGCTTTTTTCCCAGCTCAACAGCAGGTTTGACCCTCTGGAGGATTTAGCTGATCTACTGAATCAGGCCCTGGTGGATGAACCACCGGTCTCGGTCAGAGAGGGAGGTCTGATTAGAGATGGTTATAATCAGGAACTGGACGAGCTCAGACGGGCCAGCCGGGAAGGAAAGGAATGGATTACCAACCTGCAAAAAACTGAGAGGGAAAGAACCGGTATCAACTCATTAAAGGTTGGTTTTAACAAGGTCTTCGGATATTACCTGGAAGTTACCAAAGCCAATCTGGATAAGGTTCCGGAGAATTATACCCGTAAACAGACCCTCTCCAATAGTGAAAGGTATATCACCCCTGAGCTAAAGGAAAAGGAGGCCCTGGTACTGGGAGCCGAGGAAAAGATTAATCAGCTGGAATACGACCTTTTTGTTGAGCTGAGGGATAAAGTTGGGGAGAATATTGAACGGATTAAGGAGACTGCGGTAGTAATTGCCTTCCTGGATGTCCTGGCCTCACTGAGCCTGGTAACGTTGGAAAACGATTTTCAGCGCCCTGAAATCCATAATGATGGCATAATCGAGATTAAAGAAGGCAGGCACCCGGTTGTCGAAGAAATGGTCGAGGGGGTATTTGTCCCTAATGACACCTATCTGGATACTGAGGAAAACCGTTTCATTATCATCACAGGACCCAATATGTCCGGTAAGTCCACCTACATGAGACAGGTTGCTCTGATTGTTTTGATGGCCCAGATGGGTTCTTTTGTGCCTGCCAGAAAGGCCAGAATTGGCATTGTTGACCGCATCTTTACCAGGGTAGGGGCCAGTGATGATCTGACAACCGGTCAGAGTACCTTTATGGTAGAGATGAATGAGGTAGCTAATATCGTTAATAATGCTACCGGCAGGAGTTTGATTATTCTTGATGAGGTAGGTAGGGGGACGAGTACATATGATGGCTTAAGTATTGCCTGGGCTGTTAGTGAATATATTAATAACCCTGAAAAAATCGGTGCCAGGGCGTTATTTGCCACCCATTATCACGAATTAACCCGGTTGGAGGAAAAATTACCAGGTATTAAAAACTATAATGTCCTGGTGGAAGAAGATGAAAATGGTGTTCATTTTCTCCATAAAATAGTACCCGGCAGGGCCAGTGACAGCTACGGAATTGAGGTGGCCCGTCTGGCCGGCCTGCCGGAGGAAATAATTAATAATGCCCGGAAAATTTTAGACCGGCTGGAACACAATGAAGGTCAGATAGCGGCAGCTGCCGAAGAATCAATCACCGAAGTTATAGCAGAAAAGGAAGTTAAAGAGCTTGTAAAAAAAGAGGTTAAAGAGCCAAAAGAGAAGCAACGGCAGCTGGCCCTCTTTAAGAATGAAGACCCCATTGTCAGGAAGCTTAAGGAAAAGGATCTATTAAATCTGACCCCAATGGAGGCAATGAACTTTCTCTATCAGCTCCAGCAAGAAGCCAGAAAGGAAGGGGAAGATAATGGCTAGAATCAAACAGCTGCCCGAATCGGTTGCCAATCAGATTTCGGCAGGTGAGGTCGTTGAGAGACCGGCCTCTGTGGTCAAAGAACTGGTAGAGAATTCCATCGATGCCGGGAGTGATAAGATAGCAATCGAGACTGAGAATGGCGGCAAGGATAAGATCAGAGTCAGGGATAACGGTTCCGGTATAGAGGCTGATGAACTGGAACTTGCCTTCTCCCGCTATGCTACCAGCAAAATTAAGGAGATCAATGATCTTTATTCTATCAAGACCCTGGGTTTCAGGGGAGAGGCCCTGGCTAGTATAGCCTCAGTATCCAGAATCGAGATCAGAACCAGGACAGAGAAGGAATTAAAGGGCAGCTATATGAAGATAGCCGGGGGTAAGATTATCAGTAAAAAACCTGCAGGGGTACCCAGGGGAACGGATATAATTGTTGAAGACCTTTTTTATAATACCCCGGCCCGTTTTAAATATTTAAAGACTACCAATACTGAATTCGGTCATATCAGTAACATCGTTAACAGGGAGGCCCTGGCCTACCCGGAGATCCAGTTTAGTCTCCGCCATAATAACAACCAGGTCTTACAGACACCCGGCAGCGGTGATCTGCTTGATGCCCTCTATGCTATCTATGGCGAGGAACTGGTTAGCAATCTACTTGCGGTGGATTATGAGGATAGGTATATTAAACTGGAGGGCTTTATTGCCAGACCGGATTATTACCGTTCCTCCAGGGTCTACCAGCTGTTTTTTGTTAACAGAAGAACTGTCTATAACCGGATTCTCAGCATGGGGGTAGAGGAGGGATACCGGGGACTCTTGCCGCCTAATACCCATCCGGTTGTTTTTCTAAATCTTAAATTAAACCAGATTCTTGTTGATGTCAATGTCCATCCCACCAAGAGGGAAATCAAATTTAGCCGGGATGAGATCATCAAAGATGTCATCATAAAGGGAATCAGAGCAACCCTTGAATCCATTGACCCTGCCCCCCGGATGCAAATAAAATCTAGATTTGACCGGAAAAAGAATAGGTTAAAAGAGGGTTTAAAGAAAAGTAAAGTCAGATTGCCCTTAAAGGAGGATATTGCTGCACCCGGTAAGGTTGAGTCTAAAGAAGATAATTCTGCTAATAAAATGACTGCTGCTCAAGATAAAATACCAGAAGATATTATTTACATCAGAGATAAGAGTATAAATCCTGGCGAGAAGGAAAGAGGAAAGGAAAAAGGAAACGCAAAGGGAGAAAATTCACAAGATAGAATCAGGGAAGAAAAGGATCAAACGAATGAAAAAAATTACGTACAAGTGAAAAATGTACCAGCCGGGAGTCCGCTGAAAAAAATACTGGGCCGGATTCATAATACCTATATTATTGCCGAGGCTGAAGATGGGATGTATATTATCGATCAGCATAATGCTCATGAAAGGGTCCTCTATGATCAGTTTAAGAATAAATTTAAGAATAACAGAGTAGTCTCCCAGCCCCTTCTGGTACCGGCAACTGTGGAAGTTACCCTTCCGGAAATGGAGGTAATTAATAAATACCGGGATGACCTTGAAAAGCTGGGAATAAAAATGGAGTCTTTTGGCGGTAAGAGCCTGATAGTTCAGGAAGTTCCGGCAATAATAAAAAGAAAAGCTACTAAAAAGGTAATCAGGGAACTGATTGATAATTTACTCAAAGAGGGAAAGACTATGAATCAGGCAGAGCTGATAGATGAAATGATTACCTACATGGCCTGCAGGGGGGCTATTAAAGCTGGCATGAAGATGGAAGAGGAGGAAGTTAATAAATTGATTAATGATCTTTTTCAGTCCACCAACCCAAACCGCTGTCCCCACGGCCGGCCAATTATCATTCATCTAACAGAGAAGGATATCGAGAAGGGTATGGGACGAAGATAGAGGAGTGTAACATTTATGGATGATATGTATCCCTTATTAGTTATTCTGGGGCCGACAGCAGCAGGCAAAACCAGATTATCTCTTGAACTGGCCAGAGAGGTTAGGGGTGAGATTATTTCTGCCGATTCTATGCAGATCTACCGCGGGATGGATATCGGTACTGCCAAGGCCAGTCTAGAGAAGAGGAGAACGATAAAACATCACCTGATAGATATCGTAGACCCTGATCAGGAATTTTCTGTTGCCGATTTTCAAAAGAGGGTTGACCGGCTTATCCCGCAGATTATAGCCAGGGGACACCTACCTATGCTGGTTGGAGGAACGGGCCTCTATATCAAAGCAGTAGTTGAGGGATTCCTTTTTCCCGAGATGGAATCTGATCCAAAGCTGAGAAAAAAGCTAAAGCAGGAGGCTGAAAAATACGGTAATCAGTATCTTCATAATCAGCTGAAAGAGATCGACCCCGAACTGGCAGATAAGCTTCACCCCAATGATTTAAGAAGAATAATTCGCGGAATAGAGGTCTATCAGCAGACCGGTAAGACTATAACCTATTTTAAGAAGAAACAGGCGGAAAAACCATCCAGATACCGGGCGCTTAAGATTGGATTGATTAGAGACAGAGAAGAGCTTTATGCCAGAATCAATAAAAGGGTAGATCTGATGATTGAAGAGGGATTGGTCGATGAGGTTAAGGGTTTACTTAAAAAGGGTTATGACCTGAGCAGCACCGCCCTGCAGGGCTTAGGCTATAAGGAGATTATCGGCTATCTTAAGGGAGAGTATGACCTCAATGTAGCAATCCGCATCTTAAAAAGGAATACCCGTCATTTTGCCAAACGCCAGCTTACCTGGTTTAAGCGAGACCCGGATATCCACTGGTTTAATCTCTCCAAACTTGACCAGCAGGAAGTCTATGAAGGGGTACTCAAACTGATAGATAATTTTTTTGGAACCAGTTAAAATCCTTCCTCCCTTCCATAAAGAAGGTGTATCACAGGCCTGAAAATTAATTAACATCTTTCCCACCCCTTACATATATTAAAGATGTATTATTTTTTGCAGCACCCTGACTCAAATTAATCAAAAATTCTTATGGTTGTATGGGGTGGTTAAATGTATAATTTATACCGTAACGATGAGCGGCATCTTAATCATAATGTGATCCTGGAGAGGTTTAAAAGGGGAGAGATCAGCATCTCCCATGCCTTTAATCTATTAACCGGTTTAGATGATAACCAGGAAGGATTAAAAGAAACTACTCCTGTTAACGTAATAGAAGAGAAAAATGATTATCAGGATGCAAATAAACTGAATCAGTATCTGGAAGAGATGGATAATCTTATCGGTCTGGAAAAGGTTAAGGAACTGGTTAAGGAATTTATTGCCTTCTTACAGGTGCAGAAAATCCGCCGGCAGTACGGCCTTAAGTCCCAGCCTGTTGTTTTACATATGATCTTTAAAGGTAATCCCGGTACAGGCAAAACAACCATGGCCAGACTGATAGGCAAGATCTTTAAGGAACTGGGATTCTTAGAAAACGGAAAACTAATAGAAGGCGAGAGGGCCGATCTGGTAGGTGAGTATATCGGCCATACCGCAATAAAGACAAAAAAGTTAATACAGAAGGCCCTGGGTGGTGTTTTATTTATCGATGAGGCCTATTCCCTGGCCCGGGGCGGAGAGAAGGACTTCGGCAAAGAGGCCATTGATACCATGGTTAAGGCCATGGAAGATTATAAAGATAGGCTTGTGATCATCCTGGCTGGATACAGGGAAGAGATGGATTATTTCCTGGAAAGCAACCCCGGTTTAAGGTCCCGTTTTGCTATTCAGCTGGATTTCCCTGATTATACAATTGATGAATTAGTTAAAATTGCAGAAATGATGTTTAAAGAACGTGAATATATATTAGATAAAGAAAGTAAACATTATATATACCGGGTTTTAACACAGATGCGGAATCAGGACGGCAGAAACAACGGAAATGCCAGGACCGTTCGCAACCTGGTTGAAAGGGCTATCAGACACCAGGCCCGGCGTATTTTGCAGCAGGGAAATCTTAACCGGAGGACCTTAATAACAATCAAAAAGGAAGATCTGGCCGGGGAGGTTATTTTGCATGACTGAATGTCTGGTAACAGGCATGCCCAATGTAGGCAAGACCTGTTTTGTGATTAATTTTGCAGAATACATGGGATTGAAGGAATTAAAATTTTATATCCGACAGCTGGCCGGCTATACCTCTGTCAGGAGATATTCTCCGGAAGATGCCAGGAATGAGTTAATATCGGAGGAAAGTAATTTTACCCGTGAGATTCAATCGGTAAAACTGGAAATTCCTTCAGGAAAGGTCTTTAAGGAACTGGAGATAATCGACAGCTGCGGTTTAAGCGAAGGTATCCACCCGGATGCCGAGATCCGTCTGGCGATGGCCCAGACAATTAGGCTAATCAGGGAAAGCAATCTGATTCTCCATATGATCGACCTTACAAATATAAGTAAGGAAGAGGAAGATATTCTCCTGCCTTTAGATAGAATGATTATGAACTACGCCAGTCTGGAAAAAAATTATGCTATTCTAGCCAATAAAATTGATCTCCATTCGGCTAAAGAAAACCTTAAGATCTTGAGGGAGAATTTTATTTCAAAAAAGATAATACCAATCTCTGCCCTTTACTGGCTGGGATTCCAGGAAGTAAAGAGACTGGTGTTAAATTATGTTTAAAAGGTTTGCTGGTATTTTTCTAACCGGTCTGGTAATTAAATTAATGGATGACTTCCTGGATCAGGACCTGGACCGTTTAAAAGGAGGAGAGAATTTTTCCCGAATACTAGGCAGAGGCATATTACCTTATTCTTTAGTAATCATAATCCTGGCCTTATATTTTAATTTTAATGAAAGTGTTAGCTATTTTGCCGCAAGTTACTTTTTGGGTATGGCCTATGACGGCAGGGAAAGGCTCCCCAGTAGATTATTCGGGTGGCAGGAGGGGTCAATTGTTCTGGGAATCAGTATTTTGCTCACATCTTTAAAAGATACTCTTTCAGCTTTGATCCTGATTTTATTGATCCAGCTTTTTGATGATTATTTAGATTACAGAAGGGATAATCTCTTTCTGGGAAGAAATCTCATTAATACACTGGGGGTAGTTAATTCCATTCTTCTAACTTTAATTCTCTTTTTCCTGGTAATTAAATTCTTTCCTCTTAAGTTGGTCTTTTTTTCTCTGGCTTCATTTATACTTTATGTCATATTCTGGCTTGGAAAAAAATATCAGATTGCAGGATGATTTTGATGTTTTATTATCTATTAATCGGTATCCTAACAGGTATCTTTATTGGTTATAATCTAGGTTTTAAAACTGGCAAGGCCCGGGGAATAAAGATGGGCTTAAGCAGCGCACCTCTCTTCTTTTTAGAAAAAAGCCTGGAAAGGGGCTACTGTGTGGTTTGCAGTAAACTGGTTTCCGATCTTTCTACCTTAAGCATTTCCGAAGAACCCAAACACGAAACCTCACTTTATCCCGAGGATGAATAAATTGGTCTTACGATATTTTAGGCATTAATTTATTTGATATAAAGGAAATAAGCAGGATTTTTTAATAGATTGTAGAATAAAAATATAATAGAAATAAAGGGGGTATTTTATTTAATGAAACATCAATTGAACCTGCAGGATAATGTCTTAAATCAGGTCAGAAAGCAGAAAACACCGGTAACCATTTACCTGGTTAATGGTTTTCAGCTCAATGGAATTGTAACCGGCTTTGATAACTTTACCATCATAGTTAGAGATAATGGCAAAGACCTGATGGTCTATAAACATGCAATCTCGACAATTATACCTCAGGAAGGAATTGAAGGTTTACTTAATCCAAAGAGGAGTGAATAAGTGAATAAATGAAACTTAATTTTACTAAAATGCACGGTACCGGAAATGATTTTATTGTCATCGATGGTTTCCGGTATAAGATTAAAAATTACCGTCAACTGGCCATAGATTTATGTAAAAGACACTTCGGTATCGGCGGGGATGGGCTGATCATCATTTTACCCCCTGAATCTAAAGAGAATGACTTCAGAATGAGGATCTTTAATGCTGATGGTAGTGAGGCTGAGATGTGCGGTAACGGTATCCGCTGTTTTTCTCATTATCTCAGGGAAAAGAATCTGACTGGAAAGGATATCCTGCGGGTAGAGACTCTGGCCGGAATCATTACCCCTGAGGTTATCTCAGGTAATAGAAAGACAAGCCAGATCAGGGTAAATATGGGCAAACCTAAGTTTAAACCAGCCGAGATACCTGTAGACCTGGATACTGATGCTGAATATATTCAGGAGCATAAGCTACCGGTTAATGATAAAACCTTTCAGATCAACTGTGTCTCTATGGGGAATCCCCATACGATTATTTTCAGGGAGGATATCGATCAGATTCCACTTGCTGAATGGGGTAAGGAGATTGAAAACCACCCTGCTTTTCCGGAAAAGACCAATGTTGAGTTTATCCGGATTATCGATAGATCCGAAATTGCGATGCGGGTCTGGGAAAGGGGTAGCGGGATTACCCTGGCCTGTGGTACCGGGGCTTCAGCCTCTGTAGTAGCAGGAATTAAAAACAACTATCTTGATGAGAAAGTAGTAGTCCACCTGCCAGGCGGTGATCTGGTTATTGAGTGGTCAGGTGATGATGTCTTTATGACCGGCCCTGCCGAAACGGTTTTTAACGGTGCAATAGAAATTGAGGAGGGATTAGTATGAGAAGTGCAGATAGAATTAAAAACCTACCGCCATATTTATTTGCAGAAATTGATAAGATGATTGCCAGAGCAAAAAAGGAAGGTGTTGATGTCATCAGTTTTGGGATCGGTGACCCTGATCAGCCGACACCGGATAATATTGTCAACAGGATGATTGAAGCCGTCCAGGACCCAACAACCCATAGTTACCCATCATATGAAGGGTTATACGAATACCGCAAGGCTGTTGCTGACTGGTACAAGAAGAATTACGGGAGTGAGTTCGATCCCGATAAGGAGGTTGTTTCTCTAATCGGTTCCAAGGAAGGTATAGCCCATCTCCCTTTCTGTTATATCAATCCGGGAGATAAGGCCCTTGTTCCTGACCCGGGTTACCCGGTCTATAAAACCTCGGTCCTCCTGGCCGGGGGAGAACCTGTAGCGGTACCGTTACTGGAAGAAAATAATTTTCTGCCTGATCTTGAGGCAATTGATGAGGATATAGCCAGAGAGGCAAAGTTATTCTTTATTAATTATCCCAATAACCCTACCGGAGCTGTGGCCGATGAAGATTTTTACCAAAATATTATTGAATTTGCCAGGGAATATGATCTGATCATTGCCCATGATGCTGCTTACAGCGAGATAGGGCTTGATGATTATGAACCTTTAAGTTTCATGCAGTTCCCCGGAGCAAAGGAAGTCGGTATTGAGTTCAACTCTCTTTCCAAACCCTTTAACATGACCGGCTGGCGGATCGGCTGGGCGGTAGGAAATGAAGATGTTATTGAATCACTGGGGAGAATCAAAACTAATATTGATTCGGGAATCTTTGAGGCCGTCCAGTATGCCGGAATTGAGGCCCTTACCGGCTCTCAAGACAATATTAAGAAAATGACCGAGCTTTATACCAAAAGAAGGGATCTCCTGGTTGAGGGGCTAAAGGAACTGGGCTGGGAGATAAGGAAGAACAAGGCCAGTTTTTATCTCTGGGCAAAGGTTCCAAAAGGATATACCTCAACAGAGTTCTCTACTTATATTTTCAAGGAGACAGGCATCTTCTTTACACCGGGGAACGGTTATGGAGAACACGGTGAGGGTTATGTCCGGATCGCCCTTACCGTAACGGAGGAGAGGATTAGGGAAGCCCTTGAACGTCTAAAGGAGAAGAAGATTAAATTTACTTAAAACTAATTAAATACCATAGAACTACAAATAGATGTTTTCAATTGCAAACATCTCTCCAACATCTATTTGCAGTTGTTTGTTCAAATTAGCTTCGCTATATTTACAAAAGAGCCTCATCCGGAGATGAGGCTCTTTCTGGAGGTGAGAACTATTATTAAAAGGTCGGCTTTTTTTCTTTTTATACTTATTTATATCTTAACCTGGAATAATATTTATGCTGCAGATAATAACTTTGACTGGCATACACTGCAGGAACTTAGCCAGCAGAGATTAGCAGAGAATCCGGAAGATATCCTGGCTAATTTTCAATTGAGCATTTCGATGGCTAACCTGGGGCAGATAGAAGAGGCCTATAATCACTTTAATAAGATCTCCGATCAGATATCAAGAGAAGAGTTTAACAAGGTTATGAAACCACATCTAAAGTTATTAGAGACTAATCAGAATAATCTACTCTTGCTTAACTATGCTGCCTTCAGTGCTTCCATCAACAAGGATTATCTGGAGTCAATTAGTTATTTTCAACAGATTCTTAAGTTAGACCAGCAGAATATCTGGATAAGAAACTACCTGGCAGCCACCTATATCGAATTAGAGGATTATGAGCAGGCTGTGAAGGTACTACAGGAAACCATAAAAATCAAAGATAACAAGTATTCTCACCTCCTTTTAGGTATCATAAATTATAAAAGGGGAGATATACTAAAAGCCATTGTGGAATTAGTCCGTTCCGGTGACCTGATTAATAAGTTTTTAATTAGGGAATAACTATATTTCCAGATAAGATAATTCCACAAAGTCAAGACCCTGTTTAATCTTATTGATGGTTTCTACAGAAGGTTTGGAATCGGTTTGAATGAGCATGATTGCCTGCCCTCCCTCATTCTTGCGTCCAACCTGCATACTGGCAATATTTACGTTATCATTACCTAAAATCGAGCCCATTTTACCGATTACCCCGGGCTTGTCCTGATAAATGGCAATCAAAAACTTCCCATCCAGGTTTAGATCAATTCTAAAGCCGTTTATTTCGATTACCCGGCAGCCGATAGGTAGAGATGTACCGGCCAGGCTATAGTTCCCCTTAGCAGTAGTTATATTTACCCTGATAATGTTCTTCAGCTCATCTGGCTGTTTAAGAAAACTCTCTTTGATCTTAATTCCCCGCTCCCGGGCCACCAGATAGGCATTAACAAGATTTACCCTGTGGTCCAGGATCGGATCTAGAATATCCTTGATTAGGGAAGTAGTCAGGGCCTTGGAATTATATTCAGTAAGCTCTCCACCGTATTCGACCTCTATTTCCTTAATCCGCTCATGTCCCTTCCAGTTGGCCAGAAAATTCCCCAGTTTGTTTATTAGAGCAAGGTATGGCTTTAAATTGTTGAATTCCTGGGCACCAATAGAAAAGATATTTAAAGGGGATTCCGGTAGTTTATTTTCGAGGACAGCCAGAACCTGTTCGGCAGCCGCAATGGAGACATTATCCATCGCCTCTGTGGTGGTACCTCCCAGATGGCAAGTTAAGATAACCTTGTCTTTATATTTCATTAAGGGATGTTGGGAATCTCTAATCGGTTCTTCCTCAAAAACATCAAGAGCTGCACCGGCAACCTTTCCGGACTCAATTGCTTTGATTAGAGCCTGGGTATCCAGGTTTTTACCCCTAGCCACATTAATTATCCTGACACCATCCTTCATAATGGCAAATTCCTTATGGCTTAAAATATGATAGGTCTCATCCGTAAGCGGGGTATGGAGGGAAATATAATCAGAGCGTTGTAAGACCTCCTGAAACGTAAGCAGGGGAACATTTAATTTTTCTGCCTTTTCCGGGGGCAGATAGGGGTCATTGGCAATTACCTTCATCCCGATACTCTGAGCAATTCTGGCTACCCGGCTGCCTATTCTGCCCAGACCAATGATCCCGAGGGTTTTATCCTTCAGTTCAACCCCATTATATTTTTTACGATCCCAGATCCCCTGATGAAGGGCCTCATTTGCCTGGGGAATATTCCTGGAAAGGGCCAGAATCATCCCAATAGTGTGTTCACTGGCCGAGATGGTATTCCCGGTCGGGGTATTAAAGACCACAATTCCCCTTTTACTGGCCTCCTCCAGATCTATATTATCATAACCCGTACCGGCCCTGCCGATAACCTTAAGTTTCTTTGCCCTGGAGAGGGCCTCCTTATCCAGCTGGGTCATACTCCTGACGATTATCCCGTCATAGTCACCAATAATATCCAGAAACTCTTCCCTGGTTAATTGATGGTTAAAATATACCTCTACCTTCTCTTTTAAGATATCAATACCGCTTTGCGATATATAATCACTTACCAGCACCTTATAGCTCATTTCTACTCAACTCCTCACTGATAATTTTTTCTGTTTCTGCTAAGGCTGAAACTTTATCTGCTTTAAAATTAAAGTCCTCCAGGGTAGAACCTATCGATTCGACGGTTTTTAAAATCATTTCCTGATTGACATAACCCATGTGTCCGATCCGAAAGATCTTATCCTTTAATCTGCCCTGACCACCGGCGAAATGCAGTTTATATTTTTTAACCAGGTGGTCTTTAAAGTCTTTAAAGTCTATACCTTCTGGTTGATAAAAGGATGATACCGTATAGGAGGCTATCTCCCAGGGAACAAAGGGTTTAATACCCAGCTTTTCCATCCCCCTTCGTAGTGCCCTGGTCAGTACCCTGTGGCGTTTAAAGACATTTTCAATCCCTTCCTTAAGTATCAGCTTTAAGGCTTGATCAAGGGCATAAAGAAGGGAAACAGCCGGTGTATAGGGAGTCTGTCTACTCTCCTCATAATATTTTTTGGCCTTAAGTAAATCCCAGTAAAACTTTGGCAGGGTAGACTGCTCGATCTGTCGCCAGGCCTGTGGGCTAACAGCTACCAGGGCAAGCCCCGGCGGTGTCATTAAGGCCTTCTGGGAGGAGGTAATAACCATATCAACCCCCCACTTATCGGTATACAGAGGTAGCCCGCCGAGTGAACTGACAGCATCAACAATTAAGAGGGCATCATGTTCCTTAATAATTTCCCCCATCCTCTGCAGGTCATTCTGTACACCGGTTGAGGTTTCATTATGGGTAAATAGTACTGCCTTAATATCCTGATATTTCCCAAGAAAGTTCTCTATTTTGTCATAATCACAGGGCTCCCCCCAGGGGAAGTCAAGTTCAATCACATTGACTCCATAGGCTTTAGCAATCTCCCTGAACCTCTGACCGAAAACACCATTTGTTACGGACAAAACCTTATCTCCCGGGGAAAAGGAATTGACAATAGCAATCTCCAGACCGCCGGTTCCGGATGCCGGAAAGATGAGTAGATCATTTTCGGTAAAAAATACCTTCTTCAGATTCTCGGTTACCCTGACCAGTAACTTAGAAAAAGCTTCTTCACGGTGACCGATCATCTGTCTGCTCTGGGCCTCAAGTCCTTCCGGAGGTATGGCGGTAGGACCGGGTAACATAATTAATTCATCCATGGTTTAGCTCCTTTCTTCTAGCTAATTTAATACTATGGTATTCATCTTCCATAGGCCTTCAATTTCCTTTTTGTATTTTATAATTATACATAATTTTGCAATATGTTTCAAGCACAAGCCTATTATTCAAAATTGTTTGAACAACTCCCTGGAAACAGTTCCAAGATAATTCTTTTCTTAATAACATGCATTATTTTTTGAAATGTATTATAATATATACAAAGGTAATTACAATTTAAAGACCTCATTTAACAACTTTTTTAAATGAGTATCTCCTAAGAACATAAAGAAGAATTGGTTAAAGTCTCAGTCATGTCCCAGAAGAAAGATAAAGATAACAGAAAGGAGTTGTAATAGTGTTTTTAGTAGACTATCATACCCACCCTTATGCCCACGGGGAAGATAAGGTTAAACCAGCCCATAAAATTAGCCATTTAAAAAATTTTATCAGCAAAGCAGAAGTGAGGGGAGTCAGGATTCTGGGTTTTTCCGATCATGACCGCTTTCTTAATGAAATTAACTGGAATAATCTGCAAAAGATTAAAGATAAAAGCAATACTGAGGTCTGTCTGGGGATAGAGTTTGATTACCGGCCGGAAAAGGAGGAGAGAATAAGGAAATTAATTGCAGATTTAACCCTGGATTATACCATCGGCTCCGTCCATGCCATCGGTGACTGGGAGGTAGATCACCCTGATTATATCGAAGAATATGACAGGAGGAATATTACAGAGTCATATTATCAATATTTTGATCTGGTCAGAAAAGCTGCCCTTTCAGGACTATTTAATATTATTGGCCACCTGGATCTGATAAAAATTTTCGGGTTTAAGCCCGCAGATGTTGATATTATCTCGATTGTTGAACCTGTTTTAAAGACCATCAAGGATATGGAACTGGTGATTGAAGTTAATACCAATGGCTTTAATAAACCGGTTAAAGAGCAATATCCATCCGAAGAAGTCCTTAGAAGGGCCTATGAACTAGGTATTCCTGTAACCTTTGGTTCAGATGCCCATGGACCGGAGAGGGTTGGCGAAAGAATAAAAGAGGTTGCCAGGTTAATTAAAAAGATCGGTTTCAAGGAAGTTGCTATATTTAGGCAGGGGGAAGTTAGATTTAGTAAATTATAAGGTTTTGATAAGAACAGAAAAAATCCCAGAATAATCCTAATGTGATAGGGATTATTATGGGTTTGAATTTATATTTTAACCTAATATTAATATTTTCCCAACTATACTTTTATATAGCCAATTAGAGCAAAGACCCGATACTGGGTCTCTTTTTGTGTTGTAGGTCTATTTATTTTTATTCTGCACATTAAGAATACCTGAAACATAATATATTGGTGACAAAAAAATGGAGGTGTTAAAAGTGAAAAGAGGGATGAGATTTACCATTTATTTTTTCCTTCTTATTCTACTGGTTGGTTCTTGTAGTCAGGTACTTATGGCGAAAGATAATAAAGTGGATGTCAGGTTGCTGGAGGTTGTTCATTCAATTTTTTATGCACCCCAATATGTTGCTTTGACCAAGGGATATTTTAATGAAGAGGGAATAAATGTTAAACTCTCAACTGCCTGGGGTGGTGATAAGGCAGCTGCCTCTCTGATGGCCGGAAGCTGTGATATTGCCCTGATCGGACCGGAGCCAACAATCTATATCTACCAGCAGGGAGCTAAGGATTACATAATTAACTTTGCCCAGCTAACCAATACTGCCGGTTCCTTTTTAGTAGCTAGAGAACCAATGCCAGACTTTAAATGGGAAGATGTTAAGGGTAAAACAATAATCGGCAATAGGCCGGGTGGTGCTCCGCAGATGGTATTAGAGTATTCCTTAAAGAAGAGAGGGATCTATCCAGGAAAGGATGTCAAGGTAATAACCAACCTTGATTTTACTGCCAATGCCGGAGCCTTTGTCGGTGGATTGGGTGATTTTGTCCAGCTGTTTGAACCAGCTGCTTCTACATTAGAGGCGGAAGGTAAGGGTTATGTTGTCGGTTCCTTCGGAGTAGCCGGGGGAAATGTACCCTATACTGTTTATATGGCCAAGAAAAGCTATCTGGAGAAAAACCCGGAGATAATTCAAGCCTTTACCAATGCTATCTACAGGGCTCAGCGCTGGGTAGCCACCCATACAGCAGAAGAGATTGCAGAAGCCATCAGGTCATTTTTCATCGATACCGACAGGGATATACTGGTTAAGGTGGTAAAGAGGTATCTGGAACAGGATACCTGGGATAAAAACCCGATTATCGAAAAGGAGATTTTTGAGCACTATGAGGATATCATTATCCTGGCGGGAGAACTGGAGGAAAAGGTTCCTTATGAAGTTGTGGTAAATACCGATTTTGCCAAAAAAGCCATTGCAAAATATCAAGAGGAATAAACTGGCCTAAAGGCCATAATCACGGATATTAATATATGGTTAAACTGGCAAGATATCTTTAAGATTAAAAACTGGAATGGGGGGATTATGATGAAGGAAAAAGTCAGGCTAGAGGGAATCCAGAAAAAATATATCTCGAAAAAGGGTGAAACACTGGCCCTGAAGGAAATAAACCTATCGGTTAAAGAGAATGAGTTTATCTGTATTGTCGGTCCCAGTGGTTGTGGGAAGACTACTTTATTATCAATTATCAGCGGCTTAATCCCCCCTGATATAGGGAAGGTATATATTAATGATCAGGAGGTCACGCAGATTTATCCCAGGGTAGGATATATGCTCCAGGAGGATTATCTCTTCGAATGGAGAACCGTCTACGAAAATGTCAGGCTTGGCCTGGAGATAAAAGGTATGTTAAACGGAGAAACCAGGGATAAAATTATGATGCTGCTGGAGAATTACGGACTGGCTGATTTTACCAATCATTATCCAAGAGAACTCTCCGGTGGCATGAGACAGAGGGTAGCCCTGGCCAGGACCCTGGCCACCGACCCGGAGATCTTACTCCTGGATGAACCCTTCTCCTCTCTGGACTACCAAACAAAGCTTACCCTGGAAGAAGAGATGCATAACATCCTAAAGAGACAGCAAAAAACAGTAATCCAGGTTACCCACGATATTGCCGAGGCTATCTCGATGGCCGACAGGATAATAGTTTTATCTAAAAGGCCTGCTGTCATAAAATCTACCTTTGATATTGATTTTCAGGAAGATATAACTCCACTCCAGAAGAGGAATATAAAGAAATTCCAGGTATATTTTAATGATATTTGGAAGGAGTTAGATATCCATGTTTAAAACGGGCGTAATTTATCAGTGGCTGACCAGGGGGGCAGTTACTGCTGATCATGCGGAGTTCCTTTTCCAATTAAGGAAAAGAAGGATAACTATCAGAATATTACAGATAGCAATTCTACTTGCTTTTATCGGACTCTGGGAATTGATGGGTCAGATGGGCTGGATTAATACCTTCCTGATGAGCCAGCCGAGTAAAATACTGAACCTCTTTATCAAGATGTGTCAAAATGGCCAGTTATACCATCATATCAAAATTACCTTGACGGAAAATATTATCGGATTTAGTTCGGGTACTATCCTGGGAATACTTATAGCTATTTTACTCTGGTGGTCAGATTTCCTCTTCAATCTGCTGGAGCCCTATTTAGTGATTTTAAATAGTATTCCCAAGGTTGCCCTGGGGCCGGTTATGATTGTCTGGCTGGGGAACGACTCACCGGCTATTATCGTCATGGCCCTGGCGGTTTCCATTATTGTTACAATCATTATGTTAATCAATGGCTTTCGGGAGGTTGAGAGTAATAAGATAAAACTACTCCAGACCCTGGGAGCAACGAAAAAACAGATCCTCTTTAAGGTAATTCTTCCTGCTAGTGTTCCGACAATTTTTTCCGCCTTAAAGGTCAGTGTCGGCCTTTCCCTGGTCGGTACAATTGTCGGGGAATTTCTCGTTTCTAAAGCCGGCCTGGGTTACTTAATTGTATATGGGGGGCAGGTTTTCAATCTTCATCTGGTAATGACAAGTGTAATTATCTTGTGTATTATAGCCGGGCTAATGTATTATTTTGTTTTGCTATTAGAAAAATTGATCATTAAATGGAGGTAATGCCGTAATTTTTCTATCCCTATGCAGGAAATTAGACTGTCCATCCTTAATATATATTTAAGATATTATATATTAAGGAGAGATAAATGATGTTATTTGACCGGCAGGGAAATCTAACAGTCAGTTGCCTGATACAATATCCTGATTCTGATTACCAGTTATTAAGGGAGAAGGCCCTGGAGTGTAAAAGGTGTCACCTGAGAGAAGGTGCTAGCCAGGTTGTAATGGGCAAAGGTGCCATCAATAAAAAGATCATGTTTATCGGTGAAGGCCCGGGAGCCGATGAAGATAGAAGAGGAGAACCCTTTGTTGGCAGGGCAGGCCAGTTGCTAAACAGAATCTTTGCGGCTGTAAATATTAAGAGAGAAGAGGTCTATATTACAAATATGGTTAAATGCAGACCGCCGGGCAACCGCAATCCTTCTAGCGGTGAGGTGGCGGCCTGTGCACCCATTTTAGCTGCAGAGATAAAATTAATTGACCCCAAAGTTATCGTTCCTCTGGGGTCGGTAGCCTTAAAAAACCTGATCGATGAAGAGGCTTCAATCACCAGAATGAGAGGCAAGTGGATTAAACGGGGTAAGTATTTCTTTTTACCAACCTTTCATCCATCCTACCTGCTGAGAAATGAAAGGATGAAAAAGACCGCCTGGTACGACTTCCGGCTGATAAAAAAAGCCATCGATAGAATAGAGGAGCTACAGCAAACCGGCCAATTAGATTAACTAATAAATTTACGGTATAGACCAATAACCTTACCGAGAATATGTACATCAGGCACTATTATCGGCTCCATGGTAGGATTTTCGGGTTGGAGACGGAAATAATCCTTCTCCTTAAAAAAGCGCTTAACAGTAGCACCTTCTTCAGTCAGAGCTATAACTATATCCTTATTATAAGCATAATTCTGTTTTTGCGCTATAACATAATCACCATCAAAAATCCCCGCATTGATCATACTGTCACCTTTAACCTCTAACATAAATAGTTCTTTAGCAGTACTGCTGATATAATCCAGCGGTACCGGAAAGTAATCTTCGATATTCTCTTCAGCCAGAATTGGTTCGCCGGCGGTAACCCTCCCTACTAAAGGAATATGTACCATTTCTTTTTTGATATTTTCCGTGCCATCCTGGTTATACAGTACTTCAATGGCCCTCGGTTTCGAAGGGTCTCTTCTTATATAATTAAGTTCTTCCAAGGTTTTTAAATGGCTGTGAACAGATGCCGGCGATTTTAAACCAACTGCCTCTCCGATCTCCCTAACAGAGGGGGGGTATCCCTTTTCCTTAATCTCCTTTTGAATAAACCCCAGAATAGATTTCTGTCTTTCAGTTAATTCTTCCATATTACTCCTGGTTTTTAAAACCTATGCAAACTTAAGCATAGTCGTAAGTCTTCACAGGATTAATTTATAATCAAGCTGTTAACTCTAGCAATACTATCCTGTTTTCGACCACCAACCAGGACTTTCACCACCTTTCTTTTTAATTAATTTATTAAAGATTTCCATTTAATTACCTGGCCCTTTACAAAGTAATCAAACCAAAAAAATGTTCGTTAAATATAATACATTTATTCGTGAATGTAAAGGGGATTTGTAATAATCTTACAAATTTTTGAAAATCCTAAATTTATATGTCTAGATTCACCCTGGTTCATATAGATTTACATAAATTTATATTAAGCAAGTATAACCTCCTTATAAGGAATTATTTTAACTACCTGTACATAATTATTATAACACATAATTCGAAAATTGGCAAACAACAGTTTTAATTTTTTCAAAAAAATGCTTGACAGGGAAACTACTGTTCTGTTATAATATCATTAGAACACACGTACTACACAGGCATACATAGGTTTAAAGGAGGAGTTCTTATGTATAATCTGGCAGTTAAAAATCATTACCACCGGGAAAGTAGGTTTAAAAGAGATTATCTAAAGATAACGATATCCGTGTTATTAATTGCAACGCTGATCATATTTTTCTACGATTTTTCATCTCTAGGCGGAAAACCGGTAAGGTATCTCGAGGTCAGGGTTGAAAAAGGTGATACTCTCTGGAGTATAGCCAAAAATTACAATCAAATAAATGATGATCCACGTAAGATAATCAATCAGATCAAAAAGGTTAATGGTTTAGAGAATGTCATTTTACAGCCAGGACAGGTAATCAAAATCCCTCAACTAAACTCCTGAGTCAATCAGGGGTTTTTCCCATTTCATATTTACCTTAAACAATTGTAAATAGATGTCGGAGAGATGTTTGGAAATTTGCAGCATTGGAAACATCTATTTGCAGTTTTCAAAAAGAGAAATCCTATATGCTGTGGATAACTGTTATGATTTCTTAAGTAACCTCACTTTTGATAGAAAGTTATCCACAAGAAGAATTTATTTTATTACATAATATTAATGCAAAATATTACATAATATCTAATTTGTTCTGCAAATGATAAACAAATTATTTTTATTTCATTTCTTTACTGATCTTTACTGACAAATATTCGCACTATTAAATCTTCGCAAAATGTTTATTTTGCGAAGATTTAATAGCGGCTGTGGATATCTATTACATCAATGTGGATAAGATTAGTAAATTGTGGATAATTTAAAAAATTTAAGGATATTATCTTTCCAGGATTATCTCCTCCAGCGGGCGTTTAGGGACATGGTGGGTACCCTTCTTATCACGCCAATATCTGATATCGCCATCATCCCCTACTGTCTCCAGCTTTACCTCCTCTTTAGGTTTACCAATTGCTAAAACGTACAGAATTTCATATCTTTCCGGAATAGCTAAAGCCTTCCTCAGTTCTTCTCGCTTAACCGAACCAAAGATGCACCCCCCCAGACCCCTCTCGGTTGCCCCCAGGAGAATACTCTGACAGGCAATGCCGGGGTCGGCCAGGTAGTTGGTACTGATCTCTTGATCACCAAGAATAATTATGTAGGCAGATGGTCTTTCACCTTCGGCCGGACCGTCCCAGTCCTTTAAATAACCGGCCCAGGTTAAACTGGAGAAAATTTTCTGATTGGTTTCAGGCTCATTGGAAATAATGTACTTTAACGGTTGTTTATTGGAGGCCGATGCCGATAAACGGGCAAGATCAATCAATTCCCGCAAGACCTCCTTCTCCACCGCAAAATCCTGATAGAACCGTCTATAGCTTCTGTTTTTTAAAATTAAGTCTCTTAACACGTTATCCTCTCCCTTTTCATATTATCCAGGTAATCTTCAGAATATCTAGGTGATCTGTGGAAAAATCGATAACTTTACTCCCAGACTATCTCCTTAATTTTTAAGCTTCGCAAACGGTTGATAGCTGCCCCAACCTCAAAGGGGCGAGGTTTTACATAATCCCCCTCGGGATAACTAAAGGGAGAGATGGTCTTTAAACCCTCCTTCTCCAGCCGGGCAAAGATTAAATCAAGAACTTCCTTTAAGGATCTCTCACCTTTGATAATATTCTCCCTTAAAGCGTAGACCAATATATCACCGATGGTCTTAGTCTGTTCCCGGTTTAGAAGCTGTTCCAAATTGCTTAAATCAATGTCCTCCCGGCCGAACTGGATGGTATCCTTGCCTCGAGCCTTAACCTTTACCTTTCTTCCCCTTCTAGGGTTGATACTATCGGGGTCAGGGTACCGCTTGCAGATCTTACCAAAGATTCTGGCATCTTCCATAATCCTCTGGTTCGGGATACGGGCAGCAATCTCCCGTACTTTATCGGTAACGGCCCTGGGCCGGTATTCATCCATCATAATAACATTGTCTGCTACATCAAAATAGTCACCGGCACCACCGACAACAATAATTGTGGATACCCCGTAATCTTTATATAGAGCCCTTACCTTATCGATAAAGGGGGTAATCGGTTCCTTATCAGCGGAGACTAACTGCTGCATTCTGGCATCCCTGATCATAAAATTGGTGGCACAGGTATCTTCATCAATCAGCAGTAAGCCTGCCCCTAGTTCCAGGGCTTCAATGATATTGGCGGCCTGTGAAGTACTGCCGCTGGCATTTTCTGTACTGAAATCAGTGGTTTCTTCACCCTGGGGCAGGTTATTAATAAAGGGGCTGATATCAACCTTTTCAATCCTTCTGCCATCTTCAGCCCTGATTTTAAAGGCGTCTTCCCTGGTAACAACATATTCCCTGCCATCACCGGGAATATGATTATATACCCCCCTCTCAATGGCATTCAGCAGGGTAGATTTACCGTGATATCCACCTCCAACGATCAGGGTTACCCCTTCTTTGATTCCCATACCCCTGATCTTGCCATAATAGGGGAGTTCAAATTCAACTTCATATTCTTCCGGTGAGATAAAGGGAATAACTTTCTCTCCAGTAAGGGGACGGTCATCAACCCCGCTTCTCCGGGGCAAGATCGAATTATTACCTATAAAGGCAACCAGTCTCCTTTCCGATAGCATACCACGCAGAAGATGCTGGTCCTCTACTGTACGGACATGTCTCTCTAGTTCCTCGGAATTATGGCTCCGGTAAAAAAGGCAGTCTTCGGCAACCCTGGGCAGTTCCTCAAAGAAGATCTCCTGGGCCTGATAACCCAATACCCTGCGCCCCCTGGCCGGCAGACCAACACTTAAACGGATTTCAATCAAATCAGAATTAAACTCAACCGAGGTACGCTCAATTACCTCCTGGCCGGTTCTGGCTATGTAAACCTGTCCGCTCTTACCTGATCCTCTATTACCACTGGTATACTTCCTGATCAATCTATCAGTTACCCTGGTCAGATAATCCTCTACCGCCAGCCGGCGAATCTTATTCTCTAATAGCCATTCGGGAAAACCGGTACTCTTCTGCTCAATCTTTAGAAAAACACTGGATGGGCTAGCATAGGGGTCACCCTGTACATATGGTATACCGATATAGAAACTACCAAAATCATACCAGTTATTTTGCAGATCTTTGTAGGCCTTATAACCCCTTCCATCAATTCTCTTTAAAGTAGATCGAAGCTGCTCCTTGTTCTGCATCGTTGAACCCTCCTGTATACAGATACAATTATATTATGATCATCTTCACCAAATAAATTATAACAATAAAAGAATATGATTGCAATTTTTTGAGCGGAATCGAAAAAACTACAGGCAGGACAACCTGTAGTTTGCTGAAATCCTTAAATTTTGTTGGTGTTCCAGCACCTTTTAACTCCTTTGTTGGGTTATATACTCCTCTCTAAAAGTTAGCCAACATCCCCTCTTTTAACTCAGCGGCCTTTTCTTCCCCGAGGAGATATTGGACAACTGTAATTGCAAACTCCAGGGCCACCCCGGGGCCGCGGCCGGTAATCAGATTTCCGTCCACAACTACCCTCTCCTCTAAATAGTCACAGGAGACCATTTCCCTGTCAAAACCGGGATAACTGGTAGCCTTACGGTTTCTGATAACACCTGCCTTTTCCAGGGCAATCGGGGCGGCACAGATAGCAGCTACCAGTTTGCCATCGGTATTTAATTTTTGCACCAGTTTTATAACCTTATCATTATCCCGCAAATTAGTAGAGCCGGGCATCCCACCGGGTAAGATTATCCCGTCAAACTCCTCTGCCCTGACCTCATCAATTAATCTATCGGCCTTAATAACAATATCATGGGCTCCAGTAACCTCCAGGTCATTTAACCCGGCAGTGATTACCTTGATCCCGGCCCTCCTTAAAACATCAATATTGGTGATCGCCTCAATCTCCTCCAGCCCATCTGCCAGCGGTATTAAGATCTTCATGTAGTAACCCCCCCTTACATTGATATTTCAGAAAGCGGTATTTCTCCATATCATACCTGCATCAATATAAACTTAATTTTTTTTGGCTAAAGACAATGACTTTTAAGTAGATTACTAGACCTGCTCATCAATATAACTGGCAACTATCTCACCGAAATACAGGGTATGGTAATCCTTCTCCGGATACCATTTTTCATCAAAGAAAGGTGCAAGATTATTTGGATCTATTGCCTGTTTAAAACGAATCAAACATTCATAGTGTAATTTACAACCACCGATAACCGGTGTATCAACCTTAATTCCAGGAACTGCCGTTAGATTACATTCCTTAAATTTATCATAATCCCTACCAGATCTAGTACCGCAGAAATTCAATTCCTCTTTCATGGCTCCATCGAAGGGGATGCTGACCGTAAATTGATCACTCTCTTCAATCAGATTAAAAGTATACCGGGAATCCCTGACGGCAACCATAAAGATAGGTTTCCCCCAGATAAAGCCTATGGTTCCCCAGCCGATAGTCATCGTATTTACTTTATTACCCGATTTAACAGTTAAAAATGACCCTGATGGTAAGATTTCAGTTACTTCCTTTAAGTAATCATTATATTTAACATCCTGCAAAGTTGATTCCCCCTTTTTTTAAATTAATGCTTTCTATTGTCCAGTAACTGCAAATAGATGTTGAAGAGATGTTTCTATTGAATCGAAAACATCTATTTGTAGTTTGCAAACTAGTCATTTTCTAACTCTGCCAGTCTCTCCCTGACATCCCGGTAATCATAATCTACAGCTAAGACCTTCTCATACTCCTTCCGGGCAAGGTGTTTTTTGCCATCTTCCTCCAGCGTCAGAGCCAATTGATACCTCCCCTCAAGTATCAGACTGGGAGATCGCTCCTTAGTTCTCCGTCTGGCCTTCCTTAAGGTATCTATAGCCGCTTTGTTCATCCCTTTTTCCCTAAAGGACATTCCCAGTAATAAGAGGGCATTGGTTCCAACCGCGTCCTCATTTTCCATCCCCTGGAGCAACCGGATGGCCTCATCATAGCACCCGTTAATATAATATAGTTCTCCTAAGGATAATTTAACCTCAGGCCTCTCATCCATTCCGGATTTTTCCAGAAGCTCAATTGCTGCCTCAAGCTGACCGGCATCCTGTAATACTTCTGCGGCAAAGAGATAAAACCCCAGGATATCATTAGTAATCCTCAAACAGATATCAGGAGTGACAGAGATCTCCACCCCCATCCAGACACCATATTTTTCAAAAAGCTCACCGAACCGGGCTTTATTCTCAATTGCCCTTTTTACCGCCGTCAACCTCTCTTCTTCATCTTCCGTCAGTAATGCCACAGTAAAATTTGCATCGGTTAAAAGACTATCTTCCTGTAACACTTGCCTTAATTTATGCAAAGCCTCTGTTTTATTATCTATAATGATATTGTTTACTGCTTTAACAAATAACTTCTCCTTTTTGCTTAAGATCAGATATCTAAGTAGGCCAAGTCTAATTTTTTTAGGACCGCGAGCAGAAACTTCCGGTTTGCTAATAGCCTCTTTCTTCTTCCAGGATTCCCTTTTTTCATAAAATATACCCGTCCCCGGTATACCAACACTTGTTCTTTTGCCCGATGGTCCGGCACTAACTCTAAAACCGGGTATTCCCCCACTTACACCGATTCCGCTCTTTGAGAAATTTAGCCTAAATCCACCACCAAGACTAATACTCTTCCTGAAACGCAAACCCATATTAATCCACCCCTTATTATTTTACCATAATCGTCTAATTATTTTAAGCATTATTCAACAATATTTTCTGGGGATATTAGTCTACGGAAATCAAATTGACCTTCGGTCATTAAATTAAAAGGATAAAGGGCCATGATGGCAATACCATAGCCCTTACTACAGTTTCTATTTCTGGAACTATTCTCAAACAAATTGGCTTCACCAAAGGCATTAAAACAAGGAAGAAGGGGGCCAGGATTTAAGAATTTCCACGCCAAAACCTATAAAACTCCCTACCCATCCATAGGCCTCAAGTTTTCTAAAGTAATTTCCGGCAAAGGACTCAAAGAGCTCTTCAATCTCTGCGGGATCCATGGCCTTTACCTCATTTTCAGTTACTTCTGCCAGGTCAATACTATTGATCAATTCCAGGAAATTATTCTCAACAGCATCTAAAGCACTCTTGAGGGCAAGATCAAGGATAAAATCCTTTGTTTTTACTTCCAGAAGCTCGTTAAGCTGATTAATAAATACTCTGATTAATTTTTCAAATTCACGAAAGTAATGATCCCTGATAGCCGGGTTATCTAATATTCTCTTAATAATTAACAGTAGATCCTCCTTTAGAGTCTTTAGCTCCACTACTTCACCGAGCTTCCGAGACTTTATTTCTCCGCTCACTTGCTCAAGAAATCTAGCCAGGCAAGTTGAAAAGGTCTCACCTGTAATTATCTTATCAATCGACCTGGCGATCTCTTCCGCTTTAATTCCCCCGGTTATTCTGGATATCTCCCCGGACAGGATTAAATCCCTGAAGATGTTTTTTAATACCCCCGAAACCATTCTGGTGATTTCTTCTTTATTCATTTCCAGCTCATTATTAAATGCTTTATGGAGAGTTTGAATTTCAGCAGTAAAAAGAAGGAGAAGATCACTGAAACTATCAATATTGATAAGCCTGAGTAAAGACCCTGTCTTAATCTGCGACAAAGAGTCGAACAAATTATTTATATTCCTGGCTAAAAAGCCACTTTTTAATAGATGAGCAATGATCTCATCTCTTGCCTCTCCACTGATGCAGATTGGCCATTTTAGTAAATTTAAAGATAATTCCCTTAGCTCATCCTGGCGGGAGGAGATAAAGCGGGGCAGTTTATTATCGATTAGCTCATCAACTATCTTTCCGAGGGTCTGGTCGATATCCAGAAAATTCAGGGCCAGATAGAGAAATCCCCCTGCGGATTTTACGTAAGTAATAAGCCAGTTCTTAATCTCATTCCTCTTCTCAGATAGCAAACCCAGAACCCCTTCTATAATAAAACCGGTAAACCTTTCAGGGTTAATGGATAAATGACCATTAATTAATTCATCTGTCGTTAGTTCCAGCGGGAATTTCTTCCTGAATTCCTCTGCTCTTAATCCATTTTCAAAATAATCATTAATCAAACGAACAAGTTCTTCCCTTACTTGTTCCGGGATTAAATCTGCCAATCTCTGATCAAGATAGTCATCCATCTTATCCGTATAATATAAGAGAATCTCTTTAATACGGGAGTAGTCGCCAGTAATATCAATTAGCTCTGTTATCATTTCTGCTGTATGTTTATCGATCTGTTTAAAGATAGTCCCTTTAATAAAGTCCGGCAGGACGGTCTCCAGAGGCTTATCACTGACCAAAAAATTGTCCAGGTATGTATTTATATATTCTCTGAATCTGCCTTTGTTCTTCTTTAGATATGTAAGTACGGGGTTAAAGTCAAACTGGGAGAGTTCTATCTCTCCTATCTCAACAATAAATTTATCAATAAGCTGCTCCCTGTTTCTACCCAGAAACTCGAAAAAGTGTTTTGTTAGATAATCTGTATTATTGTTTAGAAATTCTGCTAAAATACTGAAATTATCCCGAGACAGGCGTTCTCTTGATCTGGCTTCAATTTTCTCTCTTTTCTCTTTAAATATCCTTTCCACCGATTCTTTATTTAAAAGCTCTTCTTTGACAAATCTACCCATAGAACTGGCAAATCTGTGTTTTTCCCGGGCAACGACCCCCGGAGTAAAGGGTATTTTTAGCCCGAAGATTTTCTTTTCATTATAGGGTTTAAAGATCATCCTGAGAGCGATAACATTAGTAATATAGCCGGTAAAACCGTAGATTATCAATGATAGAGGTAGTCTTGTCTCCGGCTCCAGGCCCAAAATACTCTGAAAAATATAGAGCAGAATTGCAAAGAGCATTCCCAGGCCAGCCCCAAAATAGGTTATCGGTTTTAGCTCCTTCCCCATAAAGTCTTCAACCATTGCCCGGACATCTTCTCCAGCCAGCCTGGAGAGATTATCGGAGATGGTGCTAGCAATTCTTCCCTCTAATATTTCCGGTAAATTCTCATTGATCAGATTTAACATATAAGTGGTCAAATCACTGTAAATCCCTTCCCTATTATTTAAACTGTCATAGAAATAGGTAATCCTTCTGTTTTTCAAGCTATTAATCTGCCTTTTAAGCATCCGGTCTGAATAGCTAAAGATAATATCAAGATTTTCCTTAGTAATTATTCTGGAAAGGTATTTTTCTACAGCCTCAAATATGGGTTCCTTAATCCCGTCCTTCTTTTCCTCCAATATTTTTATAATCTTATTTTTGAAACCTATAAGTTCTTTCTCTGTAAAGAGATCATTTAGTTTAGCCTGACTTGAGGCAAAGGCCTTTCTCTGGAGTCTAGCGGCGGCCTCAGGGGAGTAAATAAACCTTTCTTTAATCATATTTTTTAGTTTATTTCCAATAGAAGGGGGCAACTCAAAACCGGTAATCTCTCCTATTTTCCTTTCCAGAATAGATGGACCAATCTTATCAATTATACCCTCTAGATTATTTAGTAGAAAGTTGATAAATTTATCAATCTCGATCGGTTTCTTTTCTTCTATTAGGTCTAGTAAATCCTTAATGCTATTTGCTTTTAAAAAACCAATAATCTTATTGCTAATATCCGCCGGGTCTGAATTGATCATTTTACTAATAAGATCATTCTTTCCGCTAAAATCCCCCTGAAAAAATAGATTATACAACCATTTTTTTATCCTCCCTTTTAAACTTTCGGACTCCTCCGCCAGGGTATCATTAATTGCATCCTGCAGCAGTTCCAAAATCTCCTTTTTATTCTCTCTGATCCAATCACCTATTAAGGATATTTTTCTCTGCAGAAAAAGCTCAAGGTTACTACCTATTTCTTCGCCCAGTAAATCAAAGAGGGTAAGCTCCGTCTCTCTTAATATTTTCCAGAAACCACTTATTAAGGTTGTAATAAATCTCCTGCCTTCAGTTGATTTTATAAAGTTCGTAATTCTTTTTAATAGTTCTTCAGTATTTTCCGCCCCCAAAAGATCTTTAAAAGGCCTTTCTTTCAGATTATCCTCTAAGAGTTTAATAATGGCATTTATATTTAAAGTGGAAGAAAGTTCACTAAGTAATTGATCAAAATCACTGTCATATTTAGAGCGGAGATCCACGGTAAGAACAATTATATTTTCAATCGTATTCTTTATAACAGGCTCGGCAATCAAATCGGATATCTTTACTCTGGATATACATCTAATATAATCCTCCAGGATATAAGACCTCTTTAATAGTTTAATTGAACCGTCAAATAAAGTATCTACAATCTTCTCCAGCTGTCTTTCACTCAAAATATCCTTGGCTAAGAGTGAATCATAAATTTCGGAAATAAAATCCCGACAATTAATTTTATAAAATGCATAGAGATTTTCTAAAGACTGCCCCATTCCCGGAATCTGATCGAGGGTTATCTCAGGTGTATTTTTATAAAGATAAATACGGAAAAAATTCTCAACGATCTTGTTAAATTCCTCCCAAAAATCCTCCTTAAGCAATTCCTTTTCCAGGGTATGACCGTTGATAATATCTCTTTCAATAAGCTGGCTTATTTTTTCGATAAATTCCTCTCTGGTCTTTAATATTACCCCACCGAAGGGACCGTATTTTTTAAATAACATCTTTATGGCAGCTTTATTGGTAAAATAACCTGTAATACCTCCCCCCAATAGATCAATTAATACTGCTGCTTGCAAGAACAGCTGCATTTTATCACTCCTGATCAAAAATGTTCGTTCTTTACATTCTATAGTTTTGTATATTAAACCTAAATGTATTCCAATAACAATAGACCTTTTATTAGTATTCAAAAAAACTGGAGGCCTAACCTCCAGTTAAATTAATCACCTTTAACAACCTTATTCTTTAATATACCGATCCCTTCAATCTCAATTTCAATCGTGTCTCCCGGTTTTAAAAAGACCGGAGGCTTTCGGGCAAATCCCACACCCTCCGGGGTACCGGTCATAATCACCGTACCGGGCAGAAGTGTCATGTTTTGGGAACAGTAACTAACCAGTTCCCGGGGGCTAAAGATCATATCGGCCGTATTAGACTCCTGCATAACCCGGCCATTTAATCTCGAACGGATATTACAGTTATCAGGATCCAGATTCGTCTCTATCCAGGGGCCGAGGGGACAAAAGGTATCAAAGGACTTTCCCCTGGCCCACTGCTTATCTAAACGTAACTGGCAGTCCCTGGCACTAACATCATTGCCACAGGTATAGCCCAAAATATATTCATCAGCTTCCTTAACCCCTATATTTCTGGCTGTTTTTCCGATTATTACTACCAATTCAGCCTCATAATCAACTTCATCAGGGGCCATTTCCGGCAGCTTTATATTATCATTAGGCCCAATTACACTCGTAGTCGCTTTGAGGAAGATAACCGGCCTTTTAGGCAAACTGGTATGGCCACTTTCTAAAGCATGCTTTTTGTAATTTAAACCGATAGCAATGATGTTAGGCGGATCTACCGGGTTAAGTAATTTTACCCCTTCCAGTTCAATCCGATTATCGGTTAGTTCATAATTGTTAAAAATATCCTCTTTAATCTTTGTTATAACACCATCCTTTAATACTCCGTAACTCACTTCATTATTATGTATAAATCTTACAATTCGCAAAAAAATTCCCCCTTTCTCCAGGTTACTTATTTTTCTAAATCGTTTATATAAGTATACCTTAAATACCTCAACATAATCAAGCATTTATTATATTTTTCCAAAAGCGCTTAATTCCCTTTGTTCTCCTAATCAAACCATATCACTATCCAGGACCTTATTCTGACAATTTTAGTAGTTGCCATTTCCTGTAAGTGTTATAATGAAATGGATAAAAAATGTTCAACAAAAAAATTATTCATTGATAAATATACCAGAAACGGAGGTAATACATAATGAAAGGATGGAAAATGTATAGCAAAATACACCAGCTAAAAGAAGATGGATTAAACAAATCACACAAAACAGTATTGAAATACTGGGATATGACTCCGGAAGAATATAAGAAATATCAGGATTCTTGCCGGAGGAGAAAAAGAAAACTGGACAAGTATGAAGATTTCATTCTGCTCCTGCTCCGGACTCACAGTGATTACACTGTCAGTCAACTGCAGGATAGACTCTGGGAACACTATCCTGAAGAGAAGGAAAACATCAAATATAGCACTCTTAGGCGTTTTGTTAAAGATATCAGGGAAAAATATAATATTCCCAAGGAAAAGACTCTTAGACAGTACCAGGCCGTAGCTGATCCGCCTCTAGGATACCAGGCCCAGGTGGATTTAGGAACCATCAAAGTAAAGGATACTTCCGGTAATTTAGTTAAGCTTTATGCCATAGCAATGGTCCTATCCAGGTC
>JARRCS010000001.1 GCA_029981855.1 Halanaerobiales bacterium | reverse complement strand
AACTAAGTTCAACAGCTTCACGTTTAAATTGTTCATTATATTTTCTTCTCGGTTCACCCATTTTATTATACCCCCTGTTTATATTATACAGCTTAACTTGCTGTCCAACAAATCGGGGGAAGTCCACCTTTTTGACATTTGGTAGTATAAAGAGGTATTGAAATTATATATCTATCAATTTTATAATTCTGATTATTATAGCAAATAGGTTGATTAGGCTTGAATTCTATATTGTCTTTTTTAGAATTAGATTTTTTAAATCTGTTATAAAGAGCTTTAACTTCTCTGATATTCTGATTTTTAACAGCAGAAGGTAGCTTGTGTGCTTTAAAGTCAGCAGAACTTAACTTAGTTTCTCCTGCTTTAAGTTTATCAGAATAGCTTGACGGTTTTTAGTTACTTCTGAGACATTTTCAAAAAATATATTCTGTTTTCTTTTAGTGGGTTTTAATAACTCTAAAACATAGGTTAATTGCATATTAATCACCCTGATCCCCGCCTATTAACATAGGCAAGGCTTTCTTGGCTAGTTTTGGAAATCTCTTTTTTTATAATTTTACTCGCCTTCAAATATGACTTGGGCTAGTCAAAATACGTACTATATCTCACCCTGGATAAGTCTTCACCTTTACAGGGTTTTCTAAATACAAAAAGATGCTCATGCATAATCATATAGAAGTTATATTTTTCAACCTTTCTCTCCCAGTATGGTGTTGAAGAACAATTATGTTGTACTTTTATTATATCTTCTTTAAGAATAAAGCCTGTTTCTAAAAATTTTTTCATTATATAGTATGCTAAAGGAATATAATGCCTTGCTTTTCGGGTATCACCTATCAAAATAGCACAATAGGAGTTTTCCTTCAGAACTCTATAAAATTCCCTAATCCCCTTGCTAAATTCATTTACAAATTTTTTTACTCCTTGGATATTTGAAAGATCTTCTTTGATCCTTCCATGAGAATATTTGATTATATTTAAATATGGAGGGTGCGTAATTATTAAATCAATGCTTTCATCGTTTATTTCTTTCAAATTTCGAACATCTTCAACCCCTATTTCCGGTTCATATTTATAATTTCCTTCAAAGCCCAAACTACCTCTGGTTATTCTAATTGCCTCAGGATTTATATCATATCCAATACCCCTTCTATTTAACATCTTGGCTTCAATTAAAGTTGTGCCCCCTCCCATCATGGGATCAAGGACTGTATCTCCCTCCTCTGAATACCTTAGAATAATGTTCCGGGGAATCTGGGGTGCAAAATTACCTCGGTATCGAGAATTATGTGTTTTCCATTTTCCCCTTTCTGGAAATGACCAGACAGTTGTTATTTCTTTTTTAAAGCTATTTAAACACCCAGACATAATGAACACCACGCTCCTAAACATATGTTTATTTTTATTATAACAAAAAAAAGCAAAAACTACAAATCCTTTTTTGCAATTTTGGTTGTATATTTTACATAGAGCATGAGTTCGTTTATATTTAAAACAATCTCAACTTCTTTTTAACATCATCATATCTTTTGCGGGTTAATTCTAAATACTCCTCTTCCAGGTCAATTCCAATATATTTTCTACTTAATTCTGCTGCAGCTATACCTGTTGTACCACTACCATTAAACGGGTCCAGAATTACCATCCCTTCTTCCGTTGAGGCCATGACTATTCTTTTTAATAATTCCAATGGCTTTTGCGTTGGGTGTTTTCCATACTTTTTTTCTGATTTTTTTACCTGTCCTATTTTCCAGACATCCTTCATCTGTCTGTCATTATTAAGCTGCTTCATTAATTTATAATTGAAATAATGCTTACTGTCTTTATGTTTCCTTGCCCAAATAATAGTTTCATTGGCATGTGTAAAACACCGGCATCCCAGATTAGGCGGGGGATTCGTTTTAAACCAGACAATATTATTTAGTATCTTATATTCATGCTCCAGTAATGCCATGCCAAGAGAGTATATATTATGATAGGTACCGGAAATCCAGATTGTCCCATCGTCCTTTAAAACCCTTTTACACTCTCCAATCCAGTCTAAATTAAAACTATGAATCTCTTTAACACCTTCAGCTTTATCCCATTCACCTTTATTCACCGAAACCATCCTTCCCGACTGACAGGTTATACCGTCATTGGAGAGAAAGTACGGTGGATCTGCAAAAATCATATCAATGGAGCCCTTTTTTATTTTTTTTAGAAGTGTTAGGGAATCACCCTTTAGCAGATAAAAACTTCACAATTAAAATAAACAGTATCCCGGGGTATACTTTTTATTATTTCTTTCATAAATTCACCTCAATTTTTATTTCACTATAAGTGAATATGAATTTCTTTGCTAATATAATACAATTTATTTTAGAAGTACTGTTCAATTATTAAGAATAGGTGGTACCCAAAGTGAAACTGGAAGAAGCTATTGAGAATTTAAAACCTTTTATCAACAAACCGTTTGGGGAATTCTTATCAGAAGAACAGTTAAAAGGTATTAGAACCGACAAAGGTTTAACCGGTAAGTTATTGGAATTACAGCTTGGCTTAAGTAATTCAACCAGAAACCTGGATTTTGAAGATGGAGAATTAAAAACCAATAAAGTTGACCTAGATGGTACTCCTCTGGAAACAATGTTTATAAAACAGATTTCAAACATGATAGAAGACATTATCAATGCTAAAGACTTTTATCAAACAGATCTCTATCAGAAAATAAAAAACATATTGTATGTACCTGTATATAAAGGAAATAGAAAGGTAAAATTGCATCGAAGCAAATGGAGATTACTCCCCTATATTCACCTTAACCTGGACAACACACCCCATACAGAAATTATAGCACAACTTGAAGAAGATTATTACTTCATTTCCGAACAAATAAGAAACCAGTTGGATAAAGGGAATGACGCTTTTATACATACCTGTAATGGCCGATTTATCCAGATAAGAACAAAAGACAGCAAACCATATACTCCAATATATTCACAAACTTATAACAGGTATATATCCAATAAAAACTATGCCTTTTACTTTAAAAAAGAATTTATGAAATACCTTCAGGAAATTTCACCTGACTATCCAGTTAATTATTAAATACGGAGGTAATCTATCTATGCTCTATAAAGATATGTTTCAAATAGTAAAAGAGCTGGAATTTGATAAAGAAGTAAATATTTATCAGGTAGGAGATAATGAATTATCCATATTAAGACCTTCAAAGCTTTCCAGTAGATTTAAGAACTATGACAGAGATAAAAATTTTCAAATCTACCTTCGTGAAGGACAGAAACATTTTCGCCCAAACCATTTACGTGTTATGATTGATTTAAACTTAAGGGTCAGGTCAAGACCTGACTTAAAGAGAGAATTATGCAGTTGTTTTGATAATATCTTTTACGGTAAAAACCCTGATGAAGAAATAAAAAACCTATTACAGGAAGACTTTGAGCATTATTTAAACCCATTAAGAATAATAGCTAATCTATCTCAACTCTTCATTATTGAACAGGATTATTGTTACAATAAAGAAAGTAATTTCGATCCACCAACACTATTTTACCAGGGGTGGGTTAGAGAGTTTATTGATAATATGGAAGAAATAGATAATCTCTGTATGAGTGTTTGTAGTTTCAGACCTCCCAGGGTTCGATATACATGTAAAGAAAATAAGAAACATAATAAATATGATCCGGAAGCAGAACCTTTATGGTATCTGGAATAATGAATATTAATAATTTCTTATCACAAGTTCACTGATAGAACCCCTTTTAGAGGCTTTGGAATTAATAGCTCTAGTTGCAAATACTTCATCTATCTTAAAACCCCGGTAATGCTCTTCAAAGAAATTATCATCCGGGTTAACATTTTTAGGATTGGAATTACTGAGCATTAAAAATGGTTTTTCGGGTTTACTATCAAGTTTCCTGAACCATTTTGCCAGTTCAATCTGGTCCTTTTCTCCAAAATCTGCTTTTGAATAACTGGTAAAACTGGATGTTTTATTTAAAGGACGATATGGTGGATCCAGATAAACAAAGGTTGTCTCATCTATGTATTCTTCAGTTTCTTTATAATCGTCACAGAGTAATTTTGCTTTTCTTAATAAGATATTTGCAGCCCGTAGATTGTCTTCATCACAGATTGTAGGGTTTTTATATCTCCCAATGGGAACATTAAATTCACCCTGTCTATTCTGGCGGTATAAACCATTAAAACACGTCCTATTTAAAAATATTAAATGTCCAGCATGGTCAATAGCATTTTCAGTAAGTTGAGCATAATTTAAGTGTTTCTTTTCTTCATTAAATTTAGTTCGTACTTCATAATATATTTCTTTGCGTCCTTTCATATCCAATGGAATAAACTTATTTTCTAACTCCTTTAATTTCTTAATCAATTGCTCCACATTACTTTTAACAACCTTATATGTTAAAATAAGCTCTTCATTAATATCATTTAATACAATCTCTTCAAAGTTAAACCTGCTGGCCAGTTCAAAAAAAACTGCTCCCCCTCCAACAAAGGGCTCAACATATTTTTTTATTTTATTTTGCTTTAAGGCTGCTGGGTATTTTTCTTCAAACTGATCTAATAATTGTCTTTTACCTCCTGCCCATTTCAAGATTGGTTTTGCATCCATTTTTTCTTTTAGCATATAAATATAGCAACTCCTCATAGCATATTGTTAGATTATCTTGTCCAAAACAATTTTAACATATTTATTATTCCTTTTACCATTATTATATCATAATTTCACTATAAGTGAAAGTTTTGTATAAAAAAATATACTATAATATAGACAGGTGATAATATATGGAAACCAGATACCATCGAAAGTTTTCAAAAATTGGACAAAAAATAAAAGAATATAGAAAACAGAAAAATTTATCACAGTCCGAACTAGCAGATAAACTGGGAATAAGCCTCAGTTATTTAACAAAAATCGAGGCTAAAAACTGCAAGAAAAGCTTTTCTCTGGCTCTCTTATTTGATATTGCAGATGTACTGGAGGTTGATATAAAGGAGTTTTTTGAGTGAAACCTGTAAATAATTTTATTTTTATGCCTCTTTTCCAATTTCTAAAGTACAATAATTAGCATTTTTAACCAAATATCTATTTTTGATGTTTAAGATTTATAGCCTGGAATATTTTCAGTTTGAAGTACTCCGGATTATGAAAACCTCTGGCCTGTCTTTTTACAAAGACAATTGTATTATTATGAGCTTCAATAATAGAGATGTTTATCTGGTATAAACGATACGTCCACTAAGTCCTTGATGGAATTCCAGGTCGGTTAGCAAAGAACAATTCTTTAATTAGTTCTTTCTGGTAACGGAGGAAGATAATCATAATATTTTGATATTAATAATATTTTCGTTAAAGAAAAGAAAATTCCTTCCTAATTTTGAGGAATAGATAACACAAAAAAAGCATCCTAACCCCTAGGTCATTAATGGGGGTCAGGATGATCGGTTATTACTTCAATGTTATTAAAATAAATGACATATCATACTATAATATATATATATATATTAGACTACTATACTATTAAAAGACTATTAAAAGCAACTCCCTCAACAGCTTAGCGCCGATAATCTGCGTGCGTTCCGAATTGTCATAGGCAGGGTTAACTTCAACGATATCAAATCCTACAATATTTAAGTCTTTTAAAGCATATATGGATTCCAGGAGCTCGCTAGAACTGCATCCGCCGGGTTCCGGAGTGCCGGTTCCGGGTGCAAATGCTGGGTCCAGTACATCTATATCAATGGTGATATAAACCGGGCTCTTCCCGATTACATCCAGAGAGGATTTTACCGCTTCCAAAACACTTCCCGGCATCATGTTGGTGTTTTCCTTTGCGTAACAAAACTCATCCCGCGTTCCGGAGCGGATGCCGAACTGGAAGATTTTGCTACCCCCAATTATTTCTGCAATGGTCCGTATTACCGTGGCATGGGAGAGTCTTTCCCCTTCAAAAGCTGTCCGTAAATCAGCATGGGCATCGAAATGGAAAACATACAAATCCTCATAATACCTGGAAACCTCCTGAACAACAGGTAAAGTCACGAGGTGTTCGCCTCCCAGAACAACAGGAACCCTCCCACTACCTATAATCTCTTTTACTACCGTACCTATTCTCTTGAGGCTCTCCTCAACATTACCAAAGGGAAGGGATATATCACCTGCGTCAAAAAAATCTACTTCACTTAAGTCGCGGTCCAGGGCGGGGCTATATGTCTCTAAAACATCACTGACATTGCGAATTGCCTCAGGGCCGAATCGCGAACCGGCACGGTAACAGGATGTATAATCCATAGGAGCACCGACAATAACTATTCTGGCTGGATCGATGGAGTCCAAACTACCGAGAAAAACCCCTCCTCTACTAACATTAGAAAGCATTTTCAAATCATCTCCTTATGGATTTTCGATCAAGTCCTCAACGAATTTGGGAAGGGCAAAAGCAGCCTTATGGACCGCTGCTGTATAATACTTAGTGGTAATAGAATCGGCTAATTTCTCATTAACCGGTGCAATAACATCATGGGTTTTAGAACCGGCTGTAAAAGACCACAAACCACCCGGATAGGTAGGTACAGTTGCCAGATAAAGCCGGGTTACGGGAAATACTTGCGCAATAGATCTGTAAGCTGATTTCAGGATATCTCTAAAGACAAAGGGGGACTCTGTCTGGGCTACAAATATACCGTTACCGGTTAAGGCGGAGTAGACAGATGCATAAAAATCTTTAACAAATAAACCTTTAGCCGGTCCGATGGGGTCAGTTGAATCTATGATGATTACATCAAATTCATTTTGTACTTTTTTCAGGTATTCGATACCGTCGGTAAATAGCACTTCAACCCGCTCATCATCCAGGGCACAGCTTATCTCAGGGAGATATTCTTTAGCCACCCTTACAACAGCCTCATCAATCTCACATAATACTACTCTCTCCACAGAATCATGTTTTATTATTTCCCGAACGACTCCACCGTCTCCACCACCGATAACAGCAACTTTCCGAGGATTGGGGTGAGCAAAAAGCGGAACATGTGTTATCATTTCATGGTAGACAAATTCATCATTTACCGTAGTTTGCACAATTCCATCCAGGAGTAACATCCTGCCAAATTCTAAAGTATCAACCACAACTATCTCCTGAAACTCTGACTTTTCTGCATGAATAAATTCAGATATACGAAATCTCAGTTCAAGATTTTTTGTTTGAACTTCACTTGCCCATTTTTCCATTTTTATTATGTACGGCCAGACAGGTGTTAATATTGACTGAACACCTCCTGGGCCGGCAACCCACTCCTTTCCTTAACTTAATACCATAATACAACTCCCGCAAATGCACAACCGCACTCTTCAACCCTGTGCTCGATGGCTTCTGATACGAGACCGACGAGAGGTAAATCACGTATCTTGAAAGCCTCTTTAACCATTTCGCAAACCTTTTCTTCTGCTTCCTCTTTTGAGCACTTTCCGGAAAACTCCATAATAACACCGTACGTATCTTCAGAAAGCCCAATTGCCACCGAAGCAGCAATCAGCTCGCCCTTTACATCACTGGAAATAGTACCATAAGCAACCGGAGTTAGTGTCCCCGGTGGAATAACGAGTTTTTCTACCCTCTCAGCCTGAGGCGGAAGAATGCTACTAACTTTCAGCAGGTTGAGGTTTCCAACCCCGGCGTCTAAAAGTGCCATGTCAAATGCATTTAATTTATATTTGCAATCCCCTACACCGCTAACCAGTGAATACTTTGTTGGTCTTGGAAGCATCTGCTTTTTACTCCTTTCATATTATATCAACATTAATGAAAATAATACAATTTATAAAGATTAACCGCGTCGCCGTTTCTAAAATAAATATGATAAGATTATCTTACTGGAAAACCCTATGATAATCTCACTACCCGGATTATCATAGGGCTTTACGTAAGCCAGGTTAATATTACTATACAATTTGAAAAAAACATCGATAATATTTATGATACTCCCTTCTCAGACTTCTCCTCATGCCTTGCAAAAATTCCTCGTTTCATTTCATTCACTAGCGAACGAGTACAACCAAACTTTTCCAAAAGATACTCGCATGCCTTCCAGGGATTAACGGAGGAACCGCAAGTAAAAACATCAATTGCAGCATATCCAAATTCAGGCCATGTATGAATCGCCAGATGGGATTCAGAAATAATCACTACACCGCTTACTCCTTGTGGACTGAATTTGTGGAATGCAACCTCACGAACACCCGCACCCGCATGCAGGGCAGCTTCAACCATAATTTTTTCTACGAGTTTAACGTTATTTAACACCTCAGGGTCACACTCGTATGCCTCACATAAAATATGACGCCCCAAAGCATTAATCATTTACATCTTTGCCCCCTTTGCATGGGAATAAACCACTTTTTTATTTTAACAGATTCCCCCCAAAAGTCAATATATAGGGGAGTTTTTTCGAAAAATTTTTTGTCCTATGTATTAAAAAATTAAACCCGGCAAATGGATATTTACCGGGTCTATGTTATCGTTACGCCTTCCAGAGATTATGGACATTACAGTAGTGAAGTCTCCTTAGGAAAAATTTATTTAATCCCCAAAATATCTTTAATTTCATCTCTAATCCCTGTACTGGAACAACTTCTCTTATGCCTTACTCCCTTTTCTTCCAAACCTTTCAGCCCTCTATGAACCTCCTTGCCGGTTAGCTCTTTTAATTCTTCTAGAATCTTAAATTCATCCTTCTCCTTCACTTTCCCCTGCAATGCCTCCAGCACTGCCTTACCGAATTTATAGGGGTTAGCTGTGGAATCAATAACAGTCGGGGTATGATCAACAACTTTTGTCAGATATTTATGGTAAGCCTTAATTCCTACGGCGGTATGGGTATCTACCGTATAATTATATTTAGTAAAGGTCTCCTTGATAGTTTCCATTGTCTCCTCTTCTGTTGCATATTCTCCTACCAAAATTTCCTTTATCTTCGCATTGGTTTCTTCATCAATCGAAAATTTACCTTCTTCTTTTAACTGTCTGTACCACTGATTAATCTTTTTAGCATCATGTCCGGTCATTTCAAAGAGGAAACGCTCCAGATTGGAAGAGATTAAAATATCCATAGAAGGGCTAATTGTCCTCCTAAAGTCACGGTTGATATCATAGATTCCTGTCTTCAAAAAGTCAGTCAGCACCTTATTATCATTAGAGGCACAGATAAATTTATTAACAGGCAGGCCCATCCGGTAAGCGTAATAAGCAGCTAAAATATTGCCGAAATTACCTGTCGGTACAGTAATATTAATCTTATCTCCGGCTCCAATCTCTCCATCCCTCAGGAGGTAGACATACGCAGCAAAGTAATAAATAATCTGAGGTACTAAACGTCCCCAGTTAATTGAATTGGCTGATGAGAACTGATAACCATGTCGGTTGAGCAATTGATTATATTCCTTATCTCCAAAGATCTCTTTAACACCGCTTTGACAATCATCAAAGTTTCCCTTTACGGCAACAACTGCTGTATTCTTTCCTCCTGTCGTTACCATCTGGGTTTCCTGTACCTTGCTGACTCCATCTTTCGGATAGAAGACAATAATCTTAATACCTTCTACATCTTTAAAACCTTCTAGAGCAGCTTTCCCGGTATCTCCAGAAGTAGCCACCAGAATCACAATCTCTCTATCTATCTCAACCTTATTGATGGCTTTTACCAGTAAATGGGGCATTAATTGTAAAGCCATATCTTTAAAAGCAGCTGTCGGGCCGTGCCATAATTCCAGAATATAAGTATTATCATTTAATTTAATTACAGGAGCTATAACATCGTGGGTAAATTTATCCCTATTATAGGCAGCACTAATAGCCTCCTGTAGCTCCTGACCGGTATAATCGGTTAAATATTTCTCTAATACCCGATAAGCAATTACCTGATAAGTAGCATCCTTCATCTCATTAATTTCTTGTTGTGAAAAGGCTGGTATTTTTTCTGGTACAAATAAGCCGCCTGCCGGTACCATCCCCAACCGGATCGCTTCTGCCGCACTCACTCGCTCATAATTTCCCCGTGTACTGATATAATTCATTCCGTTCCATCCTCTCTACATTGATTACTTCATTTGCTTAATTATATCAAAATTAGCAGGGAAGAAGCAAACCCTACTCTCCTATTTTTATACATTCACGAATGGCAGAAATGCAGGATCACTCTATATAAAGAATTTTATTCAACATAAGGAACCCTGTTGGTCTTAACAAAAATCTTCACCGCGTGGTTCCAGAAGTTACTGTCAGCAAAACGGGCGGAAACTATCTCCATCTCATCAACATCAGCCGTTGTCGTAAAGCGTCTCTGTATTACCTGACCCAGTAAGGGGCCCATAAGATTGGCTGCAACTATGGCAATGATCATATTGAAGATACTGAAATGACCTGTATATAAAAGCAGCAGCAAAAAGATAACAGCCGAAACGAAATTGGCCACCGTCATACTGGTTCCGCATCTTTTATGGACGGCCAGGTCGCCATACCCCTTTCTCATCAAAGCCAATCCCTTTCTGGCGGCTTCCTCTACCGCCCAGATATTAGTGGCTCCAATTATATAAAAACCAGATTCCTCGGCATAACCTGCCAGATTCCGGTAGCCGTATTCTCTTTCTAAAATATTCACGGTGGCATGCTCCAGGCCGTGGTTCTTCCTCAGGACAGGGTTTGTGGCAATCCGGTAGATCTGCGAGGGGACGGTTATCAGATGAAAAATGGAGTCAAAGGTAAATTTAAAGGGCAACAGAACGATCAGCAGTAAAAAGAAAAGGGAAAAAGGAATCAGTAGATAGGGGAAAAAGAAAAGGCTGAATAAAAAAAGTAAAACAATAAACATATTTTATCACCCTTATCAGTAGTAAGTTAATAGAGATAAATAATTTTTCTTGACCTCTATATTATATCATAATATGTTTTCCGGGGTGAAATTGCAACTTAAGAGTATTCAATCTGCACCCTGGTGCCGTGAACACCGGCTTCGGCCGGTTTAACCATTAATTTAACGGGAACCCTGTCTTTTAGCTCCTCCACATGGCTGATGATTCCTACGATCAGGTTTTCCTGCCGGAGCTGTTCCAGAGAACTCATGACAATATCCAGCAGGTTGGCATCGAGTGTTCCAAAACCTTCATCAAGAAAAAAGAATTCCATATTCGAACTTCTCTTGAGCTGGATCTGTGATGAAAGGGCCAGGGCCAGCGAGAGTGAGGTTAAAAATGTTTCACCGCCGGAAAGGGTATTGCAGTCTCTCCTGACCCCGCCATTATAATTATCACAGATTACAAACTCTCCCTGCGAGTCCAGCTCCAGCTGGTACCTATTGTTGGTAATCTCCATCAACCTTTTAGACGCTTCCCGGACAATATACTGAAGCTGGCGGATGGCAACAAACTCGACGAACTTATTCGCTCCGACCAGATCATAGATATCCTTGATTAAAGCAAGTTCATGTTCCAGTACTTCCTTTTCCCCGGTCAGTGCCTTCTTTTTCTTAAGGTCATCCTGCATCTTCTTGATGCTTTCCCCTTTAGCGGCAACATTACCAATCAGTTCGGTCTGTTGTTTCTCCAGATGGGTCTTTGTCTCCTCCAGCTCCCTCCATTCCTTTTCGGTGATTGACCTGCCGTTTAGTTCCCCTTTAATCCGGTTGATATTCACCATTACCTCTTTCTTCTCATCATTAAACTGATCTAGTTCCTGCTGTAGACTCTCCAGTTCATCATCAGCAAGCAGATATTCCCGGGCTGCGGCAATCGACGAAAAGCCGTATTCCTCTATTTTCTCCTTCAGGTATTTCTCTGTCTCCCTTATACCCTTCTCCAATTTTTCCAGGGTCTTAAAAATCCCGGTTCTCTCTTCTTTTTTACCTGCCAGATCATTTTTAGTCTCCTCAAGTTTCTCCTTCTTTTTCTTCTCAGCAGAAAGGAGTGCCTTCTTTTTCTCCTCTATCTCCTTAAGATAATCATCAGGATCCTTCTCACCGATCTTTTCCTTGATCATATCCTCATTTTCGGCCAGCCTCTCTTTATCTGTTTTTATCTTCTGTTTTAAGATCTCTATATCCCTGGTGAGTTTATTAATCTCTTCCCTCTTTTCTTCCAGTTTTGTAATTAATTCCTCCCTGCCGGCCTGAAGGTCCTTTAATTCCCTTTCCAGTTTTTCACTCTGCTGATCATCCTTCTCAATCTCGCTACTCTTTACGGCAAAATCTTCAATACCGGCCTCTTCCTTTAATAACAGGTATTTTTTCTCTAGATCAGCAAAGTCCCCTCCGATCCGGTCGATTTCTTCATTAACCTCCTGTAAAGACTCCCTGTCTTTTTTATGACTCTCTTTCAGCCTGATAATCTCCCCTGTTATATCCTGTCTATCTTTATCCAGTACCTTCAGCTTATCTTCAAGCTCTTCCTTTTTTTCCTTCCACTCTTTCAACCTGGTGGTCTCACTAAAAATCGATTTCTCGAGTTCCGCTATCTCCTTTTCCAGCTCTTCATATTCTATACCATTTATCTCTTTTTGATAATCCCTCTTTTCACCCTGATACCGCTCTATATCATTGTTAATAACCCTAAGCTCTGTTTCGAGTTTATTCTTTTTGTTTTTCAACCTGTCAATCTCTTCTTCTAATTCTTTCTTTTGTTGCTCAAGCCCGTCCAGATCCTCCTCCGGTTGCCCGGCAGGAAGAGGGTGGTGGGTTGAACCGCAGACAGGACAGGGCTTCTCATCCTTCAGGTCCCTGGCAAGGATAGCGGCCAGATTCTGCCTCTCGATCTGCCTGATCTCCGCTGCTAACTCCTCATATCTCTCCTCAGCGGGATGCAATTTTTGCTGAACTTCCTTTAGCTGGCGCTCAAGTTCAGCTCCGGCAGCAACTTTCTCCCGTAGGTTTTTCTCTGCTTCCAGGTATTTTTCCCTGTTCTTCAGGTAATCTTCCCTTACCCTCTTCATCTTATCCAGGGCTGCCTTCTCTTTGTAGATTGCCTCTTCATCCTTCGGGCTGTTTTGGACCAGCACTTTCAGCTTTCCTTTATATTCAGCGATATTCCCCTCCAGATCTTTGAGCTTGTTCTCCTTCTCTTCTAACTCATCCTCCGTAGTATCTATCTTCTTCCGGATATCTTCTTTCCGGGTAAAAAGTTCCTCGAGTATTTTCTTCTTTTCCTGATAGCTCCGTTCAAGTTCCCGCCCCTGTATGACTATTTTTCTCAATTCTGAGGGAATTTTAAGCTTTGCAATTAGGTCTTCTTTTTCCTCCAGAGCCTCTTTCATAATGTCTAAATTATCCTTCAGCTCATTTTCATCTTTTCTTAAGCTTTCCAGCTGTTCGGTACAGTCCTTAAGCTCACTTTCTTTTTTATTCAGAGAATCGACGATACCCTGATTAACTTCCCTGAGTTTTCTAGCCTCCCCGATCTCACCTATGATCCTGGCCAGTTTCGGTATCTGCCTCTCTTTTTCCTCTATAACCTCAGCATATTCTTCATCAAGTTGCTTTACCTTTATTTCAAGATCATCTATCTCCTGTGCCAGGCTGGCTCTCTGTTTAAGCAGCGCCTCCCGGTCTTCCGTATCCTGCTCGTATCTTAGAAGAAAGGGCTTGATTGCCTTTGCTTTCTTACCTTTATCCAGTTTCTTCTCCTTTTTAGCTATCTCATCTCCCCGTTCTGCCAGCTTTTCTCTTTTCTTACCATACTCATTCAGAGACTGCTGGGCCTTCCAGATATCCCTGTATTCTTCGTATTTCTCCGCCGTCTCCTTAAGTTTTTCCTTAACCTCCTTAAGTTTTTCCTCCAGTTCATTTAACAGTTCTTTATCAGCATTTAATTTCTCTTCAGCTACATCTTCATATTTACTCAGTGCTCCGTCGAGGTTGGTTATCCGGCTCTTCCTCCTATCCTGGGCTTCTTTTATCTTCTCCAGCAGGGTCTTGCCGAACTCCTCCATACCCAGAATCCGCTCCAGCATGTCCCGCCGGGGTTTATTCTTCAATTTCAGAAACTCGCTGAACTTACCTTGGGGTAGGACGATCGACCTGACAAAATCGTCATGGTTCAGACCGATAATCTCTTCAATAGCCTCATTGACTTCACCGACCTTATCATAAATTCTCTCCCTACCATTCTCCTTACAGACCAGCCGGCAGAGGGTGGTTAGATAGCCGCCGTCCCCCTTCTGTTTAATCTTCCTCTCAACGCGGTAGATATTCCTCTCCTTCCGGCACATTTCAAATTCAAAATAGACATAAAGCTCATTACACTCGGTATTGATGAACTCAGTAGTACCACGGGAGATCCTACCATAGAGGGCCATAGTAATCGCATCGAGGATGCTGGACTTTCCGCTCCCCGTTGGACCGAAGATCCCGAATAATCCCTTACCGGTCAGCCTGGTAAAATCAATTATTTCCTCCTCTATAAAACTATTTAATCCCGCTATTTTTAAAATCTTTGGCCTCACTACTGAACATCCTTTCCATTGACTATTAAGGCAAACATCCTGAGCACCTCTTCATCTGGTTCTACCTCTTTAGTCTTTTTATAAAACTCCTGGAATAACTCGATGATGTCTTTCTCTTCAAAGCCCGCAACCTCCTCATCCTCCTCCGTCTCCCCGGATATTACCGGGATAATACTTAAGATATCCGGCTTGATCTTTTTGATTTCCTTTATCTCTGTCTGGAGGAGGGTACGGTCGGTTTTAATTCTCAGGTAGGCCCAGACAGAACGGCCGCTGTTTTCTTTGCATTTCTTAAGGGCATTCTCAATTCCGTCCACTTCCCAGACCTCGATCGGTTTTCTATTTCTCAATTTTATCTCTTCAATTACCGGCTCATTACCGGGTTCCAGATCAACCAGCAGGACACACTTGCTGTAGCCAATCTCACTGACACTGTACTGGAGGGGTGAGCCGGCATAATAAGCATTCCGGACTTTGCTGGCTGTCTGACAGCGATGCAGATGACCGAGGGCAGTATACTGCGAGCGTTCAGGCAGGTGCTCACTGTGGACGGTCAGTCCGCCGCCGACATGAATTGGCCTCTCCGATTTACAGGTATCACCCCCGGCAACAAAAAGGTGGCTGATGGCGATATTAATCGTATCATCCCTGAATTTTGACTCCAGCTCGCTGAAGATCTCCCCGACCTTCACCGAGTATTTTTGCTGGAGCTCCCGCTCTTCACTCGATTCGCTTAAAACCTGATTAAGCCTCTTTTCAGAAGGGAAGGGTAAAGTGAGGATAACCACCCGCTCACTGTTAATTTCAAGCTCTAGAAACCCCCTCCCGCCGTCAACTATTTCATGCTTCCCTATCCTTCCCGGAACCACACTTGACTGCGGAGTACCCAGGATAATTATTCCCTGATTATAGGCAAGCGGGTAGGAGGCCATTAACCTGTCCGGGCTATCGTGATTCCCGGAAACAATAATAATTACTCTCTCGCCATCCCGGGAAAGATCCTTCATGGCCCGGAAGAATAACTTCTCCGCCTCTGCCGGGGGATTAAAGGTATCATAGATATCCCCGCTGACCAGAATCAGCTCGACATTGTGCTCATCAGCAATCTCAACCAGCTCATCGATAAAATCTTCCTGCTCCTTAAGTCTACTCTGTCCCTCGAGATGCTTGCCGAGGTGCCAGTCGGCTGTATGTAGTAATCGCACTTAAGTCTCCTGCTACTCAAATCCATATAATCTTAAGATTATCGGATTTTTTCACAGGTTTCCTCCTTTCTGTCGGTCTAATTTTAATGTCCAGGCAACTATATAATATGGATAACATAGGTGCCGGCATTAATAAATTTCGTTTATTGAATATTATAGCTGAAGGCCAATTTATTCTTTAAACCCCCTTTGATATATGTAAATATATATCTGTAATCTCTATTATTTTAATACATTTGTTCGGGAATGTCAATTAGTTGGAGGAGTAATATTTTTATATTTCTGGAACTAAGGTTATAAATCCTGCCTGTAAAATTAGAAATCATAACTGTTAATTATACCTGATAAAATTTTTCGGAAAATAATAACTGGGTGGTAAAAGTAAATTTCGGATAATTCCTTGCAAAATGTACATATATCTCAGGAAAAAATATCCACAGGCATTACACCTGTGGGCAGTTCGGTTTACTATGTACTTTTTATCTTCTATCAAAGCTTATACAGTTCTTTAGTACTAATAAATTCTTGCTGCTTCTACCAGGGCCTTCAGGTTTTCATAAGGTGTATCCCGGGACAGTTCACAGCCGGGACTCAAAATATATCCCCGGCCGCCAATTTTAATACATCTTCCGGCCTCCTCTTTAATCTCCTCCGGGGTTCCTTTTAAGAGCAGGCCGGTCGGGTCAAGATTTCCTTTAATACAGGTTGTATCTAGCACTTCACAGGCCTTCCGTAGATCCACCTTTTGGTCGATATTAACGATATTGGCCTTCATTTCCCTGATCTCTTCAAGCAGGTGGGCTGCATCCCCGCAGATATGATATTTGACAAAAGTCCCGGTCTTCTACATTATATGCTACTCCACCGAGCATTGTTATATCTCCCTTTTTAGTTTGCAGTAACGAACCAGGTACTAATATATAATGTAAGATTTATGTTATGTATACATTGATCTAAATATATAGCTATACAGATTCAAAAATTCCTGCTTTTATATTAAAGTTTTTTTATTTTTAATTTTCAGTCCTTTGAAAATGATTGTTTCTTCAAAGAATAATCAAGGTAGATTTAAGCTAAAAAAGCTCCCCTAAAGGGAGCTAATTCAAGATAATTAAAAGGCTAAAAGCATAGATTAAACTCAAGAAATCAAATTATTCCCGAATCCACAGACCTGATTCACCGTCATATCTCCAGGCCTCATCTTTAATCTTGACAGGCAAACGGTTCCAGCCCTTTTCCAGCCTCTGATTTACCTCCGACAGCGGTTTAATACCGCCGGTGGCGTCTACTGCCTCTACACTGAAAGCACCAACAGCGGTTGCTACGGTTACTACCTCCTCCGGAGTCACCCCTTCCAGAAATTTACCCAGGAATCCGGCAATAGTAGTATCTCCTGCACCTGTCGTTCCCACTACTTTAGTGGAAAAACAGGGAGATAAAATCTGTCTATTGGACCATTTCTCAGGGTCGGCCAATTTTAATAGAGGGTTATCCTCCTTACCGCCTACAGAATTAGTTAAATTACCAGTCCGGAGGTATAATCCCTGATCACCGAGTTTAATGGCAACCACCCTTGCCCCCCATTCCAGGAGCTTATTTCCTATTTCTGCTAACAGTGCTATATTAAGACTACCATCTTTATTCATAAAATCCTGTACTCCGGTATCTAGCATATAGAGCAGTTCATCTATACTGGGTAGAAAGAGATCAACATAGGGTAAAACATTTTTTAAGTACTCCTGCCAGTCAAGTTTTCCCGCCGGAGACTCGGGATCGGGCAGAGACATATCCAGGCTGGTTATAATACCCATCTCCCGGACCCGTTTCATCATTCTGACCAGCTCACTACTCTCATAAAACTGCTTTAAGATGGGTGGGTAACCAAAGTGGAAGATATCTATACCCTCGAGATCTGCATAGGTGATATCATCAGCCTTAAAGGTTTGGTTAGGACCCGGAAAATGCAGAAATATCCGATCGGTATCGGGTGGATTCAGGACTATGGTATATGATGAAGTTTCCCCCTGACTTATAATCATATTCCCGGTAATATCTTCTTTTACCTCCTGCAGGACATCCAGGATAATCGACCCAAGGGCATCATCACCGATCTTACCTACCAGAGTAGTATCTATCCCGAGTTTTGTTAGAGCAAGACCTGTATTGGCAACGGCCCCACCTGTTGAAAACGTAATACCATCCATTTCCAGGAGTTGACCGGGAATAATTGACTCTATTCCTCCCCTGTTCCATTCCGGTATAATATCCAGACAGATATGTCCGGCAACTGCTATCTTCATCTTATCACTCCCTCTTTAAATTAATGCCTACCTCACTGCATAATTTCTTTTAATGCCGGATAAATCTTCTTATATGTCTGATACTTCTCCATATATATCTGATGGAGCTTTTCATCGGGATAAAACTCTTTTTTAACCTTTACGAGTTTATCTACCGCATCCTCCAGGGATTTATAAACACCGCTGGCGGTTCCGGCGAGCATAGCAACTGCCAGGGTGCCGGCCTCAGATACATTCAGGGAGACAACCTTTTTCCCCATCATATCAGCCTTAAGCTGCAACCAGAACTCTGATTTTGCTCCTCCGCCAACTGCCCTCAGTTCCTCTATCTCTATACCTGCCCGCTCTAAACACTCCAGGTTGAACACCATTTCATAAGTGATTCCTTCCAGGATCGCCCTGATAACCTCACCTTTAGTGGTTTCCTGGGTCAGTCCCAGAATCATCCCGGTGGCCCCGGTATCCATATAGGGGGTTCCGGTTCCGGCGAAATAGGGTAAGATAAATATATCCGTTGGCTCCTTAGCGGCCTTCCCGATCAGAAGATCATAAACATCAAGTCCCTTCTTTTCCGCCTCCTGCCTCTCTTCAAAGCCAAAATTATTGCGATACCACTTCAGTATACTACCCCCGGTAAAAGTAAAGGCATAGGTAACATACATATCCTCCTTTACATGGGGAACGCAGACAAAATTAGATTCAGCCATCTTATCAGAAATGATGGGCCTGTCAAAGGCAGGGGTGATACACTCGGTGGTACCCATTCCATCCACCGCAAGGTGACTCCTGATTATCCCGGCACCCAGGGCAGCACAGGGCTGATCATGTCCACCGGCAACCAGTAAAACACCCTGGGGCAGGCCGAGCTCCTCAGCGATGGTTTTAGAGACTTCACCAACTACGGTTCCTGACTGCACTGGTTCCGGTAGCTTGTCCTTATCGATCCCGGCACAGTCCAATATCTCGTCAGACCATTCCAATTTCGTGACATCAAAAGCCAGGGTTCTGGCAGCCAGTGTATAGTTTATACAGGGGGCAGCTCCCAGTTTATAAAGGATAAATTCGGCATAAAGAAGGAACTTCCAGGTTTTCTGATAGACATCGCAGTGGTGTTCTTTCAGCCACATCAGCTTACCAATAGAATACATGGGATGAATGGCAGCTCCGGTAATCTGCAGAACCTTCTCCTCACCGAGCTTTTCCCTTAGATAACCAACCTCCTCTTCACCCCTCTTATCAACATACATAATACTGTTATGTAGAATATTTCCTTTCCTATCTACCGGGACAGCCGCTTCACCGAAGGAAGAAACGCTAATGGCTTTAATCTCAGTCCCCCGATACCCACTAACCGACTCTTTTATTACCTCCTTTACGGATTGCCAGACCTTATCAGGGTTTAATTCCTCCCAGCCTGGTCTTGGATTTTCCAGGGCATATTCCCTGTAAGCAGTTGCCCGGACATTTCCCTGATAATCAAAAATAGTTGCCTTACATCCGGTTGTACCTATATCTAATCCTAAAAGCCCCACAGGATAACCTCCTTTATTATCTATATTATTAGATTTATTTTTATTTTAGTATTTAAGGACTTATTTGCTAACATTATTTATTATATTTTATCATTACTGTAATGTCAACATTTATGCCCGGTCAGATAAGTTCTCAAAATACGGCTCCCACACCTCCGGAACCTCATCTATCCGGTTTTAACCTGCGATAAATTTCTGCCGTAATAGGAGTATTTATACCCAGTCTTTCTCCGAGCCTGATAATAGTCCCCCCGAAGATATCCAATTCATTCTTCCTTTTATTCTGGCTAATATCCCTCTGTAAGGAGGTCTGCGTATGATAATCAAAGGTAGAGGCCTTTTTAAGGATATCCTCAATAATATTATCCGGAAGGCCGATACCCTTCCTCTCCGCAATCAAATAAATCTCCTCCATAATTCCAATAACCCTTTCCTTTAAAACACCATCTTCCAGAATCTCCCCGATAGTTTTGTTATAACAGGCGGAAATAAGGGCAAAGCTGGCGATAAAGATGTACTTGGTCCAGATAGCTTCGGAAGCATCATCCTTAAAATCATAATCAATTGAGGCTTCCGAGAATATCCTAATCAAATCCTCAGGAACAAATTCGGAATGTTCAGGATCCCTGCCGAAGATTATTTTAGCAATTTTGCTTGTATGTTCTATGACTCCGGGCTCACTAATATGGGAAGAGATATAGATACAGCCCGGGAGGATAATCCCGCCGGTGATCTCTTCACGCAGCCTCTCATAGATATCAGCACCGTTAAGCAGGGGCAAAATAACCGTGTCATTATGTACAGCTCCTTTTAGCTCCCTTGCAACATTATCGAGGTCATAACCTTTAACAGCAATAATAAAAATATCTATCTCAGGAAGTTTGCTGATTTGATCGGTTGCATCGACCGGCCGGCAGGTAATCCTACCGCTCTTACCGGCATCTGCTGACTTCAGGGTTAAACCCTTTTCTCTAATTACCTCAAGGTGCCTGCCCCGGGCGATAAAATAAATACCGGCTTCCTCACCGGTTGAAAATCTCTTAGCCAGCTTGGTACCTACATAACCCCCTACCCCTCCAACACCGATAACGGCAATATTTAACATAATCTCCCCTCCCAAATGCCTAATAAATGATGAACTATTCAATAATTTCTACTGAATCGGAAACATCTATTTGTAGTTTTCAAAAAGAAAATTCCTGTAGTATCTATTAAATGAACTTCTGCAAACACTTTCCCTGCAGATAGTTAAATTTCTTACCCTGAAAGGTATCCCTTACCTTCATCTCCTGAAGAACTAGCTGGTGAATCTTCCACCAGCTATGGTCCCAGTTTACAAAAAGGCTATTCTCTTCCGGTGCCCTCCCCAGTAATCTCTGAACAGCTATTTTGGGGTCAAGGTACTCCAGAAAGGTAATCACCCTTTCGATATACTCATCCATAGAGATAATCTCAAGTTTCCCCTCTTTATACCTCCCGGCAAAATCACTCCCTTCACGGATGTAAAGGGCATGTAACTTTACATTGTCAACCTTCAGGGCTGACAGTACCTTAGCATTCTCAATGGCATCAATCTTATTATCCCCCGGCAGGTTAAGGATCAGGTGAACCCCGACTTCCACATTATTACTTCTGGCTGTCAGGACAGCATCGATAAACTCAGCCAGGGTATGTCCGCGGTTTATTTCCTTCAGGGTGCGGTAATTTACCGTCTGCAGTCCGAGCTCGAGGCTGAGATTGACACCTTTAGAGTTTTTGTCAATAAAATCCTTTAAGTTCTTTAAATAATGCTGATTAATACAGTCCGGCCGGGTCGAAATCGAAACCTCGACTATATCATTAATTTCCAGAGCCGGGGCTACATATTCAAGCAGTTTATCCAGGGGCAGATAGGAACTGGTAAAGGTCTGATAGTAGGCAATAAACTTCTCCGCTCCGTATTTCTCACCGATATATTCTTTAGTTTTAATTAACTGCTCCTTGACAGAGACTGAAGAAGGAAGGTTATCAAAACCTCCCCCCTTTTCACCGCAGAAGGCACATCCTTCCTCACTGAGGAGGCCATCCCGGTTGGGACAGGTTACGGGTAGATTAACCGGCAATTTATAGGTTTTTACCCCGTATTTTTCCCGTAGATATTTTGAATAGCGGTAGTATCTCTCCATCTGCAGACCCAGCTCCTATATCCTTCTTATTATCTCAAATTGCTACGCTTTTTGATAGCCAGTACCTCGGAAGGGGCCTTAAACTGGTTGACAAAGTGATAATGCAGAACATTATACTCTTGATAATCCAGGGAAACAGCATACTTTAGCAGGGCCTCCTTTTCCTCCCTGCCGCCTGGATGGCCGGAATAGATAACCAAGGCCATGAGACCGCCGGGTTTAAGCAGCCTGAGACCCGATTTAACCGCCTTAAGGGTGGTTTCGGGCCGGGTTATTATCTCCTTATCTCCCCCGGGCAGGTAGCCAAGATTAAAGAGGATACCATCGACGGAAGTGTTTAGATAATCCCCCAGGTTTTCATGGCCATCTTGAATTAGCCGTACCCGGTCAGATATCCCTTCCTTCTCCAGCAGCACCTCCGTGCGGCGGATGGCCCGCTCCTGAATATCAAAGGCCAGAACCTGTCCCTCCGGGCCAACCAGTTTCGCCAGAAATAGGGTATCATGACCGTTTCCGGCTGTAGCATCGATGACAATCGCCCCTTTTTTAATATGCTCTTTGAATAACTGGTGGGAAAAGCCTACCCCCTGCCTGAAATCCTGTGACAATTTCTACCCCTCATTTCTTTATGCTTAGGTTTAGAAAAAAACACCCACTTTGCCCGGGAATAACTAAAATGGGTGTTTAAATAACCAACCTTCAGGCTAAATCCAATTACCTGGCCATTTTATATATCTTCAGTACATCCTCCTTATACAATTTCACGAAATTGCCGACGGGACCGTTTTCAGTACATTTCTCAGCCATCTCTTCCAGCCTATCATCGGGAATATCCAGTTCACCCAGTGTTACCGGAAGCCCGATAGAGCTGAAAAATTCCTTCAGTCGTTCTATTCCTGCCAGTGCAGTCCTCTCCAGATTGTTGAAATCAGGTTCAACATTCCAGACCCTGACGGCAAACTGAGCAAACCTCTTCAGATCATGCTTATAAACATACTTCATCCAGGCCGGGAAAATAACTGCCAGACCTGCTCCGTGAGGAATATCGTAAATCCCGCTGAGCTCGTGTTCGATATCATGGGAGGCCCAGTCCTCTTCCCTGCCGGTTCCCAGCAAACCACCGTGAGCTACCGTTCCAGCCCACATAATTTCAGCCCTGGCGTCATAATCCTCCGGGTTTTCCAGTACTATAGGTACATTCTTGATCATTGTCTTTAAAGTCGATTCACATAACCTATCTGTGAGATCAACATTTGCCGTATTTGTGAAATACCTCTCCATAACATGGGCCATAATATCGGCCGTTCCACAGGCGGTCTGGTAATCCGGAAGGGTAAAGCTGATCTCGGGATTTAAAATTGCAAACTGCGGGCGGAGCAAATCATGGTTGACGGGCCGCTTATACCAGCCCTCCTCCTTGGTGATAACCGATCCCGGGCTGGTCTCGCTTCCTGCTGCCGGGATAGTCAGGACAACACCGAGGGGAAGTGCTTTCTTGACTTCAGCCTTACCGGTATAAAAGTCCCAGACATCACCATCATAAGGTACTCCGAGGGCAATAGCCTTGGCAGAATCAATAACACTACCTCCACCTACGGCCAGGATAAATCCAAGCCCCTCCTTCCGGCAGAGCTCTATTCCTTCCTTGACCAGTTTCAGGCGTGGATTCGGTTGAACCCCACCGAGTTCAACAATCTCAACTCCGGCCTCCTTTAAAGAATTTACCACCTTATCATAGAGCCCGTATTTTTTAATACTCCCTCCACCATAATGGAGAAGGACCCTATCAGCATATCTGCTGGTTTCCTCACCCACCTGTTTTTCGGTATCCTTTCCGAAAATTACCTTTGTCGCATTCTGATAAGTAAAATTATCCATTTTCCATCATCTCCTTTGAAAAATTTATTACATAACCTTACCTTTGCAACAATATAATATATATTAAGCTTTTCCCGCCGACCCTTCTCGTGAACCTTGCGGCAATAAAATAGCGGCAATGAAATAAAAGTTGTCTTATTACAAGACTCATGGGCCAGCATATATTATTAACCATCTTCCCCCTGCAGGACCTCTTCAACCTCCTCCCGGTTAAAATGATAGGTCTCTCCACAGAAGTGACACTTAATTTCAATCTTATACTCTTCTTCCAGTATTTCCTGTAACTCCTTTGGGCTGAGGCTTATCAGGAGCTCCTTTGTTCTCTCCCGGTTGCACTTACACTTGAAGATAACCTCCCTTTTGGCGAGGATCCTGAAGTCAAAACCCGCCAGCAATTTCTCCAGCAGCTCTTCAGGACTCAGTCCCTCCTCTATTAACCGGCTTACCGATTTGATCCCCGCTAAGTTATCTTCTAAACGGGAGATAGTCTCTTCAGTTGCCCCGGGCAGGAGCTGGATGACAAACCCACCCGCAGCCTTAACGGAGAGATCCGTATCAACCAACACTCCCAGTCCTACAGCCGAGGGTGTCTGCTCCGACTGGGTAAAATAGTAAGTGAGATCATCGCCGATCTCGCCCGAAACCAAGGGAACGCTGCCTTCATAGGGCTCTTCCCTACCTATTCTCTTGGTCACAAAGAGCTGACCCTTCCCGATCGCCCTGGCTACATCCAGTTTGCCTTGCTCATTGATCATTAAATCGGGCTGGGGATTTCCGACATAACCCCTGGTTTCACCATAATAGTTTGCTTCCACAATTATCCTCTTTAAAGGGCCATCACCGACGATACGCAGTCCAACCTCATCTCCGGACTTAATCATCGCCCCCATTAACAGAGCCCCGCTTAAGGCCCTCCCCAGGGCCGCGGTTGCTACCGGGGTAGTCTGATGAGCCCTCTGGGCCTGATTTACTACACCGGTTGACCTAACTGCCAGGGCTCTGATCTCTTTATTGGTTGTCAGTGCTCTTACCAGATAGTCTTCCATTATTCCCTCCTATTTCTGTATATAATTATTAAAAATTAAAGTTCAGCCTTCTTTTTCTCCGAATATTCCAGCAGGGAATTTTTACTGGAAACGGAGGCAATCTGTTTCAGGACTGAATGTACCTTCCGGTTATGAAAATCAATATCCTTAATAAGCTTAAGATCCTCCGATAGTTCCTGGGACTGCTTGAATAATTTATGTATCTCCCTGAGTGTCTCTTCAATTTCACCGATAGAATCAATAAAGGCATCCTCCAGAAGATCCTCTATTTTCGTAAAACCGTTTTCAATTGTATTAATCAAAGTGTTAATTGCCTCCATCTGCCGGTTCTCTAAACTTGTCTCCGGTTTAACCTGCTTTTCCAGATAATCCTTTAAGCCGGCTCTTATAGCAGTTAGATTTTCCTCTGTATTCCAGAACCTGTTAAGCAGATTAATGATAATGGCACAGGCAACTCCAATAAGTACGGAATAAAAAGCCGCCTTCAATGCCAGAAATAGAGGGGAAAATCTCCCGAAAAGGTCCTTAAAACCCATCAGCCCTGATAAATCCAAGCCCAGCAGTGGAATAAGCAGCGTAATAAACCCATCCAAAAAACCCAGTAAAACAAAGATAGGTCCGCTCCGCTGTACAAAGCTGGCCCCCTTAAGCAGCCTGCTCTTTCTTCTGGCAAAATAGGCCCTGATAAAAGAATCTGTCTCTATTTTATCCCGGTTACTAGTTAACATTTCCCGATACTCATCAATTAATTCCTTTAGAAAATTATCCTTTTCCAACTCGTGCCGGTCAATCCTGGTCCTTATTTTACTCAGTTCAAGATTAATTTTAATTAAATAGATAATCTCCACCAGCAGAACCCCAAGTATTAAATATATATATATATCTACCAGAAGGTAATTATTATTAGCGGTTAGAAAATCAATTTTAAGAGTCCCGGTAAGCCATTCCATTAGCAAACTTCCTCCATTAAAAGATATTTTCCATCTATTAATTAATAAATTCTATAAAATTCTCCTATTTTCCTGCATTTATTTAATATATTTTCTTTTAACTGATAGTTTATAATTAATCTGAATAAACTAACTTCATTAATGGGAAACTACTTATAAAAGGAGAGAGGTGATTGATCTGAGTATAAATGGATATGATTTTAGTAATCTCAATCAACAAGACTTAAAAAAAATCCAGCAACTAGAAGCCGATTTGAACAACGGCAAAAACCCCGATGAACAGATTATTCTCCTGGCCTTTGAAAAGAATCAATAGACTTAAATAGAAAAAAGCTACAGACAAAAACCCTGGCAGAAAAACCCCATCCGGGGTTTTTCTTCATGACTTAATAAAATCCCGATGATGAATTACAGCAATACCGGCTAATTTATTGATCATCTCCTTACCCCTCTTAAGCTGAAAACGGCTGGTGGTATTTAAGATAAGGAAATCCTCTGTGAGGATTAATGAACCGTATACCTTTTCCCTGGCGCCTTTACCCATCCAGATTAAATGATCCTGGTCCTGAGTACGTTCCTTACAGATTATCTGCGGTGTCTTTAGCAGTACTTCCCTGATAAAACTGCGGCTTTTTACCTTAAAGTAAGATTGATAGAGCTCAAAATCCCGTTTGCCATCCTGGAGAAGTGAACGTATCTCCTCTGGTATTGAGATTATTTCAAAGACGGAGTCTTTTAAGAATTCCCCGAGGGTGGGAGTTCTGTTCTCCTTTTGATAAACCCTCTTTTGGTAATTTCTGAAATAACCGTTAACTAGGTCCAGAACTACCTTCTTAAACACAGCCGGCATATGTAAATAGGCACCCACCGTCTGGAACTCATAACCTATGCGGGTAATCCTGGCAATAAAAATCTTTCCTTTCTCAGTCCCCTCACCGGGCTCCTTTTTAATCTTAAGAAAGTAACTCTCATCTGATAATAACCCCTGCAGGTTGAGTCCGTCTCTTCTCCTTTCTCCAACCTCGTAGAGATTTAAAGGAAGGTTTAAAAAACCCTTCAATACCTCCCGCTCCATCTCAGAAATATCCCCTGCCTTTTCCTGAAAAAATACTTCAACCAGGGTCCGTTTATCTTCCAGCGGGAGATCAAAAAGACCTATATCGGTCATCAGCAAATACTCCAGCTCTGTTAAACTCTGGGTTGGATTTAAATTGAAGGCCTCACAGAAGGTATTATATAGCTCTTCCAAATGATAACTAAATCTTTCCTGGTTTGAAAATTCTATTAATTTTCTATATAAACCCTGTTTTGCCAGGTCATATAACCTCTGCTCGGTTCTGAACATTAACTTAACCCCCGTAGCCCTTAATAATTATCCTCAAACCACTGGATGATATCATCGGACTCATATAGTGGCTCACCATCAATAAAAAGACAGGGGACCTGATATTTCCCCCCAACCTCAATCAGCTCTTTCTTTGCCTCCTGATCCTGATGGGTATTTTTTAAAGTAACCTCAATTCCTCTTTTCTTAAGATACCTTAACACCTTCTGACAGAAAGGACAACTCTCAAAATAATAAAGGACTAATTCAGGCAACTTAAAAACACCTCCCCTATAATATAATTCAAGTTCTGCTGGCATATTCCTTTTTTTCTGAGAAAAACAAATTGCTCTAAAGACCATATTTTTTAGGTTTGTATTATTTGACTTCAGAAAATTTATCGTGTATAATTTACTATATTCAGAATATTGGAGGGATGAGCTATAAGTATATTAGATCCTGTTAATACCCGGCAGCCGGAGACCTGTAAGGAAAAGGCCATACTGGTCGGTGATATCAGGGAAGATATAAAGGAACTGGCCAGACTTGCTTCAACTGCAGGAGTTGCTGTTCTGGGAGAGATCTTTCACCGGGGAGATAAGATTAATGCCAGCTATTATATCGGTACCGGCAAGCTGAACCAGCTGAAAGAGGCGGTATCAGCAACCGGGGCAAATGTAGTCATCTTCGATAATGAATTATCACCTGCCCAGTTTAGAAATCTGGAGGAAAGTCTGGAAATAAAGATCATTGATCGCACCCAGTTAATCCTGGATATCTTTTCCCAGCATGCCCATACCAGGGAAAGTAAAATACAGGTTGAGCTGGCCCAGCTGGAGTACCTGTTACCAAAATTAACTGGCCGTGGCACTGAACTATCCAGACTTGGCGGTGGAATCGGAACCCGTGGTCCCGGTGAAACCAAACTGGAAGTAGACAGGCGCAGGATTCTGAACAGGATTCATAAATTAAAGAAGGAATTAGAGGATGTTAGCCGCAGCCGGAAGGTACAGCGCAAGGGAAGAAAGGATCCGCTGATAACCCTGGTTGGTTATACTAATGCCGGTAAATCAACCCTGATGAATCTGCTAACAGAGGCCAATACGAAGGTTGCTGACCAGCTTTTCGCTACCCTGGATTCCACCCTGCGTAAGGTAGTCCTTCCTACCGGCAGGCAGGTTATCATCAGTGATACCGTCGGTTTTATCAAAAAGCTACCTCACCAGTTAATCGCTTCCTTTAATGCGACCCTGGAAGAGGTTAAAAAAGCCGATATACTGCTGCATGTGGTTGATTCCAGTCACCCCAAGATGGAAGAACAGATAAAGGTGGTCAATCAGGTCTTAAGCGATCTTGGGGTATTGAATAAAATGACGCTACTGGTTTTTAATAAAGCCGATCTAATCGATGATGATAAACTATTTGAACTGGAAATCCGCTATCCGGAAAGTGTTACCATCTCCGCTCTGACGGGTGAAGGACGGGATGACTTAATCGCCAAAATCTCCGATATCCTGCTGGCAGAGATGACCACCGTCAACTTAAAGATACCCTATAATGAGGCCCACTGGGTTGATAAACTCCACCGGCAGGGAGAAGTATATCAGGAAAAGTATTCAAACAATGAAATTCTGATCAGTGCCCGGATTACCGAAAAACTAGCCGGAAGGTTAAAGGAATATATCTGTAATTAAGATAAAGAGAATTAAGGTTAAAAAAAAGACCTGGCGCGGCAACTAGTAATTCACTGTTACCTTTATGATAGGGCCAGGCAGTATCTACATAATTAACTCCATTATCAATGGCATAACAGCAAATTTTCTAAAGATTTAGTTCGCCAATAATATCTTCCAGGTCGGGTTTACCGATCTCCTGTAGTTCATACCTCACTCTGGTCGCCGGCTTATCGAACTTGATGATTCTCCTTAAATCGATGGGGGTCCCGATGACAACTGTATCACATTCAGCATTTTTAATCGTCTGCTCCAGCTCCTTCATCTGTTTTCTGCCGTAACCCATTGCAGGTAAGATATCGGAGAGGTGAGTATATTTAGCAAAAGTATCCTTAATTGAACCGACTGCATAGGATCTGGGGTCAATCAGCTCTGCAGCCCCGAACTTTCTGGCTGCAATTGCGCCGGCTCCGTATTTCATCTCTCCATGGGTAAGGGTCGGGCCATCTTCAATTACCAGTACCTTTTTACCTGAAATAATCTCGGGTTTATCGACAAAGATCGGGGAAGCGGCCTCAACGATTCTGGCTTCCGGATTGGCCCTTCTGATATTCTCCCTGACTTTTTCCACATTCTCCGGATAGGCAGTCGAAACCTTATTGATAACGCAAACATCCGCCATCCTGAGATTGGTCTCTCCCGGAAAATATCTCAGCTCATGGCCCGGGCGGTGGGGGTCGACCAGGGTGATCATCAGATCAGGTTTATAGAAAGGCATATCGTTATTGCCGCCATCCCAGAGGATTACATCGGCCTCCTTCTCTGCTTCTTTAAGAATTCTCCCGTAGTCAACACCGGCATAGAGGATATTGCCCCTGTCGATATGGGGTTCGTACTCCTCCCTCTCTTCAATGGTGCAGTCATGTTTATCCATATCATCATAGTCCTCATAACGCTGCACAGCCTGTTTAGCCAGGTCACCGTAAGGCATGGGGTGACGGATAACAACAACCTTCTTTCCCATCTTATTCAATATATCGGAGACTCTTCTGGTCGTCTGGCTCTTACCGACACCGGTACGTACGGCACAGACAGCAATAACAGGAACCTTTGCTTCCAGCATGGTAGTTTTACTCCCCATTAAACGGAAATCGGCCCCTGCAGCTATAACCTGAGAACCTCTGCTCATCACATATTCGTGCATCACATCACTGTAGGCAAAGACAACCTCATCAATCTTATGTTCCTTAATTAGCTCGAATAGATTATCCTCCGGTAAGATCGGAATCCCATCAGGATAATTTTCTCCGGCCAGTACCGCAGGGTACTTTCTTCCCTCGATATCCGGAATCTGGGTTGCCGTAAAGGCCACCACCTCATAGTCATCATTATCACGGAAATAGGTATTAAAATTATGAAAATCCCGGCCGGCAGCACCCATAATAATTACCCTTTTCTTCATATCGCATCTTCCCCCCATATTTAAAATTTACATTCCTGTATAAATATACAGCAATGTATATTTTCTAATATATATATTATGCTTATTACCGAAAAAATCCTCTTTTTTCTTAATTTTTTCCAAGACTATAGCTCCATTTAATATTATAGACTGTTAGCATGCGGCAACCTTAATGTAATCTAATAGGAGTGCCACGTAGTAAAAAGCAGAAGAAGGATTAATATTCTTTTTATAGAATTATACTACTGAAGAAATTACCCAATTTTATACTACTGAGCGAACTATCGGAATTATAAGTGGATACCGGGAGGGGTTATTCCATGAAGTTTCTGAAAGCGGTTGAGAGTTTCAAAAAATACCTGGCAGTTGAACGGGGATACTCCCCTTTAACCATCAAGGAATATGGTATGGATCTTAACCTTTTCTATAATTACCTGGTTGATAAACTTAACTTTAGCGAGGATTTTAATGTTGAGGAGATAAGCAAATATGAGGTGGCTGAGTTTTTGGGGGATATCATCCTGGTTGATGAAAATACACCGGCTACCCGGAACCGTAAACTCTACTCTATCCGTTCCTTTTTCAATTACCTCTTTAAATACGAGTATATTGAAACCAATCCGGCCGTAACGATCGAAGCAAGCAAAACCGAGATCAGGGCCGAGCCTATCTACTTAAAACTCGATGATGCCCGGAGGTATGTGGAAACAATCAAAAGATACGGCAGTATCAATCAAAAACGTGACCTGGCTATAGTCAAGCTATTTTTATATGCGGGCTTAAGGGTATCGGAGCTGGTCAATCTCAATATAGATGATATTGATTTTGAGACTCAGTCGATTAAATTCTACGGCAAGGGAAATAAGGAGCGTAACCTACCCTTACATCATGATGTAATTGAGGCCATCAGGGATTATATCCCGGAACGGAAGGAGATTAAGATCAAGGATGAAGACGCTAAATCCGCCCTCTTTCTCTCCCGCTACGGCAGAAGAATCAGTGTCAGGGCGGTTCAGCAGATGGTGAAAAAATATGCCCGGATGGCAGGGGTAAGAAATTCCCGCAAGATTACCCCGCATAAACTGCGCCATACCTTTGCCTCGATTCTCTATCATAAGACCAAAGATATCAGGATCATTCAGGACCTGCTGGGTCATGCCGATATCTCCACAACTCAGATCTACACCCACACCGATATAGAGCAAAAGAAAGAGGCTATCAATGAATTGCCTAATTTCTAAATCAACTCGATATTAATTTTAGGATATTAATTAGACAATAAAAAAATGGTGGTGAGAGGCAGAATCGAACTGCCGACACGTGGATTTTCAGTCCACTGCTCTACCAACTGAGCTATCTCACCACTCGCCCCTTCCGGGGATCATAACCGTATTAAATTGATTTTTTACATAGGAACTTAAAATAGCAAAGTTGCCCATGAAATAAATGGTTGCGGGGGGCGGATTCGAACCGCCGACCTTCAGGTTATGAGCCTGACGAGCTACCGGACTGCTCCACCCCGCGTTAATGGTGAGCCATGGAGGAATCGAACCTCCGACACCCTGATTAAAAGTCAGGTGCTCTACCGACTGAGCTAATGGCTCACTTTTCTACGACACTTTTTCTTGTGACGCTTAATATATTAACATCTTTATCTTATAATGTCAAGGGCATTTTTCAAAAAAACCGGTCAACTAAAATATTATGGTCTTTTATGACATTCTAAGTTACTATCTCTACTTTGTCACCGAGAAAACCGGTTACTGACCTGAGTTTTTCTTCCGGGACCGGTCTGACCCAGGTTTCGGTTCCCGGCCTATCCAGGGTATTTAACTGCACCTTATCCGGCCTAATCCTGGCTATAGTTTCTTTAAAAAGCCTCAATTCTTTTTCTTTATCATTTATCCCCGGGACAATAAAGATCTCCAGCCAGATCTCTCCCGGATATTCCTTTCTTAGATTCTCCAGGCCACTGATTATCTCCTGCGAAGTAATATTATTAACCGGCCTGTTTATCTTCGAAAAGACCTCCTCTGAAACACCATCAAGGGATGGCACTATCAGGTCAGCTCTCTTCACCTCTGCAATCACGTTTTTATCCGTAAAAAGGGTACCGTTTGTTAAGAGAGCTACTTTATACTGGGGGTAATTATCTTTAAGGAAATTAATTATCTTTCCGATATCGCTGTGCAGTGTCGGCTCACCGGAGCCGGAAAAGGTTAAATAGTCGAGTTCGGGCGAGGTGCTTAAATAGTTATTTAACTCATTTATCACCTCATCTGTTGGAACATACTCCTTCCTTTCCCTGGTAAGACTATTTGTTCTTCCGCATTCACAGTATATACAATCCAGTGAGCAGGTTTTAAAGGGGATAAGGTCAATCCCCAGGGACCTGCCGAGGCGTCTCGAGATAACCGGGCCAAAAATATATTTCAGTTTCATCCTTTCTCCCTCCATTACGAAAAATAGATTAATACAAGGATTATAAATAGAAATCAATCTTAAAAAGAAAATACAAATTTATTATTAATTTTGGTTAAAAATCAAACCGTTGGTTAAGCAACTATACTTCTAGAGGTAATTATAACAAAATTTCAAGAAATATGCACGTGAACTTTACTCATCTCTGCCAGGATCTTTAAGTATAAATAATAGATCAAATAGGTCATTTTTTTAATGTCTAATAAATTATGCACAGATGTTTCTGTGCATAATTTACGACATCAACAAATGTACCTTTTAAATAATTATGGCGAAGCCAATTTGTTCAAATCAGGCAGGAATTCTCACTTTTAGGGAGAATTATATACTATATATTGTATTAGTTTTAGATATAAGTACAATATATAGTGTTAATCGGTTTGACAGCGGAAGGTTAATCAGATAAAATTTTCTCAGCTGTTTTACATATTCCTGAAAGGAAACTTTATTTACAATTTCCCTTACTTTCGCGAACAAATGTATTATAATTAAATTAGACAAACATTTTTTCGTTTTATTTATTCTGTTTTATTTATTCTTTAAGAAAAAACTATTAAAGTTATCCCTTTAAAAAGAAATCATAATCTCAAAGAAAGGTGGTGAAAGACCTGGTTGGTGAAGACCATGTTATTTATGGGGTTGTATAGATTCTAAAACCAGGTTAGATCAATGGTAGAAAAAGTGCAAAAAAGGGATGGGCGGGAGGTCCCCTTTGATCAGACAAAGATTGAAAATGCTGTTTACCAGGCGACCAGGGCGGTTGGACGGGAAGATATTAATATTAGTAAGGAGATTACTCGGGAGGTTCTCTCCTATTTAAATATCTTTTTTAAAGATAAAGGTGTGCCGACTGTAGAACAAATCCAGGACCTGGTAGAAAAAATATTGATCGAAAAGGGCTATGCCGACATTGCTAAAGCCTATATCCTCTACCGGGAGCAGCATGCAAAATTAAGAGATACCAAAAAGCTCTTCAGTGATGCCCTTAAGGTAATTGATTCCTATCTTGACCGGAGCGACTGGCGGGTTAATGAAAACAGTAACATGGGTTTTTCCCTGCAGGGGCTTAATAACCACATCTCCTCTAAAATCACCAGCCAGTACTGGCTCCAGGAGATTTACCCTAAGGAGATCAGGGATTTACATATCAACGGTGACTTACATATTCACGATTTAAGCCTCCTCTCGGTCTACTGCTGTGGCTGGGATTTGCAGGACCTTTTACTAAACGGCTTTGGAGGAGTGACCACCAAGGTTGAGAGTAAGCCGCCTAAACATTTCAGAACAGCCCTGGGGCAAATTGTAAATTTCTTTTATACACTTCAAGGGGAAGCCGCGGGGGCTCAAGCTTTTTCTAATTTTGACACCTATTTAAGTCCCTTTATTTATTACGATAATCTCTCCTACAAAGAAGTCAAACAGGCCATGCAGGAATTTGTTTTTAACATGAATGTACCGACCAGAGTTGGCTTTCAGACCCCTTTTACAAATATCACTATGGACCTGAACCCCTCTCCTGCTATTGCCGACCAGCCGGCAATTATCGGTGGAGAGCCTATGGACAGGACCCTGAGCGAGTTCCAGCGGGAGATGGACATGCTAAACAGGGCCTTTGCCGAGGTAATGCTTGAGGGTGATGCCAAGGGACGGGTCTTCTCCTTCCCTATCCCTACCTATAATATTACCAGGGATTTTGACTGGGACAATGAAGTCCTAGACCCTGTCTGGGAAATGACTGCCAAATACGGTATACCCTACTGGAGTAATTTTATTAACTCCGATATGAAACCCGAAGATGCCCGTTCAATGTGTCTTTTCCCTGAAGAAAGCATTTTCATTAAAGAAAAGGGGAAAATTAGAAAAACAACTATCGGTGAATTATTTGAAACTTATCGGGGTCATCAACTTGATGAAGAATGGTTTGAAGTTAAAGAACAACCTGAAACCCTTTCTTTAAACCCGGAAACCGGCAGACTGGAATGGGTAAAAATTAATAAGTTCTTGCGGGTATATGATGACGAGTTGATTAATATTACTGCTAAAGATGGTAAGACGATGAGGGTTTCAAAAGACCATCTTGTAGCAGTTTTTACCGAAGATGGCATAACTATAAAGAAGGCCAAGGATATTACTAAAGGTGATCTACTCTTAATAATCAAAGAGGATTATGATATATTTAATAAATCACCAAAGGAACAGAACAATAATGAAATAAAATCAGAAAGAGATTACCTTGTTGTAGAAATAGAAGATATTCAGCATAAAAAACTGGATTACAAGCAGGTATTCTATGACATAGAGCTTGCGAAAAACCATTACTTTGTTCATTCTGATGGCAATATAACCCACAACTGCTGCCGCTTAAGACTGGACAACCGTGAATTACGCAAGCGCGGCGGCGGTCTCTTTGGTGCCTCACCTATGACCGGTTCCATCGGTGTTGTAACTCTGAATATGCCCAGGATCGGATATCTAGCCAGAGATGGGGAGGATTTTATAAAAAGGGTCTATCAGCTGATGGATGCGGCTAAGGAGAGTTTAGAGATCAAACGTAAGGTCCTGGAGCGTTTTACTGAAGCCGGCCTCTACCCCTATTCTAAATTCTACTTAAGAAATATTAAAAAGCGCTTTGGCAACTACTGGCAGAACCACTTTAATACCATCGGCCTCAACGGTATGAATGAAGCCCTGCTCAATTTTATGGGCAAGGATATCGGCAGTGATGAAGGTAGAAGATTTGCTATCAAGGTTATGAAATTAATGCGTGAGAGGCTAGTTAAATATCAGGAAGAGACCGATAACATGTATAACCTGGAGGCTACCCCGGCAGAAGGAACCTCCTACCGGTTTGCCAAACTTGATAAGGAGAAGTTCGGCAATCGGATTATCGCTGCCAATGAAGACCGGGTTAGGGCTGAGGGAGCCGATCCCTATTATACTAACTCTACCCATTTGCCCGTCGGATACACCGATGACATTTTTACCGCTCTGGAGCTACAGGATGAACTTCAGTCTCTTTACAACGGAGGCACAACCTTACACGGTTTCCTGGGTGAAAGGATGCCATCGATTGAAAGCACTAAACTGCTGGTTAAAAGGATTGCCGAGAATTTCAGATTACCTTATTACACAATCACACCGACCTTTAGCATCTGCCCGGTACACGGTTACCTGCCGGGCGAACATGAATATTGCCCTAAATGTGATGCGGAGAAGGAATATAATGATCAGCACTAAGACCAGCAGAAACAAGGATGGATTGTAATGAAAATAGCAGGATTCCAGAAAACCAGCCTAATAGAATACCCCGGAAAGATTGTGAGCGTAATCTTTACCCAGGGCTGCAATCTCAAATGCCCTTACTGCCATAATTCCGAACTTATATCTCTGGAAAGCAAGAAAGGGACATATTTCCCTGTTGATAACCTCCTTAGTTTTTTACAAAAACGTAAGGGATTAATCGATGGGATCAGTATTACCGGGGGTGAGCCGACACTTCAACCTGATCTTATAGAATTAGCCAGGGAGATAAAAGCATTCGGTTTAAGAATAAAACTTGATACTAACGGTACTAACCCAGCAATTCTCAAAAGATTAATAGTAAATAATCTACTAGACTATATTGCTATGGATGTCAAGGCCCCCCTCTCCAAATATGAGGTAATTACCGGACGGGGAAAATTATCTGATCAGATAAAACAGAGTATCGAGCTAATAAAGGAAGCCGGAACCGGGCAGGCCGGAATTGAGTATGAATTCAGGACCACGGTAGTACCCGGTCTCCATGAGATTGATGATATCAAGCAGATCGGATTAATGATCAGAAGTGGTGCTAAGTATTATCTCCAGAACTTCAGGCCGGTCAATACCTTAGATCCTGAATTAATGAAGGTAAATGGTTTTCCTCCTACCAAATTAATACAGTTTGCAGAGGCCATCAGCCCTTATGTCAAGCAGGTAGAAATTAGAACTTAAAGGGTACCACCGAAATACAGACATCAAGTAAAAGAAATGTTTTTAGCCTATACTACCAAATTGTAAGGCAATGTTTTAATAATGTAAAAGAAATACGGAAAATAATCTTAAAAAGGAGTGATATTTTATGCCAAGACAAAAGTGTGAGGTCTACTCCAGGGTGGTGGGTTTTTTAACCCCGGTCTCTCAGTGGAACCGGGGAAAGAAGGAGGAGTTTAAAGACCGCAGGACTTATGATCGGGTTTTAGAAGAAGACCACGAAACTGAAAAAAGTCATGGTTCTCTTTTCTGACACACAAGTTTTTCTTTCCTGAGAAATGCTAAATTACCTGCAGATTTAAAGCCCTATCATAAATTTATATGACAGGGCTTTTATGTGCCGGTTAAGTCCATAATATATGTTATAATTTAGGCCTGATATTTAAACCGGGAAATTTAAGATGGTGAACCCCGGAGTTTACTTATGCTGTTTCAATAGCATCAGCATCATGTAAATTATACTTTTCAATAGCTCTTTCTCTTAGCTTATATTTCTGCACCTTACCACTAGCAGTTAACGGAAATTCATCTACGATTTCGATTATCTTGGGAATCTTGTGCCAGGAAATTCGATTCCTAAAATATTCGAATATCTCATCAGGGGTAGCCTCTTCCCCTTTTTTTAACTGGATATAAGCCATTACTTCTTCACCATATTTTTCATCAGGAATTCCTACTACTTCAACATCTTTTATTTTGGGATGCTGATAAAAATACTCTTCAACCTCCCGGGGATAAATATTTTCTCCCCCGCGAATAATCATATCTTTAAGCCGGCCGGTAATTTTACAATAACCATCCTCATCCATAATCGCTAAATCCCCGGTATGCAGCCAGCCGTCTTCATCAATCACTTCTTCTGTAGCCTCAGGCATCTTATAATAACCCTTCATCACATGAAAGCCGCGAGTACATAACTCACCCTGTACTCCATTTTTCACTTCCACTCCCGTATCCGGATCAACAATTTTAACCTCTACATTGGGCAGAGCCTTACCAACTGTATAAACTCTTTTTTCCAATGGGTCATCGGTTCTGGTTTGAGTAATTACCGGTGAGGCTTCAGTCTGACCATAGGCTATGGTAATCTCGCGAGCTCCCATATCATTAATTACCTGTTTCATTACTTTTACCGGGCAGGGGGAGCCGGCCATAATTCCGGTCCGTAAAGAACTAAGATCATACTGGTCAAAATTAGGATGCTCTAATTCAGATATAAACATTGTAGGCACTCCATGTACAGCTGTACATTTTTCAGCTTCAATTGTCTTTAAAACTGTTTCCGGATTAAATTTAACCAGCGGAACCATAGTAGCCCCTTTTGTTACGCAGGCTAAAGTTCCTAAAACACAGCCAAAACAATGGAAAAAAGGTACAGGAATACATAAGCGGTCTTTGTAAGTAAAATTCATGCATTCTGCTATATAAGTTGCATCAGCTATAATATTTTTATGAGTTAACATAACTCCTTTAGGAAAACCAGTAGTCCCGGAAGTATACTGCATATTAATTACATCATCCGGATTAAGGCTGTCCTGCCGTTCTTTAAGTTGAGCATCACTGATTTTTCTGCCTGCTTCTATTACATCATTCCAGTGATACATTCCGGCCGGTGCCTCCCCTTTACCAATATATATTACATTTTTCAGATGAGGTAAATTTTTTGATCTTAACTCGCCGGGCTTTGAATATTTCAATTCAGGACAAACCTCATATAAAATTTCCGGGTAACTCACCCTTAATCCTTCAGAAAGAATCAATGTCTGAGCATCAGAATGCTTTAATAGATACTCCAACTCCATAGCCCGATAATTAGTATTAACTGTAACCAAAATCCCGCCCATCTTACCAGTAGCAAATTGAGTAATTAGCCATTCAGGCTGATTTTCAGCCCAGACTGCTACGTGATCACCTACCTCAATTCCCAGTCCCATAAAACCTTTTGCCGCTAAATTACAAATATCCCTGAACTGTTGGTAAGTGTATTTAATATCTTCCTCTACATAAACAACAGCATCATTATCGGGATATTGAGATGCCTTCTGATCCAACAGATCACCTATAGTAATGTTAAACTCTTCTCCCATTTTTTAATAACCTCCTCCTGCTCCTTGCTACTCAATTAATAAAAAAACCTTCCGCCCCGGTTCTAGAGACGAAAGGATTATTTCGCGTTACCACTCTAGTTATTCTATCAAATTACAGTTTAGATAGAATCCCTCTTGCCTTATAACGGAAGGAAACCGGTTAATTCTACTAAAATTTCAAATTAACAACTCCGGAGCGAGTTCGAAAGTTAGTAATACTATCTTCCAACAACCGATAGCTCTCTGGAATTACTTCCCTTTCTACTACTCTCCTTCTATGTTTTTCTCTTATAAATTTGGTAAAATTGTAACATAATCTCGAATATTCGTCAAGAGCTTTTCTCAAAAAAAGCCATAACACATCGTAAAATGTATTATGGCTTTCCTTCATATCTTAAGGTAAATACCTCATGGGATCAACACTCTTACCGTTTACATATATACTAAAATGAAGGTGGGAGCCGGTACTTAAGCCCGTACTGCCCGCCAGGGCGATAACCTGTCCTAATTCTACCCTGGTTCCGGCCCTGACCAGCAGGCGGGAATTATGAGCATATAACGTTCTAACCCCTTCACCATGATCAATGACTATCGCCTTTCCATAACCTTTAACCCAGCCACTCTGCACTACAGTGCCACCGGCCGCAGCCCTGATTTTGGTGCCCAGCGGTACGGCTATATCAATCCCTTCATGAAATTCCCTGGTCTTATTAATAGGATTGGTCCTGTAACCATAACCGGATGAAATCCTACCCAGTACAGGCCAGATTAAAGCACCCCTGGTTAAACGGAAGGGTCTATTTACTTCCCTTTTAACATGCGGTATGATAAGGGTATCACCAACATAGATCCGGTCACTGTGCAGGTTGTTAGCCAGTTTTATGGTCTGAATATCCGTACCATATTTCTTGGCCAGGAGTGATAGGGCATCACCCGGCTGAACCTGATGATGGATTGTGGCATATAACCTCTCCTCTTCTCCACCACCAAGACCTGTTTTAGGAATGACCAGTTCCTCTCCGATCTTAATTAAATCTGATCTCAGGTTGTTCGCCTCTTTAATATCATCCACAGTAGTATTAAACTTCAAGGCAAGCTCAGATAAAGTATCACCCATTTTTACCGTATACTTAATATCCTTCGCTGTCTCTTCCAGTAAAGCAATTGTCTCTTTACCAACAATACCATCTACGGTTAACCCATTACTTAACTGAAAATCTTTAACAACCTCTCTGGTATGATATCCATAAATACCATCAACGGTAATATCATAACCTAAATTAAATAGATACTGCTGCACCTTTTCGACCTCCAGGCCCCTATCACCGAGCTCCAGCTTAACGGCAAAGGTAGCTGAGGTAAAAAGAAGAATCGCTATCATCAGCAGAAAGAAAACCCTTAGATACTTCCCCGGCATCATACACCCCCTTCTCTACTACTCATAGTTTAATTGATTTGCTATATTTCTTAATTGAATAGAAACCAATTTTCCAATACCCAAGAAACTATGTTATGTAGATAACATAGTTTCCGATATCAACAAATTTACATTATTGAATATTATGGCGAAGACAATTTGTTCTAAATGCCACGTATTTAGCAAAATCAACTACCCAGGGTAAAAGCTAAAAATATACGGACATATTCATACATATTACTATTCTATATTGAAGTAGTAAAATCCTGCTTAAAAGAAAAAATAAATAAAAAAATTAACGGCTTTGCTAAAAGATATCCTGCAGAGTAAATCACTGCAAAGTAAGCTATTCTATTTCTTCTTCCAGTAGTTTTGTTAGAAGTCTGATGCTTTCTTCAACATCACCCAGATCTGCCATCTCAGCCGGGGAATGGATGTAGCGAGTTGGTATGGAGACAGTTCCAGAAGGAATACCTCCCTTTGTCAAATGGATAGAACCGGCATCGGTACCGCCGCGCTCCAGGACCTCCAGCTGGTATTTAATATTATATTTCTCAGCGGTAGAAATTAAGAGCTCCTTGATCATGGGATGGGTAATACTTGCCGAATCCTTAATCTTGATTGCTGCTCCATCCCCGAGGGAAACGGCCATAGTAGGTGCTTTAGGGGTATCACCGGTTGCCGTCACATCAACGGCTATTGCCAGATCGGGCTCAATCTTATAGGCGGCAGTTCTGGCCCCCCTTAAGCCTACCTCCTCCTGGACGGTAAAGACAAAATAGATGTCATGGGGTGACTCTTTCAGTTCTTCAAGTACCTTAATCAGGACAATACAACCGATCCGGTCATCTAGATAACTGGAGATTATCCTGTTACCTGATAGATTAAATTGAGGATAATAAACAACACTATCCCCTATCCTGGCCCTTTTGGTTGCTTCATCCTTTGAGGAGGCACCGATATCAAGATAAAGTTTATCGAGCTTGATATCTTTCTCCTCATCAACCTTTTCTACACCGACTGTCCCGACAGTACCATCGGCAAAGATAAATCTCTGGCCGATCAGACGGTGGGGTTTTACCCCGCCGATATTGGTAAAACGCAGAAAACCATCATCATCTATATGGGTCACCAGCAGACCGATCTGATCCATGTGAGCGGCCAGCATAATCCTTTTGCCCTGACCATTCCCTTTTTTATAAGCAATCAGATTACCCAGTTTATCGGTCTCAACCTCGTCAACATAATCGCTAATTTTATTCTTAATTACTTCCCTTATCTTTTCTTCACTACCCGATGGGCCAAAAACTGCCGTTATCTCCTTGATTAGATCTTGCAATTAAAATCCCTCCCTTTCCAGTTCTTTCAAGTAGGCACTTACCAGTGCTTTCATACCCGCAAAATCATTTAAATTCATCAGGGAAACCGGTGAATGTATATACCTGCAGGGCAATGAAATAACGGTTGCGGGAATACCTTCCTTTACCAGACTAATCATCCCTGCATCCGTACCACCAAAATTAGTCCTTCTGAATTGATATTTAATCTTATATTTCTCGGCAGCTTTTATCAACCCCTGGAGAATCTTTTTATGGGTAATAACAGAACTGTCCATCAGCGTGATAGCAGGGCCTTCCCCTACCGTAGTCGAATAACCGTGTTCTTCCGTACCGGGAACATCAGAGGCTGAAGTACCCTCCAGTTCGATAGCCAGGTCCGGTTCGATGGCATAGGCCGCCCTGGCAGCACCCCTAAGGCCAACCTCTTCCTGGACGGCAAATACCCCGTATACAGGGAAGGCAAACTCTTCTTCCTTCATAATTTCAATAATGGCTGCACAGCCAACCCGGTCATCAAAGGCCTTGCCCTTAGCATAGTTAGAACCCAGACGGGAAAACCTGGTGCTAAAGACAGCAAGCTCACCTACTTCAACCAGTTTCTCAGCCTCTTTTTTATCCTTAACCCCAATATCTATATATAATTCCTTGAGGGGAATAGGTTTTTCCCTCTCCTCCTTCTCCTGAAGATGGATAGCCTTAGCCCCGATAACACCGGGTATTTTCTTCCTGCCTACCAGCAGGGGCTTGGAAACTAAAACCCTCTCGTCAATGCCGCCTACTGTTTTAAACTTCAAAAGACCGCTGTCTTCTATCTTACTGATCATCAAACCCACCTCATCCATATGGGCAGCAAGAACAACCCGGGGGCCAGCTTTTTCCTTACCCTTTACAGCAATCAGGTTTCCCATCATATCGGTCCAGTATTCATCTACATATCCATCTATCTCGTCTTTAATAATCTCCCGTACCTCATCCTCATTACTGGAAACACCTGCAGCTTCGGTCAACCTCTTTAATAGCATTTTAATCCCTCCACAAAATCTGAATCAATCCGGGCTACGAACTGGGCTAAAAGCTGTCCACTCCTTTTAATATCATCAAGGGATAGCATCTCCACCGAGGTATGCATATACCTCAAGGGTATTGACACCAGACCCGAGGCCACACCAGTTCTGGCCACCTGAATGCCCCAGGCATCGGTTCCGCCCGGGTAAGGTGAGGGCTCTATCTGATAATCCAGATCTACCTCTTCTGCTATTTCCTTTAGTTTCTTGAATATTTTCGGATGAACATGAGGGCCGAAACCGATGGCTGGCCCCTTACCCATCTCCGCTGCATCCTCCTCATCAACCCCGGGCATAGTCGCATGACAGACATCAATAGCTATTCCAATATCGGGGTTGATGGTAAAGGTACTGGTAATTGCTCCCCTGATTCCTACCTCCTCCTGCACGGTTGCTACCGCATACAGGTCAAGGTTTGACTTTAGATACTGTAACTCTTTCAGGGTCTGAAAAAGCACCAGTACACCGGCCCGGTCATCCATCGATTTTCCAGCAGCAAAATCATTATGTAAGGTAATAAACTCCCTGTCAATGGTTACCAGGTCACCGACAGATATCTTCTTTTCTACCTGGTCTTTACTCATACCAACATCGATGAACATCTTCTCCATTTCGACAGCCTTTTTCCTCTCTTTTTTACTGGTAAGATGGGGAGGCTTGGCCCCGATAACACCGGGAATATCTTCCCTACCGCGGACAGTAACTTCCTGAGCCAGCAGGGTTCTAGGGTCTATCCCCCCAACACTGGTAAAGCGCAGAAAACCCTCCTTTTCAATTCTGGTTATAATCAAACCAATCTCATCCATATGAGCGGCCAGCATAACTTTAGGTGCATCATCAATCCCGGCCCTTTTAACCACCATCAGGTTTCCCATCTTGTCCATCTTAATCTCATCACAGTAAGGTTTACAGGCATCTGCAATCAATCTGCTTACCTTCTGCTCATATCCCGAAACACCATCTACTTCCGTCAAGCATTTAAGTAGCTCCTGATTGGTCATTTTATTCCCCCTTTCCTTTGAACTTACCTTTCTTCTCTAACCCGGGAAAACCGAGCTGGCGGAGGGCCTCATAGAGAATAATCGCCACTGAATTGGCCAGATTTAAAGACCTGATTTCATCGGCCATCGGTATCCTGATGCATCTATCCAGATTTCTTTTCAGCAGGTCTTCGGGCAGACCGGCCGTTTCCTTACCAAAAACCAGGAAATCATCATAGGTATATGCTACCTCATCATAGGAATTGGCAGCCTTGGTAGTAGCAAAATAAAAATTATTATCCGGAAAATCACCCATTAATTCCTCCAGTGAATCAAAGTAATGAACATCTAACTTATCCCAGTAGTCAAGACCTGCCCTCTTCAAATAGCGATCATCGGTTGAAAAACCCAGCGGGCGTACCAGATAAAGACTGCTTCCGGTAACTGCACAGGTCCGGGCAATATTCCCGGTATTCTGAGGAATTTCCGGTTCAACTAGAACTATCCGCATCTTATCAACCCTCTCGATAAATATAAGCTATAAATAAGACTGCAAATAGATGAAAAAAGTGCCTAATATCTTCTGCCGGAGAGCTCCTGGGAGCTAATAAATCTCTAGCCTTAATCCATCATAAGCCAGCTGAACATGATCAGGTAATTCCCGGTTAACCTTCTCATGTTCAAGATTATGGGCCAGATGGGTAAAGTAAGCCCTGGGAACCTTCAGTTTATTAACCACTTCTAATGCCTCTTCCAAGTTCATATGGGTAGGATGCGGCCGGTATCTCAAGGCATCTAAGATTAATAACTCAATTCCTGCCAGCAGGTTATAAGTTTCATCAGGGATATGACTACAATCAGTAATATAGGCCATCTTACCGATTCTGTAGCCGAAAATGTCCAGAATACCGTGTTTTACCGGCAAGGGATGGATCTTAGTATCCTTAATCAAAAAAGGAGAACTAACCTCATGAAAGGAAACCTTCGGTAAACCCCCACCCTTTTGCATTGCATTAAAGATATAGGGAAAGATATTTTTAATCTCATTAACAGTCATACTATTACCAAAACAGGGAATAACCTTATCAGTCAAACGGTTGATAGCCCTGATATCATCAAACCCCATCAGGTGATCCGCATGGGGATGGGTGAATAAAATTGCATCAACCTGAGTAATTCCGTTTTCCAAAAACTGCAGACGCAGTTCGGGCGGGGTATCTATCAATAAAGATAACTGGTCAACCTCTATGTACAGAGATGAACGGTAACGTCTGTTTTTGGGATTAGTTGATCTACAGGTCTCACAGTTGCAGCCCACTACCGGGACACCGGAGGAGGTACCTGTACCAAGAAAGATTATCTGCAAAGCAAATCATCCTCTTCCCCTTATATTTCTAATAGGATTTTACAGGAGAGAGGGTCTTTTGTCAAATTTATTTAAACTAGTCAAGAACTCCATGCAACTTTTTTGGGGTGGAGATAATTAGCCAATAAATGGAGAGGTTTACTTTACCAGGTAATAGCAGAAATCAATCTCATCCCTTTCTTCCTTCTGTAGAATATCCTTTAATTCAAAACCTAGCTCTTTACTTGATTCATACATATCATTACTGAGAAAATACCTTCTCATAATAGTCCTGCTAGCAGTCGACTCCGGATGTGATGTGACAAAATCAATTATGGCATCTATTTTATCATTCTTATTCATAAAAACTCCTTTCATATCCTAAAGTCGTTTCTAAAATATCTTTGATTAAGAAATCTCATCGGATCATAGGCCTTTCCCTTAATCCTAATCTCAAAATGGAGGTGCGGGCCGGTAGAGAGACCGGTACTACCGCTTAAAGCAATAATCTTTCCCTGTTTTATTATATCCCCCTTCTTAACCAATAATTCAATATTATGACCGTAGAAGGTCTGGCGGTCCTCACGGTGCTTGATTATTATTAAATTACCATATCCTCTTGACCAGCCGCTAAAGATAACCACACCATCAGCTGCAGCATAGATCGGACTGCCTATCGGAACGGCAATATCTATTCCCGTATGAAACTCCCTCCGGCCCAGGATTGGGTGATCTCTACACCCGTAAGGTGAGGTTATCTCTCCCTGAGCAGGCCAGATGAAATTATCCTGTCTTGAGCGGGAAACCAGTTGATACCTATCCCGGTTCCGGGATACTGGTATAATCAGTTTCTGGCCGGTATATATCCTATCGGGATTAGCCAGATGATTAATAGTTACCAGTTTCTCCATTTTAACCTTAAAATTACTGGCAATCTCCCGGAGGGTATCCCCCCTCTTAACGGTATATTCAACCTCCTCAGCAGGTATACGCAGCCTCTGTCCTATATAGATCAAATCGGGGTTCTTTATCTGATTCAGCTTTACTAGCTCCTCCAGTTTTAGATCAAAACTTCTGGCAATCTCAGATAGACTATCACCCTTCTTAACCCTGTAGATTAAAAAATCTTCTGCTGAAATAAATACTGAAATCAGGATAAATACCGTTAAAAATGATAGGATAAGCGTACGAAACCTCATAATTAATCCCCCTGAACGATAGATGAATTTATATGTATTTTTTCCATTTTCTCATAATCTATGCATGAAAAAAGCCCAGGCTTTAACCTGGGCCAGAGAAATATTATCTTTTTAAATGGCTTCCGGGGATTTTATCAATCCCTTCTCTCTTAAGAAATTAGCAAGTTTCTTATAAACCAGGAATGTTAAAGTAGAATTGATAAGGGATTTACTTAGATTAAAGGGGATAATACCCGGTATTAATAATTTTATAACCTGCTGGTAGGATGCCCCTAGATAGATCGGGGTTACAATCAAATTGGCAGGAATCATAATTGCCGTCATTGCTAATGAGCCACTAATTAAACCGGTTATAGCCCCCTTTTTGGTATGTTTTATCCGGTAGATATATCCTGCAACTCCGACGAAGGCTCCTGTCGCCAGAAAGTGCATTAAAGCCCCGTAGGGTCCTCCCAGACCGGTAATTACTGCCATTAAAATTGACAGAAACAGCGTTGATACCAGTGCAGGAAGAGGCCCGTAAAGGAAACTAATAATTAAAATAGGGACATCACCCGGTTCATAGAGTAAGAAAGGCATAGTAGGTATAATAGGAAATTTAACCAGGATCATCATTACCAGAGACAGAGCCATTAATACACCAATGTTTGTGATTTTTTTAGCGTTCACTTTTTTCACTCCTTATATCTTTTTTCCCCGGCCACAGTTAAAAACCTTAAACTGTGGCCGCTTGTTACCGTAAAGATATCTACAGGAGCAAAAGAAAAAACCCCGGAAAATCCAGGGCAAATAAATAAAATCTTCTCCCATCCGGACTATACCGTCGGTACTGGAATTTCACCAGTTCAGCCTGAGCTCGTGGACTTTAACCACCGGTCTGGAATTGGAGTTTCCTCCTCACCATGCCCTGAAGATATTTTAGGTAACTATGTGATTTTTCTTATTGAATATTATAACCTATCTTCGAAAAAAATGCAAGTGTTTCGTCGGACATTATCCTTTTTTCAAAATGCAGCAAAAAAGTATTTCGAGTAATATTTGAGGTTTTTTTGTTAAGGAGTCTTAGCGAAATGAAATGAGAAATTAGATTTAATAAGCCTTTTTAATGGTGGCTCCTTTATAAAAATGCTTGATTATCTCCCGGTAGGTAAAACCCTCCTCAGCCATCCCCGCTGCTCCGGTCTGGTCCATACCTACATTATGGCCCCAGCCGCTGCCATAAAAGATAACCTGAGAGATGGCACCACTTAAATTATAGAGCTTATCCAGGACAAACCGGTTGCTCCTCAATCCACCCAGTCCGCTCCTGACCCTGTCCCTTTCAATGATCACTTCCTTCTCCTTTCCCTGAATGATGACCCTTTCAACACTACCGCCCTTACTTCGGCCTACCGGGATTATGTTCTTCAACTCCTTCAAGTTATATTTATTAATAAAATATTCGGAGGAAAGCACCTTAATCCAGCGGTACTTGTTATATCCTGCATATCTAGGATTATAAGAATAAGAGGCGGGTTCATCTATTAGCCATTCCTTTAACTGGTAGGGCTCCAGGGGGAAATTGAAATCCTGACCGAGCATATTATTAGCCCCGCTGAGATAGGGAAAGCTGTTTCCCCAGACATCTGCGCTGCTTTCCGAATAACCCCCGCTATTACTGCTGAAGACTGCATCAATTACCCTATCCTGATAATACCCCACCTCTCCGAGGGTAGCCAGAACTGCCCGGTTTGTCCGGTTGTTTTCACTGACCACCCCTTTATAGACCGCACAGTGAACCGTAGAACACAGGTCATATCCCTCCTGGCTGTGTCTACCCAAGTGGGCAAGGGCATAGCTTCTAGCAGCAATGGTCTGGGCCTTAAGGGCCTCCTCAGGCCACCAGGCCGGCATCTCTGCCGGTACCACCGAAAAGAGATATTCCTCCAGATTAATTATATTAATAACATTAAAGCGGCTACTACCAACTGGATAAAGTTCAAGTTCACCGCGGTACTGTCTATCCTCATTACCTGCCCAGAAATAACCCTGTCCGAAGGAGATATCGTAGAGAACAAAGGTGCGGGTATTATCGGTTAGTCTTAAGATTAAAGGGTTATCTGAGAAAATCGTCTTAACCAGCTGCTCATCTTGATAAAAACTATAACCCTCTCCCGTTCTTTTAATCATCCACTCCTCTTTACCGCCTGTAAGAACCTTTTTACCAACATTCTTCTCAATAACCTCAAAGGGGCCCCCGGCCTGAAAGTTGATTGAACTGGTATTATCGATCAAACCGACCCTGACCTCGGGTATTTTATCACTATCAGCAACGGGTGTTACCTTAACCCAGTTAATTTTCTCCCTGGCCCTTTCTTTCTCCTCCCTGGCCTCTTCTATGTACTCGGGATGTTTCCTCTTGAGGCTTGCCAGCCTCTCTTTAGCCAGTTTAACCCTGTTTCCGGTAGCAAGACTTTTATTCCAGTAGTAATAAGCAGCCTTATCTTCCCCTAGATCCTCATAGCTGAGGGCCAGCTCGGGATAGATAACAGAAAGGCTGGGATCCCTTCCCAGGGCATTCCTGTAGGCTGTTATGGCATCTTCGATTCTATCCTGCTTTTTATAGAGTCTGGCCAGGGCAGTATAATTAAGAGTCAAGTGGGGTAGTGTATACTTCCCCAGCTGATAAAAGAATTCTGCTTCCTTAGTTTGTTTTAATTTTTCTGCAGCCTGACCTAGATAATAATAGAGAAGGGCCTCCCTCTTTTCTGACAGGGGTATCGATTTCTGATCGTTTTCCTTTAATTCCAGAACCTCCTGATAAACCCCTGTTAAAACCTCTTGGGACTCTTTGTACCTCCCCAGTTGAAAAAGAATTAAACCCTGCTCATATCTCCAGAGTAGGTTTTCCGGTTCTAATTCCACCAGCTGTTGATTATACTTAAGTGCCTCCTTCAGCTCCCCGCCCTCCTGGGTAATAAAGAATAGATTCTTTAGGGCCCTGATATCCCCAGGCTGCTCTACAAGTGCCCTGGAGTATTTCTCTTTGGCCTCCTCTATCTCCCCGCTATAATAGGCCTTTTTGCCGGCGGCTAATAATGAATCAATATTAACAACCTCTTTATCCTCTACCTGATCAGCCCCTGCTCCAGCCCGGATTATATAGTAATTATATCCAAAGGAGACAATTATACTGACAAAAATCCCCATTACAATCAAATATATGTATACTTTTCTCATTATGTAAATTCCTTTCCTAAATTTAGAATAAATTTATTGACGTATATATATTTATTTCTAGAAACGCGCCTTTAATCCTTTTCCTAAAAGCGTAAGAAATTATGTTATTTTATGGTTAAAGATATTTTTTTCAAAATGTTGCAGGAATTTCATAATTTATCCAGAATTAATTAAGAGAATTCAGAGTTTAAAGCTAAGGGTTGAGGCTAATAAAAAAGGGAGGTTTAAAGTATGGATAAGAAAAGTTATACCACCTCAGAAGCTGCCAAGTTGCTAAATGTAGCCCCATCTACTTTAAGGTACTGGGAATCAGAACTTGGTAATTTTATCAAAATCCCCCGTAATGAGAAAGGGTACAGACAATATTCAGAAGAACATATAGCCTATCTGGAGAAAATAAAGGGGTATTTATATGACCAAAATTTTTCGATAAAACAGGTAAGAGAGATCTTAAACCTGGAGGAGAGTAAACAGGATATTGCTGCTACTCTGGTAGGGGAAACAGATAACAGAATTAGTTCACTGGTTTCTATTCTGATCGATAAACTAGATGGGGTTGAAGATGGAATTGAAGAACTAAAGAAGGGGCAGAAGAATCTAAAGGCTGAGTACCTGCAGGCGATAAAGCTCTTAAATATAACCTCAGAACGGAGAGACAGGGATCTAATTAAAGAGATTAGGAAGCGCCTTGATGAGAAAAAGGAAACCAATAATAATCTCCTGCAGAGGCTATTACCGTGGGGTAAAAAGAATAATGACTAATTAAAGGGCTCCCTGAAAATATCAACAGGGAGCCGGTTTATTTATAAAAGTTTACTTGCTATCTCTGCCAGCTTAGACCTCTCTCCCTTGACAAGAGTGATATGGCCGGCAATCTTTTCCTGATGAAAGCGATGGGCCAGATGGGTTAATCCATTTGTATGGAGATCCAGGTAGGGATTATCTATCTGGTAAGGATCACCTGTCAGAACGATCTTGGTATTCTTACCCGCCCTGGTAATAATAGTCTTAATTTCGTGAACCGAAAGATTCTGGGCCTCATCGATTATTATATACTGTTCAGGTACGGACCTGCCCCTGATATAGGTTAAGGCCTCTATTTGAATTAAGTCCTTTTCTACCAGATAATCAAAAGACACACTCGACCCCCTACTCTGATGCAAGATAAAATCCAGGTTATCGAAGATAGGCTGCATCCAGGGCTGAAGCTTATCCTCCTTGGTACCCGGTAAAAAGCCGATATCATTACCCAGCGGTACCACCGGGCGCGCTACCAAAAGGCGCTTATAAACCTCCTCTTCGGTAACCTTGGTTAATCCTGCCGCTAAGGCCAGCAGGGTTTTACCTGTTCCCGCCTTACCGACCAGAGAAACTAATTTAATCTCGTCATCTAATAATAACTCCAGGGCAAACAACTGCTCTCTATTTCTGGGTTTAATCCCCCAGGGGGCCTTTTTCGTAAACCTCAGGGGAACTATTTGTTCACCGTCAAACCTGCCCAGAGCTGTCCTCCCCTGCTGGTCTACTGCCGTTAGCTGAATCATCTCCTGGGGATATAAACGGATCTCATCACTATTCAGCTGTTCCGGTTTTATCCCCTTATCCCGGAAAAAAGCATCGATAACATCAGCGGTTACATCAATTTCATGGGTTCCCGAATAGATTTCATCATCGGATAACCTGTTGGAGCGGTATTCTTCTGCCTGCAAACCAAAGGTATCAGCGATTAGCCTGAGATTAATATCATTTGATACCAGAATAACTTCCCGATCAGGGTTATCCTTCTGTAGATGGATTGCGGTTGAGATAATCCTGTTATCCATCTTGGTGGAGCTTAAACCTCTGGGAAGAATAAGATCCTTGCCATCAATAGCTATCCTCAGTCTGCCTCCATTATCCAGTTCAATACCTTCATTTAACTTTCCCCTTGTCCTTAATCCATCCAGTATCCGGGATGTCTCCCTGGCATTATAGCCAATGGAATTATTTCTTGCCTTTTGGTCATCGATCTCCTCCACAACAGCCAGAGGCAGGACTACCTCATGTTCATCAAAGGAAAAAATGGCCCTGGGCTCTGTTAAAAGGACATTAGTATCGACCACGAAGATTTTTTTCATCTTAAAACTCCTCCCCGGTTTACCACAGGCTTAACCCCGTAGGCTTATCATAAGAGCGCACCAGCTTCTCCCCCTTCAGTTCCCGGATATAGGCCTCTCCGGCAAAGATAACCGTTCCTTCGGCCAGATGCCCGCCAACGGTATTACCATCTTCATCGGCCAGAACAATGTGGGCATGGACCATAGGTTGATTATCCAGCAGAGAAATATTTCCGCTACAGCTTACTATCTCCAGGTGCCGGTCAACCTCTTTATAATGATATTCCCGTCCTTCCTGGTCGTAAAAACCAAATCTTGCCTTGGAGACCGCTCCAATGACCATTAGTGTTCCTGTCTCAATCCCATTTTCGGTCACCACCCGGGTAATCTCTTTTAAAAGATCTCCGCCCTTAGGTAAGCGTCCCAACAATATTCTACCGGTCAGATAAGTATTCATAAACATCCTCCTTTACTACTTAAATAATACGCTAATCATCCCTCTTTTCCTGCATCATGAGAAGAAAAAATGCCCCTGCTTAGATAATAAAAGCAGAGGCCCTGCCCGTATTCTTTATGAGACCTTGACTTCGTCTTCTTCCGGATAAATGGGAACACCATTGGAGTTTGCATATCTCCTGAATTCTTCAATAATCTTTTTGGTATAGGCACCAGGTTTACCGTCACCGATCACGCGTCCATCTATCTTAACAACAGGTATTACTTCGGCAGCAGTACCTGTCAGGAAACATTCATCGGCATTATAAAGGTCATAACGGGTAAAGAGCTCTTCTCTCAACTTCAAGCCCAGTGTTTCGCCTATCTCTATCACCACTTCCCGCTTAATGCCCTTCAGGATACCGGCATATTTTGGAGGAGTTATCAGCTGATCCCCTTCAATAATGAAGATATTATCACCGGTACACTCGGCAACATAACCTTCATTATTAAGCATAATTGCCTCCGGTGCACCGATCAGGTTGGCTTCAATTCTGGCCATGATATTATTTAGATAGTTAAGTGATTTAATCCTGGGATTGACCATCTCAGCCCCATTACGGCGGGTTGGTACGGTCATAACATGGAGGCCCTTTTCATAAAGCTCCTGATCGTAGAGGGCGATTTCACTGGCAATAATGACAATGGTGGGCTTTTTACATTTCAAGGGATTAAGCCCGAGATCTCCTACACCCCGGGAAACAACCACCCTGATATAAGCATCCCGCAGTAAATTCGCCCTGATTGTCTCTAAAATAGCCTCCTGCATCTCCTCGGGGGTAAGGCCAATATCCAGCATAATAGTTTTCGCCGATTGATAGAGTCTTTTAATATGCTCCTCAAGTTTAAAAACACGCCCGTTATATGCCCTGATACCTTCAAAAATACCGTCACCATATAAATAACCATGGTCAAAAACCGAAATCTTAGCCTCTTCTTCGGGGACTATCTCACCATTTAAATAGATCTTCCTGCTCACTACTCCGTTCCTCCTTTTTAAAAATGACTTCTATAATTGTTAAATATTATATAATTATCTTGGGATTTTGTCAAGAACGGGACCCGGCAGTTTCCTTTAATTTCCTTAATAATTGATAATTATTATTGGGAACATCCCCTACGGCAATCTTCGGTTTTAGTTTGCCGTGGAAATCACTCCCGGCCGTCACTAAAAGGTTGTATTTTTGAGCCAGTTGGGCAAACTCTTCCATCTCCTCAGGACCATGGTAGGTACTATAGGCCTCAATTCCCGCTAATCCTGCCCCAATTAATTCCTTAATTGCCCGGATATCCTTACTATTCCCTGCAGCAAAGGCAGATCCGGGGTGGGCTAACACCGGAATACCGCCGAGAGTAGTTATTAAATCGATTACCTCATCACTCCGGGGATATTCACAGGGGATATAGGCTATCTTACCCCTGGTAAAGAAATCCAGATAAAAATTAAAATAGGGCTGACCACTCCTCTCACCCCCGGGAAGATAAGGTCTTAGGGCGGGATGATAATTATTCTTACCATTGGTTAAAAGAACCTCAGCCAGGATAACACCTACTGGAATATCAGGGGCAAACTCCAGTACCTCCTCATAGGTGATTTCAAACCCCAGTTCCTGAAGCCTCCTTACCCTTTTTTTAGCCTGCTGATAATATCTATCTCTCATTCCCTGCAAAAAATCTAATAGTTTTTTAGCAGTAGGATCTAAATAATAGCCCAGGAGATGAATACTGGAATAATCCCCGTACTGGGAATCAATCTCTACTCCCGGGACAATCTCAACCCCATATTTCTTACCCGCCTCAATAGCCTCTGGTATCCCTTCCATTGTATTATGGTCGGTGAGAGCTATTGCCGCCAAACCAGCATCTCCCGCCAACCTTACTAAAGAAGCCGGTTTAAATTCGCCGTCACTACTATAGGCAGAATGAGTGTGTAGATCTATCCTCTTTAAGTATTTCATTATTTACTCCTCTCCCGGTAGTACTTACAATAGACCTTAAGTTCACAACGATTACATTCAGGATTCCGGGCCTTACAGGTTTTGCGGCCGTGAAAGATTAACCAGTGATGCATATCAGCCCAGCTATCTTCAGGTACAGCCTTCATTAACTCTTCTTCAACCTGATCAACCCTGTCGGAGTTTGCCAGGCCCAGGCGGTTTGCCACCCTGAAGACATGAGTATCAACGGGGATCGCATTCCTGGCAAAGGCACAGGCCAGGAGAACATTGGCCGTTTTTCTGCCTACCCCAGGCAATTCAGTCAGTTCCCTTCTGGTAGCGGGCACCCTGCCACCATATTTATCCAGCAGGATCTTACTGGTCTCAATAATATACTTACTCTTATTCCGGTAGAGACCTATACTGTTTATTTCCTTTTCCAGTTCTCTTCTTTCCAGATTGGCAAAATCCTCCGGTTTGTTATATTTCTTAAAAAGTCTCTCCGTTACCTTATTTACCTGTTTATCTGTAGATTGAGCGGAAAGAATTGTTGCTACTAGCAGTTCAAAAGGAGTAGAAAAATTTAGCTCTGTTTCGGGTTCAGGATATTTTTCCGCCAGAATGGTCATGATCTGCTCAAGATCTTTAGCTGTCATAAGCACATCCTTTCTGAACTGGACTTCCTCCTTGTTTAAAACTTAGCACCTTACTAGACTTTTATTCTAATAACTGATAATATATTATATCATAAACAGAAGATTATTTCAGGAGGTTGATTATTGATGATTGATCAGAAAATAATCGGTGTTGATATAGACGGTGTCCTGACAGATGAAAGCCATCCCAATGATAATATCTGGCATGATAGACTCTGTCAGTACCTGGGTAAAAAGATAGAAAGGGCCAGAGATGTCTATAATTTTATGGAGGCCTATAACCTCTCCTCTGATGTCATTGATGGTTTTCTGGAGGAACACCTGGAGAATATCTATAGTCAGGTAAATCCTGCCCCGGGGGCTAAAGAAACCCTTCTCCAGCTTGCCCGAAAGGACTTTAAAATCTATTTGATTACCGCCCGTAATAGCAGGTACCACTCCCTGACCGAGGGCTGGCTTAAGAAACATCAGATCCCCTATACCACCTTAATCCATGAGGACTCTAAGGCCCCTCTGGCAGTAGAGAAAAATATTCAATTATTTGTTGAAGATCATGCAGAAACTGCCAGAGAATTACTGGCCAATAACATCCAGGTAATCCTGGTTAATAAATACCATAACCGTTATCTTAAAGCACAAAATAACCTGGTCAGGGTTAATAACTGGGAAGAGATCAGGGATTATATCTTTAAGTATTTCCAGCTTTAATGGAAGGCACTATCGCCAATAAATTCCCTTAGAATAGAGGTTCTGGGAATATCCTCTTCTGGCATAGGCTTAAAACACTTCAGAAATCCGAGCAGACGCCGTGCCTGATAATAGCCCTCCTCTTCCCGGCTAATAGCCTCAAGTAAAGGTTCGGCATATTTCTTTAAAACGGCCAGTTCATAGATGAGGGCAGAATTAAACATTACATCTGCATTCTCCTGAAAGGGAAAGATATTCTTCTCTTCCCCCCTGCGCACACCGGGCCAGTAGGCGATTGTCTTGGCAGCCGGGTGGTTCCGGAAGTGATGATCCCTGACTATCCTTCTAATAAGCCGGGTATCGGTGGTAGGTATCCGGTTATGCCTGTCAAGGTTGAGCTGGGTCAGAGCACTTACATAGATTTTAAATTTATTATCCTGAGGTATGATAGGTGTCAAACGGTCATTCAGACTATGGATACCCTCGATGATAATGGGCTGATCCTCCTCTATCTGGAGATATTTACCCCGGCTCTCCCTGGCCCCCTTTTGGAAATTAAAGACCGGAATCTCAACCCTCTTTCCCTGGAGTAGCTCCAGCAGGTGGTCGTTAAAGAGGGAAAGGTCGATGGCCTCAATAGCCTCAAAGTCGTAATTTCCGTTTTCATCAAGTGGTGTTTCCTCTCTGTCAACAAAATAATCATCCGTAGAGATAGCCACCGGTCTTAAACCATTTACCCTGAGCTGAATGGCTAACCTCTGGGCAAAGGTCGTCTTTCCTGATGAAGAGGGGCCTGCAATTAAGATAATACGTTTCTTCTCGATATTATCGGAGATCTTATCAGCTATATTGGCTATCTTTTTCTCATGTAAGGCTTCGGAAATTCTGACCAGTTCGCCGACCCTTCCCTCGGCAATCATTCTATTCAACTCACTTACATTTCCTACACCGATAATATCTCCCCATTTTTCATATTCATGGAAAATACTAGCCAGTTTAGGCTGTTCAATAAATTCCGGGACTTGATAGGGATTTCCCTTTTGGGGGTAAAGAAGAATAAATCCAGGCATCCTGTAGTGAAGGTCAAATCGTTTCAGATACCCTGTCCGGGGAACCATGTTAAAATAAAAGTAGTCATAAACCCCATCCAGTTCGTAAACTGGACAGGTTGTAATCTCTAACTGATTAAGTAGCTTGACCTTATCCAGAAACCCTTGCCGGGAAAAAATCTCTTTTACCTCCTCAACAGGTAACTCTTTGCCGGTAATGGGTAGATCGGCATTAATCAGCTCATACATCTTAAATTCGATTCTACTTAAATCCCGCTGGGTCAAAGGACTATCTTTATGTAATTCACAGTATATACCATTACTTATAGAGTGCTCAATTGAGAGCTGGGCTCCCGGAAAGAGCTCATAAATAGCCCTGACCAGTACTAAAAATAAACTGCGCCGGTAGATCCTGTTACCGAACTCATCATTGATGGTCAGAAACTTAAGCTTACAATCATCCCTTACTGGGGTAGTTAAATCACAGAGCTGATTATTAATTATCCCTGCTACAATAATCTCCTTATCATCTGGCTCAACCCTCTCTATAATCTCTTCCAGGGTGGTACCTCTGGTAAAATCATATTTGTTTCCAGCAATCTCAACACTAACCATCAGCTTCCCTCCAGGTTTATTTAGTAATTAATTAATTTCCCATTACCCTTGTTAACTTCATTAAACTGAGCATAGATAAATGTTTTCCGTATAAACGTTAAAAATGCTCCGGCCCCGCACGGAAGGGCAAAAAGTGGTTGGCAAAATTTTATCTGAACAGAGCGTAAGCGAAGTGAATTTAATTTTGCCCTTTTTGCTCTGGAGAAGGAGCCGGGAATTAGCATTTTTCAGTGAAAAAGGAAACATCTATCTACACGCGGCTTAAATTATTCTATGGTATTAAGCCAGTTTCTCTAAAGCCTCTTTAATTTCCTTTCTAACCCGTTGATCCTTCTCACTCCTATATAATTCCCTTAAAATCTTACGGGAATTCTCCGAACCCAGCTCTCCCAGTGCCCAGACAGCATAGGCCCTGAGTACAGGTGAAGGGTTATTTAGTTCTTTCTCCAGCAAAGGGATATATTCATTATTCCCGCTATTAGCTATATTAATCAGGGTGTTTCTCTTCAATATCCTTAACCCCCTCCAGGATAAAGCAGATTCCTGCCATTTAAGTTCCATCTTATGCTTCATAAAGCCTAAAACCTTTTTAAAATCACCCTTAAGAAGGGGCGTAAACTCAAGATGTAAATCAACTGGTATATCCCTGTTATAGGGGCAGACCCTCTGACAGGTATCACATCCCCAGAGGTTCCTGCCAATTTTTTTTCTTTCCTGCTCAGGTAGAATCCCCCTCTTCTGAGTTAAATAACTGATACATTGCTCCGGATCCAGGTAGTAGGGCTCTATCAAAGCATTACCGGGACAGCTTTGAATACAGCGTTCACACTTACCGCATCCCGGCTCGATCTCCTGATCAAGCTCCAGGTCAAGATTTGTCAAAATCTCCCCCAGGAGTAGATAAGAGCCAAAACGGGGATTAATCAGGTTATTATTTTTACCGATCCAGCCCAGTCCAGCTCTTCTGGCAATCTCCCTCTCCAGGATAGGTCCGGTATCAGTATATGCCTTCATCCTGGCATCTATTCTTAGTTCTTTGATATAATCCATTAACAGCTCCATCTTCTCCCGGAAAACATGATGATAATCCCTTCCTCTGGCATAAAGGGCAATATAGGCCTCTTCATCTGTAAACCGTTCTGAGCTGGCATAAGACATAGCTAGAGAGATAATCGTTCTGGCACCAGGTAGGTGTAACCGGGGACTCGTCAGCATTTTAAGATCCTTAGTGGTAAACTCTGAAAGCTCCCTTTTCTTCAGGATCTCCAGGGCCTTCCTGAAGGGCTCAGCAGAGGTAATCCCTACTAGATCAAACCCGATCTCCTTTGCTTTATCTTTTATCTTCTCTGTTAGACTGGGCATAGGCAGCTCACCCTTCAAAAGCATCTATTTCTTAAAGTCTCCCTTCCTTAGTTAACTAATACATGAAAAAGCCCAGACATCGGTCCGGGCTTTAATTTAGAATTACTGTCCTTTTTCCTTCTCATTTGTAGACCTGATAGCATTTCTTATCGTTACGAAAAGTCCGCCGTAAAGTACTGCACAGGCAAATATTAACATCACAATTGCAGAAGCACTCATACTTTATCCTCCCTCCTCAATTACAGGCTGGTACTATCTGTATCAACTTCAACACCAATACCGGCACTGCCCCTCATCTTACTGATGACAAAGGAGAGGATAGCCATTACAATTAATAACCCCCAGCCGCCGATCCAGAGATACTTGGCGGCATAACCACCATAGGGCTCATAAAAGACATTGTTAATAAAGTTCCTGCCTACCAGGAAGATGAGAACTAGCGGGGTTATCCATTTAACCATTACATCCCACCAGCTGCCTAACTGGTAATCGGAGATCGGATTAAAGTAATTGCGCAGTTTTTCCGGTTTATAATACCAGCCAATGACCAGGCACTCCATGAATCCACCCAGCAGCAGGCCATAGTTATTCAGATAATAGTCGGCAATATCCAGCCAGTATAATCCTCCTTTGGTAGCGAAGAGAAGACTGACCAGACCAAGAATGACGATTACCCAGAAGGTAGTCTTTTTCTTATTCCAGCCCCATTTATCAACAAAGGCTGCTATATTCGGCTCTACCAGTGAGAAAGCCGAGTCGATTCCCAGAGTTAACAGGGTCAGGAAGAAGACCACTCCAAAGAATCCGGCTACAAACGGTCCACCCGGTAGCATATTTATCGCATTAGGATAGACAACAAAGGCCAGCCCAACTCCAGAGGCTGCTACGTCGGAGATGGGAACTCCCTGAGTCTGGGCCATATAACCGAGGGTACCGAAAATAGCAAACCCTGCCAGAAAGCTTACACCGGAGTTAGCAAGAACAGTAATTAGTGCATTGTTGACTATGTCAGAATCCTTGGGCATATAACTGGCATAAGCAATCATAATCGCCATACCGATACTTAAGGTAAAGAAGATCTGGGAATAAGCCGCAATCCAGACCTCTAAATCAAGAAGCTTACTAAAATCAGGCTGGAGATAGTAATTTATACCCTCAATAGCACCAGGCAAGGTAACGGCCCGTACTAGCAGGATTAATAAGAGTATAACTGGCAAACTAACGGTTACCCAGATAACCTTACCAACACTCTCAGTTCCGTTTCTCAAAATATAATAGATGGCAATCCAGGTAAGAATTACACCAATTAAGACCGGGACACTGAAACCACCTAATACTCCAGGGCCTTCAGAAATCTGCAGTACTTTACTAAAGAAATATGTCTCTGCATCATTACCCCAGGCAACACTTAAAGATCCGTAGATATAATCCCAGATCCAGCCCATTACTCCAGCATAATAAGTGACGATAAAAAAGGCAACCAGGGTAACCCACCAGCCGATAGGCTGGAACTTCTTTTTTATACTGGCAAGAGCACCAGGGGCACTTAATTGATGTTTCTGACCTAAAGAGAACTCCAGAATTAATAATGGTAAACCTGCTGTCAGTAAGGCAACGAAATAGGGAATTAAGAAGGCACCACCACCGTATTTATAGGTGATATAAGGAAAACGCCAGGCATTACCTAAACCGGCAGCAGATCCGATGGCAGCTAGTACAAAAGCAGTCCTGCTACCCCATTGTTCTCTTTGCATGCTCACTTCTCCCTTCTGTGATATTATTTTGAGTAAACCTGTCCAAAAACAAAAACTATTTCTCAGCTACTCTCTTCTCTAAAAATCACCCCCTGCACGTATAGTATTCATTATCCCCATTATATATATTATTTAGGATAATTTCAAGAGTTCTGCTAATTTTTTAGGATCAATTATTATTAACCACGGGATATTACTGATCTAACGGCTGATTTTTCTTTAAACAATTGATCAAACCTTTCTGCAAGATAAGCAAGATCTATTTCCTGTATAATCTTAATAACCTCAAAGTAATTAATACCCTTAAAAAAGTAATCGACAAACTCATGAGCTATTATCTCAAAAGAATTAAAGCTTTCTATATAATCTCCAACATATTTTTTGCATACCCGGGAGAAGTCCTCCTCTTTGAGATTATCCTTAGCCTTTTTAATACCAGCAAGTAAACGGTCATAAAGTTTCTCAGGGTCTTTGGTCTTACCACCCATGATAGCATAACCGTAACCCCGTTCCCGGGTATAATGCTGATCAAAATCATCATCAACTAGGCCATCTTCGTATAGGGATTGGTATAATTCAGTTCCCTTTCCGGTAATTAAATCCAGCAGCATATCGGTTCCAATCTCCTGTTTAACCAGTTCTCGTTCGGTTTTATCAAGCTCCCTTTCCTTAAAACCGAGCATCAACAGGGGTTGGTTTACATCCATCTGTTTCTCAATCTTATTTTCTTTGATAGCAGGAGGCTCATCAGGAAATACTCTTTTGATTCCCTTCCACTCAGGAAAATCCTTTCGAGCCTGATTCTCTTTAACTAAATTAATGGTCTCTTCGGGGTCAAAATCCCCAACTAAAAATAGGATCATATTCCCCGGGTGATAGAAGGTATTATAACAGAGGTAAAGATCCTCCCTGGTGATCTTTTTGATGCTCTCAACGGTACCACCGATATCTATCCTCACCGGATGGTAATGGTATAATCCCTGCAAGAGGTTGAAAAAGGCCTGATAATTAGGGTCATCCTCATACATTCTTATCTCCTGAGTAATAATCCCCTTCTCTTTCTCCACATTCTCATCGGTAAAGTAGGGGTTCTGAACAAAATCAAGTAAATTAACTAAAGACTGCTGGAAATTGCCGGTACCGGAGAAGAGGTAGGCAGTAGTGGTAAAATTGGTAAAGGCATTGGTCGAGGTACCCAGTCTGGCAAATTGGGAAAAGGTATTCTCCTCCTCACCTTCAAAGAGCTTATGTTCTAAAAAATGAGCAATCCCATCTGGTACGGTGACGGTATTACCTGTTTCGGGGTCAATAAAACTATTGTCAATAGAGCCGTAATTAGTAGCAAAAATAGCATACTGCCGGTTATAATTTTGCCGCGGCATCATATAAACCTTTAAACCGTTATCCAGGATCTCTTTATAAAGCGTCTCTTTGATCGTATCATTATATATCTTATCCACTTTTTTCCACCTTCTTGCTTTATCTTTGTATAATAGTGGTTATAATGTAAGATATTTATCTGAATGAACGTTACAAATTTTAGTCGGAGCGAAGGATAAAAACTATTTCTTATCCAGGAAATAGATTGTATCCAGTTCAATCCTCCTTGCAACCTCTATGATCTCATCCCTCTTAACTTTCTCTAGTTCGGTTATCATCTCCCTGATTGACTCCGGCTTGCCGTTAATCAATCCCAGCAGGTAATGACCGGTTAAACCCCTGTTATTATCGGCCGAACTCTTCAAATGGTTAATCAGGGCCTTTCTTGTCCAGTCAAACTCATCATCATTAAATTCGCCCTGGGCCAGTTTGTCTACCTGCTCAAGGATGATCTCCTTTGCCCGGTCATAATTTATTGATTCTATCCCTGAAGTAATCTGCATCAAGCCCTTAGTTGATTCCAGACGGGAGTTTGCATAATAGGCCAGGCTGGCCTTCTCCCTAACATTCTGGAATAATTTGGAATGGGGAAAGGCACCCAAGAGACCGTTATAAAACATCAGAGCATAATATTGACTGCTATTTCTAGTTATCCCTGTTCTAAAACCGAGGGATAGTTTCCCCTGCTGGACATTTAAACTCTCTACCACCTCTTTTACCTTATCTACACCGGTCCTGACCCTTGTCTGATTAAAATTACCTGGCTGTTGGTGTTCAAAGGTAAATATCTCATTTATTCTCTCCTGTAAACTCTTTTCATCAACCGCACCAACCACCAGCAGGTAGATCTGGTTCTGAGCAATCAATTTTTGATAGTGTTGATAAAGCCCCTCGCTAGTTATCTCCTCAAGACCGGAGAGAGTACCTAATTTGTAAATCCCGAAGGGCTCTTCCTTACACATCTCCTGATAACACCGCTCAATTGCATAGGTATATTTATCATTAACTAAAGACTTGATCTCCTTTTTTAAAAACTCACTTTCCTGTTCGACGTATTTATCCTCAAAAAGAGGGTTAAGGACCAGTTCGTATAAGAGCTTAAGTCCCTCTTCCAGAAGCGGTTCCTTTTCCGGTAAAAATCCTTCATTAACGAGCTCTAGGGAAAATTTGATTAATTGCAGCTCTCCCCTCTTTATTACCGAGACATTCAGGTCAGCCCCGTAAAGTTCTTCCAAACGCCTCTCAATATCCCTACTGGTAGGATATTTCTTGCTCCCCCGGTAGAGGACATAGGGCAATAAAGCGGTCTTACTAGCATCTTCCCGGCTGAGGGGGTGTACCAGATATAACTCGATTAAATTCGTCTTAAACTTCGGATTCTTGCAGATATAGAGGTCCAGATTACTGGCCGTTTTATAACCTGTAAAACCTGTCAATTTATCCATTGTATACCTTCCTTTTACCTATATAGTATTCTAACGTGCACTCAATTCATTCAATCTCTCCAGAATATCCTGAAGCTGTTCGGTTAAATCACCGTAACGGGCCCAGTTACCCTCCCTGAGACTACCTAGAGCCTCTTGGTAAACATCCAGGGCCTGCCGGGCAAGTTCCTGAATAGTTACCGGAATATCCTCTACAACCTCCGGCCTCTCCTCAATCTCGGTCTCAACCGTTTCCTCGGATATTCCGAAAATAGCGTTTAAGGCCTGGTCAAACCTCTCCCTCATGACAACCCTGTCTTTATAGGCAACGACCACCCTCTTTAACTCCGGAAGTTCGCTGGTCTCCGCCTGCAGGTAGACCGGCTCCACATAGAGAATTGAACTGGCAATGGGAATTACCAGGAGATTCCCTCTAATGACCCGTGACCCTCTCTGGCTCCAGAGGGTAAGTAGCTGCGATATCTCGGCATCCTGATCGATCCTCGATTCGATCTGCATCGGTCCGTAAATGAGTTTATCCTTAGGGAAGTGATATACCAGTATTTCACCATATTTTTCCCCATCGGAACGGGCGGCCATCCAGGCAATCATATTATTCTTATTGGCCGGAGTAAAGGGAAGCATCAGTACAAACTCGGCCCTGTCACTGTCAGGAAGTTTTATAATTATATAGTAGGGCCTCATATCGATACTGGTGCCGGCATAGTTTTCAGTGGGTATATTCCAGAGATCTTCCTTATTATAAAAAACAGTCGGGTTTGTCATATGATAGGTAGCATATATCCTGGATTGAATGATAAAGAGATCCTGGGGATAACGCAGATGCCGTTTAATACCCTCAGGCATCTCTTCCCCGGAAGTAAAAAGATCAGGAAAGATCTTCTGATAGGTAACTGCCAGGGGGTCCGAAGGATCAGTAACATAAAATTGCATCGAGCCGTTGTAAGCGTCAATAACAACCTTGATTGAATTCCTGATATAGTTGCCAATATTCCCGTAAGGCTGAGAATAGGGGTACCTATTAGTAGTAGTATAGGCATCCTGAATCCAGAATAAACGTCCTTCCAATACTACGAGATAAGGGTCGGCATCAAATCTTAAGAAGGGAGCAACCTTCCTGACCCTTTCCTTGATATTGCGATAGTATAATATCCGGCTCTCACTGGTAATATCATCTGCCAAAAGAAATTTTATATTCCCGTACCTCAGGGCATAAATTATCTTTCTAAAAAAGCTGTTCAACTCTACCCCACCACTACCGGTATAATTAAAATAAGCATTCCTGGAGCCGAGGGGATAGTCAAATTCCTGAGATTTATTATTGGCAATAACATAATTATCGGTTTTTTCACCGTAATAGATCCTGGGATTAGTAAGCTCTATATTTACATTGGTTTTTGGGGGAATATCCTTAATATAGAAGTAGGGCAGTCCCTCAGTAGTAACCCTGTTCACCGGGCTCATTACTATACCATAGCCGTGGGTATATTTCAGAGTCTGATTAATCCAGGTTCGGGCCTGACCGGCCAGCTTATTCTGGTCCATCTCCCTCCCCGATAGCATTACCTGACGGTACTCCCCATCGATTAAGTATCTATCAATATCAACATTAACAAAACTATAATAGGGACGAAGTTCCTGCAGCTGACGGTATGTTGACCTTAAAGGTCGTGAATCCCATAAGCGGATATTATTAATGGTAGCCTGGTTTTCAGCAAGAATCTCGGGGGTAAGGTTATCCTGCACTTCAAACGTAGTTTTAGTCAGGTTGTCCAAACCATAGGCCTTGAGGGTCATCTCTATATTATAACCTATATACTCCCTCTCCTTTGCTATCTCATTGGGCTCTACCTGAAAGCGCTGGACAAAACCGGGATAGACATTGCCGAAAATAAAGGAAGTCAAAAGCCAGATACCCAGTCCCCATAGTAAAACCTTATAACTCTTCCGGAAGAGATTGATCAGGAGGATAACCCCGATAACCAGGACAATATAGAAGAGTATCCTTAACCCCAGAAGATTAGCATGAATATCCGTGTAACTGGCCCCGAAGACCACCCCCCGGGGTGAATAAAGTAGATCATACATACTTAACCTGTAACCCCAGGCCTTTAGAAAAAGAAATAAAACAATTAAAACCGTAATATGAGCCTTGGCCCTGCCTGAAAGTTTAAATCTCATCTCATTTAAGGAACTGACACCGGAAGCCAGGGTATAGATAATACCAATGGCGATCAGCGTGAGAATTATCAGGACCATTCCCATCTCCCGAAGGAAATGATAAAAGGGCAGGGAAAAAACATAAAAACTGATATCCTTACCGAAGATAGGATCAACCGTTCTGAAGGGACTCTGATTAAAATACTGCAAAACAATCTTCCATAGGTCCTGGCTGATGGAACTGAATAAAAATCCGAGGATAATACTGCCCAGTAAATATATGTAATTTAACCTTTTTTTGTTCAGCCAGTCCATAAAGGAATTACCCTCTCCGCCAAAGAGGGACTCTACAGTATCATCCTTTCTAATACTTACATATTCCAGCAAGGGTTTTCTGGTAAAGCAAAGGTTAATAAAAATAAAGATGGTAAAGATTAACCCCACTAATAAGCGTAAGTAGAAGTTAGTAAAAAACATAGTAATAAAGGTATGGGAAAAACCTAGGTTATTAAACCATAACCAGTCGGTATAGATCTGGCTACCGGCAAAAATAAAGATTAAAAAGGCAAAAATAATTAAAATAATTATTGAAAGTAGGATCTTAAAACCTCTAACCATCAAAAATACCTCCTCCTATTTCTCAATCAATTATAGTATTCCCTAATATTATAAAATATCCTGCAAAAATTACAAAAAAAAGAGCAATATTTATTCATATTGCTTTAAAGTAGGAATTACCTTATTATAGTCTTGATAGGTAAAATATCTTCCACCGGTAGATTCAGCCATCTCTTTGAGCTTTAATTTAAGTTCCCGGTCATTTAAATCACCGATATGAACAACATGTAAGATAATATCATTATCTTTTATTTCCCTGATCACTTCAGCTGTCGGAAGATTACCGTTATCAATCCCATCACTGACTAGCAAAATAAATTTCTTTCCCCTGACCTTCTTTAAATCATCTTTGGCTTCCCTCAGGGAGTAGGCTATCGGAGACTTTCCCAGCGGCTTTACATTGGTAATAAAATTAAGTATCCCCTCCCTGTCTTCTTCCTGAAAAGGAATGGCCAGGAAAGAATCTTTCAGGTCATCTACCCGCCTGGCACCGAAGATTCTCAGGCCCAGATTAACCCTCTCCGGGATCTCACTGGTAAAGGTTTTTAAAACCTCCTTTGACCTGATAATCTTCTCTACTCCGTACTCTCTACCCCACATACTCCCCGAGGCATCCCAGATCACCTCTAAATAGATTTCATTCCCGGCCGGCAGTAATATATCAGGATTTACTACCTTCCTTGCCCCCTGTTCCCATATTCCTTCATAGATTCCGAGGAAAATACCCAGGATTAACAGAAGGAGCAAGAGGATTCTGACCGATCTATCTCCCATTTTAATCCCCCCTAATTTAATTTTATGCCCGGGAAAACCATCTTATGTTAATTATAGCGAAGCCAATTTGTTCTATGAACAAATTAACTTCGCCATTTATAACTCAAAAGCAAATTCCCAATTTAATATATATTAAAATAAGGGGGGAAGTGAACTACTTGGTAAATTTGATTTAAAGGATTATAATAATTTCTGCAATCAGAAACATCTATTTGTAGTTGGTTTTCTAAATATAATTCAACTGGTCATAGCTATGAAAACCATTATCCTTAATAACGATATGATCCAGAAAATCCACACCTAATACCTTACCGGCATTAATTAACCGCTTGGTCATTAAGATATCCTTCTGAGTAGGCTGGGTAAAATGGTTATCGAGATTCTGAGCAATAATTACAGCAGCCTTCTCTTCCATTAACAGAGCAGTACGGAAGATAGTTTTCGGTTCAAAACTGACAGGCCTGCTGGCCCCTTCTCCCAGGAACTCCCAGTTGACCGGGAAATTATCCTTATCCAGGGTTAATATCATCAGTCTCTTCAGATTCGAACTATTATGATTACGGAAGAGGTTATAAACATCAAGGGGCTGTAAGATTGGCTTCTTTATCTCGGTACTGATAGTATCTGAGGCCATCTCACATCTTTCCAGAAAACCCTCCACGGTATCTATTTTGTTTAAAACCTTATGAAAATCGATTACCTGATCAAGGTCTATCACATCAGCGGGAGATTTATTATACCCTTTATCCAACTGGTTTTGAATCATAGCAAAATCGGCATCGAGCACCTGGTAACGGGCCTTCTTACATTGCGGACAATTAAAGGCAATAAATCCCTTTCCCTTATATTTTCCAATCTGCTGATCAAAATGTCCTAATCCCAGAACATCCTTTTCACTGATCTTTGTACCACATCTCCAGCAATATACATTAAACATACTCCCCTCTCCCTTCTAGAATATGTCATATTACATTATATTTATCCCCAGTGGCTTTTAATACAACTTTAAGTTGTTATTCTTTCAACTTCATAAAATACTCTTTCCTGATCCACCGTCAATAATTCATTATCCTCCATAATTACCTGACCGTTAATAATAACCGTAGATACATCCCTACCACTACCGGCATAGAAGAGATTTGATAGATTATGATGATGGGGATAATAGAAGCTTGTATCATTGAGATTAACCAGGATTATATCAGCCAGATTACCCTCTTTTAACTGGCCCAGCCTCTGAAGCCTTAGGGCTCTTGCTCCTGATAATGTAAGCATAGATAAAAGCTCATCTGTATTCAGGGAGGTTGGATCAAGACCATTAACCTTCTGTAAATAAGAGCCTATCCGTGCTTCCTCAATTAAATCCAGGTTATTATTACTGGCAACCCCATCGGTGCCTATTCCCACATTAATACCGTATTCCAGCATCTTCGTTACCGGGGCAATCCCGCTACCGAGTTTCATATTGCTGCTGGGGTTATAGGCAACCCCAACATCCTTATCTGCCATTATCTCCAGATCGCCATCATCTACATAGACACAGTGGGCGGCAATTACCGGCCTTTCCAGTACTCCCAGCTCAGCCAGATATTTAACCGGGGAAAGCCCGTATTTCCGCAGGCTATCATCATATTCAACCCGGGTCTCAGCCACATGAATATTTATAGGTAACTCAAGGTCAACAGAGATATCGATTACCTTCTTTAAATAACCGGCTGAACAGGTATAAGGGGCATGGGGAGCCAGCATAGTAGTAATTCTACCATCGGCCTGCTGATGCCACTCCCTGGAAAATCGTTTTGCATCCTCCAGCCCCTCTAATCCATCATTGGCCTCAATTAAACCCTGGGTGAGAACACCCCTGATACCAGTCTCCTCTACGGCCCGAGCCACCCTGTCCATCTGAAAATACATATCGGTAAAGGTTGTGGTCCCAGTCTGCAGCATCTCGATAATAGCCAGCATACTACCCCAGTAGATATCATCAGCACTTAAACCTGCCTCATAAGGCCAGATCTTTTCCTTAAGCCAGGTCTGTAGAGGTAAATCATCAGCATATCCCCTTAAAAGGGTCATGCCGGCATGGGTGTGGGTATTAATTAACCCAGGTAAGGCCAGCTTACCCCTTCCATTAATTACCTTAGTAAAATCCTTCTCATCCCTTTGGAAATTATCGCTTGTATCTATTTCCTTAATTATATTCTCTTCTATGACAATATATCCATCTTTAATTACAGGATTATCAGTAACTGTATAGATTTCGTCAATATTTTTAATCAGTATGGCCATAAAGAACACCTACCTTTCCTCTTATAAATTAATTCTACAAGAGGCTCTAAAACTCCTTTTATTTTATTAAATTTATAGCTATCTCGTCAAAGCCAATTTCTTCCATACCGGCGGTCTTTTCTTCAATCAGCCTGGTCAGCTTCTTATAGAGCAAATCCAGCTGGCCAACCGGATATGTTCCCGCTACAGCTGAGGCCAGTTCATCAAAGGATATTTTTAGGGGATAGGTGTTACTTAAGGCCTCATTAATCTCCCTGATCAGCCTCTCATCTATATATTCTAAAAATCCGTTAAGTTTTTCGGGGTTAACCTCAAGTAGTTCACTGATAGATGATTCATTATTATAGCTCAGGTAATTCATAAACAGGGCCTTAAATCTCTTATTCTGGAGCTGCTCGATATATTCAATAATCCCCTTCCTTAACATTGGCTTAATCTTTTTTAAGGAAGGAATTGTCAAAATATCACCGAGGTTAAACCCGCAGCTACATTTGATCTCACTATCCAATACTTCATCAAGATTATTTACCTGGCATTTTTCAGGGAAGAAGGTATCTATATACTTCTTTATTGGTTTCAGATTGTAGGCGACCTTAACCATCCTGATTTTAGATAGGTTCTCTAAGGCCCTATACTCGGGTAAGGAATGCAGTTCATAATAAAAACTATCCAGTTCCTGCTGAAAGTATTGATGTTCCTCCTTATATCTGGTAATATACCGTTTCTTAAAACTATCAACCTCCTCCATAAAGACATGATAGGCCTTCGGATCGGTAAGTAGGGTATTAAGCAGCTTAAACTTGCCTAATATTGAGGAATAATCCTTCCGTAAGTCTTCATAACCCCTGGGGGGCAGGGAAATCTGCTTAAAATATTTATAAATCTCAATTAAAACCCGGTCATAACGCTTCCTGATAAAGGATAGATTCTCCTTAACCCTTCTCAGTTCCTGAATAAACCTCTCCAGATTACCGTAAGTAGCCTCAAGCATCTTATGAAAATTCTTCAGACCCTGGAATGAATCATTATCAATCCGGTAAAAATTATGTTCAAATATATGATTAAGCCTGAATAAAGGTGAATTAATATCTTTAAGTAAATCCTCTTCTTCCAGGAGATAACATAACTGTGAATTTATCCTGATGGACTGTTTAAGGTTTTCATGCATATTTTTTCTAATATTTATGACTATTTCCCAGAGATAATCCTGACTGTCTATTTCTTCCCGATTTCCAAATTCCCTTAAAATTTTGATAAAATCTGTCCATTGCTCCGTGATTATTTGCATCTCTTTAGCCCCCTTTTACCTATCTATTAAATATTTCTATAATTTAAAATATTTTCCTTTATAGATAATGTCTTTCTTTGTCAGAGGCTAAAACTTTTTTTCAGAGGTAATAACACAAATAAAGACAGCCCGTAGGGACTGTCTGAATAAACGTACTTTTATGTAGTTAATTTGACAATTTTTTAATAGCTGTAAAAACATAATCCAAGGCAGAAAGGATATTTAAGGGTATTACGATATAAAAAAGAGCCATGTCGATATAGTTTACCTTCAATAACCTCAGGGCAATAGCCAGATAAAGCAGAAATATGGAAAGCTTACCGATACTACTGGGATTAATGACATCAATTCCCATAATAAAGGTTACCGTAGAGCTTATAAAAATGAAAATCTCCCTGGTTAAAAGGATAATCGCTATAAACCTGGGAATTATATCTGCAATAACCAGTACAATTAAGATACTTATAATTGTCAGTTTATCGGCTAGAGGGTCGAGAATCCTACCCAGCCGGGTATTCAGTTTATATTTTCTAGCCAGATAACCATCAAGAAAATCGGTCAGTGCAGACAGAATAAAAATAATGCCGGCAATAAGGTAATTGCCGCTTAAAAAGTATTTTATAAAAAAAGGGATTAATAAAATCCTTAAGATGGTAAAGAGATTCGGAATAGCAAACAAGAAAATCCCCCATTTCTCTTAATCTATTCACTATATTCTTCTTCAGCTATGTATTTTCCTCCTTCAATCTCCCGAGAAATTATATTGTACTTTTTATCAAATTTGATATCAATTGTAATCTTATTAAAACATTTATCACAGATAATCACCTTATTGATCATAAAGGCCGCTTCCTTACCCTCATCATAGACCCGCTGGATATCATAGCTTTTCCTCAGGAGAACCTTGATTTTATTACCGCACTTGCTATCCTTTAGGTAAATATTTACTATATTATCATATTTTTTACCCGTAAAGATTCCTTTAAACAGGTCCTTTAACCCCATGAAAACACCCCCTTTAAGCTGTTTCGAACAAAATTATTATATCTTAATCTAAGGGGGAATTCAAGCAACCACCCTTAGCGCCAGTCCATAAAGATAAATACCAGTATGGTATAAATCTCCAATCTGCCCATCATCATACAGAAGGCTAATAATAATTTAGCCAGCTCGGGAAGGGGTAAATATGAGTTTAAAGGGCCAACCAACTCCAACCCGGGGCCTATATTACCCAGGGTCGATGCCACTGCCGAGAGGGAACTGATAATATCTATCCCAAAATAGGTCAGGGTTATGGTAACCGTTACAAAAACGGTTATATACAAAAAGAAGAAACCCAAAATACTTGTAGATACGGTCTCCGAAACAACTCTCCTATTAATCTTGATCTTCTTAACTGCCCGGGGATGGAGCAGGCGGTATAACTCCTGTGTCCCCTTTTTCAGCAGAACCTGAATCCGGATTACCTTGATACCACCGGCAGTAGACCCCGCACTCCCCCCAATAAACATTAAAACCAGTAAGATCCAGCGGCTGAAGGGGGGCCAGGTATCATAGTCAATTGTAGCAAAACCGGTAGTGCTGATAATAGAAACTACCTGAAAAGTAGCATACCGTATTGCCTGAAGCAAATCATTATAGACCTGAAAAAAGAGATTAGCTGTAATTAGCAGAGTCGCCAATATTATCAGGGTCAGATATAATCTGAACTCTTCATCATTGATAACCGTTCTGAAATGTCCCTGGATGGCCTTATAGATAAGATTAAAATTGGTTCCGGCTATTAACATAAATAAGGTTACTATTCCCTCTACAGCGATACTATTATAGGCTCTGACACTTAAGGCAGTTGAGGAAAAACCCCCGGTTGATACCGTTCCGAAGGAGTGAATCAGAGCATCAAATAAGGGAAGGCCGTTAAGCCATAAGAGGATAACCTCGACTATCGTTAAAACTATATAGATTAACCAGAGGGTTTTAGCAGTCTCCTGGATTCTGGGTTTAATCCGGTTATGTAGGGGGCCGGGTACTTCTGCCTTAAATAAATGCATATTACCTGCTAACTGCGGTAAAATGGCCATAGTCATTACTATAATTCCCATCCCCCCCAGCCAGTGGGTTAGACTCCTCCAGAAAAGGATAGTATGACTTAAACTCTCTAGAGAGATAATTACCGTTGCCCCGGTGGTGGTAAATCCGGAAACACTCTCAAAAAAGGCATCAATAGGATTGTTAAAGATCCCAGCTAATAAAAAGGGAAAGGCACCATAAATAGAGACCAAAAGCCAGCCGAGGGTAACAACTACAAAACCATCTCTGTACTGCAGACCTGCCTGGTTATATTTAAACCGCCTTAAGAAATGACCGCTGATAAAGGTTAAACCCATAGTAATTATAAAGACAAAGGTATCTTCTTCCTGGTAATAAATACCTACGATAATAGGCAAGATCATAGCCAGGGCAACCAGGAGCAGCAGGCTGCCGAGGATATTTAAGATAGAGCTTATATTCATCCTAATTCCCTTCCCCCAGTATCATCTATCACTATTAATATGTGGCAAGGGAACCGGGTATGAAGTAATATATGTTTTTAATGCTTAGGAATTTATGTTATTGTTAGAGATATTTAAAGATAAGAGAACCCTGAGGGGCACCAAACTCCCTGGCAAATACACTACACTTTGCCTTCAGGAGATAAAAAACTCTTCTGTCTGTTTCAGAGAGCCCTTCATAATTTCCCTGACCCTTCGCGATAACAATATCGGCCTCTGCAAAGGCCTTAATGAAAGGTTGACTGGCCTGTTCAATTAACATCCCCGGTGCACTGCAGCCGCTATCTATCAGATGAGAGACCCTATCCAGGCCAATTTCTCTAGCCTCCTTTACTGTAATATCATTGAGTACCGGCCGGGAACGAACCGCATAGGTAATATCAAGATCATATAGTTTTAATAATTCCTCAATAAGTAATTTATCAAAGACAGCTTCCCCCGAGTTATCAGCAACAATTAGTAGCTTCCTGACTTTTTTCAGTTTCTCTTCAAAAAGAGAAGTGTCGTTAAAATAAAAGCCATCCTTCATTCCGGATTCAATGACCTCTACCACATTCACCTTCAGGTTAAGTCCGGCATCGATGGAATTTCCGGTGGCAGCCATAATTAGAGCAGCCTCGATAGTGTTATCAGCGTTCTCTATAATTTTTTTAACAACAGGGTAATGGTCCAGGGCTAACTGAATATGCTTATCCTTATATTCTTTATAAGGATCCTCTACCCCTAACTCCTTTTTGATCAAGGTATGGATTACTTCTGTTACTTCTGGAGCAGTTTTATATAGATTAATTTCCGGGATCATCCCGGCATATATATCCATAATCCTCCGGATCTTTTTTTCATCATCAGTTGCCATCCTGCCAGCCTCTACAATCTGTCTTAGCATACAGGCTATACACTCCAGTTGCAGTTTCATAGTTTTACACCTCTTTCTAGTAGAAATACCCTTTATAGTATAATACCCTTTTTAAGCTAATGCAAGTTAAATATATACCTCTTCATAAAATCTTGTCTTTATGGAAAAACTATAATGGCAAAAAAAAATAGTAGGTGGAGAAATATGAAACAGATTAAAGTTGAAGGACAATGGAATGGCAGGGAAGAAATGATGATCAATATCTCCCATTTCCCTCATTTGCATGCAAGTTTCACAGCTGATTTTGAAAATTATAATAGATACCCCCACCCCCTCGAATATTTTCTGGCCTCCTTAATCGGATCCATTACCCTGACAATTAAATCTTTCATCGAGAAAAGAAACCTGTCTTTCGTAAATTTATATATAACTATAGTAGGGGATATTAACCCGAATAGGATGAACAAATTCCACAAATTATCAATCCACATCCGTCTGAATAGTAATGCCTCCCCGGAGGAACTGACCAGTCTCCAGAAAAGCCTGCTTCAGGAAGATACTATCTTTAACCTTTTAAAGGATGAGGAAATAATCACCGTTAACTGGGATTAACAAGGGACAAGATATTCTGTGTGGATATTGAAAAAATGGCCCATTCGGGCCATTTTTTGCAGGGAAATTTAGATTGCTTTTACCCTTTTTTCTCTTGCTCCTCCTTTTTCTTTAATATCTCATAGGGGGTTATTCCATCGCCAATCTCTACATCATCCGGGCCATTTACATCATAAGCCGCCTCTGGCATTAAACCTTCTTCTTTTTTCTTCATTTTTTCTTTTTTCTTATCCAATTAGCATCCCTCCTAATACATATTATTTGCCTCTGCTCTTAAAAATATTATAGATCCTATCTTCCAGCTTTCGATAAAAGAAGATAATCAGATTATCACCGGGTAGGAGGTGGGTATCTCCGCCGGGCATAATTACCTCATTTTCTCTGATTATAACCCCGATAAGAATACCCCGGGGTAATTGCAGATCAGCTATTTTTCTATTTGCCAGTAAAGTGTCTTCTCCAACTGTTATCTGGGATGTATAGATCTCATCTCCCAGAATGTATTTATTCAGTTTCAGACCTGTTCTGATAAAGTTAATAACATAGTCAGCAACTAAATCAGGCAGGGAAAATACATTGTCAAGATTTAATAAACCGGCCATATCTTTATAGGCCGAGTGATATAACAGGGTAATCACCTTATTACATCCAATATTTTTAGCGCCAAAACTACTTAATAGATTTTGTAGATCATCCCGGCTTATAGCCAGAAAAACTGATGATTTATCTAAACCTTCTTCCTTTAATAACTGCAGGTCCGTTCCCTCACCATGGATTATTAAAATTTTTTCCAGTTTACCGGCTAAAAAATTGCACTGCTCCAGATCAGGCTCAATAACTATAATCGGTTCAAACATATTTTCCCAGCAGTTAATTAGCATTAACCCCAGATCCCCCCCACCAAGGATAAAGAGCCTCTTTTTCGGCTTATATTTTTTAAATATCTTCAGTAAGGAACTAACCATACCTCTCTTAAATAAAATATAGAGCTGATCCCCGGGGAAAAGCTTAAGATCCGGCTCAGGCAAAATAATTCTATTGCCCTGCTGGATGGCAATTATTAACCCCCCCTCCAGGTCCAGATCTTTGGTTCTTAGATAGGAAAAGGGATCTTCATCCTTAACAATTAATTTACTTATATTGACCTTGCCGGGAATTAAATTCTTGATATTTAAAAGCCGAATGTCCCTGATTCTACTACTAATCTGATCAATAAAAATTTGATGCGGATTAAAGATCAGGTCGATATCGGATTTCATTACCGCATAATCAGAGTTACGAACCATTGCCGCCGCTCTTTTGGCCCCTAATTTCTTACCTAAGTCAGCAACAAAAAGATTATATTCATCATCTTCCGTTACGGCCAGAAAACAAGCTATATTGTTAATCTGAAAATTATTAAGGGTAGAAATTAACCCGTCTTCAAAGTTTTCGATTATAACATCTGCCTCAGGGATATTATATTCTAATTCGGATTTATTATCCAGGATTACTACATCATCTTTAAGGCTCAGTTTCCTGGCAAGATTAATCGATATCTCATTTAAACCCAAAAGAATGATCCTATTTGCCTTTGTCTGAAAGAGCAAAGATACCACCACCTTATATATCAAATATATGTCAACGGTGAAATAGCTATGCGGGTATCTCCGCAACAAACTATTAAAGCAAACTGCAAATAGATCTTGGAGAGATGTTGGAAAATCGAAAACATCTATTTATTTTTATCTTAGAGCAAAAAAAAAGAAAGGATTAGATACTAATCCTTTCTATTAAACAACTATGTATTTTTGCCCTTAATTATCCCTCAACAGAGTCTTTAAAGGATTTTCCGGCCCTGAATACGGGAACGGTTCTAGCAGGAATAGTAATCTCCTCACCGGTCTGAGGATTACGCCCCTTTCTTTCACTGCGATCCCTCACCTCAAAGGTACCAAAACCGATAATCTGAACACTATCACGTTCAGCAGCATCTTTACTGGCTTCAGCGCTGAGGAAGTCTACGATGGTATCAAAGACAGCATTTACAGCTTCACCACTATCTTTTTTAGTTAATCCGGTCTTTTCAGCAACGGCGTCAATTAATTCAGACTTAGTCACTTAGTTCACCTCCTTTTTCAAAGCAAATCTCCTTACATTCTTATTATTCGCGGTATATCACTAATCTCCTGCTAAAAGATAAAATTTTTTTAGAAAAATGGCATAAAAAAAGCTTAAGGTTATTTTACCTCAAGCCTTAAAAAAAATACATTATTTGATTTTTAAAGAATAATACAGATAAGCCCCCCGCTACCCTCATTGACAATCTTCTCTATAGTATCTTTTATTTTCCTCTGAACAGACTCAGGCATACGATAGAGCTTATTGGAAATACCCTCCTTCATAATATCATGGAGTGAACGACCGAGAAATTCCGTATCCCAGATTTCCTCGGGATGTTCCTCATAATCCTTTTGCAAGAACATGATTAATTCCTCCGACTGTTTCTCCGTTCCGACTACAGGAGAAACCTCTGCCTGAATATCTGCTCTGATCAGGTGAATTGATGGAGCTTTAGCCTTCAATTTTACTCCAAATTGATTACCCCGTTTAATCAATTCAGGTTCATCAAAACTCATATCGGCCAGTGATGGGGTAACAATACCATAACCTTTCTCCTGAACATCTATCAATGCCTGGGAAACCCTGTCATATTCCTTTTTGGCAAAACTCAAATCCTGAATTAATCCGAGCAGGTCCTGCTCATCGTTGACCTTGAATCCGGTAATTTCCTCTATAATCTGATAATAGAGGTTATCCAGTAAACCGATAGTTATCCTGGCTAAACCTTCGCCCAGATCAATATTCTCCAGAAATACCTCCTGGGTATATTCATGATCTGCTAGTTGATCGATGACATCATCGATATCACGAATCTTTTCTACACTCCTCACAGAGGTACGAATGGCTTCATCATAACTTTTTCGCAGCCAGTGTTCTTCGGAAAGCTGGTTTAACCAGACCGGTAAGTTAATATAGAATTCCTTAACCGGAAATTCATAGAGTACCTTCCTTAAAATCCTATCAATATCACCCTTTTTGAGGTGCAGGCAGTCGACCGGTATTACTGGAACATCATATTTCTCGCTCAATTTTTCACCCAGATGGTTGGTTTCTTCATTATTGGGATTGGCAGAATTTAGAACAATTATAAAGGGTTTTCCTATTTCTTTGAGTTCATTAATTACCCTCTCTTCGGCCATAACAAAATTATGCCTGGGAATTTCAGAAAAACTTCCATCCGTTGTCACAACAAGGCCTATTGTTGAGTGTTCATTAATAACCTTATGTGTACCTACCTCGGCTGCTTCCTGAAAAGGTATGTCATGATCATACCATGGTGTTGAAACCATTCTAGGCCCCTCATCATCTTCATAGCCTTCAGCCCCCGGAACGCTATACCCTACACAATCGATCATTCTTACTTTAAAGTTGATATTGTTGTCCAGGCTTATTTTTATAGCCTCTTCAGGTACAAACTTTGGCTCGGTTGTCATAATCATTCTACCTGCAGAGCTCTGGGGCAGTTCATCATTTGCCCTTTCCTTAATATGTTTATCTTCAATCATTGGTAATACATAGTGTTCCATAAATCTCTTGATAAAGGTTGACTTACCGGTACGTACAGGGCCAACAACCCCGATATAGATGTCCCCATTTGTACGTTCAGCAATATCCTTATAGATATTAAACTCTTCCACTTCTTTCCCCCCTTTATCTAAAATTTTTTCCTTAAAATATTTTTCTAAAATTATCCTCATCCCTCCTAAATTTTATTTAAATCTTTTCAAATTATGAGCATTTATACTATATGCTCTCTTCAGGATAAAGTTAAATTCAGTTTATTACTTGCAGGATATTATCAATAAAATATTTTTGGACATAATCTGTTGGACATTGAAAAATAAATATCAATATATATATATGAATGCAAGTCTAAAATATTACCATTAATAAGAACAAATTCCTTCAGGCAAAAAAAAATAGAGGGGTGAAATCCCCTCCTACCAGCCAATATCATTTACTACCTCTTCAATCTCATGTTTCGGCCCCCTGAGCATGAGGTCGTCTACAGCTTGAAGCGGGTCCTTATTATTAAAAAGAACCTGATAGATCTGACTGGTTATCGGCAGATCAAAATCAAAAGATTCCTGCTGGTACCATTCATAAACTGCTTTGGCAGTTCTAACCCCTTCAACAACCTGGTTAATCTCCCTTAAAGCCTCTTCAAGTTTATATCCCTTACCGATCATTATCCCCAAACGCCTGTTCCGGCTATGCCTGCTGGTACAGGTAACTACCAGGTCCCCCATCCCGGTTAACCCGGCAAAGGTCAGCAATCTACCTCCAAAATATACCCCTAGCCGGCTCATCTCATGTAGCCCTCTTGTTATCAGGGCCGCCCGGGAGTTATCCCCATAACCGAGTCCATCGGCTATCCCGGCTGCCAGGGCAATGATATTTTTTATCGCCCCCCCGATTTCAACACCGACCAGGTCAGGATTGGTATAGACCCTAAAGACGGGGGACATCAATAGATCCTGAATTCTATTGGCCAGCACCCTCTCTTCAGCAGCAACAACAACCGCTGTCGGCAGGTTTTTGATTACTTCCTCGGCATGGGTAGGACCTGAAAGAACAGCTACCGGTAAGTTGGTATATTCTCTGATTATCTCCGAATTTCTGAGGTGGCTCCCCTCTTCAAATCCCTTGGCGGTTGAAATAATTACCTGTTTCTCCTTCAACAGAGGGCTCATCTTCTCCATTATCTCCCTGGTAGCATGGGTTGGTACCGCCAGGATGATTATGGAAGCAAAAGAGATTGCCTCTTTAAGTTCCAGGGTCGCCTTGATACTCGTAGGAAGTCTATGTCCGGGAAAATATTTCTGATTTATATGATTATTATTAATATTATCCTGTACTTCCCTATCCCGGAGATAGATTAAAGGCTGGTGCTTATTGCGGGCCAAAAGCTGGGCAATGGCAGTTCCCCAGCTACCACCCCCGATGATTGAAACCCTCTCTCCCATCAGAGATCACCCTTTTTAGCGCCAGGTGGCCAATCCATTCGATTTTCACGGCCTTGTAAAAGCCTGCGTATATTTGAGTGGTGTCTGATAACGATAAAACCAGCTAAAGCCAGTGAAAAGACCACCAGACTTAAGTCACCCTTTAAGTAATAAATCAGGACGGGTAGGGCCAGGGCACCGATTATCGAAGCAAGTGATACGTATTTAGTCAGGATTACCGTTACTAACCAGATAATAGCATAGCCAATAAATACTACAGGAATCAATTTTAATAAAATGCCAAAGGTTGTGGCAACCCCCTTGCCACCGGAAAACCGTAAAAAGACCGACCAGTTATGGCCAATTATCGCCATTAAGGCCGCCAGAAAGGTAAAATAATCCGGTAGGCCTGCAGGTAACAAAGTCTGGGCAATTAAAACCGCAATAAAACCCTTTAAGAGATCAAGGCCGGCTACAATAAGACCGTATTTAAAGCCCATAACTCTGGATGCATTGGTTGCTCCAACATTTCCACTCCCATATTTCCTGACATCCTTTCCGGTCAATAAATAGGTAAAGATATAGGCAAAGGGAATAGCCCCCAAAAAATAGCTTAAAATTAAAATCATTAATATAGTCATGCCTCTCCTCCTTCATTCTCTTTCTTTCAATTTGATTCTAATTGAAGTACCGATAAAGCCAAAGGCCTTGCGCAGGGTATTTTCCAGATATCTCTGATAGGCAAAATGCATTAATTTGGGATCATTGACAAAAAAGGCAAAGGTTGGTGGATTGGTAGCCACCTGGGTGGCATAATATAACTTAAGTCTTTTTCCCTTCTTGCTTGGTGGCTCCCTGAGCTGAATGGCCTCTTCCAGAACCTCATTCAGCAGGCCGGTCTTGATCCTCAGGGAATTCTGGTCAACAGCATACTCCAAAAGCTCCAGGGCTTCATCCACCCTTTCACCGGTCAGGGCGGAGATAAAGGTAACCGGGGCATAGGTTAAAAATTTCAACTGGTAATAGACCTCATCCCGGTAACGCTCCATCGTCCGCTCATCCTTCTCGATCAGATCCCATTTATTAATCCCGATTACAATCGCCTTACCACTGTCATGGGCATAACCGGCGATCTTTTTATCCTGGGCAGTAACACCCTCAGTAGCATCGATCAGTATTAAGACAGCATCTGCCCGTTCAACAGCCCTGATAGTCCTTAAAACACTATAATACTCGACCGACTCCTTAACCCGGGATTTCCTTCTCAAACCTGCAGTATCGATTAGATTATACTTAACACCTTCTCTCTCAACAAGGGTATCGACTGCATCCCTGGTTGTTCCCGGAATATCACTTACAATAACCCTTTCATCTCCGACTATATAGTTTACCAGAGAGGATTTGCCCACATTGGGTTTACCGATAATGGCGATATTTAAGACATCTTCTTCCTCCTGCTCCTCCTCTTTTACAGGCAGGTTGGCGATAATCCTGTCCAGAAGGTCTCCGGTATTTTTTCCGTGCTCCGCCGAGATGGGAAGGGGTTCATCAAAACCGAGTGCATAATACTCCCAGATTAATTCATCGATTGAACTGAAGTCTTCCACCTTATTAATAACCAGAATGACCTTTTTATTGGCCTTATGCAGGAGCTGGGCAACCTCTTGATCGGTCGGGGTTACACCGCTCCGTCCGTCAACCAGAAATAATATTAACTCCGCTTCCTCGATAGCCAGTTCGGCCTGATATTTTATCTTGCTCTTAATTATATCCCGGTTTGCAGGCTCAATTCCACCTGTATCAACCAGAATAAAGGAACGGTTAAGCCAGTCAATATTGGCATAAATTCTATCTCTAGTAATATTTGGCTCCCCTTCAACGATGGAGATCCTATTGCCGGCCAAACGGTTAAAGAGGGTTGATTTACCTACATTCGGCCGGCCAACAATTGCCACAACCGGTTTTGCCATTAACAATCACCTCCAAAACATCCCCTATATCACTACATAAAAAAAACTCTTTCTCCGGGAATCTCTCCTCCAGATCACGTAAGGTTAGATCATCAAGAAATTTACCTTCTTCATTCAGGGTTATCCCGGGAATGATTATCTGATCGGGCAATTCTTCTTTTTCAGCAAGCCCCTTGATAATATCACTACCGGTGAGGAGCCCAGTAACAGTAACTGATTCACCAAAAAAGCTATTCTCTACCGGAATTATCTCTAGATTTAGTCCCTCTATCAGATCAAGTCTTTTCTTAATAGGTTTAAAGACCTCTGCCCCCAGCACCCCGGTGACAATTGCGATGGATTTCTCCCCTACCCTGGGAGGTAGAGAGGGCTTCAGTTTTTCAAATTCATACCAGAGCAGCCTGGTCAGGCCGATACCGTTCTCTATCTGGGGAAAGCCGTTATATTCCTCATAAAGAGGCAGCTCCTCGCCAGCCAAGAGGTAAAACTCATCTGAGCAGTAAATAAAATTTTCGCCGTATAGCCCCCTGACCTTTTCCTGCCAGCTCTTAATCTGTTTTAATACCTCTCTGGCCCCTTCTCTGTCGTACCCCCTGAGTTTATCTAACCCATCCCGGTATTTTGTAAGACCTACCGGTACAATCCCCAGAGAGATAATACTGGGATAAAAACTGATAAGATCCTCAATAGTCCTATCCAGTTTATCCTGGTCATTGAACCCCGGACAAAGAACTACCTGAGTATTAAATCTGATACCTGCCCCGGCCAGCCTCCTTAACTGCTCCATGATCCTTCCTGCCTCAGGATTTTTCATCATCCTCACCCTTAAATCGAGATCGGTTGTATGAACGGAGATATTTAAAGGGCTTAGCCTTAAAGCAGTAATTCTGGCAAATTCCTCCTCGCTTAAATTAGTCAGGGTAATAAAACTCCCCTGTAAGAAAGAGAAACGGTAGTCATCATCTTTGAGCAGCAGGGAATCCCTCATTCCTGAAGGTTGCTGTTTAACAAAACAGAAAAGGCAGTTATTCCGGCATAATTTTAATCTATCAAAAATGATTCCGTCAAAAATAATACCTAGCTCTTCACCGGGTTCCCTTTCAACCTCCAGCTGCCAGTACTCACCGTTTACCTTTTTAACCTCTAAAGTAAAATAATTTTCGGCGGTCTCATATTGATAATCTATGTAATCTCGAAGGGGTTGTCCATTTATGGAGATTATCTTATCACCTTTCGCAAGGCCAAGTTCAGCGGCAATACTCCCAGGTTCGACATCAAGTATCTCGACCATTCACCACGTACCTCCCGTAAGGTGATAATATCATATTTAAAGTAACTAAGCAACAGCAATTTCCTCCTTAACCCTCTTTACCATCTGGACAAACTTCGGGTAGGCCCTCTGTAATCCGTAAACTGTCAGGATTCTTCCTGGAAAAATTAGTCCCAGTCCCCTCGATAAAAATCCTCCGATTCTGACAAGAAGATTAACATTTTTAAGGGTATTCTCCAGGTAGACCTCATCTTGATTTATTTCCTCTATCTCCATAAAACTCTTCAGGGCATTTATAACTATTTTTTTAGCCTTGCCCGTACCGAGAATATAAACCCTGTTCCCAAATTCATCCTTCCCGAAGCAAAAGGGAATTCCAATCATCTGACTCGGTGTTTTATCATAGTGGGGTAGGTTAATTATTTCATCCTTTTTTGGTATCCTGTCCGTAGACAGCATATGGGTATGAATTGCTGCTGCCAGCACCGATGAATGGGCCCCGCCAAAGCAGTAGTAGATTATGACCATATATAATCACCCTTCTTTTGTTAAATTAATGCCTCACTTCGTTCGGCAATTTACTTTACCTTCAAACAACTGCAAATAGATGTTGAAGAGATGTTTGGAAATTTTTGTAAATGAGCCTTAGTGAATCGAAGTTAAAAATCAGGCCGAATCACAGGAAGTGGTAAGCTAATCCTAGGGTCAGGAGGACCCGTGGATTAGGAAGCCTGAATTTTAACGGAGATGAACTTAGGCGAATACAAAAATTTCTACTGAATCGAAAACATCTATTTGCAGTTTGCAAAAAAAGAATTTCCTATGGTATAGACTTTACCCGTTCATAAAATTCCCCGATATCCTCTAAAATCTGCTTGAATTCACCTTTAACCCCATGCAATGATATTTTCCTGGCTAATCCCTCTAATTTTAATCTATTAAAAAATAATGCCAAGCGGAGATACCCGTTCTCATAGGGTGAGAGATCATAAAAGATCATCTTGCCCGAACTGGAAAATATCCTGTTAAAACCCATTAGAGCTTTACAGACGATCTTCTTCTCCTTGCCCCTGCCCATTAAGTAGACTTTATTGTTAAAACTATCAGTCCCTAAAAAAAATAAAGTTCCCAGCTGCTGAGGAATCTCCCAGTAATCAAAAGAAACCTCGGTCAATTTTAAATCCTGACGGTAATTGAGATAAACCTGAGCAGTAACATACGCTAACATATCAATACTTCGACTATGAAAGACAATCCGCATTTTATACCCCTTAATGTTTGATTATTATTTTAACACCATTACCCAGATCATGAACCATACCCAGGGTTAAACGGGCCAGTAACATACTTACCTGCTCCAACTCATCCTCATCATCCACCAGAAAGATTGGAACTCCCCCGCTTACCTTCTCCTTATTTTTTTTGGCAGTTATCACTGCCAGTATACTGTTGATATTACTAACCTCTTCTCCCATAACTCTCCCCCTTCTAATCCGCTGCCTTTCTGCCCATTTTACTCTTTAAGGGTTTCCGCTCAGAACTCTCAAGTACAGGAATCTTCTCAATAGCCCTTTTAATAAATTCCTTATCGGGCTCCTGAGGAATAATAATGATATTAAGGGTACCACTATCAAGATTCAACCTGGCCAGGGGGGTAAACTGCTGCATACCCGTATCCAGTTTTACCCCCATCAAAATAGAGAGGTCATGGACTATAGCCTGCCGTTGTCCTAAATTGGCCAGGGTAGCCCTGGCATCCTCATCTTTAGGGATAACCTTAATCCCTATCCCTTCTTTATGCCAGCGCTCCCAGGCCTCTTTTTCCCCTACATTCATCATAATCACATCATCTATCCCAATGTTTTTCCCCTTAAAGGTTATGGGGACAATTTCGACGGTGGCAATATCAGCAACCTGGGGCCCTTTCATCATAAAATGAAGAGCATAACCGACGATGGCCCCTCCTGCTATCGCCCAGACCCAGTTTAAGTAATAATAGATGAGACTGGTAACAAGAGCAGTTAATAAAGCCAGGTAATTCCTTGCCTCAAATAGTTTCGCTATCCCTTCGACGTAAGCGCTACCCCTGGGGACCAGCTCCGTTTCTTCAATTTTGAGCAGGCTCTCTCTTTCTAAATTGCGTACCTCTCTAAACTGCTGGGCCCCGATCGTCAGAAAGGTAACGGCAATATACTCTTCTTCTAGTAAGACCGGAACGAAGAGGGCCCCCAGCGTGGAAGCAATCATCCCTAGCGTCAGGTGGATGGCATAGGAGTGAGGGAAACTCGGAAACTGCCGGTAATCGATCCTGAGCATAAAGGCCCTGGCCAGGCTGCCTACTAATATACTGACTATTAGTAGATCACCATATTTAAACATTACTCCTTATCTCCTCTGTCTATGATCTCCCTGCCAAAGAAGTTTTTGATCCGCTTAACCACACCTTCCCAGCTGCCTTCGTTGACAAATAGATAGGCTAGTAATCCGATAATAACGATACCCACAATCCAGGCAATGGTTGAAAAAGCACTGGGGTTTTCCCTGGCCCGTACATTCTTTCCTCCAGCTCCGTAGAGCAGCAGATTGATGGAATCCGCCAGCATCCGGGTACTTTCCTGGGCCTGCTCTTTGGTTGTAACATGGGTACCGAACTCAAAGAGCAGGGCACGGGGGGATAGCTGCTGGTTATAACTCCCACTTCCATAGAATATTCCCTTAATCAGACCTGGATACTGCTTATCGGCAATTGCCTTGAGCTGCCGAGCAAATCCATCATTTACCCCTCTATTGGGATTCTGCCTGCCCACCACCAGTCTCACCTGGCTAATCTGCTTACCGTCAACCGTTTTTAAATACTCCTCTTTCCTGGGTACGGCATCCCGGTGTACATCAAAGATAGCATCAGGTCTCTGTTTCAAAAGAGCGAGGGCCGTGGCCCTTGACCTTTCATAAGCCGCTCCATCATGGGGCAGATGCAGGTTATCGGAACGAACAACCCTGATCCCTTTCTCTTCCAGGGCACTCTGTAAAGCCTGCCCGACATTGTGAATCTCACCTCTACCCTGGATAACCTCAGGACCGGGTTTATATGACTCATCATTATGGGTAAAGTAAAGGCCAATTAATTTTTTTCCTTCTGCTGCCAGTGGGGTGAGGGCACTTAACTCCTTACCGGTTCCCTCGAGCAGATCCACTTTGCCCACCCTTCTGGCAATTGCCCTGTTACCGTTAACAGCCTCTACTACATATTCTACGTTATCCTCACTGATATACCGGTCACCTTTAACCACTCCCATGGCAGTAGCAAAGATATAATTTCCATCCTGGTCGTAAACACTAACCGTTATCTCTTCGATATGCCCGATAATTTCTTCAGCATTGGCATTCCCAGTTAGGACAAATCCCAAAAACAAAAAGACTGCAATAATGAGATAGAGCTTATTCTTCATTCTTATCCCCTTCCTTCCTACCCGGCAAATTATCTCCTCTAGCCGGACCACCCTGCAGGCGTTCTCTTGATTCACCGACCAGCTCGGCCAGTAATAGGGCAAAGAAACCTGAAATAACTATACTATCAAAGGCACCGGCCCCACCTATTCTCACCTGGGAGATAACCCGACCGCTTAATACCTGCCAGGCATTAATCAGATTATAGCTTAAAAAACCCAGTGTGCCTGCGATAAAGGAACCGCGACGCGACCTGCCCAGAATATAGGCAATTACACCGCCACTGATGGCAAAAAGATACATGGGGTCTATTATATCCCTGCCATGACCAAAATCCCTGAAGACTATACTGATGGCATAAATGGCACCTCCGGTAAGGACAGTAGCTATAATAGTTCTAATCCACTCTCTGGCAGAACCTGCCCTAATGAGAACATAGAGGGCTAATAGGACCGGGATGACCGCACCTCCTAAATTTAGCGTAATCAGCGGGGTCCTGCTTACTGTAATCTCAATAAAACTCCCCACAATCATTAAAGCTATTACAAATAGAGCCATTGAATCGGTTAAATACAGGCGATCCAGTACCCGCTGAGCTGCCTCAAAGTATATTACGACACCGATAATGATCAACAGAATTACACCAATAGACATTTGGTAGACACCTCCATTAATTGCATTTATTAAAATATATTTCCCTCATTAAGTCCTCTATATACATAAAAAAGAAAAAACCCTGCTACCAATGCAGGCAGCAGGGGAAAAAGAGCCAGGAATTAGCATTTTCCCACTTATTATTCTTTATCATCATTAAAGATATCTCCGACCAGATCACCTATTGTAATACCGGAGGTAGTTTCTTCTACCTCAGGTCTATCTTTAGCCTTCGGCTCTACTTTCGGTTTAGGTTCTGGTCTTTCCTCAAGTTCCTTAATACTTAAACCAACCCTCTTCCTCTCTTCATCGATATTTATAATCTTGACCTGTAATTCTTCACCAACACTGACTACTTCATCCGGGGTTTTAACATGTCGATGGGATAACTGGGAGATATGGATTAAGCCTTCTATTCCCTTTTCAATCTCCATAAAGGCACCGAAATCAACTATTTTAGTAATGGTACCGGTGACGATCTCACCTTCATAGTGTTTCTTGACAAACTCATCCCAGGGATCGGGTAAAAGCTGTTTATAACCGAGAGAGATCCTCTCTTCCTCTCTGTTAACACCAAGAACCTTAACCTCAATCTCCTGTCCCTCCTCCAGTACCTCTGAAGGATGGTCAATTCTTCCCCAGGACATCTCAGAGATATGCAGTAGACCCTCTACTCCACCTAAATCAACGAAGGCACCAAAATCAACTAATTTTGTAACTCTACCCTTAACGACCTGACCTTCTTCTAGAGAGGCAAGAGTTTCCTGTTTTTGAGCTTCTCTTTCCTCTTCCAGAACCTCTTTAGCCGAAAGAACAACATTATTCTTATCCCTTTCGACCTCTATTACCTTTAACCGGAGTGTCTTCCCGACATATTCCTCCAGATCATCAACATAACCGATAGCTACATGAGATGCAGGGATAAAGCCCCGGAGTCCAACATCTACCACCAGGCCACCCTTAACAACCTTAGTAACTTCAGCTTCAATTACTTCATTATTTTCATAAGCCTCCATTATTCTTTCCCAAGCCTTTTCATAATCAGCCCGTTTTTTCGATAAAATCATGTTACCTTCTTCATCTTCCAGGGTTAAGATTACTACATCAATCTCTTCATTTAATTCAACTACATCATGAGGATCTTCAATAGGTCTATAGCTTAATTCCCTGAGGGGAATAAATCCGTCAGTTTTATAATTTACATCAACATAAACCCCATCTTCCTTAATTTGACTGACAGTGCCTTTGACAGTCTGACCCTTCTTCAGGTCAGCAATCTCATTAACACTGTAATCAACCTCTACCTCGTCTTCAACCGCTTCCATCTCTGTTTCTGCAGCTTCAGCATGTTCAGCTTCTGCTGTTTCATCTTCAGCCTCAGCCGGAGCCTTCTCTGACTCCTCTTCAGCCAGATTTTCCTCCGGTTCTACTGCAGCCTCATCTTTTTCTGGCTCTGCTGTTTCAGCTTCTAAAACAACATCTGCCTCATTTTTAACCTCTTGAATTTCTTCTTCAACCTGTAAATCCTTTTTCTCTTCACTCATAGCCTCAATAACCTCCTTGATTAACCAATCTGGGGTCGATGCCCCTGCTGTAATACCAATTTTTTCTTTACCATTAAGCCACTGCCAGTCTATCTCATCGGCAGTCTCTATATGATAAGTTGGGGTACCAGACTTTTTACAGATCTCCGCCAAACGGTTAGTGTTGGCACTGTTATGTCCCCCAATAACAAACATAATATCAACTTTTTTGGCCAGGTCAATAGCAAAACGCTGTCTCCTCTCAGTAGTATGGCAGATTGTATTATAAACCTTTAACTCCTTGATAGCTGTAATTACAGAAGAAATTAGATCGCGAAAAGACTCGGGGGATTTGGTTGTCTGAGCTATAAACCCAACCCTATCTTCCAGGTTATTTGCCTTTAACTCTTCCTGATTACTAACTACTATGGCCCTGTTGCCGGTTGCCCCCAGAATACCAACTACTTCCGGATGCTTATGGTCACCATAGATAAATGTCTGATAACCATCTTCCACCAGTTTTCTGGCATATTTCTGGGCCTTATTAACATAAGGGCATGTAGCATCAATAATATGTAAGCCCTTTTCTTTAGCTTTATCTAAAATTTCAGGGGAAACACCATGGGATCTAATAATAACTATACCCCGGTCTATCTCATCAATAGAATCAACTGATTTTATACCTAAATCCTCTAACTGTTTAACTACCTGCGGATTGTGAATTATTGGTCCCAGAGTATAAACAGGAGTAGTTTCTTTACTTTCTGCTGCATTTTTAGCTAGCCCAATTGCCCGTTTAACTCCAAAGCAGAATCCTGCCTCTTCCGCAGTATTGACCTCCAGAACCTTCACCTCCTTCCGGCCCAACAAAACAACTAACATTTGTTAAATAGTATACCCATTAAAGTTCTACATTAATTCATGCCCTTTATATCTTTTCGCCATTAATCTTGAGAATCCTTCCTGAAAGGGGAAAAAAAATAAAAAATCTAATCTATAGCCTTCTGAGCTCATCTCTAATCTTATCCATGATAATCTCCCCCGCCTCCTTAAGCTCATCTTTGGAAAGCTTGCGGTCATAGTATTTATCGAGAGTAAAGGGTTCTCCTATCGAAACCTTTAATCTCTTTTTTTCAGCAAATTTTATTCCCACCGGCAGGATTGGAGTCTTAGTTTTAATTGGAATCATCACCGCACCGGGTTTAGCCCTGCCGGGCCTACCGGGTCTATGTCTGCTACCTTCGGGAAAGATACATAAAACCTCGTCCCTTTTCAGGATATTGAAGGCATTTTTTAGAGCCTTTCTGTCGGGTTTACCTCTCTTTATCGGAAAGGTGCCAATTTTTTTAAAGACCCAGGCTGCAACTGGATGCTTAAACAACTCCTCTTTAGCCATAAAATGAACCTGCCGGTTCATAATACAACCTATCACCGGTGGATCAAGAAGACTAATATGATTGGCCATAATAACCAGAGAACCTTTGGCAGGCCGGTTTGCCTTGCCCCTTATCTGCCAGCAGTGATAAACCAAAAAGTATGTACTGAAGATAAATTTGCCCAGTAAATAGAGTATCTTACCCATTAGATTCACCCTTATCAATTATCGTCTTTATCTTTTTTACTACCTCTTCAATAGAGAGATCAGTTGTATCAATTAATAGAGCATCCTCTACTCTGACCAGAGGAGATACCTCCCTTTCACTATCTATCTTATCCCTCCGGGCAATCTCCTCCCTTACCTCTTTAAACTTTAAATCCAGATTCTTCTCTTTCAATTCATTAAAGCGGCGCCTTGCCCTCTCCTCTAAAGAGGCTGTAATAAATAATTTTAGGTCGGCATTGGGGACCACCCTGGACCCGATATCCCGGCCATCGATAATAATCTCTCCCTCTTCTGCCATCTTTCGCTGAAGTTTAACCATAACCTCCCTGACCCCCTCTATCCTGGCAACCAGGGAGACATATTTATTAACAAGTGGCTTTCTAATCTCATTAGTTAAATCCTGCCCGTTGACAATTATCGGACAGACCCCATTACTATCAGCCGGTAGAAATTTAATCTCCGTTTCCCTGGCCAACTCGGTCAGGGCCTCTTCATTATTCAGATCGATTCCCCTCTCAATAGCTAACCAGGTAATGGCTCTATACATAGCTCCTGTATCGAGATGTCTATAACCCAGTTCCCGGGCCAAAAGCCGGGATAAGGTGCTCTTACCTGCCCCTGCTGGTCCGTCTATGGCAATAACTCCGGCCAATTTTATCACCTCTGAGAAATATCTTCTAATCGAAAATTAAATTAATAGAGAGCAACAGGTCTTCTATTCTTATTTCTAGATTAAAGCTAAAAATCCTGCTTTATTTATTTTTATATTCCCAAGAATAAATCAGGATTATGCCCTGATAAAATTCTTTAATATAGCTAACCCTGATTCAGTCAGGATTGACTCCGGATGAAATTGCAGACCGTAGACTGGATAGTTAAGGTGCCTTATAGCCATAATCTCCCCTTCTCCAGTTCTGGCAATCACCTTTAACTCTTCAGGTACGCTTTCTGGCTCAACAATCAGGGAATGATATCGGGTAGCTGTTAAGGGATTTTCAATTCCCTGAAAAATCCCTTCCTCGTGTGAGTAGTAGATTAAAGAAGTTTTGCCGTGATAGATATTTCCCGCCCTAATAACCTTTGCGCCAAAGACATCGGCAATACACTGATGGCCCAGACAGATGCCCAGAATCGGAATATCTCCCTTAAAGTACTCGATAACCCTCTCAGAGATACCGGCCTCTTCCGGACGGCCCGGACCAGGAGAAATAACAATATGACTGGGGCCAAGCTCCTCAATCTCAGATAAGGTGATCCTGTCATTGCGTTTCACCACCACCTCTGCTAACTGACCTAAATACTGAAAAAGGTTATAGGTAAAGGAATCATAGTTGTCGATAATTAAGATCATCGCTATCCCCCCTACCGATGAATTCCAGGGCCCGGAAAAGAGCCCTCGCTTTATTTAATGTCTCCTCATATTCCCTTTCCGGAATTGAATCGACAACAATACCCGCCCCGACCTGAATATATGTTTTGTTACCTTTAACCACAAAGGTCCGGATGGCTATACAGGTATCTAGGTTTCCTTTAAAATCAATATATCCTACTGCCCCGGCATACACCCCCCGCGGCTCCTTCTCCAGTTGATCGATTAACTCCATGGCTCTGATTTTGGGGGCGCCGGAAACGGTCCCGGCTGGAAAGACAGCTTTTAAAACATCCAAACTACTTAAACCCTCTCTCAGATTCCCCTCTACCTGAGAGACTAAATGCATAACCTGTGAATAATACTCAACCTCCATCAATTCAGTAACCTCAACACTTCCAATCTCACAGACCCGGCCCAGATCATTGCGCCCTAAATCCACCAGCATAATATGTTCTGCCCTTTCCTTTTCATCATGTTTTAACTCTTCCTCTAATTTTATATCCTCTGCCCTAGTATTACCTCTCCGCCTGGTTCCGGCCAGCGGCCGGGTAATTACCCGTTTGTCTTTAATTTTAACCAGAACCTCCGGTGATGAGCCGATCAGTTTCACCTCAGGAAAATTTAAATAAAACAGATAGGGGGAGGGGTTCATTATCCTAAGAGCGCGGTAAATCTGAAAGGGGGAAAGAGCACTCTCAATGACAAACCTCTGGGATAAAACTATCTGGAAGATATCCCCTGCCCTGATATATTCCTTTGCCTGCTCTACCATGGCCTCAAATTCCCTTTTAGTTGTATTGGAGACCGGTTTTTCTAGAGACTGGCCGGACCATTCAGTTCCTTTCTCAATTAATCTGTATGGCCCCTCTTTTATCGATTTTATAACCTTTCTAATCCTGGCCTGGTTCTGATAATAGAGTGCTATCCTTTCTTCTTCTGTCAGTCCCTGATCAATTTTAACATTTGTGATTATCTTAATAGTATGTGTAAAATGATCGATTGCGATAATGACTCCAGCGATTACAAGGATACTCGTCGGAAGATCTCCGTGTTGAATCTTTCTGCCCTCTTCATTATGGAAGAGGTCCTCCCATTCCTCAATCATTTCATAAGCAAAATACCCGACCAGCCCTCCGGAAAAGGGGGGCAAATTCTCTGCTTGATAGGTCTTTAATCCCTTCAGATAGTCCTTTAGAAACTCTATTAAGTTAGTCCGATCCTGAACTAACTCCGTCCCTTCTCCCTTACTATCAAGGAAGAGGATTCCCTTTTTAGTCCTTTTAAAGACCTTTTCAGGAAATAGCCCGATAAAGGAATATCTTCCCGCACCGGCACTCTCCAGCAGATATGAATAGTCGTTCTCCTTACCTAGCCTGTTATAAAGAGTTACTGGTGTTTCCGTATCACCAACAATCTCATCATAAAGCGGAATCAAGTTATACTCTCCACTCAGCTCTAGAAACTCTTCTAATCTCATCATTTCTAATCTCCTCTCTGCCAAATTAAGAAAAGTAATTAAAAAAACCAGGGTCTGCAAAATGAACACCCTGGTTACAATGGTTCTTGTAATATCATGTTTGGGGAGCTAAAAGCTCCCTGAAATACTTAAAACTAAACTCAACTCATCTAAACTAACCTGGGCTCAACTCAATATGTAATTTTCTTCATTATAATTTAAAATAAGCAACTTGTCAATAGTCGTTTAGCAGACCCATAACCTTTGTAAGCCTGCCCTCAGGAAAGATATCACTATTTTCTATTCTTACCGGTAAAGTAGGGCTTCTTGATTACTGGAAAAGTTGTTTTAATAACCCGGGAAATTCGGGGAAGGAGGTATTAATCGATCGACTATCTTCTATAATAATCATATCATCTGCTAATAAACCAGCAATAGCCAAGGACATGGCCATCCTGTGATCACCGTAACTTTTAACCCTTACCCCTCCTCTAATCCGGGAAGGACCTTTAATTACCATACCATCGGTAAGTTCTTCGATTTCTACCCCTAATCTGCTTAACTCTCTGACAATAGCCCTAATCCGGTCAGTCTCCTTAACCCTTAATTCGGCGGCATCCCTGATTACTGTCTCCCCTTCGGCCTGGCTGGCCATAACAGCGATAACAGGGAGTTCATCTATCAACCTGGGGATAATCTCTCCCTCAATAACAATCCCCTTTAAGTAGCTACTCCTGACCATAATATCAGCCACCGGCTCACCACCGGCCTGCCTCTGGTTTAACAGCTCTATCCGCCCTCCCATCTCTTTAACCACCTCTAACAGGCCGCTCCTGGTAGGATTAATGCCTACATTTCTGAGTAATATCTCACTCTCACCGGTAATTAAACCGGCAACCAGAAAAAAGGCGGCAGAAGATAGATCACCGGGGACATTAATCTCCTGACCATAAAGCCTAATCTCTTCCTTACTATCCAGAAAAATCCTGTTATCCTTTTTATGTAGATTGACACCGAAACCTTTAAGCATTCTCTCAGTATGGTCCCGGGATTGACCCGGCTCGGTCAGTTTAAGATCACCTCCTGCATATAAACCTGCCAGCAGTAAGGCGGACTTAACCTGGGCACTGGCTACAGGCAAAGTATACTCAAGTCCCGAAAGAACACTCCCCTTGATGCTTAAGGGGGCATATTTATCCTCTCTCCCCCAGATCCTGGCCCCCATCATGGTTAAAGGCTTAATGACCCTGTCCATCGGCCTTTTACGCAGGGAGGCATCACCGGTTAAAACAGAATAAAACCTCTGGGGTGCCAGGAGACCTGTCAATAGTCTCATCCCCGTACCCGAGTTGCCGCAATCAATAACCTCTTCCGGTTCCTTTAAACCTCTAAGTCCAACACCCTCTATCAGATATTCACCGGGGCTCTTTTTAATGATCTTAACACCCATAGCTTGAAAGGCTTTGATGGTATTGAGGCAATCCTCGGCCTCGAGCAAACCCCTGACCAGGGTCTTCCCTTTAGCCAGGGAGCCCAGGATGATAGCCCTGTGGGAGATAGACTTATCCCCAGGAATAACCAGCTCACCCCTGAGCCTGCCTGTGGGATTAACCTTTAATTCCATCACTACTCACCTTCTCCATCTGCTGACGTTTATTCCTGCCGGAGAGCATAAGTACGGCTATCTTTTCTGTATCCTCATCTAAAAGAATATCCTTAAAGTGCTTCAGCCTGGTAGTAAATTTGTCAATCGCGGTAATTAGATTATCTTTATTGGTCAGGAAGATATCAACCCACATCTTAGGATCACTGGCCGCAATTCTGGTTAGGTCTAGAAAGCCCTGGCCGATCAGCCGGGAAAGCAGGGGAAATTCTGCTTCAACTGTGATAATTTCATTAACCAGGCAGGTGGCTATAAGCTGGGGCAAATGGCTGGTGAAAGCAACCAGTTTATCGTGTTCCTCAGGTTCAAGATAGATAACTTCAGCACCAATCTTCTTTAGGAGATCGGTCAGCCGGGAACTAATTTTACCGGCCTCTTTAAACAAGATATAATTCTTATTTTGAAATAAATCCGCTAACGCTCCCTGGGGGCCGCTTACCTCCCTCCCGGTCATCGGATGACCGCCGACATAACGGAGCCCCGGAAATTTTTCTTTAATCTGCTGATAAAGATAGGCCTTGGTGCTACCCATATCCGTTACTATAGTCTTTTTAAGGTCGATCTCAGGGTAAATTTCATTTAAAACGGTTATAATTGACCTGACCGGAACGGCGATAAAGATAATCTCCATCTCCTTAATATTGGTCGGAGAGAGTTCCTGATCAACCATACCCTGTTTCAGAGCATAATTCAGATGGTTTTGGTTAAGATCATAACCGGCCACCTTGACCCCGGGTAAATATTTCTTGATGGCCAGTCCCATCGACCCACCCATCAAGCCAAGACCAATAATCCCGATCTGCTTCATCAGATATCACGACCTACAGCCCTGGCTATATCTTTTAGCTGCTCTACCAGTTCAGCATATTTTTCAAACTTCAATGACTGCTGTCCATCACTCAGGGCCTTCATCGGTTCAGGATGAACCTCAATCAGCAGTCCATCTGCTCCCATGGCTATTGCCCCTTTAGAAGCAGGACCAACAAGATCCCAGTGACCCGTCCCGTGACTGGGATCAATTACTACCGGGAGATGGCTTAATTTCTTTAGAACCGGAATACTTATTAGATCAAGGGTATTACGGGTATAATCCTCAAAGGTTCTAATTCCCCTTTCACAGAGGATAACGTTGTAGTTCCCTTCGGACATAATATACTCTGCGGCCATCAAAAACTCCTTATAGGTGGCAGTCAGACCCCGTTTTAAGAGAACCGGTTTATCAGTATTACCGACCTCCTTTAACAGATAGAAGTTCTGCATATTCCTGGCCCCTATCTGAAAGATATCCGTGTAACGGCCGACCAGTTCTACATCTCTCGGGTCCATAACCTCAGTAATAACCTTTAAGCCCGTCTCATCGGCAGCTGTTTTCAGGTATTTTAGCCCCTCTTCATGTAGTCCCTGAAAACTGTAGGGGGATGTTCTGGGTTTAAAGGCTCCACCCCTTAATACCCTGGCTCCGGCCCTTTTTACCGCCCTGGCGGTACTTATTACCTGTTCCTCACTTTCAACCGCACAGGGACCTGCCATAAGTAATATTTCCTTACCACCGATTGCCACCCCTTCAGCAATTTCAATCACTGAGGGCTCATCCTTAAAAGATCTCCCGGCCAGTTTATACGGTTCCAGTATCGGCACCAGCTTATCAATACCGGGATAGGCACCCAGGGAATCGATTAATTCCTCCCTGTTTAAATCACCAATAATGCCGATAATCATCTTCTTAGCCCCGCGTGAAGGGTGTGGGGTATATCCCAGTTCCTTAATTCTCTCAACAACCTGCTGGATCTCTTTTTCCCGGGCATTATCCCGCATGACAATAATCATTTTCTCATCTCCTTCTAACTACTCTATTCTGTGTTATACTAAACTAAATCAGGTCTCAACTTTTTAGCCCCTTCTAAATATACATGCCTGATATCCTTTAAAGAACAGTCTCTGTTGATATAAACCAGGACCCTGATACATTTTTTCAGAGAATTAATAACACTCATCTCCTGATAACATTGCAGCGGAACAAGTTGGAGACCCATCTCCCGTGCAGCAACAGCCGGGTAAACCTGATCAAGATCGGGTGTTGCCGTAAATACAATACTCACCAGTTCCTCTTCCCTAACCTCATTTTCTTCCATTACCCTTTCCAGTAATTCTCTGGTAGCAGTAAGAATTGCCTCTCTCGAATTCTCCTGAACAGTAATAGCTCCTCTAATTCCCCTCATTTACCATCAACCACCCTTACTTCCGTAAAACTGGGAAAAATATCTTCACCGCGAATAAATTAGTACCTTACTTCCGTTCGACAATAACTACAAATAGATGTTGGAGAGATGATTAGAAATTTTTGTAAATGAGCCTTAGTAAATCGGAGCTAAAAATCAGGCCAAAGTATCGAAAACATCTATTTGTAGTTTTCAAAAAGTATCATGTAAAAATTAACACCCTAGATTGATTCAGGGTGTTCAATTAATTTTATTTATTTTACCATATTAAATTATAGATATCAACTATAGTTTATCATAAAATTGAACTATACCCAGTCTGATTTCTTGCTCTCTGATCCGAAATTGCTGCCCTACCTGCCAGGTCCTGATGGATGGTGAGAGGGAAGTTATCTCAAACCACAGGGGTTTAGAATAAAATCTGGCATCTATACTGAGCAGATCACCCTCCTCAACCCTGACCAGAACAACCCCATCAGAGAAATCAGCAATCCTTTTACCATTTTTTATTAACCAGACCTGGGATAAGGAAAGGTCCTGGAGCAGGTCTATGGTTACCATTCCAACAGGATTTTTTTCTATCTCCGCTACCTGAACGGTCTTCTGTTGCTGAAATCCTAAAAGATCCTTAAAGGCAAATTCTAGATCCTTGATTCGTTGATAGGTCGTCTCATTTTTCATCAGGATCTGAAAGCTAATTAAAATGATCAGGGCAATCACAATTAAATTTACAATAAATCGCTCCAGTTTTCTGAAAAAACCACTCATTCCTTTAACCTCCCGGGATAGTTTTTAATATATCTTTATGAAAGAAATACTAAAAATATCCCGAAAAGTTGTTAATATTATAATTCACCCATGTTTTTCAGAGCCGCCCGGGCAGCCTGCTGCTCGGCCTCCTTTTTACTGAATCCCTGACCTGATCCGAGGGTTTTTTGCTTATAGTTTACTTCAATCTTAAATACCTTGTTATGGTCGGGTCCAACTTCTGCCACCACCGAGTAACTGGGTCTCTCAACACCATTTTTCTGGAGAATCTCCTGTAACATAGTCTTGTAGTCCTGGATATATCGCCCCTCTTCCACAGCTTTAATGATATCTTTAAAGAGATTGACCAAAAAATCCGTTACCGTATTAAAGCCCCTGTCAAGATAAATAGCACCGATTACAGCCTCCATAGCATCAGCTAAAATCGAATCCCTATCCCTTCCTCCGGTCATCTCCTCACCTTTACCCAGCAGGAGAAACCGGCCTAGTTCTAATTCCCTGGCCTTTTTTGCCAGACTGGGTTCACTAACAATAACAGATCTCATTTTAGCTAATTCCCCTTCGGGGTGATCGGGGAAGTTATGGAAGATATAGGTGCTGATAATAATACTTAAAACGGAATCCCCTAAAAATTCTAGCCTTTCGTTATCCTTTAATCTTAAATCGCTATTTTCATTGGCAAAGGACTTATGGGTAATCGCCCTCTGCAGGAGGAGTTTGTTACTAAAAACAATATTTAATTTATCCTCAAGTCTCTTAAGCACTTCCTCATTATATAATGAAACCATTACCTTTCTCCCTATTACTAAAATTAATGCTCACTATTGTTCGCAATTAAAAAAATTGGCTTCGCCAAAATTATTAACAATGTAAATTTATTAATGCCAGAATTTATGTTATTAACAATAACATAAATCCTTAGGCATCAAAGAAAACTGCAAATAGATACTGGAGAGATCTTAAATTTTCCTTAAAACAAGACAGGCATTCTGACCACCAAAGCCAAAGGAATTAGTCATTACCGTTTTTAAAGTAGCAACCTCTCTGGCCTCATTGGGAACATAATCGAGGTCACAATCAGGATCAGGATATTCGTAATTTATAGTTGGCGGGATCACCTTATTTTTAATGGTTAAGGCAGAGATAATCGCCTCTACCCCGCCGGCAGCACCCAGCAGATGACCGGTCATCGATTTAGTTGAGCTTACCATCAGTTTATAGGCATGGTCACCGAAAACATTTTTGATGGCAATTGTTTCAAACTTATCATTAAGAGGTGTGGAGGTACCATGGGCATTAATATAGTCCAGTTCTTCAGGCTTAAGACCGGCCTTCTTTAAGGCCATAGCCATTGCCCGGGCAGCACCCTCTCCTTCGGGAGCCGGTTGCGTAATGTGATAGGCATCACCAGAGGAACCGTAACCGAGTACCTCAGCATAGATCTCCGCACCCCTTTTCCGGGCAAATTCTAACTCCTCTAAAATAATAATCCCGCTTCCTTCACCGATGACAAATCCATCTCTCTCGGCATCAAAGGGCCGGCTGGCCTTTGCCGGTTCATCATTACGGGTCGATAGTGCTTTCATAGAGGAGAAACCGGCTAAAGCAGATTGGGCAATCGAGGCCTCGGTTCCACCAGCTATCATAACCCTGGCATCGCCTCTTTTGATCATTTCAAAGGCCTCACCGATAGCAGTAGTTCCGGAGGCACAGGCGGTTACGGCATTATTATTGGGGCCTTTAGCACCCGTATAGATAGAGACCTGACCAGAGGCCATATTGGAGATCATCATCGGTATAAAGTAGGGACTAATCCGCCGGGGGCCTCTCGTAATTAATTTCCCTAACTGGTCTTCCAGAACCTCAATACCACCGATACCTGAACCAATTAGCACACCGGTCTCTTCAGCGATCTCATCATCTATCTTCAACCCGGCATCTTCCAAGGCCTTAAAGGCGGAGACTACTGCATACTGGGTAAAAAGTGCCATCCGCTTTGCTTCCTTACTATCAATATATTCTCCGGGGCTGAAGTCCTTTATTTCGGCGCCAATCTTACTTGGATAATCTGTAGTATCAAACTTTGTAATTTCCGTAACACCGGACTTGCCGTTTATAATATTATTCCAGAACTCATCAATAGTCATACCAAGAGAAGTAATTAATCCCAGACCAGTTATTACAACCCGGTTACTCACTTGCTTCCCCCCCCGTATAGTCACACTAAATGTGGACTAAAGCCCCGTTTAATTAAAATTAAACGGGGTTTGCCACATTTTATCAATTATAAATTCTCTTCAATATAATCTACTGCATCCTGAACGGTCTGAATACCTTCAGCATCTTCATCCGGGATCTCGATGTCAAACTCTTCTTCAAAGGCCATAACCAGTTCTACAACATCAAGAGAATCAGCCCCCAGATCATCGATAAATGATGCCTCAGGTGTAACCTCTTCAGGATCAACAGCTAATTCCTCTACGACAATATTTTTAACCCTTTCAAAAATATCATCCATTGATTGTCACCTCCTTTCACATTACCATTCCACCATCGACATTTATGACTTGACCATTAATATAATCAGCCTCTTTTGAGGCCAGAAAACAGATTAGATTGGCTACATCTTCTTGAGTGCCGAATCTCTGCAGGGGAATAGAATTGAGCATAGCCTCTTTAACATCCTCAGGCAGATTTTCGGTCATATGTGATTCAATGAATCCCGGGGCTACCGCATTAGCGGTAATTCCACGGGAAGACAGCTCCCTAGCGATAGACTTGGTAAAACCGATTACCCCCGCCTTGGAGGCTGAATAATTAGCCTGACCGGCATTCCCCATAATACCGACAACAGAAGCCAGGTTAATAATCTTTCCCGATCTCTGCTTCATCATTGTTCTGGCAACCGCCTTGGTACAGTTAAAGACACCCTTAAGATTAACATCCATCACGGCATCCCAGTCCTCTTCTTTCATCCTTAAAAGAAGATTATCTCTGGTAATACCGGCATTATTAACTAGAATATCTATTCTGCCAAACTCCTCTAAAGATTTTTCAATCAACTCTTTGGCCCGAGTAAAGTCAGCAACATTAGCCTCAACCATAATTGCTCTTCTCCCCAGCTCAGTAATTTTGGCAACAACAGTTTCAGCATTCTCTCTCTCCGCCTCAAATGGATAATTAACAACAATATCAGCCCCGGTTTGAGCAAGTTTGATGGCGGTTGTTGCCCCGATTCCCCTGGAACTACCTGTTATTAAAGCAACCTTACCTTCTAAATTCATATTCATCCCCCCTTTGGTTTATCCAAATATTACTTTGAAAATAATTCAATAATCCTGCCAGAAATCCTATAACTCCTTTAGCAGCTGATTTAAACTTTTTATATCCTCAACATTATATGCCTTTACTGAACGGTTAATTTTTCTCAGCAAACTCTTCAAAACACGGCCCGGCCCGACCTCGATGAAGGTATTAACCCCATCTTTGACCATTAGATTAATCGACTCTACCCAGCGGACACTGCTGGTTAACTGGTTGATTAAGGCCTCCTTTATTCCTTCAACATCCTTAACATAATTAGCGGTTGTATTGGCAATAACCGGAACAGAGGGTTCTTTGAAGTCTATCTCTTTAATTATCCCGACCAGTTTTTCCCGGGCCGGTCTCATCAAGGAAGAATGGAAAGGGCCACTGACATCCAGTTCCACAACCCTTCTGGCACCAGATTCATCTGCCAGTTTCATTGCCTCTCTGGTTGCGGCAACCTCCCCAGAGATGACTATCTGCTGGGGAGAATTATAATTGGCAACCTCACAGATACCTCCAACCTGCTGACAGATAGAAAGAATCTGCTCTGGATCTAAACCGATTACAGCAGCCATGATTCCCTGACCGCCCGGCAAGGCTTCATCCATCAGGATTCCCCTCTGTCTGACCAGTCTTAACCCATCCTCAAAGGAAAATACCCCTGCGGCCGCCAGGGCGCTATATTCGCCAAGACTATGGCCAGCTACCACGGCAGGTTCAATCCCCTTTTCAGATAATACCCTGTTAATCATCATGCTTACGATATAGATTGCAGGCTGGGTATTTCTGGTATTATTCAGCTCTTTAGCAGGGCCGGCAAAACAGAGTTTCTCTATATCCATCTCGAGTACTGCCTTAGCTCTTTCCATTAACCTGGCGGCATTAGGGAATTCCTTCATTATTTCCCTGCCCATACCTACATACTGAGAGCCCTGACCGGGAAACATAAAAGCAATCTTCTTCATTTTTCTTTCCCTCCAAGAACCTTAATAACCTCTTCAGCTTCTTTAATTATCGTATCTATAATTTCCTGAACCGGTTTTATATCATTAATCATTCCGGCAATCTGTCCTGCCATTACACTTCCCCGGTCAATATCACCCTCCTGGACGGCTAGCCTTAATTTACCTGCCCCCAGTTCCTCAATCTCTTCCCTGGAAGCACCCTTTCTTTCTAAGTTGTCCATCTGCCTGGTTAAACTATTTTTTAAGTTTCTAACCGGATGGCCGGTAGAGCGGCCGGTAACAACGGCATCCCGGTCCCTGGCCTTAATGATTGCCTCTTTATAGTTGGGATGGGCCGTACACTCTTTAGAGCAGACAAAACGGGTTCCTAGCTGTACTCCTTTAGCCCCCAGTGCCAGCGCAGCCACCAATCCCCTACCATCGGCAATACCACCGGCAGCTATAACAGGAATCTCAACGGTATCTACTATCTGGGGTATCAGGGCCATTGTCGTTAGTTCACCGATATGGCCCCCGGCCTCATTCCCTTCTGCAATTAGGGCATCTGCCCCCATCCTCTCCATCCTTTTAGCCAGAGCAACTGATGGAACCACCGGGATAACCTTAGTCCCGATTTCCTTAAAGCGGTCGATATATTTCCCCGGATTACCAGCCCCGGTTGTTACCACTGGAACCCTTTCCTCTATAACCAGTTCTACAATCTCATCAACAAAGGGAGATAGCAACATTATATTAACCCCAAAGGGTCTATCTGTCGCCGCCTTGACCTTTGCTATTTCATCCCTGACGATATCAGCAGGGGCATTACCGGCCCCGATAATACCGAGCCCACCGGCTTTACTAACAGCGGCAGCCAGTTCACCGGTTGCCACCCAGGCCATCCCCCCCTGAATCACCGGTACATCAATCCCTAAAAAATTAGTTAATTCATTTTTGATTAGCATTTATTTTTCACCCTCATTCCATTCGATAACTGTAGATGCCCAGGTTAAACCTGCCCCGAAGGCAACCAGAACAATTATATCACCATTATTAACCAGTCCATTTTCCCTTGCCTCAACCAGAGCGATGGGAATGGAGGCACTTGAAGTATTGCCGTATTTCGGCAGGTTAACAAAAACCTTATCTTCACCCAGATTCAATCTTTTAGCAGCAGCATCAATTATCCTGGTATTAGCCTGGTGAGGAACCAAAAGATCAACATCCTCCGGTTTTAAATTGGCCTTTTTCAATACATCAAGAGAGGCCTGACCCATTCTCTTTACGGCAAATTTAAAAACCTGATTACCCTCCATTTTAAGATAATGCATCTTTTCTTTAATGGTAGTTTCATCTGCGGGATTTAAAGAACCACCACCGGGTAGATAGAGGGTATTAGCTCCACTGCCATCAGCCCCCAGGTCAAAGGCCAGTAGCCCCCCTTTTTCAGTTGGCTGTAAAACGGCAGCCCCGGCTCCATCACCGAAGAGAACACAGGTGCTCCTATCTTCCCAGTCGGTAATCTTGGAAAGAATTTCGGTTCCGATTACCAGGATATTTTCATACATGCCACTCTCAATAAAACTAGCTGCCACACTTAAGCCATAGATAAACCCGGAACATCCAGCCTCTAGATCAAAGGCAGCAGCCTTAGTGGCACCCAACTTCTCCTGGATAATACAGGCAGTCGCTGGGAAGAGCATATCCGGGGTGACAGTTGCCACGAGGATCAGGTCCAGCTCCTCAGCAGTCAGCCCCGAATCCTGGAGAGCCTCCCTGGCAGCCTTTAGTCCCAGCTCTGAGGCGGGGACATCATTATCAGCTATATGTCTCTCTTTAATTCCAGTACGGGTTGTTATCCATTCATCACTGGTATCTACCATCTTCTCTAAATCCTTATTGGTTAATACCTTTGGTGGAACATACTTTCCTAAACCTGTTATCGTTGCTCTACGAACCATCATTTTCACCATCCTTATTTATTTCTTCTTCGATAAGTCTGACTATCTCTCCTTTAACGGCCTCTCTGGCGGCTTTAACGGCATTCATAATGGCAATGGCATCAGAACTACCGTGGCTGATAATAACTACACCGTTTACGCCTAAAAGGGGGGCTCCTCCATACTGCCGGTAATCAGTCTTATTCTTTAAATCCTTAAGGTAAGGTTTAAGGATTAAGGCGGCTATCTTTGTCCATAGATTCCTGGTAAAAGCCTCCTTCAGTAATTTAAACATCAGAAAGGCTACCCCTTCGGTAGTCTTCAGCACTACGTTTCCAACAAAACCATCACAGATAACCAGATCACAACTGCCATTAAAAATGTCCCTGCCTTCAACATTGCCTACAAAGTTTTTAATCCTTTTATCCTTTGCAAAGAGTTGATAACTCTCCTTAGTTAATTGATTACCCTTTTCCTTCTCTTCACCGATACTTAGCAGCCCAACCCGGGGGTTTTCAACCCCCAGTATATGTCTCGCATATATCTGCCCCATAATGGCAAACTGGAGCAAGTGTTCTGGTTTGCTGTCGGTATTAGCCCCGTTATCCATTACTACTGTCCGGCCCGTTTCGGAAGGAAAACTAATTGAGATTGAAGGGCGTTTGATCCCCTTTAGTCTTCCAACATTAAAAAGGCTACCGGCCATTACTGCCCCGGTATTACCGGCAGAAACAAAGGCGTCAGCTCGCTTTTCCTTTATTAATCTTAAGCCTTTAACAATAGAAGAATCCTGCTTTTCCTTCAGGGCCCTTGTTGGAGACTCATCCATATTTATAACCTGAGAGGCAGTAATAAGCTTAATTCTATCTTCCGGATATTGATATTTAGCTAGCTCTCTCCTTATCTCCTCTTCTTTTCCAACTAAAAGTAGTTTAACATCTTTATATGTATTACAGGCCATAACCGCCCCGGCAACAATCTCTTCAGGGGCATGATCTCCTCCCATCGCATCAAGAGCAATCCTCATTTTTCCTCCTCCAATTCCTGTGCAAACATAATAAAATCACCACTAAAAACCAGTTCAGAACCTCTGTATGTCCTAACCTCAATAAAATACTTCCTCTCTTCCTTCCTTTTAACCTCGGCCCTAGCCTTGATTACATCACCAATACGGACAATCCGGTGATATTTAATACTGGCACTGCCGGTTAATACACCCTTGGCATTGATAACTGCTACCGCCAGGGAGTTAGCCTGGGCAAAGATGTAATGTCCTCTAATAATATGACTTCTCTGTAAGGCCATCTCTTTATTAGTCTCCAGATATGATTCCGCATATTTATCAAGTTCCAGTTCTAGTAATTCCCCGATTACCTCTCCCTCATTAACCGATCTTAATCTGGCATAGGCAGAGGCCACTGATTTTGTTCTCTCTCTGACTTCGGGAATACCCAGCTCGAGCCGGTCTAACCTGATAGTCTGGATACTAACATTAAACCGCTCCGCTAATTCCCGATCAGTTAAAAAGGGATTATCTTCGATTATCTTCTGTAATAATTCCTGCCTTTCCTTTTTGGAAAGCTTTTTCATTGTGACCACCTATTAAGACCTGATACTAAAACCATATACTATTATACTCTAATTAACGATTAATTGCAAGGAGACAAGTTAGAAATATCTAACTGAAACTATAGGGATTCCATTTATAAAACTGCAAATAGATGTTTTCTTGGTTATGAAATCTTTTGTACAAGTTCTATATATAAAAAAACAGGTGACGCTTATTGATTTAATAAGGCCACCTGTAACTGATAGTAACTTATTCAGCGACAACTTCTTTTCCTTTATAATAACCACAAGCAGGGCAAACCCTATGAGACAGTTTCAGCTCATGGCACTGAGGGCATTCAACTAAATTAGGGGTATTTAACTTCCAGTGAGTACGGCGTTTACGTTTACGTGCTTTTGAAGTTTTTCTCTTAGGTACAGCCATTCTTACCACACCTCCTTAATCATCTTCATCAAAAAATTCCCTTAGCTTTGCTAATCTGGGATCAATAATCTCCTGATCACAATCACACTCATCTTCGTTCAGGTTCTGACCGCATACAGGGCATAAACCCTTACAGTCTTCCGAACAGATCGGCTTAATGGGAATTGCCAGCAGAATATTTTCAATAAATATATCCGTCAGGTCAAAATGGTCTGGGTCCTCAATCTCACTCTTCAAAATTTCTTCTTCCAGCTTAATATCTATGTCCTGATTAAACTTTTCGAGACAGCGACTACAGGTCAAAACTAGCTCCCCGCTCAAATCGCCTGTTAGTATAAAGGAATCTCTGGTGCTATATATATCAAGGTTAAGCTGAAAGGGAAAAGGTGTTTCAATCTCCTGATGCCGAAAATTAAAATCCGGGAGTTCAATTTCTTTTTTAATAATTTTACGACTCCCCATATCCTTTAAATTACTGAGATCTATCTTCATATCGTCACCTCTGGCATTTACAGCCACCATTTATTATAATAAACCTGATAATCATTTGTCAAGGCAAAATATTTAGCCGGCTACAATCTCCTGGGTATCTCGGGCGATCATTAATTCCTCATTCGTCGGGATAACAAATACCTTGACATCGGAATCACTGGTAGAGATCTCAATCTCCTTACCCCTGGTCTTATTTGCTTCCTCGTTCAGATGGATATTCAGGAAGGCTAGGTTATTAACAATAACCTCCCTGGTTCTACTCTGGTTTTCACCGATACCGGCAGTAAATACTATGGCATCAACGCCTGCCATGGCAGCCATATAAGCGCCAATATATTTTGTCACCCGGTAATCAAACATCTCCAGAGCAGTCTGAGCCCTCTGATTCCCCTCTTTAGCAGCGGCTTCAACATCCCTGGAATCATTACTTATCCCGGAAACACCATAGAGTCCACTCTTTTTGTTCATGATATTATCTATTTCTTCCATGGAAAGGCCTTCTTTAGTCATAATAAAGGGAATAATAGCCGGGTCTATATCACCACAGCGAGTTCCCATGACAAGCCCCTCCAGCGGGGTTAGCCCCATACTGGTATCTACCGATTTACCCCCATCGACAGCAGCAATACTGGCACCATTTCCCAGATGGCAGGTAATAATCTTTAGCTCCTCAAGCGGTTTGCCCATTAATTTGGCAGCCCGCTGGGCAACATATTTGTGGGAGGTACCGTGAAAACCGTAACGTCTAATACCGTATTTTTCATAATATTCATAGGGGAGAGCATACATATAAGCCTTTCTGGGCATGGTCTGGTGGAAGGCGGTATCAAAGACAGCTACCTGGGGTTTATTGGGTAGTAACTTTGCACAGACCCTGATTCCCGTAAGATTATGCGGATTGTGGAGGGGGGCCAAATCCGAAACCTCCTCAATCTGCTTGATAACCTCCTCGGTAATCAAGGTAGATTCAGCAAACTTCTCCCCCCCATGGACAACCCTGTGGCCGACGGCATTAATCTCATCCATACTCTCTAAAACGCCATGTTCTTTATTTAACAAGGCGTCAATTACTAATTTAATACCGGTGGTATGGTCGGGTATATCGACCTCAATCTTGACCTCATCCCTGCGGTTGTTCTCATGTTCTAAAAAGGAATTATCTATACCGATTCTCTGAACAATACCTTTAGCTAAAACGGACTCATCTTCCATATCTATCAACTGGTATTTAATCGATGAGCTACCGCTATTCAGTACTAAAATCTTCATCTATTAATCCTCCTTTGATTATTATTAGATACTTTGTACCGGAAGGAACAAAGTAAATCTTACTTTAATTCAAATTTAGCCGGACTAACCTTCAGCCTGAACAGAGGTTATTGCCACCAGATTAACGATATCATCAACGGAACAGCCCCGGGATAGGTCATTAATCGGTTTGGCGATTCCCTGTAAAACAGGTCCGATAGCCTCGGCCCCGGCTAAACGCTGAACCAGTTTATATCCGATATTACCTGCCTGCAGGTCCGGGAAAACAAGTACATTTGCCCTGCCGGCAACATCACTCTCAGGGCATTTAGTCTCTGCTACCGAGGCAACCAGAGCCGCATCGGCCTGTAATTCCCCGTCTAAGGCCAGCTCGGGTGCCTTTTTCCTGGCAATCTCTGTCGCCCGCTGCACTTTTTCTACTAACTCATGTTTAGCACTACCCTTGGTTGAAAAAGACAATAAGGCTACAACCGGCTCAATACCCAGCAGGGTTCTAGCGGTAGCTGCTGAAGAGATTGCAATCTCAGCCAGTTGTTCGGCATCTGGTGCCGGATTAACGGCACAGTCAGCAAAAATAAAGGCTCCATCTTCACCAAAACTACTATCGGGAACTTGCATAATAAAGGCCCCGGAAACAACGGAAATCCCGGGCTTGGTCTTGACTATCTGAAAGGCGGGACGTAAAACATCACCAGTAGCATTAATTGAACCGGCCACCATCCCATCAGCCCGGCCGGTATGTACCAGTAAAGTGCCAAAATATAGGGGATTGACTACTTGACTACTCGCATCTTCTCTGGAAATCCCTTTATGCTGGCGCAATTGATAAAAAACCTCTGCAAATTCGTCTGCCAACTCCGAATCTGCCGGATCGATTAAGACTGCTGCATCGATATCCACCCCTTCTTCCCTGGCGATACTCCTGATCTCCTCTTCTTTGCCCAGGATAAAGAGGTTGGCTAGTCCTTCTTCTAGAATGATGGAAGCAGCCTTAATTATGCGCGGCTCATTTCCTTCGGGGAGAACAATCTTTTTTTTGTTCTCTCTGGCTCTGTTTTTAAAATTAGTCATCAAGTCCATTAAAACATCCCCTTTTTATAAGTAAATATTGTTAATTTGATATTTTTTTGATATCATTAAATATAATACTACAAGTTCCCTGTATTATCCTTTGTAAAAACAAAAAAAATACTTATCTAAATTTTTTGACATCATTTAACAAAACTTTCATGGCCTAACGGCTGCAACTCAGATATGAAAATAGCTTTTTAGTTTATACTGCTATTTTCAGGGCAAAACTAATTCTATATTTCCACCAGAGAGGTATACTCTAAGGAGGCAAACTGATGAATATATCAGGTATTATAACCGAATATAATCCCTTTCATAATGGGCATTTATACCATCTACAAAAGGTGAAGGAAAGATGTGAAAATAATGCTATTATCTGTATAATGAACGGTAATTTTGTCCAGAGGGGGCAGCCTGCCTTGCTCGATAAATGGGCCAGAACCAGGATGGCCATCGAAAACGGGGTTGATCTGGTTATTGAACTCCCCCTGGTCTATGGAATCAGGAGTGCGGAGTATTTTGCCCTGGGGGCAGTTCAACTGTTAAATGCTACAGGGGTGGTTGATTCCCTGGTCTTCGGGAGTGAACTGGGCAGGATTGAACCTCTTAAGATCCTGGCCGGAATTCTCAATGAAGAAAAACCCTATTTTCAAAAAAGGCTCAGAACCTACCTCAATAACGGATTTCCCTATCCCGTAGCCAGAGAGAAAGCCCTCCATGATTATATAAACAGAAACCCTGAAAGGTTCCGGCTGGATGATGATGAGATAGAGAGGGCCATGGCCCAACCGAATAATATCCTGGGAATTGAATACATTAAGGCAATCTATCAGCTTAATTCCAGGATAAAGCCGGTAACCATCAAAAGGATTAAAAGTGATTACCACAGCAGGGAACTATCAGGGGAAATAGCCAGCGCCACAGCAATCAGGGAAAGGATAGACTCCGGTACCAATAAATTGACCACTCTCCCGGACTTAAAAAAATTTATGCCGGAAGCCAGCTGGAGGATATTAAAAGAGGAATTCCAAGAGGGAAAGGCTCCGGTCAGGGAGAATTATTTAGGAATCATCATCCTGGCTAAACTACGGCAGATGAAGACAAGCGAATTAAAAGAGTTTGCCGAAATCGATAATGGTCTGGAGAACAGGATAATGGAAGCGGCTCATCATACGGGCACCTTTTACCAGCTAGTTGATCAGATCAAGACAAAGGCCTTTACCTGGACCCGGATCCAGCGAAATCTCTTACATATCCTCTTCGGTCTAGATGCTGCTGAATTCAGGCTGCTGGATGAAAATGGTCCCCAGTACTTAAGGGTTCTGGGGTTTAATAAAAGAGGTGAAAAGATACTAGCCAGGATTATGGAGAAATCTTCCCTGCCCGTTATCATTCAACCGGCAGATTTTCTCAATAGTATTGATCTAAAGAATAAAGATCCGTTAATAAAATCCTTAAGTTATGATATCCTGGCCAGTGATCTCTATTCCCTTTTATATCCCGCCCCAGAAAAAAGAGTCGGCCATCAGGACTTTACTACCCCTTTGATTACATATTGATTTTGCTCAGTTTTTTCCAAATAAGTAATGGCCTCATCGATGTTCTTCACAGGAACCAGGGTAATCTCCCGGGCAACCTTTTTCGCCGTTTCATAATTTTCCACCGGTACAAAGAAGATATCGGCCTCTTCTCTCTCGGCAGCAATTACCTTCTGCCTGACACCATCAATCTTACCAATACTGCCGTCCAGAGCAATCGTTCCCGTTCCGGCAATCCTTCTTCCCTTTGTCAGATCTTCCGGCAGTAATTGATTATAGATCTCCAGGGTAAACATACTTCCTGCCGAGGGGCCGGCTATGTTTTGGGTATTAAAGGTAACCTTTCGGGGAAATTGATAGCTGTAATCGGTAAAAATCATCAGCCCGATAGAGGCCTTACCCGGGTTGTTTTCCATTTCAATTGTCTCTAAAGTAAAATCCAGCATCTTATCGCCCCGCTTGATGGTTATCTTGACCCGGTCCCCTATTTCATGCTTCCTGATTAGATCTACCGCATCCTGATCTACCTTCACTACTTGATCATCAACCGCGATTATCACATCACCTTTTTTAAGTTTGCCGGCAGCTGAACCGTTCTCCAGCACCTCGTCGATTACCGCCCCCTCACCCTGGATCTCCACATTAAAGCCTGCCTTCTTAAAGGCTACAGCCTGGGCCTTTAGCTGGCTATCTTTCATAAACTTTTCCATAATCTCCAGGTATTCCTGCATATCCATACCGGGGGGCAGCTGTTCTTCCACCGGTTCCAATTCTACACCTCTAGGTTTTTTTAGCATAAAATAAATATAGTCCCATATAGTTGCCCGCTGGCTGGCTACTGCAGTCAGCATAAATGCACCCTTACTCTTAGTCTTGTAACCATCCTCTACCGTTATCATTGGCGAGAGTTCCTGGGCGATGCCTGGAGCCATGATAAAGTAATTGGTGGGTATAAAGTTTATAACAATAAAAAAAATAACTAAAAGACCAATTAACTTTCTAATTCTACCGTTACTCTTCTTCATTCTATCTTCTCCTTAATCAGTTCTCTGATCCGAGCCAGGGAATTCTCCGCAGCTTCACAACCTGCAGCAATACATCTCTCCGCCTGCTCAAGATCAAAGGATGAACACCCCGTCAAAACAGGCTCAATTATGACATCTGCATCCAGCTTCCTGTATTTATCCAGTTCATGCTGCATTATATCGAAGGTATTAAAAAGTATATCAAAGATATTTTTTACCTTTTTATTAATATCTTTTGTCCCTACATCCACTGCAATTACCAGGTCAGCCCCCATCTCTCTCACCGTTGAAACGGGAACCTTATCTAAAACCGCCCCATCAACCAGTAACCTCTCCTGGAACCTGAAGGGGGTATAGATTCCTGGAATTGCCGTGCTAGCTCTGATCGCCTTTGCTAATGATCCCTCTTTTATAACTATGTGTTTACCCTCTTCAATATCACAGGCAATTGCTGCAAAAGGTATTTTCAACTCAGAAATATCCTTTCCCCCGGTCAGAATCTCAAGGAAGGAGAGCAGTTTCTCTCCTTTGATTAACCCCCGGCGGGGGAAAGTAACATCGGTAATCTGATCCCAGTTTAGCTCACAGGCCAGCCCCCTGATATATTTAAGCGGAATCCCGGCAGCATAGATACCGCCGATCAGGCTGCCGATACTGGTGCCGGCAATCATATCAATCTCGATTCCCTCTCTCTCCAGCACCTCGAGGACACCTATATGAGCTAAACCGCGGGCAGCACCGGCCCCGAGGGCCAGACCAATCTTTACTTTTTCTCCCAAGATAATCCCTCCTGTTACATCCAAAATGGCGCAGGATACCCCGTCCTTTATAGGATAGGGAGAATACGTCAACAAGCTCCCTCAAATGCCGTCGGTGTTAGGTGGGGGTAATTGACATTATATATTATGGTCCCTCAAAATGCAAAAAATAACAGCTCACTGATGGACTAAATCCAAAATAAACTCAACAATCTCCCGGGCTGAAGGAGGACAGCCCTTTAATGACCTGCTGAAACCCCGGGTACAGATGCCGATCCCCGTCCCATCGATGGATTTACCCCTGAACCCCTGTCCTATGTATACCTTATCGATCTTAGCTAGCTTCCCCTTTTCCTCAAGCCTCTTCAGGGCGTGAATCAGGCTCCCATAACAGGCCGAACAGGCATTCCTGGCTTCTATTTTCCGGGCCAGCCTCTCTACCTTGCGGGAATGCTTAAATCGCTGACTGTTTTTGAGGTCGGTATCATACTCGATTATCTTAGCCCTCTCAAGATCGTTAGTTCCTACCCCGATAGATGCTGCAATCTTAATATACTCAATCTCTTCTCCGGAATAACCGATTAGTGAGGCACCGTAACTATCGACCAGCACTGGATCCTTACCGGCAATGATCCGGTCCATCTGAACGGGATTACCCCCCTCCTCAAAGGTAAGATCTCCATTAATCGCATCAACAATAATTAGCTGGCTCTTGAGAACCTTATTCAGGTAACCAATGGGTTTATGCAGACCGAGGGAATGAAATCTCCTCTTCTCCTGATCGGGAATACAGCCTTTTAAATTCTTTAAAGCACAGGTCAGTTTTGTCTGACAGTGAGCCTTGAGAACGGGCATATTGATCAGGTAATCTACCTCCAGGGCTTTTTCACATACCCTTAAATTTAAATCCTTAACAGTTATTTCCCGGTAGGAATCCTGCTTTAAGTCATATAGCTGCACATCATACCTCTCTGCTATCTCTTCGTAACCACAGACCTTAAAAGCCTTTTTAGTCCTGGCACCAACCCATGAACTCTCAAGAATAATTATATTATTGAACCCCTTCTCTTTAAGATACCGAATAACACCCTCTACTATTTCAGGTGAGGTAGTGGCCCCTTCCTCTGAGGGGCTGGCCAGAATCAGATTCGGTTTAATCCCGATTAACATACCGGGTTTTAACTCCTTCTCAATCTCAATTGCAGACAGAACCTTTTTCACCATCTTCTCAGGTTTATTTCCGTAAATAATGTGCAGTTCATTGACATTCATTTTACATCACCTTCCCCTTTCTTTTCAAATACACCTTTCGCATCTAAATTATTAGAGAAAAGGTATCTCGGCAATATATTCTGCAGCTATATTTTCCGCAAAAAGATATATAATTAAATGTAATTGCCTGCTATTTTCATTTTATCTGATAGTCTTTGCAGATGCAAGCTCAACCGAATCAGCCTATCGTCTGCTGTTGGAAATTTTAGCCTTGAGTTTTTTTGAATTGAGTTATATTATTATGGTAGAAAATGATTTTAACCCTTTCCGGGTCAACCAGACTGGAGAGTAGGTTTAATCAGTTGAAACTGGACTTTGATAAAGAAAATTAATGACTCGACTTAGTTCGCAACTTCTAAATTATGGTGATCTAATAGAGCAGATAGATGCAAAATAGAGAAAGGAGCAGTTAGATGATAAAACTAATCTACATTGGACTCGGAGGTTTCTTTGGGGCAGTCAGTCGTTATAGTATTTCAAAATGGGTTGAAAGTAGATGGGACAGCACCCTCCCCTTCGGCACACTGATAGTCAATGTACTAGGTTCCTTTCTCCTGGGATTTTTAATGACTTTTTTCCTGGAGAAAGGTTTTAGTCAGCCACACCTGAGGGTTGCTTTAACTACCGGCTTTCTCGGTGCACTTACAACCTTTTCTACCTTTAGCTACGAGACGATGATGCTTTTAGAAGATAAGGAGATCCTTTTTGCCGGGATCAATATTCTAGCTAATTTAATCATGGGGTTGATTTTTGTTATGATCGGAATAATTATCGCCCGGACCCTTTAGTATATTACAGTACTTCATAATCCGTTGATTGGGCCAACATTTTACAACGGTCTCATACCAATTGGATATGAAAAAACTAACATATTAAATTCTCTTAAAAGAGTAAAGGAGGTTTTAAATTAATGGATATGAGGGGTAAAGGAAAGATTTTAAAGATCTACATCGGTGAAACCGATAAATGGAAACATGAATCCCTGTATCACGCCCTGATTAAGAAATTTAAAAAGGCGGGACTGGCTGGAGCAACCGTAATCAGGGGGATTGAAGGATTTGGATTAAACAGCAGGATTAAGAGTGCCCATATCCTACAATTATCGGAAGACCTACCGCTGATTATTGAAGTAGTGGATAGGGCTGAAAAAATTGAAGCAATCCTTCCGGAAGTAAAGGAAATGGTGAAGGAAGGGTTAATCACCGTCGAAGATATTGAGGTAATTACCTATACGGCTGATAAGAAAAATAAAGATAAAGAAACCGCACACAAATGAGCAGGGGTTAAAATTGCTAAAAATCAGGCCTTATGCCCTCCAATGGTAGTATTTATCCTCTTTCTGATACTCCCCTTTTTAAGACTTATCCCGTAATAGAGGGCCTGATGGCCAAACCGGTCCTGAATATAATCCTTGGCTTTGGCAATCCTGGTTTGCTTCAACTTGTCGCTAAAAAGATTTAGACGCAGGGCAGAATTTGAGGTAAGATTTCCCAAAGCCAGGCTGATCTTCCTGACCACCTGACCGTTATAGTTCTCTTCCAGCAATTCTAGGGCTGTCTGATAGATATCAAAGCTCAAATTGGTATAATTACCCATCGTCCGCCGAACGTGAAATCCCCCTTCTACCTCATCATGACTGTAGCCCAGTCCCAGACTAACGGTCTTACCGACCAGGTTATCATCCCTGGCCCTTCTGGCTACCTCCTCGGCCAGTTCAAAGATCACCGTCCTGATCTCACCAATATCCTTATAATCCCGCAGCAGGGTAATTCCCCTGCCCAGACTTCTGGGTTTATCGTTATAGTGGCCCTCAAGTTTTGATAGATCAACCCCCCAGGCATGATAATAGAGCTGATTACCCATAATGCCAAACTTTCTCTCCAGATAATCCAGAGGCAGATGGGCCAGATCCCCCACGGTCTTTACACCAATTTTATGAAACCTTTTTGCCAGTCTCCTGCCTATACCCCAGCACTTCTCCAGTTTCACCGGCCATAATTTTTCAGGTACATCCTCATAGGTCCACTCCACCAGTCCCTTTTTCTTACCCTCTATATCCATAGCTACCTTGGCTAAAAACATATTGGGGCCGAGGCCCATACTGGAAGGCAGACCAAATTTATCCAAAAGCTCCTTCTTAATCCTTCCGGCCACCTCCCACTTATCCCCGAAGAGCCTTTCCGTCCCATCCAGCTTCAGCCAGGCCTCATCAATAGAATAGACATGAATGGCATTTAGGGGGACAAACTGATTAAATAACCGGACAATCTCCATCGATCTTTTCAGATAGAGCCCCATCCGGGCCTCCACTATCTCTATCTTAGGGACTTTAGGTATTTCATATAATCTATTACCAGTCCCGATCCGGTACTTCTTTTTTAAGGCAGGGGATGCTGCCAGAACAACCGACCCGGGCCTATTTTTGTCCCCTGTAACTGCTAAACACACCTTTAACGGATCTAGTCCCCGGGATACAGCCTCAATACTGGCATAGAAGGATTTCATATCAACACACAAAATCTTTTGATGGGGCAGCTGGTTATAGTTGATCTCATTCATAATAACCTGGTTACTAAAATCTACACAAACCTATTCATGCGCCACCGAACCAGTTTTCACCTCCCGTTGACAACTAGCAGTAAATCACAGCTTAAAATGGTATGACCTGCCTCCAGTATTTTTTGACATTGCCAATCAAACAATCAAACATCAGTACATCCTTATTTTATCATACATCTGTTCGATTTGCAACGGTATATTCTAGAAAAAAATAAGACCATCCCATGGATGGACTTTATAAGGAAGGAAATTATTCGACTAATAAGGGCTAGATTAAAAGCTGAAACTATCTCCTGTATAAGCAATCCTTACCCTCTCACCAAGTCTGTTAATCATCTGATTAATCGCACCGATTCCGGTACAGTGAAGGGGTACTAATAGCTGAAAGTCAAGATCTGCCAGATAATCAACCGTCCTGTTAATCCTCTCCTCCTTCACACCTATGAGGTGCATACCGCCGATAATAGCATAGATATCTTTATCTTCAGTAACCTTCCAGATATACTCCAGGATATTAACTATACCAGCATGGCTACAGCCTACGAGAACTACCAAACCCTTCTCAGTTTTAATAAAAAGAGACTGATCATCTGTAAAATCATCTACAGACAGCTCATCCTCTGGGCCGAATTTAGATAGCTCTTCCCCTGAACTAACTTTATAGACCTTAAAGTTACTATCAATTTCTTCAAACCCGGTAGCACGCGGGATCTGATTGATAACCCAGATCCCGTCCGCTATTTCCTTTACCCCTTCTACTGGGATAAAACCGGGGACAGCCTGCCTTTTGATGTCAATCCCAGTCTCGCGTAATTCATTGTCACCTTGATAGTATTTAGGATTAAAAATTCCGGGGTGAGCATAAACCTTCAAATCGGGAACAATGTTCAACAGATCCTTTAAACCACCTGTATGATCATAGTGGCCGTGGCTTAAAAAAACGCCTACCAGTTTACTTAAATCTATTCCCATCTTAGTGGCATTATGGAGCAAAACCAGGCCCTGACCGGTGTCAAAGAGATAATCATCCCCTCCGTATCTGATCCAGAAGGACAAACCGTGTTCAGCCATAAATCCCCTTTTATGAACCGTATCCTCTACCAGTAGTACAATTTCTAAATCCCCACAGGCCATTAAATCACCTCGCTTACAAGTAGCCATGCTCTTTTAGTGGTCACAGATATCTTCCTCAGTCTCAAGTTTACCCTCCAGATACAGTTTTACACCATCTTCAATAGAACCACTGACCCCGGTAACAACTTTAATTCCATTGCTATCGAAAAGATCTTTAGCCCTTCTACCCATACCGCCGGCTAAAACACAGTCAACCCCTAAATCCTTTAGATACCTGGGTAGAAAACCCGGTTCATGGCCGGGGTTAGGAATAACTTTTTTATTAAGGATTTCCTTGCCATCTGTTTCAATAATGGTATACTCGGGGCAACGTCCGAAGTGCTGGGCAAATCTATTTCCTTCACTTGGAATAGCAATTTTTTGCATTTATATCACTCCTCCTGGGGTGTTACTAAATAAAATCCATTTTAAATTAACTGCATACCTATCAGATTCCCAGAGTACATCAGCGAATTCGATTAACCAGTTAGTTATTTTTTATCTAAGTCCGGAATGGGCACGATTGGTGGGATTGGATAATTCCTCCAGCTGCCCATTTTTATAGGCCTCAACTGCCTCCCTGACCGTGCCGCCAGTAAAGGAGTATAATTTTAGATTGGCTGCCTTCAGGGCACTAAAGGCTTTGGGGCCAAAATTACCGGATATTAAAGCATCTACTCCTTGATCCACAACTGTTTGAGCCGCCATTACACCGGCCCCACTTGCTGCTCCGGTAGCAGAATTGTTAATAAACTCTGCTTCCATCTTATCTAGATCAACAATTGCAAAATAGGGTGCGCGTCCGAAACGCGAATCAACCTTCGCCTCTAGCCCGTTATTATTGCTCGCAGTTACTGCAACCTTCATTTTGTAAATACCATCTCCTTGATATGTATTTTAAATTTTCACAAAATATTATATCACTGTTTCAAACATATGTCAATAACCATTATTAAGCAGATAGGGGGTTCCGCGGGGCATAAGATCATCTCCTTTCGGTAATTTTGGTCATTTGCTCATTTCATTTATAGTATACCACCTTACAAAAAAATTATCAAGGTAAAATAAAAAAATAGGCACCCTCCTGGCACTGGACCGGGCAGTTCAGTTTGTATCAACAGCTATACGAACCACCTATGGCTACAAATTCCCCAATAGAGAAAGTGTCTTACTAGGTATCGGACCAAATATCTGCAACTTGATCACTCCTAAAGCACAAAACTAACGGGCAGTAGGAAGAGGTCAACTTATCTTAAAGAAACGATAATCCTTAAAGGGGAGCCGTTTAATGAGTAATAATACTAATATGATAATTAACCATCCCCCCATGGTTAAACCATCACCCCGGAAGGCAAAGTTGGTAAATCCCCCCACCAGTATTGTTGATATCAGCATTACCAGTGTCGATTTAAACATGTTGATAATCCCCAGTTCTCTGATTAAGACTGAAAAGGTTGCTATACAGGGAAAGTAAACGGTTAAAACGGTACTGGCTACCACCAGTTGTTTTGGTGTTAAATTTAAGGGGGCCAGCATCCCCATTGCCAGATCTTTACGCAAAAACCCCATCAAAAGAGCGGTAATCGCTTTCTCTGGCAGGCCAAAAATCACATTTAAAAAAGGGCCGATAGCGGCTGCCAGTACTTCTATTATTCCCGATAGATAAAGCAAATTAACAATTATAATACCGAAGAGTACAAAGGGGATTGCTTCCCGGAAGAAACTAGAAATCCGCATCCATAACTTTTTGGCAACGGTTTCGATACTTGGCACCCTGAAAGGAGGTACCTCTAACAAAAGGTCAGAGCTGAAACCGGGTAACAGCCTGTTAAGGAATAATCCTACTGTAATCCAGACCGCACCGAGAATAACAAAGACATAACCGATATACTTACCACCATAAGACCCCAACAGACCGACGATCATAGCCGTCTGAGCCATACAGGGGATGGCAATCACCATTAAGGTGCTGGCAATAAATTTCTCCCGCTTACTCTCCAGACTGCGGATGGAAAGGGCTGCCGGTACATTACAGCCTAATCCCAAAATCATGGGAATAATGGAAAAACCGTGCAGACCTACCTTGTGCATAATATTATCTACAAGTACGGCCAGCCGGGGTAGATAACCCGTGTCCTCAAGCAGACCCAGTACAAAATAGAAGGCAATTATATAGGGTACAACTGACGCCAGGGGAATATAGATCCCGGTGGTTAGTAATCCAAAAGACTGTTCAAAATCTATCTCCCCGTTAATTAAATGGCCGATAAACAGGTCATGGAGAAACCCGCCTGAACCTGCCAGAACACTTAACCTGGTCATTAACGGCCGGTAGATAACTTCAAAAAAGGGCTCGGATACATAGCTAATTAAGCCCTCACCGATAAACCGGATAATCATGAAAGAAAGATATAGTATTATTACAGCTATAGGTAGACCGGTTACCGGTTTAATAGAGATATCTTCCAATACATCCAGTAAGGAATGGTGACGGTGTTTAAGCTTTTGAACTTCATTTATAATCCTTCCAATAGCAGCCCATCTTTCTTCTCTAATTCCATATTCTCGCTCAACTACTTCCCGATAGGAAAACCTGGCAATTAGATCTTTAATCCCTTCTCCCTTAGTAGCAACAGTTGGAATAACCGGAACCCCTAGATATCGCTCAAGTTTTTCCACATCAATCTCAATACCCTTGTGCAGGGCCTCATCCCATAAATTAAGTACTACTATAACCGGTTTCTTCCTCTCTAATAGCTGCAGGGTCAGGTTTAAGTTCCTTTCCAGATTGGTAGCATCAACAACATTTACGATTAAATCTCCATCCTTTAACATATCAACCGCTACTTCTTCCGCCTTATTTGTCGGTTCAAGGGTATAGGTTCCCGGCACATCAATTATCCTGACTATTTTCCCTCTCCATTTCATCTTGCCTTCTATATATTCAACGGTTGTTCCCGGGTAGTTGGAAGAGGTGACACTTGTACCGGTCAATCTGGAGAAGATAACACTTTTTCCTACATTAGGATTCCCCATTAATAGTACCTTCACTTAAGTTTTTTCACCTCCGTTTGTTTATAAAACTTCTACTATAATTTTAGCTGCCATGCCATGCCCGATTGCGATTTTTGTATTATCCACCCTGACAGTTACCGGTCCACCAAGGAAAGAATTACTTATTACAGTTATCTCCTTTCCCTCTCTAAGCCCCAGCGCATTTAACTTATTAACAACACCACGACCACCGATAAAACCAATAATTCTACCCCTTTCCCCCTGTTTTAATTGATGTAATGTAGCCTGGCTCAACCATTATCACACTCCTTAAAAACTTTCCAACTACTGCACTTGTAATGGTCCCTTCTTTTTCACTCAACTTTAAGATAGTTTCCGGATAATCCTCCATAGCTGAAGATAACTTTAAATATTACTCCTTCAAGAGCTTCCTCTTTTGTTAGACAACCCTAGCTTTTACAGAAAAAAATAAATTAATCTTTAAAATGGTAATCATTTTCATTTAATTTTATTATAATATATTCTTTTAAATTAGTCAAATCCTTTTTCTCCACCTATCCAGCCCATTTATACTTAAATTTAGCCATTTTCAACTCCTTCTTCAATTTATTTTAAAAAAACCCCCTTACAAAAACTACTTGCAAGGAGGCTATTACAAAAAACATTATACTGTTACTTAAAATCAGGAAAATTCTTTAATAGAATCATTACCGGCACAATAACCCATGCCTCTTCCAGTCATTGGACCTAATCCGACAGGACCTGTACCATCTCCTCCAGGCATCTTTAATACCTACTTTAAATAATATTTGTCTTTAAGGAAATCATCTGTTCCCTGAAATACCATTACGGTAAAATCTAATCTATTATAATACCATTGTTTCTTTGAACTTCTGCCAGATTGTCTTAATGGCCTGGGCAGGTTTGCTATCTTCTCTATACCGAATTAGTAATTCTCCATCACGTAAGGATTGATTTACCACCGGGTCAAAGGGAATTCTTCCTATAACAGGGATATCCATTTGCCAGCAATATTCTTCTATCTCTGCCACTATCCCTTCATTCAAATCATATTTATTGGTAACGACCATAGCCGGAATACCAAAGTGCCGTGTTACCTCAAGAACCCTTTTTAAATCGGATAAACCAGATCTAGTAGGCTCTGTAACAATCAAGGCAGCATCTACTCCATTGAGAGAAGCGATAACCGGACATCCAATACCGGGAGAACCATCTATCAATATTAGTTCCATGCCCTTCTCCTTTGCAACCTTATCTGCCTCTTTCCTGACCTCACTGACCAGTTTCCCGGAATTATCAGCCCCAGCCTTTAATCTTGCATGAATCATCGGTCCGAACTCGGATTCGGATATATAAATATAACCTGTTTCCTGCTCTTCTAAGACAATGGCACCTGCAGGGCAGAATGCAGCACAGACACCACACCCATCACATTTAATGGGATTTATCTCGAAATTAGCTGAAATAGCGCCAAACCTACAAAACTCAAGGCAGAGGTAGCATTCCGTACATTTGCTTTCATCCCTGACAGCCAGCTTGCCACTTTTGAAGATCCTCTCTCCAGTAATCTCTGGTTTTAATAGAAGGTGCATATTGGGTGCATCCACATCGCAATCAGCCAGTACCAGGTTCTCAGCCAGGGCAGCCATATTGGAAATGACCGTAGTTTTACCGGTTCCCCCCTTCCCGCTGATTACCGTTATCTTCTTCATTTTTCAATAGCCTCCTTGATTCTGGTATATAGTTCTTGAAATCGTTCCTTCCACCCGCTTAATTCCTCTACAAAAGGAATACCAACAGAGTAGAGTTCTGCAATTCTGCGTTTAAAGGGTATTTTCATTAGAACTGGAATTCCTTCCTCCTTACAGTAGTCTTCAATTATATGGTTATATCCCTCTTCAGAACGGTTAATTATAACCCCGCAGGGTTTACCGATCTCTTTAATCATCTCTACAGCCATCTTGAGGTCATTCAGACCAAAGGGGGTAGGCTCTGTTACCAGCAGGCAGTAATCACTATCGATTGCCGCTTCAACCGTCGGACAGGTTGTACCCGGCTGAGCATCGATAATAACTGTCTTTTCATCATTAATATGTTTCTTTAAATGTTCAATTACGGGTACGGAGGACTCTTCACCTATATTTAGCTCTCCCTGCCAGAATTCTACTTCCTTCCCCGATTCATCCCACCTGATTTTACCGATCTCCCTTTCTTTTTCTGTAATCGCCTTTTCCGGGCAGATCCGCATGCAGCCTCCACAGCTGTGACAGATCTCAGGAAAGACCAGTACCTTATCGAGCATCATGGCCAGGGCATTATATTCACAGAAATCGACACATTTACGGCAGGCGGTGCATTTGTCCTCATCTATAACCGGTACCGTCCTTTTAACAGGTTCATATTCTTCGCCGAACTCGGGCTTAAGAAATATATAGGAGTCCGGCTCCTCTACATCAGCATCCAAAAGTTGTACATTTTCTAAAGAGAGGGCAAGATTGGTAGCAACGGTTGTCTTGCCGGTACCACCCTTACCGCTTAACACGGTTATCTTCATAAGTTATATCTACCTCACTTTATTTTTTTCAAAAAAATTTTAACATGGTTTCAAGCATATGTCAATAACCAATATAATTATTACTTTAATTCTTTTTACAGTCCTCACAATATCCATATATCTCCAGCCGGGAATTGGTACACTGAAACCCTTCTTCTTCCAGTAGTCTCTCCTTTAAATCGGGAGGTAGTATATTCGATATCTCTATTATCTTGCCGCAATTCTTGCAGATTAAATGATGATGTTTTCCCTTGTTCTTGTAAATAAACTCATATCTGGCTAAGTCATCACCAAAGTCCCTTTTGGCAATTAAACCCTTCTCTTCTAGTAAATCTAAGGTCCGGTAAATAGTAGCCATACCTATAGATAAGTCTTTTTCTTTAATTAGATCATAGATATCAAAGGCAGAAAGATGTTTTTGATTATTTTCCAGAAAAATTCTTACGATTTCCTTGCGCTGGGGGGTTAATCTAATATTTTTTTCCAGTTCATTTATAATCTTACTTTCCATTAACAACCATATACCCCTTTCAAAACCCCACTCTTCGCACCAAATTACCGGGTAAGATCATCCCAAAATGGGATGGAATTTATTGTCATTTGTTCATTATGATTTTATTATATACCAATTTTGGTCATATGTCAATAATTTTTAAAAAAAATTCCTTTACTTAAGCCCTTCGTCCAGAGTGCCGTCCGGCAGCATCCAGTCGTGATGATACTCTCCTTTTTCTTCCATCTGATATCTTACACACTTCGACCATTCACCTTTACAGTAACGGTAATGTAGACCCGCTTAGAAAAAGGGATAATGCCGTAGCACTATCCCTTATTCATTTCAAGCTCTTTTAAAAGTTTATCTTGGTAGTTATCTTTCTCCTCGCCGTTAATCGCATTTTTTAAGATGTCGTCCATAAGTCAAATGTTATATATAAGATAAGGGCTTCCGTTTTCATAGATATTGTCGTAGGTTCTATAATCAAACACTCCTTCTGTCAACAGTGTTTTTCTTCATCTACTGTGGTTTTCATTTTGGTTTAGATTTCGTTATTTTTAACCCTCTCTATTAAATCCTTTACCTTACCTTCAATGATATCCCTGGTTTTCCTGAACACCTCTATTGGTTTACCATCGGGATCATCCAGGCCCCAGTCTTCCCTCAGTTTACAGGGAACATATGGGCACTCAACATTACATCCCATAGTAATTAAAATGTCCAGTTCAGAAGGAATTTCTTCCAGTAGTTTTGGACGCTGATCACTTAAGTCAACCCCTGCTTCCTCCATTACTTTTACAGCATTGGGGTTGACCCTTTCAGCCGGTTCGGTACCCGCACTATAAACCTCCAGCAGATCATTTCCGTAATGTTTAGCAAAACCTTCAGCCATCTGACTGCGGCAGGAATTACCCACACAGACAAATCCTACTTTCAATTTTATCTTGATTCTCCTTTCTCATTTTGAATAAATTGACTTCGCCATGTTACCTATTTGTTCCGGGAAACCAGTGCCTGGTCCGGTTGGCAATAGCCACCAGCCCAAGCATAACTGGTACTTCCACCAGCACTCCAACAAGAGTTGCCAAAGCTGCACCTGAGCTTAGGCCACCTGGGCGTACTCCTACTTACTTAAGGCAGCGGGAAACGCCGGCCAGACCCGGCCAATCATTACCCCGCCTATAATACAGAGTCCCACCCAGATAGTTAAATGCCTTTCAAAAAATCCTAAGGCTTTTTTTAACTGAAGACTTTCTATCTGTCTTCCAGCACATGCTTTAACCCCTGACCGAACAAACATAAAACATGATCATCATCTAGAGAATAGTAAACCGAACGGCCTTCCTTACGGTATTTAACCAGATTTGTATTGCGTAAAACCCTCAGTTGATGAGAGATAGCAGAAGGACTCATCCCCAGTGATTCCGACAGGTCACAGACACATAATTCCCTCTCTCTTAAGGCATTGATGATTTTTATTCTGGTAGGGTCACCCATCGTTTTAAAAATTTCCGCCAGCTGCCGGACTATATCCTCATCTAACTGCTCATTTTTTAATAGCTCTACTATCTTTTTGTTCGGAGCAAAAATTTCACAGATATCACAGACCTCTTTTTCGTTCCTCATATATAACTTCCCCCTCTCTTCCCTGCCCATTATATTATTTTAGATATTTTCTCGTTTTAACTATTTATTTACTCATTTTAATAAATCTCATGGCCTTAAGCACCAAATGACTTTTATAAGTATAAGCTTCTCTCATATTATGTCTTCACTAAATTTTTGAATGATTACTCATATGGTTAATAATAGTATATTACAATAATAAAAAAATAGCAATCTTTATTAACCGGGTTCAACATCATCAGAAAATACAAACTATCCCGGCAATTAACTCAACCACTACCGGCTAAAGCCGGTAGGCAGAAAAACGAAATCTTCAAAAAAGCTCAGGGATTAAAGTAATTATCAAGGCCATTGTGGTAAATGTGACGATATAGATATATGTGGTGCTACAGGGCTCGGGCATATTATTATAATGATGGTAATTATATGGCCGAAGATTCCTGGTGTTATAAAGGACAATTTAAAGCCCTTTAACTAACAATGCCCTAACCGGGGCTGCATCACTACCCTTAATCTTTAGTGGAGCCAGGATTAAATTATAAACACCCTCTTTAATTCCTTTTAAGCGTAAACCCTCTAAAATAGTAATCTCATTAGATAAAAGGGTCTTATGGGTAGGGTGGCCTTTCTGGTTTCTTTCAATCCCGAGGGAATCAATCCCTACCCCGACAATACCTGTTTTAGCCAGGTATTTAGCTCCTTCCTGTCCAAGGTAGATAAAATTAATATTGAAATCCTTCCGATAGGAATTCTGGGTCTTAAAGAGGATAAATTCTCCCGGCTTAATCTGTTTTTCCTTAAGGTCTTGCACTGTTATTTTATCTTCTACATAGGTTAAATCCAGTACCCGACATTCGGTAATTATCTGTTCCAGGTTAAAGTGCTCACTTGTTTTACCCTCCTCTAACATGTGGAAAGGGGCATCTACATGGGTACCTGAATGCAAATCCATTGTCACCCTGGTTTGATGAACCTTACCCGTTTGAAAGTTATTAATAACTGTAAATACTGGCTTCAGTTTCTCCCTATTTTTATAAACAGGCATCTCAGGATGGATTGCCATCGAGATATCATATATTTCCATTCATTAATCCCTCCTTATGCTTATATATACTTTTTTTCTGTTTAAGCTCATAATCATTAAATCTCCCACCATTTACGTCCATCCTTCACTAATAATTCATCAGCAGCCTTTGGCCCCTTTGAACCGGCAGCATAATTGGGAAAGTCAGGTTTTATCCTTTCCCAGGCCCTAGATAACTTGTCAATAAACCTCCAGGAATACTCTACTTCATCCCAACGGGTGAATAAAGTCTGATCACCTAACATAATATCATAAAAAAGTCTTTCATAGGCTTCCGGAGAGTTGGTGCCTATCTGACAGTTCTGACAAAAATCCATCTTAACCGGAATAATCTTCTGCCTGCTACCCGGTTCTTTACCATTAAATTGTAGATAGACACCTTCACGGGGCTGAATCCTGATAACCAGTAGATTTGGCTCTAGAGAGGTAAAATCCTGTAAATAGTCCGGATGGAGGTGTGAATTAAACTCAATGATAACTTCCGTTGATTTCTTCGGTAATCTCTTACCTGTTTTTATATAAAAGGGAACTCCAGCCCAGCGCCAGTTATTGATAAATAACTTCAGGGCGACAAAGGTTTCCGTATTTGACTCAGGTGAAGTCCGTTCTTCTTCCCGGTAGCCAAAAACTTTTTCTCCCTTAATATAACCCGGGCCGTACTGACCCCTGATAGCAAAGTCATCAATTTTATCAGGTTCAAAATCAGCTAATTTTTTTAGAACCTTTACCTTTTCATCCCTGATTGATTCTGTTTCTAAATCACCGGGCGGTTCTATAGCTGTCAGGGTTAATAGCTGAAGCATATGGTTTTGTACCATATCCCTTAAAGCCCCGGCCCTTTCATAATACCCGCCCCTATTACCGACCCCTGCTGTTTCACCGGAAATAATCTGGACATTATCAATATATTTGTTATTCCATAACGGTTCAAAGAGGGTATTGGCAAAACGAATAACCATGATATTTTGCAACATCTCTTTACCCAAATAATGATCAATCCGGTAAATTCTATCTTCGCTAAAAACCCTGGTTAGTTTATCATTAAGATGACGGGCTGACTTAAGATCATGGCCGAAAGGTTTTTCAATTACTACCCTGGGCCAGGTAGAAGAAGCATTCTTTAATATGCCATGGGTTTCTAATTTATCAACAATCACTCCAAAATAATCTGGAGCAACAGTTAAATAAAATATACGATTACCCTTAGTCTGATATTTTTCATCCATTTCCTGTAAGAATTTATTTAATTTTAAATACCCCGGATCTTCCCGAAAATCAAAGCGTTGGTAATAGATCCTCTCCTCCAAAGACCACCAGGCTGCTTCATCTACTTCCAACCTTGAGAATTCTTTAACTGACTTATATGCCTCCTGACGGTAGGATTTACTGGTTTTATCTCTTCTCCCAATGGCAACTAAGACAAATCCCTCAGGTAATAAATCCTGAACAGTAAGATTGTATAAAGCAGGCAGTAGCTTGCGGTGGGTCAAATCACCAGTACCACCAAAAATCACCAGCTGACACGGTTTGGGCTGAATGTTATTTTTTTTCAACTTCATGGCCACCAAATCCCTTTCTTAAAGCTGCCACAACTTTACCGGAAAAAGAATCTTCCTGCTCAGAACGGTAACGAACTAAAAGAGAATTGACGATAATGGGTACCGGCACCCTTAATTTAAGAGCTTCTTCTACCGTCCAGAGTCCTTCACCAGAAGAATGGATAACTCCTTTTATCTTATCAAGCTTAGGATCCTCACTAAAGGCTTGTTCAGTTAATTCCATTAACCAGCTTCTTATTACAGAACCATGATTCCATACCCTGGCAATTTCTTTTAGATTAAGATCAAAATCACTCTCTTTTAGAACCTCAAATCCTTCTCCGATAGCCTGTAACATCCCGTATTCTATACCATTATGAACCATTTTAGTAAAATGGCCGCTGCCAACTTTCCCGGTGTGGAGATACCCCTTTTCCACATTGACATCCTTAAAAACCCGCTCCAGATAGGAAAAAACCTCATCCTCTGCTCCGATCATCATACAGGCACCATGCCGTGCTCCCTCAACACCTCCACTGGTACCGGCATCGACCGGTTCTACCTAAAACACCGCTTCTTTTACCTTAGTCTTGCCTAATATAACCATCTTATTCCTCCTTCAATTGAAAATTATTCTCAGTAAATGGTTTAATCTCGATTTATTTCGTCGGAATTAACTATATTTTTAAATTTATTCCTACTGTTAAACATACTACATATAGTTTTATTTTCTGTAAATAAGATTACAGTTTTTTAGTTTATTATTGATATAATAAGTCTTAGGTTCCTATAATTCACTACAATAACTTAAAAGAGTAAACTGGCCTTTGGCCATAATAGGGGTGAGTTTAATGAAGATTGCTATAATTGGTGGGGTTGCTGCAGGAACAAGTGCAGCTGCTAAGGCCCGCCGGGCAGATAGTAATACGGAAATTGTTTTATTTGAAAAGGATAAGGATATATCTTATGCCGGTTGTGGGTTACCATATTATATTTCCGGAGTAACCAGTACCAGGGATAAGGTGGTTATCAATACCCCGGAAGAATTTATCAAAAAATATGAGGTTGATGTCAGGGTTAGGCATGAGGTAACAGAGATAATCCCTGGTAAGAAGTTATTAAAATATAAAGACCTGGATCAGGAAAAAACAGGGGAATATAGATATGATAAACTAATCATTACTACCGGAGCAAGTCCGCTTATTCCTTCTATACCAGGGATTGAACTAGATAATATCCTGCAGTTGAGAACAGTAGGTGATGCAGATAGGATTAAAAATATAATTGAAGATCAAAATCCTGATAAGGTTACCATAGTTGGAGCAGGATTAATCGGTTTAGAGATGGCTGAATCCTTTAAAGAGTCAGGTTTAGAGGTTACTGTAATAGAGAAATTACCCCATGTGCTCCCACAATTTAGTGCTGATATGGCTGAGATTGTTGAGGAACATCTCAAAGAAAAAGGAGTAAAGCTGATATTAGGAGATGGTGTAAAAGAATTTACTGGTAATAAAACGGTTAAAAAGATTTATTCAGAAAAAGGGCAGAAAATAGAAACCGATCTAGTTTTAATTTCTATCGGGATTAGACCCAATGTGGAATTAGCAAAAAAAGCCGGGATTAAAATTGGTAAAACCGGTGCAATTGCCGTCAATAAAAAGATGGAGACCTCACAACCAGATATCTACGCTGCTGGTGATTGCGCTGAGAGTATAGATCTAATTACCGAAAAACCGGTCTGGGTCCCTTTAGGTTCTACAGCTAACAAACAGGGACGAGTTGCCGGCGAAAATGCCACCGGTGGTAATTATGAACATGACGGGATCTTAAAAACAGGAATTACTAAAATCTTTGATTTAACCGTTGCCAGAACCGGTCTATCGGAAAAAGAAGCAAAAGAAGAAGGTTTTGATGTTATTACAACCAAAATCAAGGTAGCTAATCACGCTGGCTATTATCCTGACTTAGAGATGCTCCATTTAAAAGGGGTTTTTGACAAAAAAACAGGCCGGATAATCGGTGCGGAAGTCATTGGTAAGACCGGAGCTGATAAAAGAATAGACGTTTTAAGTACAGCTATCTATAGTAAATTAACCGCCCGTGACCTCTTTCAAATTGACCTGGCTTATGCCCCACCCTATTCTACTCCGAAAGACCCGATAGCAGTTCTGGGAATGGTAGCTGAAAAGAAACTTTAACACTAAATAAAGACTTAATCTTGAAGAGATCAAGGGGCTTTATTGAGGCAGCAGCGTTCAAGCTATATAGCCCAGCGAGAAGTACGCGCCGCCCTGTACAATAAAGCCGTCACAAGCCGTATAGATTTTTGCCTGTAAAGATCAAAGAAATAATGAACTTAAGGATGATACTACATACAGGCCCAAGTAACCCTGCATCTACATAGTTACTACTACTATTTCCTCCCCATCCGGTGGAAACTTCTGATACCTCTTTATAGTATTGATATGTCTTTTGCTCCGCACCTGTAGTATTTTTATAAGCCAGACCAAACCCGATATATCTGTTCATGATACGTGATGTAACCTTAATTTCAATAATGTTTTCGCCTTGTTTCAGATACCCGGAGATATCAAGCTTATAGGGACTATACATTAAAGTTCCCGCCTGCTTACCGTTTACTTTGACTTCAGCTACAGTATGAACTTCACCTAAATCTAGGAAGCAGGGTTTCCCTTTATACTTGGAAATATCATTTATTGATAGTATAGTTTCATATATACCTGGAGCATTCACATGCTTTAATTCGCCACCCTGGAATGTATCTAACTTCCAGTTACCAAGGGCATTCTTCGTATATAACTTTGTTTTTTCTGCACCTTTTTTGTAACTTCCAATATTATCAGCAGTTACAATAAGAGTGAAATTGTCAAGAGTTGTTACTTGTTTTAAAGGTCTAGTATCAAGAATCATTGGTAAACCTTGAGAAATTTGAAAATTATCAAATAAAACTCCATCCGGTACAGCTAGAAGTGCTATAGCACCTGAGGCTGGTATTACCCGTGCTCTGAAACAAGATTTGTACTAGCTTTCCATCTATCACCCTTATCGGGATAGTTTAGCAGAGACATTATTTTGTGCTAAGCATTCCATTTCAAAATTAAGCCTTTACCTGAAGCTATTCTTCAAAATTTTGAAGGATATTATGATTATGTATCGAATATTTAGAAATAGACTTCACCTTGTAATTTTCTGGCTTTTTATGCGGTAACCAATTAAACTCAGGAAATTACGGGGTGAGGTTTTCAATTATTTAATACTATTATGCTATCTTTCTGAATTATAATGTTTATGAGGAGATTAACAACAAATGTTAATCTCCTCCTTTATTTACTCCTGGTTATTCAGGCAAGTAAAATAGTCTGTATTAATATACATCCTTCCACTCATCAATATTACTGGCATCGAATTTAAATGGAGCACCAAGCATAATTTCAGTTCCTTCTCCAGCTTGAATTACTTCTTTTTCACCAAGTTTTCCAGCAACGAATGTATCACCAGGTTCACCAGTTATTTCCCCTGTTACCAGGGCATGAGCTGCATAACCTCCTAAATATCCTAAATCAATAGGATTCCAAAGATACATCCACTGACAAACTCCACTTTTAATATATTCAGCCATTTCACTAGGTAATCCAAGACCTGTTAGCTGTACTTTGCCTTTTAATCCTTTATCTGTAAGTACTTTTGCTGCTGCAGCAATACCAACTGTTGTTGGAGCTATTATACCTTTGAGATTAGGGTATGATTTTAGCAAAGCCTCTGTTTCAGCAACACTCTTGTCTCTAAGGTCATCCCCATAAGCAACTTTAACAAGTTCAACCTTATCATATTTTGGTTTTTCCAGTTCTTTCTTCATCCACTCAATCCAGAGATTTTGATTACTGGCCTGAGAAGTAGCACTTAAAATAGCAATTTGCCCTTCTCCACCTATCATTTCATAAATAGCTTGAACTTCAACACGGCCAATTAATTCCGGATCTGCCTGGTTTACATGTACATGTCTACTCTGAGGGTTAACAGCAGAATCAAGGGAAACAACCTTTATGCCTCTGCTCATCGCTTTTTTAAGAGCCGGTTCAAGGGCATCATAATCATTAGCACTTATAGCTATCGCATCAACGCGTTGAGCTATAAGTTGTTCTATCATCTGAATCTGCTCTTCTGCAGTTGGCTGAGCAGGGGCCCTTAAAATAGCTTCACCGCCAACTTCTTCGATGGCATCTTTAAACCCTTCCATCAGTTTTTCACCAAAAGGATTACCAGCACTCTTAAAAATTACAGCATATTTTCCCGCAGCATTTACACTCGAACCAATTCCCAATACCATAGACACGACCAATACTAAACAAATCAGACCTGCAAAAACCTTTTGCATTTTACTTTCTCCTCCTTTTAATATTTATATTGTATTTATATGGAGTAATCAATATACTCCATATAAAATTTTATGACTACCATAATTAAAATGCTTTTTTAGTTTTTTTTCTTTTAAAATATTTTTCTAAATTGGGAACCATTACAGCAAATATCAATAACAATCCAATAATAATTAAGATTACTTGTGCTGGTACATTAATAAGACCCAGTCCATATCTTAGATATCCAACTATAAAAATTGATAATATTGTACCAATTATTCTACCTTTACCACCTGATGTACTTACACCACCTAAGACAACCATCGCTATTACATCTAATTCATAACCTAGTGCAACATTTGGCCTTGTACTTCCCATTCTTGAGGTTAAAAACAAAGCAGCTATTGCAGACATAAAACCTGCAAGTGTAAAAACAATAAATTTAATTTTATTAACCTGTACTCCTGAGTATCTACTAGCAACAGCATTATTTCCTATTGCATATACTTGTCTCCCGAATGTTGTTCGATGTAAAAGCAAAGCAAAGATTATAGCAAATATAGTAAATACAATTAGAATAAAAGGAATACCTTTTACATAACCCCAACCTGGAAAAGTAAACCATTCTGGAAAACCTCCAGCCGCTTGATCCTCAAGAATAGTATAAGCTATTCCGCGATATAGTGTCATGGTAGATAGTGTTACAATGACAGCTGACAGTTCTTTAAACTTAACAATTAACAACCCATTAATCATCCCACAAACAGTACCTACCAATAAACATATAATAATTGCTAAAGACATAGGCATTCCTAAATTATAAGCTACAGCCATAACAACTGAAGATAAAGCAACAGTGGAACCGACTGAAATATCAATATCACCAAATATTATGACAAAAGTCATAGGTAATACAATAAAGGCTTTATCAAGAAATGTCATTGTTGCATCCAGTAGTGTATAAGTATTTAAATAATAGGGAGATAAATATGTATTAATAAAATTTACTATTATCAATATTAATACAAGTACCCACTCCCATTGGAAGAAAAAACTTTTTAAATCAAAATTTTTTTCTGCTGTTAAATCGGTATTTTCCATAACTTATACTTCCCTTCTTATAAGATTATTTCTATCGACACTTCTTTTAACAAGTGCACTTACAACTACTGCCAGAAGTATGATTCCCCCCTGGATCGCATCTTGCCAAAAAGGTGAAACCTTAATTAATGGTAATGCATTTTTTAAAACACCTAGCAGAAGAGAGCCCAAAATAATACCTGATATTTTACCTGATCCACCAGCTATATTAACACCACCAACAATACAGGCAGCGATAACCGTTAATTCGTAACCTGTAGCAGTATTACTTTGTGCTGAAGCAAACTTTGAAACCCATAATACACCTGAAAGACCGGCCAGTACTCCCATAATTGAATAAACTAAAAATAATATTTTATCAATCTTTATACCACTGACTTTTGCTGAATCAGGATTACTCCCTACTGCATATATCTGCCTGCCTGTCCTTGTATGATTAACAAAATAATAAGCCACTATATAGAGCACAATTGCTATAAATATTAAATTGTTAATTCCCAGTATTGAACCTGTCGCAATACGCTTGAAGCCTGTCGACATTTGATATGAACTAATCCACTTTCCGCCACTAATCCAGTAAGTAAGTCCCCTGTATATATTCATCATACCCAGTGTAGCAATTATCGGTAATATGGACATTTTCGAGACAAGGAAACCTATAATTGCTCCACAAAAAAGACCAATTATAGTTCCCAATAAAATTGTTAAAAGCGGATGTAGACTCGGATAAGATCTTACAGTCATTGCAGTTATCATACCTGATAATGCTAGTGTAGCAGCAACTGAAAGATCAATCCCTCTTGTTATAATTACCATCATCATACCTATAGCAAGTATACTAAGAATTGCTGTATTTTTTATTAAATCATTAATATTTTCTAAAGTTAGATAATTAGGGTTCCTCATTTGTATAAAGATCGAAAGAATGATAATAAATCCTAGAAGCCCCAATTCCCTAAACTTATTAATGTTTTTATGATTAAACACCTTTCCCCTGTCATTTTTTTTCATATTTTAGTCCCACCTTCTTACTTTATATATTCTGAATCTAAGCAGTGTTAACAGAACGTTTTTTAGTCATTGCAGCTTCAAGAATGATTTCCTGTGAAGCCTCTTCTCGCGAAAGCTGAGCAGTAATCCTACCTTCTCTCATAACAATTATTCTGTCACTCATTCCAAGTACTTCAGGCATCTCTGAGGATACCATTATTATTCCATAACCCTGACTGGCCAGATCACTCATTATTTCCAAAATAGCAGATTTAGCTCCAACATCAACACCCTTTGTGGGTTCATCAACAATAATAACTTTCAAATCTGCAGTAAGTAGCTTAGCTACGACTACTTTCTGTTGGTTTCCTCCAGACAATGAATTTGCTAAATCATAAATACTTTTCGCCTTTACATTTACTTTTTTAGCTAATGCTTGAGCAATTTCTACCTCTTTTTCCTTATCCAACCAGCCTTTATGAGATACCTTATCTAATGCAGGTAAAGTAATATTCTTTTCAATACTCCATTCCAGTACAAGTCCCTGTTTTTGTCTGTCTTCAGGTAAATATCCAATTCCCAGATTCATTGCTTGCAATGGATGGTCTATTTTCACTTCTTTACCTTCAAATATTATTTTACCTTCATCAGGGGATGTGATTCCAAAAATAGCCTGACACACCTCAGTTCTCCCAGAACCAACAAGGCCTGTTAATCCAAGGATTTCTCCTTTATGCAATGTAAAGGAAATATCTTTAAAAAAACCTATTTTCCCAAGTTTTTCAACCCGTAGAATTTCTTCGCCAATCTTAGCTTCTTTTTTAGGAAACATCTGTGTAATTTCACGGCCAACCATAGCTACAATAAGTTCCTCATTTGAGATTTCATTTACTTCCCATGTACCTATATATTTAGAGTCTCTAAATACCGTAACTCTATTTGCTAATCTATACATATCTTCTAATCTATGGGATATAAAAATAATTGATGTACCATTATTCCGTAACTTTTCTGTAATTCTATATAGTTCTTCACTCTCACTTTTTGTTAAAGATGCGGTAGGCTCATCCATAATAATAATCTTAGCATTTGTGGATAGAGCTTTTGCAATTTCAACAATCTGCTGCTGGGCCACACTAAGCTCACCCATCCTGGTTTTAGGGTCAAAAGTAGCACCTAATTCATCCAGAAGTTTCTGCGCTTCTGAGTGCATTTCATTCCATAATAATCTATTAGTACCTTTTTTTATTTTCTCGTGACCCATAAAAATATTTTCGGTAACACTCAAATCAGGATAACATGTTACATGTTGATAAATAGCGGCTATCCCCAGTTTTTGGGCATCTCTAGGATTATTTATATCAACTTTTTGACCATTTAAATATATTTCTCCTTCATCTGGTTGATGTACTCCGGTAATGATTTTAATAAAGGTTGATTTGCCCGCACCATTTTCACCCATTAAAGCATGTATTTCACCTGATTTTAGTTGAAAATGAACATCATCAAGCGCCTTTACACCCGGAAATGTTTTGGTCACACCTTTAAGTTCTAAAATATACTCTGACATATATAACTCTCCTATTCAAAGATTTTATTCCAAAAAGCAATATTACCTAATTATTTTATTTATAAGATATTACCAAACAATTAAGTTTATTCTTTATAAAACATTAAATCCATAAATTCTATTACAGGTACTACATTGCCATCATCATCGGTTGTACTTTCCAGTAAATCTTCCATATAAACATTCCATTTTTTGACAACTTCACTTTCAGCCTGCACCTTATTACTATACTCTAAATCTTCTACTTCATAATATCCGAAAAGCTCAGTACCTATATTCCAGATTGAATAATTCTTAATTCCAGCTTTATCTAAAACCTCAAGCATCTCCGGCCATATTTCATCATGGCGTTTCTTATATTCTTCCTGTTTTTGAGCTTTTAATTTTAATTTAAAACCAACTCTTTTCATTATTCCCTCTCCTTTATAATAATTTGTTTATAAACATACTATCTCAAATGGTATATCTATTAATATTGCAACCTTTTCCAGTAAAGTTGCATTATGTCCCACAGACATGGCGAAATGGTGTGTTGGACCCAAACTGAACCATTTATCCATAAACTCTCTGGGTTTCATGGCAAATTTAACAGGTGTCATGGTATTACCCACATGCATAATCTCTCCATCGGTAGCCATCCCCTGACTTACTACCATCTTTAACTTGCCATCCCCTGTCTGGGTTATACCAAGATCCATTATTGAATCCTCCCTTTAATATTTAAATGACTTTCTGATATCAGCTAGTCTGATAATAGACTTATTAACCTCTCTCCTCAGCTATCTTACTGGCATATCCCGAATTTCGATAAGCTTCCAGAGGGTTAATTGGAACACCCATCTCTTCCCGAATAGACGCCAGTAACGGTCTAACATCAGTTCTATAAGCATCGAGTAGAATCTCCTCTGCCATAACCACATCACCAGCCTGCTGTGCCTCCTTTAAAGATTCACGGTCCACCAGTAATGCTTTTGCATAAGCTTCCTGGATATTCATAACCGACTGGATCATGGCCTCAATCTTGGGCTTTATGTTATGGCTCTGATCAATCATATAGGCGACATTCATTTCCTTCTCTTCTTCACCGGCAACCAATTCATTATAAATCAGAAATAATTCATAAGGGTTTATTGAACCCACGGTAAGATCATCATCGGCATATTTCTTATTATTGAAGTGGAATCCTCCCAGCTTGTCCTCATCGATGAGATAAGCCACAATCTGTTCTATATTGGTCCCCAGAGGATGATGGCCTAAATCAACCAGGGTTTTGGCCTGAGGCCCCAATTTTTTAGCTAATAAGGTGGCCATTCCCCAGTCACCTATATCTGTATGGTAAAAGCCCGGTTCAAAGAACTTATACTCAATTAGCAAGGTCATATCATCATCCATTGCCTGATAGACCTTTTGCAGGGCATCTTCAAGGCGATGTTTCCTGGCCTTAAAATCATCCTGACCGGGATAGTTGGTCCCATCGGCCAGCCATAAACTCAAGAACTTTGACCCGGTTTTTCTCATAATCTCAATACATTCCAAAATATGATCTAAAGCCTTTTTCCTTATCTGTTCATCGGGGTGGGTTAAACTACCCAGTTTATACTCCTCTTCCTGAAAAAGGTTGGGGTTGATAGCCCCGATTTTCAGGCCCTTATCTTCTGTGTATTCCTTTAATTCCAACCAGTCATCAACCTGATCCCAGGGAATATGCAAGGCCACTGAAGGCGTAATACCTGTGTATTTATGAACCTGTGCAGCATCAGCAATCTTTTCATAAATTTCCCTGGCAGCACCTTCTTGATGAAAGACCTTAAATCTAGTTCCACTATCACCATATCCCCAGGAAGGGGTCTCTATCTTCTGGTTTTTGAGTCTTTTTTTAATCATCTCAATTTCGGTTTTTTTATACATTTTTTCTTTGTTCATTAAAATATCCTCCTTTAATGGAATCATTCCTATAAAGATTACTAATATATTCTTAAGTATTTAATTTTCTATTCTATATATGTTTACCATTTTAATGGTTTAATTATATATTTTTACTCTCTAATTGAAGTGGTAACCTTCCCATTTAGTTAAACTATAACTTGCTTAATTCCCTTCCGGTCTCAGAACCCATCAAATGTAAAAACTTTGGACTTTCCTTCTTCTGTAGACTCTCTGATTATTAACTCATTTTCCAGCTTTATTTGTTTGTTAGCCCGTTCAGGTTCCCTTACCGTTTCTTCAGCAGTATTACATAAAGTGGTTATATCGGGCAACCTCTTCTACACTTTTAAATAGCTCCGGGTAGAAGGGGTTTAAACAATCAGGAACTAATAGTGCAATGGTCCTGGTTTTATTAGTCCTCATTCCCTGGGTAAAATGATTGGGCGTGTAATTTAGCTTTCTCATTGCCTCTTCAATTTTTAGTCGCGCCTCTTCACTGACAGGCCCATAGCCGTTAATCACCCTAGAGACTGTTGTTTTTGAAAATCCGACTAATTTTACCACATCCATTATTGTTGCTACTGAGTAATATCTCGTTTTAAAATGGTATCATTCCCATTTATCTTAAAAAAAAGAATTTATGAAAATCATGTATTTACTTAAGAACATCAATTTTTCTTGTGGTATCATTCCTATTATTTATTATATTTATTTTTATTCGCCACCGAATTAAAAAAATCCTTCTTTTTTTTATAATTTTTTTAAAAAAATATATGTACTAATAATGGGATTTTTAAAGACTAATATTCAATAACGGATTTACTGGGCCTAAAAGAAAAGAGGAAATTTCTCTTTCTGGTTATATTAACCCCCTACCTTAAATAATATTTATTATAGCCAGGAACAAATTAGGAGGTAATTATATGCGTATTCATAAACAAGAGAGAAATTATGTTATAACAGCCATGATGGCAGTTACTATTACCGTTCTGATTGTAATCTTTTCCGAAGATGCCTTTAATGCAGCCCTGGAAGGTTTAAAGGTCTGGTGGGAGATTGTTTTTCCGTCATTATTACCCTTTTTTATAATTGCAGAAATCCTGATGGGGCTCGGTGTAGTCCATTTTATGGGAGCTCTCTTAGAACCCTTAATGAGGCCGCTCTTTAAAGTCCCGGGGGTAGGGGCCTTTGCCATGGCTATGGGGCTGGCCTCGGGTTATCCGATTGGGGCAAAGATAACAGCCAGCCTGCGCCGGAAGAGGCTCTGCAGCAAAACTGAGGCCGAAAGACTCGTTTCCTTTACCAATACCGCTGACCCGCTGTTTATGGTTGGGGCTGTCGCAGTCGGAATGTTTCATCGGGCAGATCTGGGTATAATTATCGCCGGAGCTCATTATATATCAAGTATTATTATCGGTCTGGTTTTGCGTTTTTATAAAGGGGAGAAATCGGAAAGAACGTTCATGCCAAGGAAGAACAAAAATAGGAGGAATATATTATCATATGCCATTACAGAACTAATTGAAGCCAGGAAAAATGACGGTAGGCCGCTGGGCGAACTCCTCGGGGATTCGGTCAGAGAGTCTGTCAATACCCTTCTCATGGTCGGTGGCTTTATTATTCTTTTCTCCGTAATAACGGAAATTTTTATCGTCACCGGACTGATAAATGCCATGACCCGCTTTTTTATGTATATCTTACAGCCTCTGGGTTTGTCTCAGACCATGGTTTTACCGTTAATAAGCGGTTTCTTTGAAATCACAAACGGTACCAATCTGGCCAGCCAGGCTATGGCACCCCTGCTACAACAGGTTATCATCGCCAATGCCGTCATTGCCTGGAGCGGTTTATCCGTTCATGCCCAGGTAGCTACCATGGTCAACGGTACAGATATAAAACTTAAACCCTATGTATTTGCCAGGATACTTCAGAGTATACTAGCAGGAGTTATAACCATCTTTCTCTTCATACCATACAGTAAAAAGATAGAACCAACCTTCTTACCTTTCCTACAACAGATGAATTTACAGAATGGACTATTACTTATTTCAGCAATTTTTGTTACCATCCTGGGTGGCTCCCTGTTTCTCTCACTTTTAATCTACACCATCCAAAAAATCAGAATTATCTACTTCCATTTTCATAGATAGACTTTTGAACTTCACAAAACCAAGAATACCGACCCGGTGAGATTTAGCTCTTGTCCACATTAAACTTCTCCAGTAATGCCCTATGGACACATTCAGAGACCATGTCCCCGATATCACCACCGAACTGGGCAACCTCCTTAACCACACTGGAGCTTAAGAAGGCGTATTTGGTATCAGTCATAAAAAAGATGGTCTCTATTCCGCCAGCTATCTGTTTATTCATTGAGGCCATCTGAAATTCACCCTCAAAATCAGAAATGGCCCTTAAGCCCCTGATGATAGCAATAGCATTTTTGGACTTAACATAATCTACCGTTAGCCCGGTAAAGGAATCGATAGAGACTCCCTTAATACCCTCGGTAGCTTTAATTAAAAAGTTTACCCTCTCCTCCATGGTAAACAGGGGTTTTTTTTGGGGATTACGGAAAACAGCCACAATTACCTCATCAAAAATCTGAGCGGCCCTTCTAATTATATCTACATGCCCGTTTGTTACCGGATCAAAACTACCTGGATAGACTACTCTTGTTACCATATTTATCTCCCCCTCCAGCATGATAGATTGTAACACTCGTATCCCCGTAATTTCTTGTTTTAATTACCTCAAGTTCAGGAAATTCCCTCATCTTATCTGTATCCCTGTGTTCAACTACAATTAAACCATCTCTACTTAAAAGCCCCCTTTTAAGGATCAGTTCAACTGCCCTGTTAGCCAGGTCCCTTCCATAGGGAGGGTCCATCAAGATCAGGTTAAAATCTTCACCGGTATGATTTAAAAAATGAAAGACATCCTCCTTTTTAACCAGGGTCCGTTCACCGAAACCACATAACTCAATATTTTCCTTGATAATCTTTACATTCCTGTAGTCCTTCTCTACAAAGATAAACCTCTCGGCCCCCCTACTCAGGGCTTCAAGTCCCAGATTACCGAAGCCAGCAAAGAGGTCGAGACCAGAGGCAACAGGAAGATAAAAGCCTATTATATTAAAAATCGCTTCCTTAACCCTGTCTAAAGTCGGCCGGGTTGCCGTACCTTTGATTGATTTTAATTTCCTGCCCTTAGCTTCACCGGCTATAATCCGCATACCCTTTACTCCTTTAATCAATTAGTTATCACATTTATATAACTCAACGTTTTTAATATAGTGGTATTTTTATTATCAACAAGATATGTATATTTTATCAAATAATAGTTATACTATTAATAGTTCCATTTAGGGGATGAGGATTTAAATAAGGAGTAAGTGTTAAGTCCTCCCCATTTAAAACTCTTCCTCCAATTTCTCCTCTCCCAAAAAGGGTTGGCAGAAGCCAACCCTTTTAAACCTTCAATTCAAGTTCATCAACCTTCTTTTTTAATAGAGGGTACTTTTCTTCCCAGTTCTCTTCATAGATGATTGCTTCGGCCTCTTTCCTGGAAAGGTTAATTAATTTTTGGTCTTTAAGAATATTGGCCACCTTTAAATCAGGAATCCCATGCTGTCTGGTCCCGAAAAATTCACCCGGACCACGGATCTTTAGATCTTCTTCAGCAATCTGAAATCCATCACCAGTAGCGGTCATAACCTTGAGTCTCTGTCTGCTCTCTTCGGTAGTCGGATTGGCAATTAAGATACAATAGGACTGGTGCCTACCCCTGCCGACCCTGCCCCTTAACTGATGCAGCTGGGCCAGTCCGAAACGTTCAGCATTCTCAATAATAATAATCGAGGCATTGGGAACATCAACCCCGACCTCTACCACAGTTGTTGAGACCAGGATATCGATTTTGCCGTCACGAAACTCCTCCATGACAGCCTTTTTCTCCTCTGAGGTTAATTTGCCATGTAAAAGGCCGATCTTAAAATCCTTAAAAATATCACCGGCCAGTCTATCCTGCATCTCTAGAGCGGAAATTGCCTTAAGTTCATCAGAAGGCTCTATTAGAGGACAGACCACATAGGCCTGCCGGCCTTCTTTAATTTTATCTTTAACGAATCTGTAGACGCCAGGCCTGGCCTCTTCATTCCTCCAGGTCGTAATCACCGGACTACGCCCCGGGGGTAATTGATCAATAATGGAGAGGTCCAGGTCTCCGTAAAGGGTTAGGGCCAGGGTACGCGGGATCGGAGTTGCCGTCATAACCAGCAAATCCGGATTCTCTCCTTTATTTTTCAGACGGAAACGTTGTTCTACCCCGAATCTATGCTGTTCATCAATTACAACCAGACCCAGTCTATGATAGGTAATCTTCTCCTGAAAAAGGGCATGAGTACCGATAATCAGATCCACCTCATTAGCTTTGATCTCTTTTTCGACCTCTTGCCTTTCTCCCTGATTTAATCCCCCTACTAACAACCTTACCTTAAATCCCAGATTGCCCAGCAGTTCACTTAATTTGAGATAGTGTTGTTCTGCCAGGATCTCGGTCGGGGCCATAAAAACCCCCTGAAAACCATTGGCCATGGTCTCAATCAGGGCCAGAGTAGCAATAATGGTCTTCCCTGAACCAACATCACCCTGTAATAGACGCTGCATGGGTATGTCCCTTTCCAGGTCATTTTTTATCTCAGACCAGACCCTCTTCTGGGCAGGGGTAAGCTCGAAGGCAAGAGAGTTTAAGAAATCCTCCAGAACCCTTCCCGGGTCCCGGTGTTTAATCCCCCTTTCCTGGGAAATACCCCTCTTTCTCTTCAGAACTAATAATTGCAGTAGGAGAAGTTCTTCAAAGGCCAGTCTGCTGCGGGCTTTTATATAATGATTTCTATCGTCCGGAAAGTGTAATCCCCGGATACTCTCGGCAATATCTAAAAAGCCGTATTTTTCCTTTAAGAAACCCGGCAGGATATCATCTAAATGACAGGCATAGTCATTAAGGGCATTATAGACTATCTGCCTCAGCCTTTTTTGTGTAATGCCACTGGTCAGGGGGTAGATGGGAACTACCCTGCCCGTATGAATATTTTCCCCGGCATCAAGCTCCTCAAAGACAGGATTATTGATCTCCTTTTTCTTAAACTGCCAGCTCTTTTCATTTAACTTCCCATTAAAGATGTAGGCCTGTCCCTTTTTAAATTTATTTTTGAGATAGGGTTGATTAAACCAGACACCGTTTAAGACATCCGTACCATCTGTGATAGTTACCCGCAAAATAGAAAGCCCCCGTCTAAGCCTTTGTTCAGCAACCTTAAGTACCTCTCCCCTAACGGTAAGTTCCTCACCGGGCCTGATATATTTAATCGGTGTAAAATGACTCCTGTCCTGATAATCCCGGGGAAAATAGTAGAGCAGGTCTTCCACGGTTTCAATATTCAGTTTTGCCAGTATCCCGGCATACCTGGGGCCTACCCCCTTAATAAATTGTACGCTCTTGGGCAACTCTTTCATCACTTAAGAAAGTCTCCTTTAAAAATAACAATCCCGTAGACTGAGGGACCTACATGACATCCCAGAACTGAACTGATCCATTCAACATCCATTCTATATTCAAATGATTCTTTCTCAGACAATCTATTCTTTAACATCTCTTTAAAATTATTAAAGACATCTAAATTGGTGCCATGAACCAAACCCAGACAGGCATTATTCACACCTTCCAGTTCTTCCATTGCAAGCTTAACCAGCCTTTTAATAATCTTCTTTTTGCCCCTGACCTTTTCCAGCGGCAGGATCTCCCCGCTATTTCCAGGCAGAGATAGGACGGGATAAACATTTAAGATCGACCCCAGAAAGGCCTGGGCTTTACCGATTCTGCCCCCCTTCTGGAGATAACTGAGGTCATTAACGGTAAAGTAGATAAAGATATTATCCCGGGCCTTCTCAATCTTCTCAACTATTTCATCCGGGCCATAACCAGACCTGATTAATCTCGCTGCCAGTAAAACTAGATAACCGGTTCCCAGGCTAACAGAACGGGAATCAATTACCCTGATATCAAGATCATCAAATTGAGTAGCTGCCATCCGGGCAGCCTTCCCTGTTCCGCTAAACTTTTCGGAGAGATGGATAGAGATAATGGCATCATACTCTGCTGCCATTTCCTCATACTTTTTTACAAAGATACCGATAGGCGGTTGAGAGGTTGTTGGCAGTTCTTCAGAATTCTCCAGTTTTGCAAAAAATTCGGTAGCATGAAAAAGTCGGTTGGTTATGCCACATTATTATGTAACCAATAATTGTCCCATTCATTATTTAAGCATAATGTTGATGACCAATATATAGCTCACAATCCAATCATATAATATTTAGAGCGAAATGTCCAGTTATTTGACAATATTTACCATAATTTTTGCATTTGGTTGCCAATCTACTTTTTCATGCTAAGAAAAATTCCTCACTTCCCAGCTCTACCCTGTCCAGATAAACGGTCTCCCCGAAATGAATACTTAAAGGAACTAGCTTAATATTATATCTTTCCAGAATAACCTTGCTTAAATCACAGGTGCTGTCGGCCATAAGTCCGATCTTCATTACTACACTACACCCCTATTCCAATGAAATAATTAATGGATATAATGGCTGGCTCCCATTATACACCTCTACTTCATCAAAATTAAATTCCCGTTCTATCAGATCCCTAATCTCCATGGCTTCTTCCTCAGCAATATCTTCACCATAATAGATGGTTAATATCTCCTCATCATCGGCAATTTTTTCCAGCAGGGCGGCAACAACCTCTTTATAGTTGTTCCCAACCTCTATTATATCGCCATTATAGATACCGATTATATCCCCTGCCTTGATCTCAAATCCGTTAACCCTGGAATCCTTAACTGCCGTAGTTATTTCTGCGGTCTTCACATGTTTCATCTCTCTCTCCATCATTTCCCTTAATTCACTCAGCTCAACATCTTCATCAAAGACCAGCAAACTGCTGATAGCCTGGGGAATATTTCTTGTGGGAACAACCTCTACCATCTTTTCACTTAAGGAAGCTGCCTGCCTGGCAGCAGAGATTACATTCTTATTATTCGGCAAGATAATAACCTCCGGACTATTTAAATTATTAATTGCTTCCAGAAAGTCATTGGTACTGGGATTCATTGACTGTCCGCCATCGATAACTATATCAACACCTAGATTTTGCAGAATATCTTTAATGCCCTGACCCTGGCCAACAGCAATAATCCCCTTGCCCTGCCGGTTCATAAATTCCTGTCTCTGTTTCTCTTCCTCCCGGCGGATTTTTTCCTCGCTCTGCATCTTCATATTATCGATCTTGACGTCATTAATAGAACCTAACTTTAGTCCGTACTCCAGAATTACACCGGGATGATTAGTATGAATATGGATTTTAACAATATTATCGGCACCAACAACTAAAAGGGAATCCCCATAAGCCTCGAGGTCACTTCTAATCTCATTTATTTCCTTTCTATTTTTACCTTCGAAATTAATCAGAAACTGAGTACAGTAGACGTATTTTAAATCCTCTTTAACTTCTTCCTTCTTCCCGGGCTTAATAACCTCCAGTTCTGTCTGATGAAAGACCTTATCACCGGCAAGCCCCTTTAACAGGCCCTCAAGAATGGTCAGATACCCCTGACCACCAGCATCAACTACCCCGGCTTCTTTAAGGGCAGGTAACTGTTTCGGGGTTTTATTCAGGGCTTCTCTAGCAAAATAAATCGAATTTTCCAGTATTCCAACCAGATCGAGCTTATTTTTAAAGGCTAACTCGGCCCCTTCGGCAGCCTTACGGGAAACCGTCAGAATCGTTCCCTCGACGGGTTTAAGAACACCCTGATAGGCAACCTCTGATGCCTTCCTTAAGGACTGAACCAGATTTTCGCAGGTAAATTCCCTATTATCTTTATTAGCAAGGGAAAAGCCCCTTAACAGCTGGGATAAGATAACGCCCGAGTTACCTCTTGCCCCCATTAAGGCTCCCTTTGCCAGTGCAGAGTTTATCTCATTCACATTATTTGATTCAACCTTCTTTACTTCCTTGATAGCCTCCAGAAAGGTTAAATACATATTAGTCCCGGTATCCCCATCAGGAACGGGGAATACATTTAAAGAATCTATCAAAGATTGCTGTTCCTTTAACCACATTAAAGCCGCAATTAACATTTCCTTAAATTTATGTCCATCAATAGCCTTAAGTAGGCCCTTTGATTCCTCATTAACCTGCATTACCAACCCTCACTCCCTGTACATTAACATCTATCTTCTCAACCTTAATACCAATCTTCTCTTCTAAAATATATTTTACTCTATCTATAATGTTATGGGCAACTTCATGAATATTTGTTCCATACTCAACAATAATATTTAACTCTAACCTTACCTGATCATCATTAATTTCGACAAGAACACCTTTACTTAGGTTATCCCGGCCTAAGAGGTCGGCTAGACCATCCTGAACATTACGTGAAGACATGCCGACCAGTCCGTAACACTCCATAGCAGCCAGGCCGGCAATTTTGGCAATAACCTCTTTAGCAATAGTTATTTTTCCATATTCGTTTGACCATTCTTTTTCCATTTTTTCACCTCTTTTCATTACCTATTCTACTATAATATAATTTCGTATGCAAGTAAAGTATCATTCAAGAATGCTTTAAGAAATATAGTCTAAATGTCTGTAATTATTGTCAAATAGTACTTGCCATACCTTGACCAGGTGTGTTAAAATATAGCTTAGGTGTGATATTTAGTGAGTCTTCTATGAGGAGGTGGAAAAAATGGCTAGAATATGTGAAATCTGCGGTAAGGGTAGTGTTAAAGCCAGTAGAATTACCAGACGCGGTAAAGCCAAAAAAGAAGGTGGAATCGGTAAACATATCACCAAGGTTGCCGGTAGAAGGCAAAAACCCAATTTGAAAAAAGTTAAGGCCATTATTGATGGTTCACCAAAAACAATTAAGGTTTGTACCCAATGCCTTAAATCAGGTTGGGTTGAAAGGGCATATTAATCGGTCTAAAGACCATCTTATATAGGGGAGTAGATTCAGCTGAATCTACTCCTTTTTTTATTTCCTGTACCTGGCTACCCCTTCCTCATAGAGGTCATTACCGTAAACATCATTGATAACTATTAAGGGGAATGATTCTACCTCCAGTTTTCTAATAGCCTCCGGTCCTAGATCTGGATAGGCGACCAGCTCGACCCTTTTAATTGACCGGGATATCAGGGCTGCCGCACCCCCAACTGCGGCAAAATATACCGCCCCGTACCTTTTGATCGCCTCTCTGACCTCTTTTGAGCGTGCCCCCTTACCAATCATTCCCTTTAGGCCGTGTTTAAGTAAAACCGGGGTAAAGGGATCCATCCGGTAACTGGTAGTTGGCCCGGCCGAGCCAATAATCTCCCCGGGTTTAGCCGGGGCCGGCCCTACATAATAGATAACCTGTCCCTGTAAAGGAATAGGTAACTTTTCATCCTTTTCTATCAGATCAACCAACCTGGCATGAGCCGCATCCCTGGCGGTAAAGACTATACCTGAGAGATTTACCCTGTCTCCGGCCTTCAACTTTAAAATATCCTCGTCTCTTAAAGGTGTCTTAAGTTCCATTAGATAATTACCTCCTTGTGCCTGGCGACATGACAGTTAAGATTAATTGCCACCGGTAGTGAAGCGATATGGCAGGGAAAGGTCTCTATCTTGACAGCCAGGGCTGTTTTGATACCGCCCAGTCCCTGGGGCCCGATTCCCAGTTTATTTATCTCTTCAAGCAGCTCGTCCTCCAGCCGGGCCACCTCCGGATCAGGATTGGAATCATCAAGTGGCCGCAGTAATGCTTCCTTCGCCAGCAGGGCGGCCTTCTCCAGAGTACCCCCGAGCCCTATACCAACAATAATAGGGGGACAGGGATTTGCCCCGGCTTCCCTGATGGTTTTAAGGACAAACTCTTTAATTCCCTCAATTCCATCTGAAGGTTTTAGCATCCTGACAATACTCATATTTTCACTTCCCCCGCCTTTAGGGGCCACAATTATCTTCAATTTTTCACCCGAAACAATCTTGGTATGGATAACGGCCGGTGTATTATCACCGGTATTAACCCGGTTAATGGGACTCTTCACCATAGACTTACGTAAATAGCCTTCACGGTAACCCCGGCGAACACCTGCATTAACCGCCTGATAGATATCGCCCTTAATGTAAACCTCATTACCTACCTCCAGAAAAACCACCACTACACCTGTGTCCTGACAGATAGGTACCTCTTCTTCAGCAGCAATTTTTGCATTCTCAATAATCTGGTTGAAAATCTCTTTACCGACAGGTGATTCCTCTTCTTCAGAAGCCCTCTTTAGGGCCCTAACCATATCCTCACCGAGAAAATAATTTGCTTCTTTAACCAGCCTCGCTACGGAAGTAGTAATTACTTCAGGATCTATTTTTCGCATCTCATAAAGCCCCCCTTTTTCTACTGCGTATCCTGAAACTAAAGTTTGGCTATAACTGCAAATAGATGTTGTAGAGATGTTTGGAAATTTTTTGTTAATGATTCTTGGTGAATCAAAAGGAAAAATTAGGTCAAGCCACAAAAGGTTCTATTATTATTTTCACCAAAAGTAAATAATATCCTGCAAAAAGAAAGAAACAGCAGTCACCCACTGTTTCTACTTGACTAACCTGAGGTTCGAAAAATACCTGTCCCGCTTTCTATTCAACTTAATAAGCTTTTCTGATGGGCAGATGGTAATAATCGGAATTTTTACCCCCTTTAATACCGCATATTCTCCGTCAAAACCGGTCACCTTAAATAGTAGATCATTAATCTCTCCCTTCCTTACAACCAGATCACCGAGTTTTACCTTCAAAATAATCCCTCCTGTTAAATCCTTATATTTAATAATATTTAACAGAAGGAAGTTATATGCTAATATCCCTGCTCATTTATGATATATAATAAGAGTCCGGTCTTAACGCTGATCGATGCCCGCTCACTGACAATTAGGTTACTGATACCCCTGGACTTATACCTTAAAAGGCTTTCATTATCAAGCCCATACTTACAGCCGCCGATGGAAACCCCCGCTACCCTGTCATTCAACGGTATGAGGGAAATACTGGAACCCTTTTTATTACAGATTACCTTTTCTTTGTATATAACTCCCAGCTCTAAACCAGGTTCCTTTATTACTGCATTCAATCCTGATCTATGGGCATACTCCAACAGAAAGACATTAGCCAGCTGCTGGTCAAAACGCCCACCCAGAGAGCCTATGATGATAATATCCGTATAGCCGTTATCCCGACAGTACTCTAAAGCCAGTTCTCCATCAGTCTCATCCTTTTCAGCAGGGTATTTTTTTATCTCAACCCCCATCTTCTTTAGATGAGCTATCTTTTCCTCGGTAAGGGAATCAAAATCACCGATAACAACATCGGGTAAAAAGCCAATTTTTTCCAGGAAGAGAGCTCCGCCATCTGCCCCGATTAAGAGATTATTATTTCTATCAATAAACTTTCTGTACTCTTCCTTATCACTCTTTAACTCTCCGTTTAGAGCTAAAACTACTCCTTTATCAACCATAAAGACTATTCCTTTCCTTTGCGTCATTTACCAACTCCAAGCTACGTTTTTAGTGCACTGAAGGAGCCGGAAACCTTAATTTAGCAACTCGCCTCTAACTACAAATAGATGTTGGAGTGATGTTTGGAATCGGAAACGTCTATTCGTAGTTTACTTTTTGTTATTTAAAATTAGTTTTTTGAGTAGCGGCAGGATAATTAAAAAGGAAATAATCAGTGAGGGAATCATATAGCTCCCGTTGTAGATTGCCGAATATAACCAGGGGCTCTGTCCCTCAGGTGCATACTGGCTAAAAAAGATAACCCCGGAAAGAAGATGGGAAACAAATCTAGCTGCTCCTCCCAGTAAGACGGCAAAGAATAATACGGCATATCTAGCACTATCCACTTGCGCTTTCAGTGGAATAAACCCGGCTATTCCCACCAGCATGTAGGGCAGGGGGTAGTCCAGAATCAGCTGAACCGGGTGAACGATATAGGGGTTAATAGCCAGCTGGACCAGACCGTAAACCAGACCGGCAGCCATACCAGGAACCCCTCCCCAGCGGAAGGCAATAATCAGAATCGGTAACATCTCAAGACTAACAGAACCGCCCTGGGGCATCTTCCATAGAGGTAAAAAATTGAAGACCACAGCCAGGGCTACCGCCATACCAATCTCCGCCAGAATCCTTACCTTCTTCTCTCTCATAAAAATCTCCTCCTGATTTTTGGGGCCAAAGCCTAAACCGGAGGAGATTAGATAGATCTATAAACAGTATTTCCCTACGCCTGCATTACCAGGATCAGGTCTATGGGTCGATGTCGAACATCCTCTCAGCCTCCAGTTAAGGCTCCCCATTTTTAGTATTTTAACTGCTTAAATAGCAGCTCTTATATAAATATTATATTCAACAATTAAAGATAAATTCCTGCCTATAAATTATATTTTTTTCAATAAATTAATCATTTCAATGACACTTAAAGCAGCGTCAAAACCCTTATTACCGGCTTTAGTACCGGCTCTGGCAATCGCCTGCTCAATATTATCAGTAGTTAAGACACCGAAAATAACGGGCACCTCATAATCCAGTCCCACTTTGGCTATACCTTTAGAAACTTCAGCAGAGACATAATCAAAATGAGGGGTCTCTCCCCTGATAACCGTTCCCAGGCAGATTATTCCATCATATTTGCCCGATTGAACCATTTTCTTAGCCGTAAGAGGTATCTCAAAGGCGCCGGGCACCCAGGCAATCTCAATACTATCTTCCTTTACCCCGTGGCGCTTTAAACCATCCAGGGCCCCATCCAGCAGTTTACCCGAGATAAACTCATTGAACCGTCCAACAACAATTCCGATATTAAGATCTTCTCCTATCAATTCTCCTTGATATACTTTTGACATAATATAACCCCTTTCCTATTTAATATTTAGTAGATGACCTAATTTATCTTTTTTAGTCTGGAGATAAAATTCATTCTCTTCATTAGGCTCAATCTCCAGAGGAACCCTCTCGGTGATAGTTAAACCATAACCCTGCAGACCAACTACTTTCCTGGGATTATTGGTAATTAGGCGGATTGAGGTTAAACCCAGGTCGGCTAAAATCTGGGCACCGATACCGTAATCCCTTAAATCCGGGGCAAAACCCAGAGCCAGATTGGCCTCGACAGTATCCATACCTTCATCTTGCAGTGCATAGGCCTTAATCTTATTAACCAATCCTATTCCCCGGCCTTCCTGTTTCATATAAAGTAATACTCCCTCTTCTTCTTTTTCTATCATCCGTAGGGCATGGACCAGCTGTTCACCACAGTCACACCTGAGAGAACCAAAAACATCGCCAGTCAAACACTCAGAATGAACTCTGGTTAAAACATTCTCTTTACCGCTAATATCACCCTTGATAATTGCAACATGTTCTTGTTTATCTAAAGAAGTTGTATAGACCTTTATTATAAAATCCCCAAACCTTGTTGGTAATTTAGCCTCAGCCTCTAACTTCACCAGTTTCTCACGGCTCTTTCTGTATTTAATCAGATCAGCTATAGTAATTATTTTTAGACCAAACTCGCTGGCAAATGTTTCTAACTGAGGTAAACGGGCCATAGTTCCATCATCATTGATAATCTCACAGATAACTCCGGCAGGTTTTAAACCGGCAAGCCTGGCCAGATCAACAGCGGCCTCTGTATGGCCTGCTCTCCGTAAAACCCCGCCCTTTTTGGCCCTTAAGGGGAATATATGGCCAGGCCTTTTAAAGTCAGAGGCCTTACTATCGGGATTTATAAGCTTCTGAATGGTTAGGGCCCTTTCCCCGGCTGAAATCCCGGTCGTTGTATCCTTATGGTCAACCGAAACAGTAAAACCCGTTTCATGGGAATCAGTATTATTGCTTACCATAGGCGGTAACTCAAGTTCATCCAATCTCTCTTCTTCCATAGGCACACAGACAAGTCCTCTGGCCCTTTTAATCATAAAATTAATCTTGTTTTTATCTGCCTTCTCGGCAGCCATGACCAGGTCTCCTTCATTCTCCCTATCTTCATCGTCAACCACAATTACCATCTTACCGTCCCTGATATCTTCCAGAGCTTCTTTGATGCTGTTCATACTAGGATTCCTCCTTCTGGCAGTCTGTAGTAAAGTTTCTATAAGGTCCCTTTCTTCTTAGATAAATCCATTTTCCCTTAAAAAATCCCTATCTAACCCTGAATTTTTTTTACTATTATCCCTCTCCATCATTTTGACCAGGTACTTACCGATAATATCTGTCTCAATATTTACCTCATCACCGACTTTAGCATACTTAAAGGTTGTTTGATTCCAGGTCTCAGGTATCAAGGTGAGGGTCAGAGTATCAGCGGTAACTTTAACAATCGTCAGGCTTATACCGTTGACAGTAACAGACCCCTTATCTACCATAAATCTCTCCATTTCTGGATCAATATCGATTTCTATCAGTCTAGCATTAAAGTTTGTCTCTATCTTCTTAATCCTGCCGGTTCCATCAACATGACCTGTTACCAGATGGCCTCCCAAAAAACCGTTAACCCTTAAGGCCTGCTCCAGATTAACTCTGGAACCTATCTGTAGATTTGCAAGATTAGTAGCCTGTAAAGTCTCGGGAGAAACATCTGCTGTAAAGGAGTGGTCTGTATAGGTAACAACTGTCAGGCAGACCCCGTTAACTGCAATACTATCTCCCTTTTTAATATCTTTTAGAACATCCCTGCAATTAATTACCAGCTGGAAACTGTTATCTGTTTTTTTTCTTTGCTTTAAAATACCGGTCTCCTGCACAATTCCCGTAAACAACTGTCACCCTCCTTTATTATAGGTTTATAAATCGCCAATAACCAGGAGATTATCACCCAGATTTTGGCATCTTACATTTTTTAGCCTCTTTAAACCGTCCATTTTAGCCGGTCCTTTTCCGGTAAATGCGGGAATACCGTCACTACCACCCAGTATCTTCGGGGCAATAAAGGTATAAACCCTGTCTACCAGTCCAGATTTAAGGAAGGAATAATTGACTCTGCTCCCTCCCTCTACCAGAATACTGCTGATACCATCACTATGGAATCTACTTAATAACTCCCTTAAGGGAATCCTCCCCTCCCTGTTTAAGGGTAATGGTAGAATCTCGACCCCTTTCTTATCCTGCAGCTGGAGTATTTTATTTTGGTCTACCTCCTGCCCGCAGGCTATAATTGTTTTTGCTGGCGAATCCTGGTTAATGATCCTGGCCTCCGGCGGAATTCTCAGCTTGCTATCTAAAACTATCCTGATACCATCCCTACCCCCGCCCGCCGGGAGCCGGGTGGTCAGACTGGGATTATCAGCCAGAACAGTCCCAATACCTACTAAAATCGCATCAACCTGATGGCGGAGTTTGTGGCCGTAAAGCCGGGCCTCCCTGTTGGTAATCCATTTCGCATCACCCGTACCGGTAGCCAGATAGCCGTCCAGGGTCTGGGCAGTTTTGATTATCACAAAGGGGAGGTCAGTAGAGATATATTTTAAAAAGATCTCATTTAACCGTCTGGCCTCTCCTTCCATTAAACCTACTTCAACCTCAATACCAGCTTCTTTCAGCAGTTTAATCCCCTTGCCGGAAACCAGTGGATTGGGGTCCTCCATAGCCACCACAACCCTCTTAATCCCCGCCTCAATAATCTTCAAAGCACAGGGAGGTGTCTTGCCGTAATGACTACATGGTTCTAAATTTACATAGAGGGTTGCCCCCCTGGCTTCAGTTCCGGCATCTTCAATCGCATAGACCTCAGCATGCGGTCCCCCGTAGAAACGGTGATAACCTTTCCCGATGACCTTACCATCCTTTACCAGCACAGCTCCTACCAGCGGATTAGGACTGGTATAGCCCAGTCCCTTTTTAGCCAGGTCTAGAGCCTTCTTCATATAGAGCTGATCCTCCTGCAACCAACTCATCCCCTTTCCAAAATAAAATGACTCCATCATTTGCTTTAATAAGTTGAACAAAACTATGATTTCTTCCGTTTGCCTTTTACTCTACCTTCCTAGAAAGAGAAAATCCCTTCCGCAATGGAAGGGATTTAAACATAAATCCTGATATAATATACTAATGCAATAAGCCAATAAACAGGATAAATTAGCTAACTCCCTTCCAGACTATACTGTCGGTTTTGGAATTTCACCAAATCAACCAGCTTACATCGCATGGCTTGTGGACTTTCACCACCGGTAGGGAATTTCACCCATCCTCGTTAGCATTACTAAAAGATATTTAATTTTCGATGAGGAAATTATATTACGTTAAAAAGAAACTATGACCGTTAAGCCAATTTATTCGTCAAATTAATTATATCATAAGATTATTACCCTGTAAAGGCAACCCTCGCTCTCATCTCCTCCAGAGCACCGGCAGGGTCATCTGCCCTGAAGATGGCAGAACCGGCTACAATAATATCGGTCCCTGCCTCCACAATCTCTTGCACATTATCTCTGTTTACTCCCCCATCCACCTCTATCATGACATCTAGGCCCCGACTATCGATCATCTCCCTCAGCCTGCTGATCTTATCAAGAATCTGGGGGATAAACTTCTGCCCGCCGAAACCGGGATTAACTGACATGATTAATACCAGATCAATATCTGTCAGGATATACTCCAGCTCGCTTAAAGGGGTCGCTGGATTTAAGGCAACACCGACCTGACAGCCGGCATCCTTAATCTGGTGAACCAGACGGTCAAGATGATAAGTAGCCTCCGCATGGAAGGTTATTAGATTACTACCCGCTACCGCAAACTCCTCTATGTATTTCTCGGGCTCCTCAATCATCAGGTGGGTGTCGAATTTCAGAGAAGAATAGGGGCGGATTGCCCTGATTAATCCGGGTCCGAAGGTTATATTCGGTACAAATTGTCCATCCATTATATCCAGATGCAGATAATCTGCCCCTGCTACCTTGCTAATCTCTTCTCTTAGATTACTGAAATCTGCGGCCAGTAATGAAGGTGAAAAAGATACCATAAATAGCCCTCCTTAATCTAGCAATTCCTGATAAAATAATTGGTAGGAATCATATCTGGAGGAAGAGAGCTCCCCCTCCTCTACTGCCTTTTTAACTGCACATCCCGGTTCATGGGTATGACTGCAAACCCTGAACTTACAGCGATCCAGATGCTCTATAAATTCCGGGAAAAGGAAGGTTAATTCCTCAGGTGAAATATGACTTATATCCAGGGAGGTAAAACCGGGCGTATCGGCAACCCAGCCGCCTTTATTTATCGGTAATAACTCTACATGTCTGGTTGTATGAGTACCCCGCTTTAACCTGGGACTAATTTCACCGACGGCTAGATCTACACCGGCAATAAATTGATTGATCAAAGAAGATTTACCCACACCCGAGGGCCCTGTCAGTACATTAACTCTTTCATGAAGATCATTAATTAGAGATTCAATTCCTATTCCTTGTTTAACACTGATAAAATAGACCTTATAGCCAGCAGCAGCATATTCTTTAAAGCCTGCCTCTAAATCAATCTCTCCCATCAGATCTATTTTGTTGATAACGATGAGGGGTACCAGCCCGGCAGCCTCTACCATCACCAGGAAACGGTCCAGTAATTTTTTATCCAGGACAGGCTCAGCCAGGGATTGAACAATTAATACCTGATCTACATTGGCAATATTGGGCCTGTGCAGCAGGTTTTTCCTCGGGTAAAGTCCCTCTATCATACCCTCTTTGAACTCTACCAGATCTCCGGGATAAACCTTTTCCTTGATTTTACCCCTGATCCTGGTCCGGTGGACATTTTGTGCATCATCGGCTACAAAAAAGAAACCGCCAATTGCCTTGGTTATAATCCCCTTCATTATGCCTCCTTTAACCCCTTTTTATCCTCCTGATCAACTCTCCATTATTATAAAATTCATAGGTCGTTGGGCCAACACTATTAATGGTCAGGGGTTGCCAGATATCCCCCGGATGGTGTACCTTATCATAGACGATATCCTTGCCGTTATTGTCAATAACTACAATTTGAATCCTCTGCTCCCGGGGCCAGGGGTCGATGGTAATATTTCTCACAATAATTGTATGAACCTCTGCCCCCTCGATATTGATCAGGCCCTTGCTGATAGTGAGATCCATTTTACTACCTTCAGCCACCTCAGAACCCGGCTGGAATTCCTGGCGGGCCACCTGGTCAAATTTGAAGCGTCTGGTCAGTTCTTCAGTAATCTTCCCCGGAGTCAGGTTGCTCTCCTTAAGCCTCTCCAGGGCCTCCTGACGGATCAGGCCGATTAAGTTAGGAACCCTTACCATTTTAGGCTGGGTACCCTTGCTGATAACCAGATTAATCCTGGTATCGGTATTAATCTCTTCACCGGGTGCGGGTTCATGAGTGACTATACTTCCCTCAGGTACCTTATCTGTATAAATATATTCCCTCTCACCGATGACCAGGTTATTATTATCGAGAATAACCTCTGCCTCCCTAAGAGAGAGATTTGTTAGATCAGGCATGGTTAAAATTGCCGGTCCTTTACTTAAGGTAACCAGCAGAGTCCGTGTCTGGCGAACCCTTTCACCGGCAGGAGGATACTGCGAGATGATGTTTCCTTCAGGTATTTCGGGGTGAAAGACCCCTTCATTCTGTTTCTCCAGATGGAGTCCAACCTGGGCTGCTACCTTCTCTCCTTCCTCAAAGTCCATTCCCACCAGATCAGGTACCTCCACAATGGGAACCTCCATATAGTTTTGATAGAAGAAGGACAGGGCAATGATACTGATAGTAAAAAAGATCATTAAGCCGAGTGTCCATTTTACCCAGTCCGGCATCCCCTTCTTTTGACCGGGATCAGTCAAATACCTCTTATTATTAGGCGGGTTTACCCTGGTCTCTGCCTTTGCCTGATTCCTTTCCTTCAGATTTACTCGCTTTAATATCTTGGTATCACCCTGGTCGGATAGTTCATACCGGTTATCCAGGTTATTTGCCTTCTGGAATCCCTTTAAAACCCTGGTTATATTCTCCCTCATCTCGGCAGCATTATTAAATCTCTCTTCAGGCTCCTTGGCAATAGCCTTCATTACCAGTTCATCTACCTCGGGTGGAATCTCCTGATTGAGCAGGGAGGGCTTCTTTGGTTTTTCCTGGATATGTTTTAAAGCAACAGAGATAGGGCTATCGCCCTTAAAAGGCACCTCACCTGTCAACATCTCATAGAGAACAATCCCTAGAGAGTATATATCCGACCGGGCCTTGATCTCTCCACCCCTGGCCTGCTCGGGTGAAAAATAGTGAGCACTTCCCACAATAGTATCGGTTACGGTCATCGTAGTAGAGGTAGCAGCCCGGGCTATACCGAAGTCCGTTACTTTAACCTGCTTATCAGGGGTGATTAAAATATTATGAGGTTTAATATCACAGTGGATTATATTATTCTTATGGGCTACTACCAGAGCGGCACAGATCTGGTTGGCAATATCAAGGGATTCCGTGATCGATAATTTGCCCCGCTCTTTGATAATATCCTTAAGGTTACGCCCCTCTACATTTTCCATTACCAGGTAATAATTCTCATCATCCTGTCCAATATCAAAAATACTGACGACATTGGGATGGGAAAGCCTAGCAACCGCCTTTGCTTCATGGCGAAATTTCTTAACAAAGTCCTTATCATTGACAAACTCCGGTCTAAGCATCTTCAGAGCAACCTTCCGGTCCAGCAAGAGGTCCTGCGCCTCAAAAACTATCGCCATTCCACCTTTACCTAGTTCCTTTATTATTTTATACCGGTCTTTTAAGATCTTTCCTAGCATAGCTTCACCCCATCTTACAGATAATAAGGGTAATATTATCATTCCCGCCGTTTTCCATTGCTTTTTCTCCTAGGAGATTACTCAATTTATTAATATCTGACTGTTGCAGAAAGAGCGTCTCAATATCCTTAAACTTAATCATGTCACTAAGACCATCCGTACAGAATAATAAGAGATCCCCCTTTTTTAAAGCCATCTTCTTAAGGTCAACCTTAAGGTCGGTCTCAATGCCCAGTGCCTGGGTAATAATGTGTCTCTGGGGATGATTGAAAGCCTCTTCACTGGTAATCCGGTTCTGCTCTATTAATTGGTTTACAAGGGAATGATCCCTGGTAAGCTGTCTTAATTTATCATCTCTAAAGAGATAAATCCGGCTATCTCCAACATGACCTATATATAAGTCCTGCTCATAAATAAACCCCAAAGAAAGGGTTGTTCCCATACCGATACACTCCGGATCTTTAAGGCCGGTTCTGATTATCTCCTGATTAATCTCCTTGATAACCTCCTCAATCTGTGCAAACAGATCTCCTTTCAGATCAAACTGATAATCACCCAGGTAGTCAATAGCGAGCTTACTTGCCACCTCTCCAGCCTGGTGCCCGCCCATACCATCGGCAACAGCAAACAGAAGAAAGGACTCTGATTTAATCAAATAGCTATCCTCATTATTTTCCCTTAACTTCCCTTTATTTGAATAAACTGCATATTCCAAGAAAATCACCTCTCACTGGTTAAGGCGGCGCAACTGACCACAGGCGGCTTCAATATTAGTTCCCCTCTCCTGCCTGATAGTAGTCTCAATCCCCTTTTCCTCTAGCACCCCTTGAAAATTTTTGATAACCCTTGAAGAAGGTCGTTTAAAAGGAAATTCGGTAACGGGATTAAGTGGAATCAGATTTACATGACAGAGTAGCCCTTCCAGAAGTTCGACAGTCTGGTAAGCAAGGTCAATTGAATCATTAACTCCACTTATCAGTACATATTCAAAAGAAACCCTGCGGTTTGTCTTCTTTATATAATAACGGACTGCAGCCAGAAGCTTTTCCAGGGGATATTTTTTGTTAATGGGCATAAGCCGATCCCGCAGATGATTATTGGGAGCATTTAAGGATATAGCAAGCACAAGCTGTAAATCTTCATCGGCCAGCCGCTTAATCTGGGGAACAAGCCCTGAGGTGGAAAGGGTTATCCTTCTCATGCCGATATCTAGACCCTGGTGGTCATTAAGAATCGAAATAGCCCTTAAAACCGACTCGTAATTGGCCAGAGGTTCACCCATCCCCATAAAGACAACATTAGATATCCGGGGAGAGCCAAATTCCCCCTGACTGATATCCTTCTGTATCTCAAGAACCTGATCAACAATCTCGGCCGGAGTCAGGTTCCTGATTAGACCACCAATTCCGGTAGCACAGAACTTACAGTTCATAGCACATCCGGCCTGACTGGAAATACAGACACTATGACGTCCATCCTCAAAAGGCAGATAGACACTTTCAATTGTCTCATTATCAGCAAGGCTCCAGAGATATTTAATAGTACCATCACTGGCTTCCACAGCATCCTGTAAAAACAGTCTGGAGAGATAGGCTTCTTCTTTGAGTTTATCACGCAGGTCCTGAGGAAGATTACTCATCTCATCAAAGCTATCGACACCGTTTTTATAAACCCAGTTAAATACCTGATTGGCCCTGAATTTCTTGTAACCCCTCTTCTCAAACCACTCAATTAATTCTTTTCTAGTTAAAGCCTTTAAATCCTGCTTTTTTTTCATTAATAGTTTCCCTTCCTAAACTTGGCAATGAAGAACCCTTCTGTTCCGCTATCAGGGGGGAATAACTCCAGATAACCCTCCGGACTGGTTTTCAGATACCCGTCTAGACCCAGTCTTTTTAAGTCCTGACCGATATCCAATAGCTCAACCCTCTCCCGGTTAGCTGCAATAAATTTATGAACAAGTCCCTGATTTTCCTCCCAGGCCAGGGTACAGGTACTGTAAAGCAAGATTCCGCTTGCTTTCAATAAATTAAGGGCATTATTTAACATGCTCAATTGAATGGAAGGCAATTTTTCCAGATCCGCAGGGGATTTGTTCCACTTAATCTCGGGTTTCTGCCTGACCAGGCCGAGACCGGAACAGGGTGCATCTACCAGAATCATATCAAAGGCATCACCGCAACGAAACTTACTACCATCCCTTTTAAGGGTTTTAACAATCTTTACACCCAATCTCTGACAGTTTTCTTGTATCAGCTTTAACTTATGGTCATAAATATCGAGAGCAACTATCTCTCCCTTGTTTTCCATCAACTGGGCCAGGTGGGTCGTTTTCCCACCGGGAGCAGCTGCCATATCCAGAATCCTCATTCCGGGTTCCGGAGAAAGGATATGGCCGGTAAGAATAGCTGCTGCCCCCTGGATCATGAATCCACCTTCCTTAAATAAGGGAATGCTTTCAACATTATCTAGATTACGAATTGTATATGAATCAGAGATAGGTGACCTCTCTACCTCAACCCCGGCAGCCTCCAGACCGCTTAAAAACTCTTCTGTGGAAACCTTAAGGCTATTACGTCTAATGTTAAGATCCGGCTGCCGGTTATTAACCTGTAAAAGGCGGAGGGTGTCATCATACCCGTATCTTTCAAGCCAGAGTCTGACCATCCATTCAGGATGGGAATAATAGGTAGAGAGGTATAAAAGGGGATCATCGGGATATGAGAACTGCTCCCTCTCTCTGATAAACCCCCGCAAGAGACCGTTAGTAAAACCCACCCCTCCCCGCTTAACCAATCCCTTAATTGCATTGACCGTCTCATTTACTGCAGCCCTTTCGGGAATTCTGTCCAGAAACTCCAGCTGGTAAATCCCCAACCTCAAGGCCAGTAGGACTGGTTGTTCAATCTTCCTCAAGGGCCTGCTGGATAGCTGTGAGATAAGATAATCGAGTCGTTTTTGTTGTCTGAGGACACCGTAAACGAGTTCGGTAATCAGCCCTCTATCCCTCTTATCCCTAACTTTTTTTAATTCCCTGTCCAGAACCAGGTTAGAATAGGCCCCCTCTTCTATTTCCTGCAAGATCCTGATAGCCATCCGGCGTGTGTTCATAAAGTTAGTACCTCACTTCAGCAATAACGGCAAATAGATGTTGGAGATTGGAGACATCTATTTGCAGTTTTCAATAAAGAATTTTTATTCATCCCTGCTCATACCGAATAACATCAATATTCTCAGCAAATTGGCCAGTGCTACCAGTGTGGCTGCCACATAGGTAAAGGCTGCCGCCCTTAAGACCTTTTTGACACCGGTCAACTCATTACCTGAGAGATATCCCCCGTCAACCAGGAGTCTAATTGCCCTGTTACTGGCATTAAATTCCACAGGTAGTGTTACTAGGTGGAAAAGCAGGGCCCCGATAAAGATTACCAGTCCCAGTCCTACCATAAACTCAGAACCGAGGAAGAACCCAAAGATTGCCAGAGGTATTCCCCAGCTGGAACCGATATTGGCAGCAGGTACCAGACTTGCCCTGATGGCCAGCGGTTTATAGCCGGTTGCATCCTGGATGGCATGACCGGCCTCATGGGCAGCAACCCCGATAGCAGCTAGGGAACGGCTACCGTAAACCTCCCGGGAGAGGTTCAGTACCTTTTCACCGGGATCGTAGTGATCGCTTAAGTGACCGCCGATCTGCCTTACTGCTACATCATTTATTCCCTGCTCTCTTAAGAGCTCTCTAGCAACTTCGGCACCTGATAATCCCCTACTGGCATACTGCTGGCTATATTTATTAAAGGTAGCCTTAACCTTAAACTGGGCATAGATTGCAATAATAAAAGCAGGAATTAGCAAGATAAAGGTAGGATCATAGAAAAATGGAAAATACATTAGAATCCCTCCTTTTTGTTTAAAATTGACCTGGTTTTAAATGAATTTTTCACCTTTTTCAATATTATATCCCCGGAGAAAATCTTTAACAGACATCTTTCTCCGTCCGGCCAGTTGCAGTTTTTCAATTTTTACCAGCCCCTGTCCTGTCTTAACAACCAAACCTTCCTCCTCTCCGGTGGCAACTATCTCTCCTGGTTCTGCATTCTCAGCCTTAGTTACTTTAAGGGGAATTACCCACCAGACCTTTAATAACTTTCCCCGGTGGGTTGTAAAAGCCCCCGGCCAGGGATTTACCCCCCTGACCAGATTAAAGATATCCTCAGCGGTATTGTTCCAGTTAATGCGACCTATCTCCTTATCTATTTTAGAGGCATAGGTTGCCAGCCCTTCATCCTGCTTAATTCTGGGGGCGATACCCTTCTCGATATCCAAGATTGTTTTAACCAAAAGTTCGGCACCTACTACTGCTAGTCTATCGTGCAGAGTGCCAACGGTATCGGTCCGCTTAATCTCAACCTTCTTTTGATAGATGATATCTCCAGTATCCCAACCCTCATCCATAAACATGGTAGTAACCCCGCTCTCATTCCTGCCATCAATAATAGCCTGATGGATGGGACTTGCCCCGCGGTATTCGGGCAGGAGTGAGGCATGAAGATTTATACAGCCAAACCTGGTTAAATTTAAAAGCTCCCGGCCCAGTTTCTGTCCAAAGGCCACAACCACTACTGCATCAGGGTTAAGTCTTTTTAGCTCTTCAATAAATTCTACTTGATTAACATCTTTTTCCTGAAACACCTTAAGCCCCAGCTTGAGGGCCTTCCTTTTTACCGGAGATGGCTGGAGTTTCTGTCCCCGGCCCCGGGGGCGGTCCGGTTGGGTAACAACAGCTTTAACCTCTATTTCCTTACTTTTATGCAACTGCTCCAGACTTGGTACGGCAAAGTCGGGTGTGCCCATAAAGATAATATCCATAATTTCACCTCAAACCTAATCTATTACCTTTACCAACTTATCAACAAATAAAACCCCGTCAAGGTGATCTATCTCATGCTGCAGGGCCCTGGCTAGTAGATCTTCGGCTTCAATAATAACCTCCTTACCGTTACGGTTCAATCCCCTGACTGTAACCTTCTTCGCCCTGACAACATGGCCTTTCTCTTCTGGTATACTGAGACAGCCCTCCTCCATGATTGCCTTTTCTTCAGATACTGAAATTATTTCAGGATTAATCAACTCTAACAATCCGTTATCATCCTCAACATCTACTACTATTACCCGCTGCAAAATCCCTACCTGGGGAGCGGCCAGGCCGATTCCCGGAGCATCATACATCGTTTCAGCCATGTTATCCAGTAAATCTCTCGTTTTATCGGTCACTTCCTCTACTTCTTTTGCTTTACTTCTTAAAACAGGGTCACCGATCTTTCTGATATTTAAGATAGCCAACCCCTTCACCTCCTCTTTAATTATAACATTTTTAAAGGATCTACATCAATATTAAAAACCACATCCCCTTGCTGCTCTATTAAAAATCTCTTCTCCAGCTCTGTCAGAACAAAATTTCGCAAATTCCAGTCCCTAAACTTTAAGATTAGCTGCCAGCGGAATCTCTTGCGCAATTTATTTATCGGGGCTGGAGAGGGACCTAAAATTTCATCAATATACTTATGATACTGTTGCAAAAATTTTCCCAGTTTCTGAGCCCCTACCATTACCGAACTCTCCTCATATCCCTGAACCACTATATTAGTTAGCCAGGCAAAGGGGGGATAAAATAACTTCTCCCTCAGTTTAATCTCTTGCTGGAAAAAGCCTGTATAATCATGCCTGCTGGCAGCCAGGATACTATAGTGCCCGGGGGTATAGGTCTGGATAATCACCTTACCGGCTTTATCCCCTCTCCCGGTCCGCCCGGCCACCTGGGTAAGCAATTGAAATGTCCTTTCTGCCGACCTGAAATCAGGTATATTTAAAATAGTATCTGCCGTTATCACCCCGACAACGGATATATTGGGATAATCATGGCCTTTAGCAATCATCTGGGTTCCTACCAGGATGTCGGTATCACCCCTCTCCAGCTTTGCCAGTATCTTACGGTGAGATCCTTTACGGGTAGTCGTATCAACATCCATTCTGTCAATAACCGCTCCGGGAAAGATCCTGCTTAATTCCTCCTCCACCCTTTCTGTACCGATTCCAAACTCCCTGATATACTTACTACCACATTGGGGACAGTTTTTCGGCACCTTCCTGGTAAAGTCACAATAATGACAGCGCAGGTGATTGGCTCCGGCATGATAGGTTAAAGATATATCACAGTTTTGGCATTTAATAACATGACCACATTCACGGCAGAGAATGAAGTTAGCATAGCCACGCCTGTTTAAAAAGATCAAAACCTGTTCATCTCTGGCTAGTGAATCCTCAATAGCCCTCTCAAGATCATGACTGAGAAAAGAGGTATTACCCTTTTTTAATTCTTCCCTCATATCAATAATTTTAACCGGGGGTAGTTTATCCTGATTAATCCTTTCCGGGAGTTCCAGGTAATGAAATCTCCCCCTCTTTGCCCAGTAAAAACTTTCAACTGAAGGGGTAGCAGAGCCTAGAACTACCGGAATTTCAAGTATCTTCCCCCTTTTCAAAGCAACCTCACGGGCATGATAGTAGGGGTTTTCTCCCTGCTTATAGGAATTCTCATGTTCTTCATCCAGGATAATTAAACCCAGATTATTAACCGGGGCAAAGATGGCAGATCTGGCACCGATAGCAATCCGGGCATCTCCCCGCTTTAACCGCCTCCATTCATCATATCTCTCACCCAAAGAGAGATTGCTATGTAATACAGCAACTTCATCACCAAAACGGCTGTAAAAACGCCTTACCATTAGAGGGGTCAGAGAAATCTCGGGAACCAGTACGATAGCACCTTTACCCGCTTGCAAAACCTCCTCTATTACCTGGAGATAAACCTCTGTTTTGCCGCTTCCTGTAACACCGTGCAGCAAAAAAATTTTATGGCTCCCCTCTTTTATACTTCCGGAGATAGCCCTAATAACACCTGCCTGGGCAGCTGTCGGTTTAAAGGGCCTGGTCACCAGCTCATCCTTCTCCAGAACGGGCCGGCGTTCTTCTACTTCCTCTACGTATTTAAGATAACCCTTTTCCAGCAATCTTGATACGGTTCCACTTGAGGTGCCGGCCATTTCTGCCAGTTTGCTTTTGGAGTAAGATCGCTTACTTTCCAGCAGAATCTGCAAAACCCTGGCCTGTTTAGGTGCCCTCTTTTTTAGTTTCTTTACCAGCTCCCGGGTCTTTTCTGCTGGTTGATTCAGTTTTAAGTACCCGATCCTTTTTTTACCCACCCTGCCACTTACTAAACCGGTGGGGATAGCGGTTTTAATTACTTTTATCAGATAAGATTTATAATAGGCGGCGATCCATTTAAGTAATTTAAGCATCTCTTCATCGAATAAAGGCTCTTCAGTATTAATCTTCAGGATATCCTTGACCCTCCCGGCCTCTATCTGAGGTTTTTCGGCAAAGCCAACCACAAAACCATTAACCCTTCTTCTGCCAAAAGGTACGGTTACAACCTGGCCTATCCTTGTCCTCTCCCTTAACCCTTCTGGAACGGTGTAATCATAAACTTGGTTAAGACCGGCTACGGGAATATCGACGATTATCCGGGCATATCTAGCCATCTTTCATACTCCTCTTCCATCCTATTTCCCTAAAGGCAAAAAATCCCCCGATTAATAGTATGATATAGAAACTGATAAAACGCCAGATAAAGGTAACCAGCCCGATTAAACTTCCTGGTATAAAGGCAACAAAGATAGAGGCAAAACCTATCTCCGCAATACCGCTGGCACCGGGTGTAGGCATAAAGGGTAAAATGAGGTAAAAGATGGTCTGCATCACATAAGATCTAAAGTAATATGGTTGCAAACCCAGCCCCTTAAGGGTCAGAGGGATAATCATAAAGAGGGTGCTCCAGTAAAAAACCGTACACAGTCCTGCCAGTAAGAGCCTGCCCTTGTACTTTCCCAGTAAATCCAGAGAAGCATGAAAGTCCCTTAATTCCTTCCTGGCCTTGACCAGTAACTTCTTAGCCCGATAACTATTCTGAAAAAAGGACCTTAACCTATTAATCTTAAAGATTAACTCAAGAAATCTTTCAGTTGCTGCCGGAACCAGACTAAAGATAATTAAAAAAACGGCAAATAAAAAACCCAGACCGAAGGCTAAATAAAAAAGGTAGGGGGGAACAACACCCGGAGAAATAGCCTGGTTAAAAAAAACCAGGAAGATAAAGGAAGCTATCCCGAAAAAAAAGATGCGCAAAATAAACTGAGTTACAATAACTGTCGACGCCTTCCCGATATTAACCCCCTTTTTATGCAGGAAGTATATCTGAAAGGGCCCTCCACCGGTAGCAAAGGGAGTTACATTGGAAATAAAGGCCCCGGCCAGATAGACAACAATACTATCCAGCAAGGTCAGCCTTCCCCCAATCGTTGTAAGTAATATCTTCAATCTTAAACCGGCAAAAACCCAGTTTAATATTATCATGATAAAGAGAAAGGGGATAACTACGGGGCTAACTCCTGTCAGGGCCTCATTCAGACTACTACCATCCATTGTGAATAGGATTAATACTGCAGATATAAATAAACTTAGTATAATTGCAAAACGTAGCCCCTTGGTTACTTTATTAAGTTCGAATCCCTTCTCCATAATTTCACCTCAATTTGACAAATAAATACCGAAGGAAAAATCCTCCGGTATCTGTCTTAAAATACTCCTGCATCTCTCTTTAGAAGTTCGCATTTATCCGTTTTCTCCCAGGGCAGATCCAGGTCTGGCCTGCCAAAATGACCGTATTTTGCAACCTGTGAATAGATCGGTCTCCTGAGATTAAGCTCCTTAATAATCTGTGCCGGCCTTAAATCAAAGTGCTTCCTAATCAATGATACTATTTTGTCATTGCTGATCAGACCGGTACCGAAGGTATTTACCATAATCGAAACCGGTCTAGCCACCCCGATAGCATAGGCAAGCTGCACCTCACAGCGATCGGCCAGCCCGGCCGCTACAATATTTTTAGCCACATAACGGGCGGCATAGGAAGCCGAACGGTCAACCTTTGTCGGGTCTTTACCGGAGAAGGCACCACCACCATGTCTGGCAATTCCCCCATATGTATCTACAATAATCTTTCTGCCCGTAAGACCGGTATCCCCCTGGGGTCCACCGATAACAAACCGTCCGGTAGGATTAACAAAAATTTCAGTATCATCATCCATTAATTCAGCTGAAATTACTTCCTTGATAACATTATTTATAATATCTTCCTTTAATTGTGCATTTTCCACCTCCGGATGGTGTTGTGCTGAAAGTACAATCTTATCTACCCTGACCGGTTTATCATCTACATATTCTACCGTAACTTGGGTTTTACCATCAGGCCTGAGATACGGTAAAATACCGCTTTTCCTGACCTCAGCCAGACGCCGGGCCAGTTTATGGGCCAGAGTAATAGGCATAGGCATTAATTCCGGAGTTTCATTACAGGCATAACCGAACATCAAACCCTGGTCACCTGCTCCCAGCTGCCCCTCTTCCAGACCTTCCTTAGTCTCCAGGGCTTCATCTACCCCCAGGGCAATATCGGCGGATTGTTCATCAATAGCAGTCAGAACAGCACAAGTATCCCCATCAAAACCATATTTTGCCCTATCATAACCGATGCTCTTAATCTTTTTACGGGCTATATCGGTAATATCCACATAACATTCGGTTGATATCTCACCGGAAATAAGGACCAGTCCGGTTGTGACAAAGGTTTCACAGGCTACCCGGGCCATTGGATCCTTTGCTAAGATAGCATCAAGAATAGCATCGGAGATCTGATCGGCAACCTTATCCGGATGCCCCTCCGTAACTGATTCTGAGGTAAAGAAATACTTTTCTGTCATAAGTCACCACCTCTGTTTCTTTAAATGTCCTAGAAAACTATGTTATATATAGTTTCCGGCAAAGGTCAATTTATCCATTTAAGAAAATACTACAGCCGGCAGGCTAATAGATCCTTAAATATGTAAGAAACTGTATTTAATTAACTAAAGCATACAATAATATTAGTTTAGCATATTCTCAATTACCTGTCAATCTGCGGCCCTTCCATGTCTCAAGTAAAGTAAAACGATTCCGATAATTATAGCAATAATACTGATTAGCTGGGCAACCCTAATTGGGCCAAGCATGAGGCTATCTGTCCTTAAACCCTCAATAAAGAAACGACCCAGTGAGTAACCGATAAGATAGGTCAAAAAGATATCACCCCTTCTAACATAGTCCTTCCTTCTGAAATAGATTAATAATAGAAAGATTAACAGATCCCAGATAGATTCATATAAAAAGGTAGGGTGATAATACTCTCCATTGATATACATCTGTTTTTGAATAAACTCCGGAAAATGGCCGATAAACTCCCTGCTAACAACACCACCATGGGCCTCCCGGTTAATAAAATTGCCCCATCTTCCGATGGCCTGCCCCAGAACAAGAGCCGGTGCCAAAATATCTACAGCCTTCCAGAAAGAAACCCTTCTTCTTCTACTTAAGTAAATTAAGACTATCAGGCCTCCAATAACAGCCCCGTGAATAGCCAGCCCTCCTTCCCTGGTAGCAAATATTTTAAGAGGATTATCCTGATATAGCTCCCAGCGAAAGATAACATAATAGAGACGGGCCCCTATTACAGCCCCCGGGATCCCATAAATAAAGAAATCAAGAAAAAAATCCGGATCAATCTCCTGCCTTTTTGCCTCTCTCAGGGTCAAAAAGATACCTATTAAAACGGCAACACTTAAAATAATGCCATACCAGCGGATGGCTAATGGTCCCAGATAAAAGGCCACCGGATCAATAATCTTCCTCACCCCCTTATCGATAGGTTGTACTTTCTCTAGATATATTTATTCATCAGTAAATAAATTCCTGCAAAAAAACTATAATTATTTCTTCAATCTTGGAAATACTAAAATAGATATTAGAGAAATTATGTTACAAAAAATTTCCTAAGGGAGGAAAAGATAATGCCAAGGAAAATCATCTGTGATGTTACTAACTGTGTTTACAATGAAGACAGGGCCTGTACCAAGGAAAATATTCGAGTTTTAACAAATACACCTGAGGCTACCGGTAATGAGGCGATTAGCTGTATGAGTTTCAGAGCAAGGGAATTAAAAGAGGCTAACAGGAAGGTAGAGCTGGCTAAAGCAAATAAATAAATGGCTTTAAAGAAAATAACTCTCTTACCTTTACTTCTTAAGGCATTAAACACATTAAAAAAGAGCAGGGAGGATATAAGCCTTCCTGCTAAAGAAATTTCAAATTAATGCTTACTACTGTTGGCAACTTTTAAAGGAAACTACAAATAGATGTTGGAGAGATGTTTGGAATCGGAAACATCTATTTGTAGTTCAAAAAGCCTTAAGCATTCTTCATCTTGGGGTCCAGGGCATCCCGCAAACCATCTCCCAGCAGATTAAAGCCCAGAACACCAAAAAAGATAGCTAAGCCGGGGAAGGTTGCCACCCAGGGGGCCTTCTGCAAGGCACTTCTGGCATCACTCAGCATCGCTCCCCATTCAGGACTGGGCGGCTGGGCCCCCAGACCGAGGAAACTCAGGGCAGCAGCTTCCAGGATAGCAGTGGCTATGCTTAATGTTGTCTGAACGATTAACGGAGCCATGGCATTCGGCAGTAGATGATTAACAATTATCCGAAAATCCCCGGCTCCCAGTGCCCTGGCGGCTTTGATAAAATCGTTCTCCTTTAAGGAGAGGGCCGAAGACCTGATAATCCGGGCAAACCGGGGCACATTGATGATGGCTATAGCAATCATCGCATTCTCAAGCTGGGGTCCAAGAATAGCAACAATTGCGATCGCTAATAAAATAGAGGGGAAGGCAAGCATAATATCCATAAATCTCATGATAACCATGTCCAGAAATCCACCATAAAACCCGGCAATCAACCCCAGCGTCACCCCCATTAGCAGGGCCAGGCTAATTGAGATCAAGCCGACCCTTAAAGAGATTCTTGAACCGTAGATAATCCGGCTCAAGATATCCCGTCCCATTTCATCTGTCCCCAACCAGTGCTCGGAGGAAGGCGGCTGATAACGGAAGAGAATATTCTGTTCTGTAGGGCTATAGGGGGCAAGAAGAGGTGCAAAAAGTGCAACCAGAAGTAGGATTCCAATGATTACCACCCCGGCCATACCTATCTTGCTCTTCTTCAAACGGTGACCAGCCTCGAGCCAGGGATTACCACTTTTTTTGCGGGGTCTGTTTTTTACTGCTGTACCATCCGTAGTCATTTGATTTCTCCCTCCTTTAACTGCTTAGTCGTACTGAATCCTGGGGTCAATACTTCCATAAGACAGATCAACTATTAAATTGACAAAGACAAAGGTAATGGAAAAAAAGAGAATACCCCCCTGGACAACCGGGTAATCACGGGCATAGATTGCATTGACAAGGTATCTTCCCAGTCCCGGCCAGGAAAAAATGGTCTCGGTCAGGATTGCTCCCCCCAAAAGAACACCGAATTGCAGGCCGACAACGGTGATAATAGGTACTAAGGCGTTTTTTAGGGCATGCTTATAAACAACTATTCTGCCGCTTAGTCCCTTGGCATAGGCAGTCCTGATATAATCCTGCCGTAATACTTCCAGCATACTGGAGCGGGTCATCCTGGCTATAATGGCCATCGGAATGGTTGCCAGCGCCGCAGAAGGTAAGAGCAGATGTTTGAAAGAATCCCAGAGAGCCGGCCAGTTTCCCTGAATTAAACTATCCAGTACATAGAGGTTTGTGATGTTATTAAGTTCAATACCGACACTGAGTCGGGAAGATGGCGGTAACCAGCCGAGAACTACGGCAAATAACCAGATTAACATTAATCCTAACCAGAAAATCGGCATGGAAACCCCTATTAGGGCAAAGGACATACTCAAATTATCAAACCAGGAGTTCTGATGGATTGAGGCAAAGATTCCCGCCGGAATTCCTATTAATACCGCAAAGATCATGGCAAAAACCGATAGCTCAATTGTTGCAGGAAATCTATGGGAGATCTCCAGTAGAACAGGATTATTACTTATGATCGAACGACCGAAATCACCCCGGGGCAACTTACTAATATAACGCCAGAACTGGACATAAAGAGGATCATTTAAGCCCATCGATTCTCTAAGGGCAGCCAGTGCTTCTTCGGTTCCCCTTTCCCCTAACATTACCTGAGCGGGGTCTCCGGGAATTAAATGAATCATTAAAAAAACAATCAAAACTACTCCAATTATGATAGGTATTAAAGCCAGTAATCTTTTGATTATATAATTTACCATACAATCTCCTCCTTTCATTAAATTTCCACTGAATCGAAAACATCTATTTGTAGTTTGCAAAAAAGGAATTTCCTATAGTATCAAGTTAAGTAAAGATTTACGTATAATTTCTCATATAAATCCAAAGGTTTAAATCAATTTTACACGCTTTGGAGTAACAACCCCAAAGCGTGTTAGCCAGAAAAGTAGTTTTTTACCGAAAACAAAAATTCATAATGCGGCCAAATCATTGACCGCATTATTTAACTTAAACCTATTTATCTAACCAAACCCTGTGGAATTTCTCGGTACTGGTCGGGTTAGGTATATAGTTCTTAACATAACTCCTCTTAACCAGCGGTGGTGTAGAATGAGCTATCGGAACCCACGGAGCATCATTATGGATAATCTCCTGGGCCTTCATGTAGAGTTCAACCCTACGTTCATGATCAACTGTCCTCTGGGCCTCCAGCAAGATCTCATGTAGCTCATCATTCTTATAACCGCAGTTATTCTGGGTTTGATCCAGTAATACATAAAGGAAATTATCGGGGTCACCATTATCCCCGGTCCAGCCCAATAGATAGGTAGGAAGTTCATCAGCATAGTATTTATCCAGATAGGTACCCCAGTCAACCGTCTTTAGATTGGCCTTGACACCGATCTGGCTCAGGTAATACTGAATGGCCTGGGCAACCAGTTTAGGCTGGGGGAAGTATGGTCTCGGTACGGGCATATACCAGAGATCAAACTCAAAACCATCGGGATAACCCGCTTTAGCCAGCAATTCCTTGGCCTTCTCTAAATCATATTCATAATCCTTAATCTCATCATTATAGCCCCATAAGGAAGGCGGTAACGGGTTCTTGGCCGGCTGGGCTAATCCTGCATAAAAGGCACCGATCAGGTTTTCCTTATTGATGGCATGGTTAAAGGCCCTTCTGATCAGAACATTATCAAAGGGCGGAAAATTCTGGTGCATGGCAAAATAACCAACATTGAAACTAGGACGCAGAACCAGGTCCAGTTCAGGATTCTCCTTGACACTGGCTACATCTTCAGGATTGATGTAGTCCATCATGTCGATGGTTCCGGCCTGTAGCTCCATATACCTGGCACCATTATCAGGGATTGACCTGAAGACAACCTTATCCAGATAAGGACGGCCGCCCCAGTAATCCTCATTGGCCTCCAGGACTATTCTGTCATCCTTCTTCCACTCAACAAACTTGAAGGGTCCGCTACCAACAGGATGTTTAAAGTAGTCCTCACCCCACTTCTTAACTGCTGCAGGGCTGGCAATACCGAAGGAAACCATACCCAGATTATTAAGGAAGGGTGCCTGGGGTTCGGTAAGAACAAATTCTACCGTATATTCATCGACAGCATTAACCTCTTTAATTATCCCGGGAAATCCCTGGAACATGTAAGAATAATAAGTAAAATCTCCACCGATATGGTAGGGATGATCTACTAAACGCCAGCGGTCAAAATTCCACTTGATAGCTTCAGCATTTACTGGATTTCCATCGTGGAATTTAACACCCTCTCTTAAATAGAAGGTCCATCTCAAACCATCATCAGATACTTCCCATTCTTTAGCCAGTCCCGGAATTACTTCGGTAGTACCCGGCTTATACTGGACAATAGTATCATAGATCTGCTGGGTTACCTTGAAAGACTCTCCATCAGTTACCTGAATTGGGTCCAGACCAACAGAGTCTCCACCGCGCCCAAAAATAAAGGTGCCTCCGTACTTTCCTTCAGCAAAGGCTGAAAGACTAAAGGCCCCTAATACTAATGCTAGTACTAACAACACTGATAGACTTCTCCACTTCATTCTTTCTTCTTCCTCCTCATATTTTTTTGCAAGTAAAACCCCTAGAAAAAAAGGCTACTCTCCTATTCAAATCACCTGGTTACTGAAATCTGCACAAACCTATCCATCCGGTCACCGAACCAGGAAAAGGTGACTTAAATGAGAACTATATTACCGGCTGATTTCACCTCCTTATAAAGGAAAAATTTGCTGCTATCCGGGAATCCTTTCTTTCCCGGACAAGAAAAAAACGGTAACCTATACATAAATTATAGACTAATTACGAACAAAAATCAATTTTTTGCAATTAGCCTGATGACCCTGTCCATTATTGTATCGGCCAGCTCACTCTTCTCCATCCTCGGCAGCTTTTCCTTTTCTGTACTGTTTATAACAGTCACCTCATTTTCGTCACCAGCAAAAGCGGAGATATCATTAGCGATTATCATATCCAGATTTTTCTTCTCAAGCTTTTTTAGGGCATTCTCTATCAGGTTTTCACTCTCGAGGGCAAAACCGATTAAAAGCTGACCTTCCCTTTTATTTTTACCCACTCCGGCCAGTATATCAGGGTTGGGCATTAGTTCTAAATTAAGTCCCTGTTTATCCCCCTTTTTAATCTTCTGGGCCCGGAACTCTACAGGTCGATAATCAGCTACAGCCGCGGCCATAATTATAATATCCTGTTCCGGTGCATACTTTTTAACTTCGCGCTCCATCTCCCTGGCAGTCTTGACAGATATATACCTGACTCCCAGGGGTGGGGTTAAAGTAGTAGGTCCCGAAATTAAGATTACCTCAGCCCCCCTAAAACTTGCAGCCCGGGCCAGGGCATAACCCATCTTTCCTGAGGAATAGTTGCTAAGATATCTGACCGGATCAAGGGGCTCCCTGGTGGGACCTGCTGTAACTAAAACCTTCTTGCCTGCCAGTTCCCGGCTTCGCAGTTCATAGAGAATTCTCTCTACCAGTTCAACTGGTTCAGGCAAACGGCCCTTACCTTGATAACCGCAGGCCAGTACCCCCGTCCCCGGCTCAATAATCTTATACCCCTTATCCCTGAGATAGGATAGATTGTCCTGAAGAATGGGATTATGAAACATATGCACATTCATGGAGGGGGCAATCAAAACGGGAGCTTCTGTTGCCATCACAATTGTCGAAAGGAGATCATCTGCTATCCCCCCGGCGATTTTACCAATAAAATTGGCCGTAGCAGGGGCTATCAGACAGACATCCGCTGCATCAGCCAGAGAGATATGTTTAACATTATAGTGTTCCGGTGGGGTAAAGAGGTCGGTTTCTACAGAGTTATGAGTAATGCTCTGAAAGGTTAAAGGGGTAACAAATCTGGTGCCCCCTTCAGTCATAACAACATGAACAGAATGGCCTAGTTTTGTCAGCCTGCTGGCCACCTCCACCATTTTGTAGGCCGCAATACCACCTGTAATACCGAGCAAAATATTCTTTCTCACGCTAACCATCCCATATCTATTTAATACCCTTGACATAATTTTTGCGGTACTTTATCTTGCCGGCAGCTACCTCTTCCAGGCTCATAGAAACCGGTTTCATTGATTTATACTCATCCAGTAATTCTTTAGCCCCCATATTAAGCTGTCTTGCCCGCCGGGCTGCTAAAATAACTAGAGTATAAGGACTATCAACCTTTTCCATGAGATCATCCAAAGATGGATAAGTAATCATCCCTGATCATCCCCCTCAAATTCTACATTTTTCAGCAATAATAATGGCCTTTAGTTTCTCAACCGTTTCATCGATCTCTTCATTAACTATTTTATAGTCATAGTTTACTATCTCTCTCATCTCTCCTTTGGCATTTCTTAAACGTATCTCCTTATTCTTCTCATCTTCAGAACCGCGCCGCTCAAGACGGTTTTCCAGTTCCTCTAAAGATGGGGGGGCCAGAAAGATAAAAACTGCCTCAGGGTAATCTTCCTTAACCTGTTTGGCGCCCTGAATATCTATCTCCAGAATAATATCCTTCCCCGCTTTAAGGGTTTCATCAACATACTTTCGGGGAGTGCCGTAGTAATTATTGTGTACTTTAGCCCATTCAATAAACTGATCCTTTTCTACCATCCGGAAAAATTCCTCTTCCGAGAGAAAGAAGTAATCCCGACCATCGATCTCTCCCTGGCGGGGTTTGCGGGTAGTCGCTGAAACGGAGTACTCTACCTGATCAAAATCTGCCAGCAATCTAGCCAGTATAGTACCCTTGCCTACACCGGATGGACCTGAAAGCACGAATAGTTTCCCCTCTTTCTTCACCAACCCCTCCCCCTTTCCAAACTCTAGTCCTCATCAGTTAAGCGGTGTGATACTGTTTCGGGCTGAATTGCAGATAGGATAACATGATCACTATCGGTTATAATAACCGCCCTGGTCCTTCTTCCATAGGTAGCGTCAATCAGCATTCCCCTTTCCCGGGCCTCCTGAATAATCCTCTTTATCGGGGCCGATTCAGGGCTGACAACAGCTATTACCCTGTTTCCAGCTACAATATTTCCAAAACCAATATTTATTAGACTAACACCCATCAAAAATCCTCCTATCCTTAATAACTGGCTGGATACTCTCTTTAGTAGTGTATTTCTATAAATTTCTTCATTTATAATATCACAGTGAGCTTGATTTGACAAGCTATTTAGAAAAATAACGAGCAAAGTCCAGTACTATTATTGACCAGGTAGATAAAATAAATACAATCACCCATTGTTCAGTATTCAGCACCGAGGTCTGGAAGAAACCACTGAAAATTGGTAGATAGATGACTGCAAACTGCATTAAGGCAGAGATAAAGACCGCCCCAATCAGATAAGGATTTGTAAAGGGGGATAACTGCCAGAAAAAGTGCTCCTCAGACCGGCAGCTAAAGACGAAAAAGAGCTGGGAAAATACCAGGGTTGAAAAGGCCATGGTTCTTGCGGTATTAATATCCGTCTCCAGGCGAAAAATCGCCAGTAAGAAAGCCACCATGGTACTGATCCCGATTAAAACACCTTGGCTTACAATTTTACTGACCATCCCGTGGGCAAAAATACTTTCAGAAGGCTCACGGGGGGGCTTAGCCATTACATCATCATTATCTTCATCTAAACCGAGGGCCAGGGCAGGCAGACCGTCTGTTACCAGATTTACCCATAAGATCTGAATAGGTACTAGTGGTAGCGGTAGGCCCATAGTAATTCCCATAAAGATAGCCAATAGTTCACCGGTATTACAGGATAATAGATAGCGAATGAATTTACGGATGTTATTATAGATCTTTCTCCCCTCTTCAATAGCCTTAACAATTGTCGCAAAATTATCATCAGCCAGGATTAAGGAAGAGACCTCCTTCGTAACATCGGTTCCCTTCTTCCCCATCGCTACACCGATATCGGCCTCCTTTACCGCCGGGGCATCATTAACCCCATCTCCGGTCATGGCCACAATCTCTCCATTTTCCTTTAAGGCCCTGACTATCCTAAGCTTATCTTCAGGGGAAATTCTGGCAAATACCTGGACACCCCTGATCAGTTCCCGTAACCTGGTATCATCAATCCCTTTTAACTCAGCACCGGTAATTACCCTGCCCCTTCTGGATATAATTCCAAGGTCTTCAGCAATCACCCGGGCCGTAACCTTATGATCACCTGTAATCATTATGGGCTTAATCCCTGCACGGTTACAGCTTTTTACAGCCTGGTAGGCCTCGGGCCTGGGAGGATCTATTAGACCAACCAGGGCAACCAGGGTTAAATTATTTTCATAACCACTTACCTTTTTAAGTTTAATCCTCTCTCTGAAGGAACGGTAACCTAAGGCCAAAACCCTTAAGGCTTCCCCGGCCATACTCTCATTGGCCTTGAGAACCTCTTCCTTAATCTCCGGGGTTAGCTCCTGAGGCTGGCCATTTATCTCAATATACTTACACTTCTCAATAATTACCTCTGGAGCACCCTTAATCCATAACTCTTTACTTTTATCAGGCTTTTCAACTACAACCGACATCCGTTTCCGTTTAGAATCAAATTCCGCTTCAGCAACAACCTGGTATTCTTCCCTTAGCTTTGAGAGGGTAAAATCATAATTATATATAGCCTTTACCAGGGCTATCTCGGTGGGGTCTCCCATTAATTCAGGGATTTTATTTCCCACAAAAAATCTTTTAACCCTACTTAAAGGCCCTTCCTTCTCCTCTTCTTTAAGCTGAACACTATTACAGATAGCCCCGATTTTAAGCATCTTTTCGATCCCCTTAAGCTTTGTCTCCGCTTCAAATTTATTAATTCTGTGGTTGGCATAAAATTTACTCAGGGTCATCTGATTCTGGGTAAGGGTACCGGTTTTATCAGAACAGATAACTGTTGCACAACCGAGGGTTTCTACCGCCTGTAGGCGCCTAACTATAGCATTATTTTTAATCATCTTCTGAACCCCAAGAGCTAAAGCCAGGGTCACAATAGCAGGTAGTCCTTCCGGAATTGCCGCCACTGCCAGGCTGACCCCTGCCAGGAACATCTGATAGATTGATTGTCCCTTTAAAATACCGATTATGACAATGAACAGAGTAATTAAAATACTGACGGTTACTAACCATTTGCCCAGATGCTTTAACCTCTTCTGTAAGGGAGTTAAAACCCTCTCATCATGGTCTAGAAGTTCCGCAATCTTGCCCATCTCTGTATCCATACCAGTAGTGACAATAACTGCCTTGGCTCTTCCTCCGGTTATTGTCGTCCCCATAAAAAGCATATTTGACTGGCTGGTAGGTTCAAGGTTCTTTGCATACAACCTTTTTTCTGATTTATTTACCGGTAAAGATTCACCGGTCAAGAGAGATTCATCTACCTGTAATCCCCTGGCAGAAATTATCCTGGCATCAGCCGGTATTCTATCACCGGCCTCAAGTAATAATAAATCACCCGGAACCAGTTCGTCGGCAGCAATTTTCTCTATCTTGCCATCTCGAATCACCTTGGCCTTTGGAGCAGCCAGTTTTTTTAAGGCTGCCAGTGACTTTTCTGCCCTGTACTCCTGGATAAAACCCATAATTCCGTTTAAGATAATAATCGCAAAGATAGTTATGCCATCTGCAACCTCACCCATTAGAAAGGATAAAAGGGTTGCCACCATCAAGACCATGATCATAAAATCCCGAAACTGGTCGAAAAAGATACTCAAGATCCCCTTCTGATTGGTCTCTATTATGCGATTTTTTCCGTATTCAAGCAGTCTCCTTCTAATCTCCCTGTTGGCTAAACCCCTTTCGCTTGAGGTTGCAAAAGAATCTATTATTTCCTCTGTTGATAACAGATAAAACTCCTTCAGTTTAACCACCCCTATATTCCTGTAGAGTTCATATTAATTTTTATTCAGTTAGGTGGGGAAAAAGAACAAAGATGTATATAAGACTAGATTAGATCCAGTATTTATTATATACTATCATTAGATAGGGAGTGATCTTATGTCGATAGATGGTATTATGTTAGCCGCGATTAAAAGCGACCTGGAAAAAAAACTAATCGGGGCAAGATTAGATAAAATTTATCAACCGGAAGAACAATCATTAACCTTTACCTTGCGCCAGTCCGGAGAAAATATCAAACTATTGGTCTCGGCCCATCCCCAGTGGGCCCGTCTTCATATTACCAAAATGGGCTTTGAAAACCCGGTTAAACCACCGGACTTCTGCATGTTACTGCGGAAATATTTGCTGAGGGGGATTATTACTAAGATAACTCAACCTGATTTTGAACGGATACTTAATTTCCAGATTAAACTCCGTAATAATACCTACAATTTAATTGTTGAGATAATGGGAAAATACAGTAATGTTATTCTAGTAGATGAAAAGGGTGTTATTCTCGACGCTATTAAGAGAATTACCGCTGAGATTAGCCAGGAAAGACAGCTTTATCCCGGAATCAGGTATAAGTACCCCCCAAAACAGGATAAACTGAACCCACTGTTAACCACCCGGGATAATTTCGAGCAAATAATTCCGGTTAATTTTGGGAAGTACAGTTTTAAAGCCGTTATGTGTCATTTTAGGGGAATCGGACCGGATATGGCAAGGGAGATAATCCACCAGGCAGGTCTGGACCCGGAGCAGCCCTATGCAGATTTCAGCAGTAAAGAAAGAGAAAGGATCTGGCTGAGCTTTAACAGCTTTTTCAGCCGGGTTAAAAATAATGATTTCAAACCGGCAGTTGGCCTTGATGAAAAGGAAAATATCATCTATATCTCGGCCTTCCCGCTTAAACATAAAAAGGATACTATCAGAGAGCTCGTCTTTAATGATACCGGAGAGCTGCTGGATTACTTCTATGAGCATAAATTAAAAAAAGACCAGCTTAAACAGATGAAAGCGACCCTACTCGGTGTAGTCAGGACATACTTAAGCAAAAACAGGAAAAAACAGACCGAATTTAAAGAAAAACTTAAGGAAGGTCAGAATGCGGAAAGGTATCAAAAACTCGGGGAATTGGTTAAAGCTAATATTTATCGGATTAATAAAAGGGCTGAAGAGATAGAGGTGATTAACTACTATGATCCGGAACAAAAAACCGTTACCATCTCCCTTGACCCTAAACTAACCCCGGCCGAGAATGCTCAGAGATACTTTAAAAAATATCATAAGGCTAAAAGAAGTATTAAACATCTAAAAAAACAGCTGGGCAGACTGCGGCATGAGGAAAAGTATCTGGAACAGGTCTCTTTAAATATCGAACAGGCCGAAAACAAAGGGGAATTAAAGGAGATCAGGGAAGAATTAAAGGATGAAGGCTATATCAAAGAAAAACAGCGGGGCAGGAGAAAAAAGAACCAGGATCAGCCCTTACCCCCTCATCATTTCAAATCATCAGAGGGTTATGATATTTTAGTAGGCAGAAACAACAGACAGAACGACTATCTGACCAAAAAGATTGCCAGCAAAAACGACCTCTGGCTGCATATCAAAGAGGAGGCGGGCTCCCATGTAATAATCCGTAATCATACCGGTGAAGAGATCCCGGAAAAAACAATCAAGGAAGCGGCCTCCCTGGCAGCCTATTACAGTAAGGGCCGAATGTCAGAAAACGTCCCCATCGATTATACCGAAGTAAAAAACGTCAGAAAGCCGAAGGGGGCCAAACCCGGTCTGGTCTATTATGAGAACTACCAGACCATCTATGTTAATCCGGATAGAGAACTGGTAAAAAAAATTAGCAGATCTTGACACTATAATCATCTAACCAGACATTTACCTGGATCAAATAGGCAAAGAGCTGTGGAAGCCTCATTAACTGGCCAAACCAGGGGAGATCAAAGTCCTCCTCCAATTCGGTCAATGCGAGAACAATATCCCGGTTGATTAGTTCAAGTAAGGGTGATCGAGGGTTGTTCAGGATATCCAGTAACCACTCTCTGGTAGCCTTAAAGTAAGCCGGGTTGAAGGTTTTGGGATAGGGGTTCTTCGGCCGGTTTCTGACATCATCGGGCAAAATTCCTTTTAGGGCCTTCCGGAGAATCCCCTTCCTTCTACCGCCGTAATTCTTCATCTCCCAAGGAATATTCCAGACATACTCAACCAGCCTGTGATCGCAGAAGGGCACCCTCACCTCCAGACCGGTATACATACTCATTCTGTCCTTACGGTCGAGAAGGGTAGGCATCCAGCGGGTTAGGTTGAGATAGAAGAGCTCCCTAATCCTGGCTTCCTTCCGGCCCTCTCCCGGTAATAAGGGTACCTCATCCAGTGCTTCCCGGTATCTCTCTGCCATATACTCTTCAGGTTTAATCCTTTTAATCAGCTCAGGTGAAAGCAGCTTTATCCTCTCCCCCAACCTCCTTGACCAGGGAAAGGTATTGATTTCAGAGATATCTTCCTGGTAATACCAGGGATAACCCCCAAAGATCTCGTCGGCACACTCACCCGAAACAGCCACGACGAAATTCTTTTTAATCTCCCTGGAGAAGAGATAGAGGGAAACATCAATATCTGCCATCCCCGGGTGATCCCTGGCATAGACAGCCTCCCTTAACCCGTCTACTAGCTGCTGATTATCAATTATAACATAATGGTGTTCAGAATCAATATGCCGGGATACATAATCTACCCAGTTGCTGTCAGCATCAGGTTGAAAGCTGTTGGCCTCAAAATACTTATCATTTCCTTGATAATCAACCGAATAGGTATGAAGTTTCCCGTATCCCTCCTCCTGCAAAGCCTGACTGGCAACGGCACTGATGGCACTGGAGTCCAGCCCACCTGATAAAAGTGTACAGATAGGCATGTCTGAGACCAGCTGCCTTTTGACCGTATCGACAAATAGTTCTCTCAGTTTCTCAACCGTCTCTTCCAGACTATCCTCATGGGGCTTGCTTACCAGCCACCAGTACTGTTTTTCTTTCAGCCCTTCCTGAGTGTAAGTTAAACAATAACCCGGCTTTAGCTCCTTCACCCCGGTAAAAATCCCGTGACCCGGTGTCCTGCCCGGCCCTATTACCAGTAATTCAGCCAGACCTTCAGTATCGATCCTGGCCTCTATTTCCGGGTGCAGGAGAAGCGATTTTAATTCAGAGGCAAAGATTAGACCTGAAGTAGACCGGGCATAAAAAAGTGGCTTGACCCCGATCCGGTCTCTGGTCAGAAATAGCTTCTCTCCCTTTTCATCCCAGACGGCAAAAGCAAAGATACCATTTAGATAGTTTACACACTCCTCACCCCACTCTATGTAAGAGATAAGTAAAACCTCAGTATCAGAATGCCCCCGGAAGGTATAACCCTTCAGGGCTAATTCCCTTCGCAGTTCCCCGGTATTATACAGCTCTCCGTTGTAGACCATTACATATCTGTTTTCCCCGTATTCCCTGATCATGGGCTGTTTTCCACCTGCGGGGTCGATGACAATCAACCGCCTGTGTACAAGCCCGGCCTTTTTAGAATACCATTCCCCTCCTTCATCCGGTCCCCGGTGGTTCAAACTCTCTTTCATCTCTTCGAGAATATCTCTTTCATTGATTAAATTTTTCTCCCAGTCTACCCAGCCTGCAATCCCACACATCTTCTGCTCCCCTCCTTAAGGCGAAAACTCAAGGATATCTTATGCAGGGAAAGTAGATTTTGTGAATAAAAAAAGAACCCGCTTACCGGGCCCTGACTCTTAATTTCATAATAAGCTTGATCAGTAGTAACAATAATATTATTCCAAGAGATAGGTAACCTGCAAAATCACCCCACTGCTGGTAAAAAGTCTCCTCCCTGTTGAAGTTAACCGAGCCCGAAATCAGTCCTCCCTGACCGGGGGCATTTTTAATAATGGCCCTTCCGGATGGGGAAATTAGCCCACTAAAGGCAAAATTACCGGCCTTGACAATCGAACGGCGGTTCTCAACAGCCCTGAATACAGCGGCAATCCACATCTGCTCCTGCAGATTACCGTGAAGATACCAGGCCTCATTAGACTGGTTAACGATAAAATCAGCCTGTTCAACCTTCCTTTGGACCAGCTCCGGGTAGAGTATTTCTGAACAGATTGCCGTCTTCCACCTGGCAGATGGTATTGTAAATATTACAACCTCCTGACCGGGATTACTGGAATTCATACTGTATCCTGAAAAGGATTTAATCACTTCAGCAAAGGGAAGATATTCGCCGAAGGGAACCAGCCTGAGTTTGTTATACCTTCCTTTAATCCTACCTCCGGGCGCAATCAAGAAGCTGCTGTTATATCTTTGATATTCATCATCAATAATGGCCAGACTCCCGGCCTGGATATATGCTTTTATTCCCGCTAACCCTTCGATAAACTTTTTTCTGTAATATTCATTTCTAATCAGATCAAAGGTAAGGGAGGACTCCGGCCAGACGATCAGGTCCGCCTCTTTAAACTGGCTACTTTTTTTCAACAGCAGATTTAAAATTGGTTCGATATTGGCTACCTTCCATTTCTCTGAGGCTGAAATACTGGTCTGAACGATACCTGTCCTTAGATATTTATACTCCTTATCCTGATAGTAATTTAATTTAAGACTGCCAAAAGTAAAAATTATAATGAGAATTAATCCAAAGGGAATAAGATGTCTCAGCCTGCGCTGCCGGAATAACTTAAAAAGATAACCATTAAACAAAATTACAATAAAACTTAAGAAAAATACACCACCTATATCGGCCAGCTGGAGCAGTTGAAGAAAATCTACCTGGGTATAACCGGCAAAGGCAAAGGGGAGGTCCGGTAGCAACCTGTAACGCAGATACTCAATACCGGTCCAGCTGATTGCCAGCCAGAGGGAGCTAAAACCCTTCTTCCTGCCGGGAAGAAGAAATAACCAGGCCCAGAGCCCGTAGAAAAGACCGGCTACCAAAAAGAGCATAGCCAGCAGGAAGATAGAGATAATCCAGGGTAGACCGCTGAAATTTACCAGCGGGAAGTATAACCAGAAAGAAACCATCATAAAGATAACAATTCCAAGCAGCCAGCCCTTCTTAAACCCCTCAAAAGGGGAAACAGCATCACCCGACGAATTAACAGACTTATCTGTGGATAATTTACAAGACATTAAAAAAGGTAATAAGGCTATCCAGCCAGTATAATAAAATTGTGGATAGCTTAAAGGCAAGTTAATTAAAACCCCGGAGAGAATAATTAAAAGATATTCCGGGGCTTTCTCTTTTATTCCTAATCTCTTACCCGGCATCAAATACTAACCCCCAACTTCCTTAAGTCCCTTAAGATCCTTGATAAAAATCTTATTACCTTCAATCTCAATTAAACCTTCATTCCGGAACTCGCTCAAGGTTCGGCTGACCGTCTCCCTTGATGTACCGATAAAATTTGCCATCTCCTGGCGGTTAAATTCCAGGATAAACTCACTTTCAGAATCACCGAAATCATGCAGCATGTCTATTATCAGGGTAGCAACCCGTCCCCTGGTATCCCTGAGTCCGAGATTACCTATCCTGTGCTGGGACCTGAAGAGCTTTCTGGCCATTACCTTTAACATCCCCCAGGCAATCTGAGGATTACTGTTAAAATAGTTACGGAACCTATCTCTGGAAAGGATATCGACCTTAACCTCTCCCAGGGCTATAGTAGTTGCAGGGTACCTGTCTATGCCAAAAAGCACGACCTCCCCGAAAACATCACCAGGCTGGATAATCTCTAATATCTGTTCATCACCCTCAGGCGTACATTTAAAAGCCTTGACCTTCCCCTCTTTAACAAAGTAGACCCTGTCCCCCTCATCTCCTTCAAAGAAGATGGTTGCACCATCGGGGTAGGTTTTACTTTCTAGTAACTCAACTATTTTAGTCAGTTCCTCCTCACTCATCTCGGAGAAAAGGATAAAGTTTTTAAGAAAATCCACTCTCTTTTTATCTGCCAAATTCAACCTCCTCCTTGAGGAGAGCAAGTCTTTCCTTTTCAGTGAGAATCTTATCCTTCCTGTAATCATAAGCATAACAGGCACCGTTAACAATCTTTGTGGTTAATCTGCCGGCACCGACAGGATTACCCTTCAGGTGCGGAGCATCGATCAAACCAATCCTAATTGCCCTGGCTAAAGTTTCCGCATTACTCCAGGGGTCTTTTACCCCCTGAGAGGCTACCTGTTTGATTGCCCCGAGCAGAAACTCTGCCTCTACCAGCAGCTCCTCTTTGCGCCGCCGGATATTTTCGTCAGCACCGAAATCAGGGTAACCGTAAAGGCTATTATTGATTACCTGGCGGGCAATCTTACAGCTCTCGATAACATCCGGGCTCTCGGCCGCATGGTCGGCCTCCGAATAACCCACAACATGCACAATATCCGGTTTTAAGGCCATACCCAGAAAGGTAGCATAGGCCAGCTGCCCTTTAGCCTTATCCAGATCAGGCGGGAAGCTGGTCAAACCTGCCCTGACCTGAGTTAATATCTGGAAGTCCTCAGACTGAAGTCCATCGATAAGCTCTTTTTTAGCCAGCATCTTGGCTAAATCCATCGAAGCACTGGTAGCATTAGGGGTATTGAACATATACTGGGCAATATAGGTCTTAACCCCCATCTTTTTCGCGTTATAAGCAGCCAGAAAGGCCATAACTACCGCAATAGTATCATGAGCATCCCTTAGACTCCAGTGATGGGACTCATTAACCTCAACAGGAATACCCCTCTCACCATGCCATTTCATTAGCTGTTGGTTCTCTCTGATGGATTCCAGTAATCCCCTCGGCCCCCTGCCATCAAGTTTATTATACCATGACAGGGGAATTGCTGACCAGGCATTATTGATGGTTTTCAATAACAGCTCCGCCATCTTAAAGACATCCCTGGTACCGCTGTAAGACCTCATCAGCGGGTAATTACCCCTCCTGGTTGCCCGGTAAAGGCTCCTTAAATCCTCCTCAGTCCGGATAGGTACCCCGCCTGCCCCCTTCTCGTCCTCGTCCATCTCTTCGGGCCTGAAGAAGGACTCCTGAGCATTCTGGTCGGGTCCTAAAGAGATAATATCAAGCACCCTGCTCTCGGCAATCTCCTTGATACCTTGAACGGTATCTTCAACAGTAGGCAGACCAAAATGATGCCTGATTAGAGGAAAGGGTTTCTTTAACTTAAGTCTCTCTAGAAGGGTATTCCCGTAATTCATACTCTCCCGTTCACTTTCCCTTCCTTCAAGAAAGGCAATAATCTCCTCTATTTCTTCTTCACCGCTAAAAACAGCATCAAAAAGCCCTACCTTTTGAGCTTTTTTAGCTACAGGTAGGGTGCCACCAAAAACATATTTATGATTAGTTAAGCCCCTCTCTTCAACACCCTCTTGCAAGCGTTTCAAAATATTATACCCGGTCTCCGGAGTTAAGCGGTAACCTACTGCCACCATCTCCGGATTTGCTTCCTGAACCGCATCAAGAAGATAATTAATCGAGACTGCCGGGCCTAAAAATTTTGTTTTATATCCGTGTTCCTCAGCCAGGCGTAAAAAATTCAAAACCCCTGCCACATGGACACAATTACCGATAGAAGCGCCGATAATTAGTTTACTCATCCTTACTCAACCTCTTTCTGATATCCTCCTATAAATTTTTCATAGATAAGATTATCAAATTTACTATAGATGCGGGGTAAAATCTCCGCCCCGTCAATACTACCATTATTAACCAGATTAATAATCTGTCTGCTGCTTAATCCGGCCAGACCAAGTGATTCCACCGTCCTGCCACTCTGCCAGAAGTCAGTTTGAAAAACTATATTGGCCAGATTGATTATCATCTCAATAGTTGGAGTCTTGACCTCAAACATCCTTCCCAGAGAAGCAATCGGTACCATGCTCATCGGCACATCCTCAAAGATATAGCGGTGGTTAACCTTATCCGGTGCACCTATACCATGGTACTGATAATTATTCTGCAATAATTCGTAAAGATTCTTTCCCCTGGCACCATAGGACATTCTCAACCAGTCACAGGCACTGGTCGGCTCAACTCCCAGTCTGGAGGCCACCTCTATCCGTTCTTGATCAATCTTCTCCAAAACCCTGGCCACAGCCGGGCTAATTCCCTGCTGATAATAGGTAAAATCTCCACCGGTTGATTCAATCCAGGCCATGTTCAATAATGTAGGAGCGGGATGAAAGACAGCACCGATATTATCAAGACTGGTCTTTAAAACATTCTCAACCGGTGTAAACTGAGGAAAGGCCGGGAAAAGCCTATCAACAACCTCTCTGGTTCTATTACTGGGAAAGGCAGCAATGGCAACCTTTTTCTTAGCCCCGAAGATTTTGGCCTGGGCCTCACCGATTACCCTGCTGGCAAAGATAAAGGTCTGGGTCTCGGAGATAATAACATCAGCCCGACAGTGATTAGCCTGTAAAACATTGTAGAATTCAAGAGCCCCACCGGTTCTACCGGGATTTAAAATAATTATCTGTCCGTCCTGTAAATACGGGCTCAGTTCTCTTGCCAGATATTTATGGGCAACCGCTGGGGTTACTACCATTATTATCTCTACATCCTCAATGGCTTCTTCAATATCCGTAGTTACCTTATTCATTCTGCCAAAGCCTGCAAAAACACCACTTAAATGGATACCACCCTCCTTTTTTACGGCTTCAATCCGCGATTGACTTTTATTATATAAGTTTACCTCATAACCCTTTAAAGCCAGATAAGCAGCCATCGCCTGTCCGCCGTTGCCTGCTCCTAAAACAGCAAATTTGATCATTTAAAACACCTCCTGTAAAATTTTTACTTTGCAAAATCCCCCCTATTTTTTAACCATAATTATGTATTTTTACCATAATTTTCTAGTAATTTGAGAGGCACTTAGCCCCTTAATGTAATCATTAATGGTGGAATTATACACAAGATTTTTGTGGACAATCTCCGATAGAAATGTTAGAGAAAGTCATTAATATTATATCACATTATTACCTAAATTGCAAAAACTTTATTGGCAGAAAATACCCCCTTAGCGAGGCTAAGAGGGTATTCTTTCCCTTATTAACCCTTGATGATCTTTTATGCAGACTCACTCTTTCTATTGCTAATAATCTCTTCCTCAATCCTGGCCGGAACTTTATCATAGTAAGCCAGTTCCATGGTGAACTTCCCATGGCCACCGGTAATCGATTTCAGATCGGTAGCATAGGTAAATAACTCAGCCTGCGGAACCTGAGCCTTAATAATCTGATTGCCATTATCAGATTCCATCCCGAGTATCTTACCTCTCCTGGAGTTTAGGTCCCCCATGATATCTCCCATATATTCCTCGGGTACAGTAACCGAAATATCCATAATCGGTTCCAGGAGGACAGGTTTTGCCTGTTCCATTCCCTTCTTAAAGCCTTTAGATGCGGCAATCTTAAAGGCCATCTCCGATGAATCGACAGGGTGGTAGGAACCATCGTAAACGGTAACCTTGAAATCTACAACCGGATAACCGGCTAATACACCCTCCTTTTTGGCATCTATGATACCCTTTTCTACAGCAGGGATATACTGGCTGGGTATGGCCCCACCGAAGATCTCTTCATCGAATTCAAACCCCTTACCCCGGGGTAATGGTTCAATCCTTAAGAAAACATGACCGTACTGTCCCCGGCCACCGGATTGTTTTTTATATTTCTCTTCTACCTCAACCTTGGTTTGGATCGTTTCCTTATAGGCAACCTTGGGAGTAGTGGTAATAAAATCAACAGCGAATTTGCGTTTACAGATATCCTTGATAACATCAAGATGAACCGTTCCCATACCGGTTATTAGCAGTTCCTTAGTCTCCTTATTATATTCAACCTTAAAGGTCGGATCTTCCAGACTGATCCGGCTTAAGGAAGTCGACATCTTCTCATCATCACCCTCACTGGCAGGCATAGCTGCCTGGGTCAGCATTGGTATCGGGAAGTTAATAGGTTTCAGTTTAATTTTAACCCCTTCAGTAATTGTATCTGATGTCTCTAATTCATCTAATTTAGCTACAGCACCTATATCACCGGCAACTAATTCCTCAACAGCATCCTGGTCTGCACCATTTAACTTGTAAAGTTTACTCAGCTTGATAGTAGTATCGAGTCTGGGAATATAGACCTCGCTATCCTTGGGCAGACGACCGGTGAGAACCTTAAAAATCGATAATTTTCCGATATAGGGGTCGACCATAGTTTTTCCGACCAAACCGACAAAGGGTCCATCTACCGAAACCTCAACCTCAACCTCTTCTCCTTCCCAGGTGCCTTTAATAACACCCTTGGCCTCAGGAGAGGGAACTAATTTAACCAGATAATCAAAAAGGGTTTTCAGGCCAGAATTATTAATGGCCGAGCCGGCTAAAACCGGGATTATCTCTCCGGCAGCTACCCCCTCGATCAGACCGTTAACTAACTCCTGATCTGTAATCTCTTCATCGGCAAAGTATTTTTCCATAAGTTCTTCATCGAGCTCGACCACAGATTCCAGAAGTTCCGTACGCATCTCTTCAACAGTATCCTGGATATCTTGAGGAATCTCCACTTCCTCTTCACCGTCTCCTGATAAATAACACTTTTCTGTCAACAGATCAACAAAGCCTTTGTAACCTTCTCCCTCACCATAAGGTATAGTTAAGGGCATAAAACTGCCATCAAAGGTATTCTTTATTTCCTCGTAAACCCTGGTAAAATTGGCTCCTTCTTTATCCATTTTATTAATAAAAATGAAACGGGGAAGTTCATTCTCCTCAGCCATTTCCCACACATAACCGGTATTTACCTCAATACCGGCGGTTCCATCAATGAGAAGCACCGCACCCTCAACCATTCTCAAGGCACTGGCAACTTCACCTCTGAAATCGGCATAACCGGGGGTATCGATTAAGTTTATAGTATGGCCCCCCCAGGGAAAATTGAAATAGGAGTTACTGATGGAAAATTGACGGGCTTTCTCTTCGGGCATAAAATCCGAATGGGTATTACCTTTTTCAACTGTTCCAACATTCTTAATTACTCCAGCATTGGCTAAAGTCATTTCTGTGAGGGTAGTTTTTCCTGCCCCACCATGGGAGATCAAGCATAAATTTCTAATTTTGTTTGTTTGAGTAACACTCATTTTTTAACACCAACCCTTCTAATTAGTTCATTTTGAATAAAATTAAATTAAAAGTTATTTCCTTACATTATTGTATCATCACCAGTTTTTACTAATATATTCTAGTAATTATACCAATGAACAAATTGGCTTCGCCATAATAATTAATATAGTATTAAATTACTTATTAGTATTTTATATTCTAGAAACTAAAGCAAATTCCTTCAATTTTAAGAATTTTTATTGGGGAAAAATTTTACCAACTTCAGTCCAGAATTTTCATAGGCTTAAAATTAAGAAAATCAGAACTGACAAGCTGAAAATTAATACCCCATTTTTCCCCTGTAAGCCTTGTTTTATGGGCCTCTTCCCCGTGAAGATGCCCGTAAATACAAATATCTACCTGAAAGTCCTGTAAGAGCTCAATAATTTCATTCTTCTCATGGTCTTCATTAACAGGCATATAATGTAACATTACTATCAGCTTTTCTCCCCGCATTTTAATGCTCTTGAGAGAAAGCTCAAGCCTGACTAGTTCCCGGCGGTAGATCTTTTCATCGTGTTCGGTAAATTGAAAACTATTGGGAACCGTCCAGCCGCGGGTGCCGGCAACGGATACACCCTGCAGATTTAGACTATCATTCTGAATCAAATAGCAATTTTCCGGTACCTGTGAGCGCAGTCTTGAAATAGCCTGCCACCAGTAATCATGATTCCCCCTGATCAAAACCTTTTTTCCGGGTAACCCGGCAATAAAATTAAAATCATGCTCAGCCTCAACAAAATCGCTTGCCCAGGAAATATCTCCGGGAAGTAGAATAAGATCATCCTCAGAGACTATCTCCAACCAGTTTTCATATATCTTTTGGTAGTGTTTTTCCCATTTTTCCCCAAAAAGACTCATCGGTTTATATACTTCTACCAGATCCCACTGGCCCGGTATAACTTTTTTATTAAAGGAGAGGTGAAGATCACCGATGGCAAAGATATTCATCTTAAATATCACCCTTTCAAGTATACCATCTTTTCTTACCAGAGCACAAGCAAAATCTTTAAAAACGGTCAAAATATTATCACTATAACATCTTATTACGTTTAAAATAGAAAACAAATTTCCTGTTTATGTATGAATTACCATTTTGTTCCACGTGAAACCCTGTAAAAAAAGCAAAACCCCGGCAGAACCGGGGAGTTTTACGATTACTTTTTGAGGTATTAAATTAATGCTTAACTACCGTTTCGGCAATAACTGCAAACTTATTTAAGCCTTCTCCAGATAGACATCAGTTTTAATCTCACTATTAACCTTTTTTTCCTCAACAACCGAGTCATAGATTAAGAAGATTATCTGTAGGGAGAGACCTATTAAGGCAGCCAGACCTACACCTTCAAACCTCCAGAGAGATACATCCCCTAATCCGAAAACAAACATTAGGGCAGCTATCAGAATATTTCTTGACTTTCCGAAATCAACCTTTTCCCGGACAAAACTCTTTAAACCGATGGTGGCAATACTACCGAAGAGAATAACCATTACTCCCCCGATAACCGCTGTGGGAATTGACTGCAGGAAGGCACTTAAGAGTCCGATAAAACTGAAGATCAGAGCCCAGATACCCGCATTTCTGGCCACCTTATCATCCTTGATTTTTAAAATATTGACAGCCGAAACACCTTCGGAATAGGTGGTATTGGGCACCGAGCCAAAGAAGGAGAGCATGGTACCGATACCGTCAATTAGCATTGTCCGGTGGATCCCCGGTGATTTATAATATTGATTCCCTGTTGCTTCACTGATGGCAAAAATATCACCAAAGTGTTCCATGGTCGGAGCCAGGGCAAAAGGTATCATATATAGGGCTGCCGCCCAGTTTACGCGGGGTATGCTAAATTCCGGCCAGCGTAATACCGGCAGGGTATTAAAGGTAACCTCGCCCATGAATAAAGCGGCAATATAACCGACACCAACAGCGATCAGTACCGAAAAGAGATTGGGTATTCCCTTAGTAAATACCATCAGGATTCCCGCTACAGCCAGGGTGATTAGGGCAAGAGTCCAGTTGCTGCTGGCCATATCCAGACCAGTATTAACAAGGGTTAAACCGATTAAGGTAATCATTGTCCCAAAGATAACCGGTGGGAATAACTTCTTGGCAATCAATTCACTACCAAAATACTTAATTATCCTGGAAAAGATCACCTTCATCAAGCCGGCAACTCCGAGAGCAAAGAAGACCGATCCCATATCCCAGGTCTTTTGTACGTATAATATCGGTGCAATATACGCAAAACTAGAACCCAGGAAGATGATTGGAGCACCGTATTTGCCTTTGCAGAAATAATGCATAATTAATGTTGCTACCCCAGCAGTAAAGAGAACTACTGATGTGGGTATGTTAGTTAGCAGAGGAACCAGAACTGTTGCCCCGAAACAGATAGCAAAAAGCTCTAAACCTAAAAATAATCTCTTTATATTCATCTTGTTAAACCCCTTTCTTTTTTTGTTTAATGACGATTATGGTCGAAGGCCAATTTAATCACAATTTACCTTACAGATACAAACAACAAAACAAATTGGCTTCGCCATAATATTTTACAAGGTAAATTTGTTGATGCCGGAATTTATGTTATCCGCAATAACATAAAATCCTATGCATCAAAAAAACCTTCTCACCAGTTTGCTGATAAGAAGGCAGGTTTAACTTCCACCCTTATCAGCCTCACTGGACTAATTTCAAGGGTTATCTATTTACTTTTTCCAGTAGCAGAATTATATCTTCCTCATCCGTCTCCTCTAAATTAACACTAACAACCTCTTTTTGGGAGGTAGGAAGATTCTTGCCAACATAATCTGCTCTGATAGGCAATTCCCTGTGACCCCGGTCAACCATAATAGCCAGCTGGATGGCCTGCGGGCGTCCCAGATCAATTAATGCATCCATGGCAGCCCTTACCGTCCTACCTGTATAAAGGACATCATCTACCAGGATAACCTTCTTGCCGTTAATATCAAAAGGAATCTCTGTCCGGTGAACGATAGGCTGCTGGGCAACCCTGGATAGGTCATCACGGTAAAGGGTTATATCCAGAACCCCGACCGGTAATTCAACCCCTTCAATTTCTTTAATCCTGGCAGCCAGTCTTCTGGCAAGAGGAACTCCTCTCGTCCTGATACCGATTAGAACCAGGTCTTCCGTACCTTTATTTCTTTCAATAATTTCATGGGCAATCCTGGTTAGAGCCCTCCTGATTCCATCAGCATCAACAATCTCCTTCTTCAATCTAGTGTTTTTCCCCATAAACCTCTCCTTTCTTCAAGGTTCTTCTGGAAGAAAAAACCCCTTCTCGCCTGCGGGCAAGAAAGGGATTTTACATTAAACTCCGTCTTCCTTATTAGCCTCACAGGACTAATTTAAAAGAACCCTTTATTTATATTAAACTATATCAGAAAACCGCCATAATTGTCAAGCTTTTTTTCATCACATCTTGCCGCTTAAAAAATATAATAAATCAGGCCTTTTTCCGTAGATAATCCAGGGTTTTCTGAAAATCATCCGGAAGGGGTGCTATAAACTCCATCCATTCACCGCTAAGTGGATGGAAAAGCCCCAGTTTATATGCATGTAATAGCTGTCTTTTTACCCCTGGCTCATTTTTCTTCCGGCTGTATTTCTCATCACCAACTACCGGGTGGCCCAAATAGGAAAAATGGACCCTGATCTGGTGGGTGCGCCCTGTTTCCAGTTTTACCTCTAGATAGGTATAGTCCTTGAAGTATTCCAGAACCTTAAAATATGTAACGGCCTTCTTGCTATTTTTCTCTGTTACAGCCATTTTCTTTCTCTGCTTAGGGTTGCGGCCAATAGGGGCATCGATCTTGCCCTTCTCATAAGGTAACTTCCCCTTAACTATCGTATGATAGATCTTTTTGGTCTTCCGCTCTTTAAACTGTTTTACAAGCTCTTGATGGCTCCGGTCATTTTTCGCTACTACCAGGGCACCGGAGGTATCTTTATCTAATCTATGGATTATCCCCGGCCTTTTTACCCCGTTAATTCCGGAAAGCCGGTCGGTATAAGCAAGCAGGGCATTGACCAGGGTATTATCCCGGTTACCCGGTGCAGGATGTACAACCAGTCCGGCAGGCTTATTAACTACAATAATATCATCATCCTCATAGAGTATATCCAGTTCTATCTCCACAGGTTCTATATCCGGCTCCCTCGGCTCGGGAATAAGCAGGCTAATCCGGTCACCCTCCCTAATCCTGTAGCTACTTTTCGTAACACCCCCGTTGACAAGTACCTTCTCCTCATTAATTAACTTCTGCAGAAAGGAACGGGATAGCTCTTTGTCCATTTCTGATAGGTATTTATCAAGCCTTTTCCCGGCAACCTCCGCCTTAACCTTATAAACCCTTTTATCCATTATAATCACCCTGGACTAACTAATATCTTCTACCTTCCAGATATACAGAATCAATAATCCGACACCGATAACCACAGCAGAATCAGCAAGATTAAAGACCGGCCAGATCCGGAAGTCCAGATAATCCACCACATAACCCAGTCTTAACCGGTCGGCAATATTACCTGTAGCCCCCCCAATTATCAGACCTACAGAAGTATCCAGAAAGGGGGATCTAGCGTTCAGCCGGTACCTGTACACCAGTAACCCCCCTATAACTACTAATGATATCATAATAAATAAATACCTGTAACCTGCCAGAATACCGAAACTGGCACCTGTATTCCGGATATAGGTAAGATGAAATATATTCTTGATTACAGGTAGTGATTGATTCACCTGAAAACTATTCCTGATGAGCAACTTTATCCACTGGTCGAGCACCAGAATTATCCCTGTTATTAAATATAACATGAATTCATCCCCTATACCATTTTAACATACCATCCCGCATATAACAATATTCTGAGCTTATCTCCGGTCAGAGCCCTTTCTGCCGGTAAAGGTTGTCTCCTTATCTTCACCCTCTTTAAGGCTATCTACCTTATCATTAATAAATGAGTCTTCGATTCCCACAGAACCGACCGTCTCGGTGGCATCCACATAGGCCTCTTTGCTGGAACGGGTTTCAGTCAGCATCTCCGGAAGATCTTGAGGTGTATTAGAGGTTCCGTACTGGGCCACATCCTGCCAGGCATCCTCAGCATCGTATCCAATCTTACCGGATCCATCATTAAAACCCCTGAAGGGCGGATAAAAGGAATCTTCTGCCAGTGGTCTTTCCCTAGTCCCTTCCAACTCCTCCTCTATCTCCTTACATCTCTCACAAAAACTGGTAGCGGGGACCACCTCCAGACGGGAATCATTGATCTCCTCCCCACACCGCTGACAGATGCCGTACCTTCCCGACTCCATCTTAGTTAAGGCATCATTAACCTGGTTTAACAGGGTAAGTGTGTTATCTTTAATCCCCAGGTCTACCTCCCTTTCAAATGTATGTGATCCCTCATCTGCCGGATGATTATCATAACTGGATAACTCACCGGTTGATTCCTTAATTCTCAGGTGTTCTTCATCGGTCAATCTCTTTAATTCGTACTCCAATCTCCGCTTTTCGTCCATTAAAAGCTGCTGGTAATGCTTTAACTTATCCTGATTCATATTAAAAGATAAATCCCCCTTTCAATTATAAATATGTCTCTACAATCTTGATAATCTTGGCAACAAACTCTGCGATCAGGGGTATATTCGTCTGGGCCAGCCTGAACAATATAATTAAAAAGATTGCTCCGAGAACTGTTGCACCAATAGCCACTCCCAGCCCCCTGGCCAGGCCTGAAATAAAATTAATAAATAACATTTTCCGGGGTGAACGTACCAGTTCAATATATTCAGCAATATTGATGCTCTGAATTCTTTCAGACAATTCATCCAGTTTTTCCATAATCTCTTCTTTATCATCTACAATCATTATACCACCTACCTGACTCTATTTATTATCCCATTTGAGTAATTTCTTTATTCTAAGAATAGTTATCACAAATTCTTTTAACAAACTGCAAATAAATATTGGAGAGATCTGATGAACCTTAAACAAATCAAAAAATTTCCTGCGACGCACTCGATGTGCTAGTGTCTAAACCATCATTGCGTAATTTAAAAGAAGGATAATAGTGAGGCATGAAATTTAAACAAATAGGGGGTTACGGGAAAGAGAATTTTGTGATATGATAAAGTGAAATCAACCCTAGAAAGGAGGGCGGAGATGCTAAACTTCAGAGAACGGAAAGATATGATCAGGGATATCTTCATTCTCGCCTTACCGGCTATCATGGAGATGGCCTTAAATACGCTGGTAGGAATAGCCGATACCCTGATGATCAGCCGGATTATTGGAAAGGAAGGACTGGCTGCTGTTGGTTTCGCCAACCAGATTATCTTCACCCTGATTTTTATCTTCTCCTCCTTCAATGCCGGAGCTACTGCTATGGTAGCCAGGAGTTACGGCGAAAAAAACTACCAGAGGCTAAATAAGATAATCGGTCAGAACCTAACCCTAAACTTTCTTATGGGAATTATTATCTCTTTAGTATCCTTTTTTTATGCTAAAAATATACTACATATCTTCGATATTTCGGAGATAGTGTTAGAGATGGGTACAACTTACCTCAAGTATGTCTCTTTAAGCCAGCTCTTTATGTTTATCTCCTTTGCAGTGGCGGCCGGCCTCCGCGGTGCGGGTGATACCAGAACACCGATGTATATAACGGGAACGGCCAATTTTTTAAATATCATCGGCAATTATGTCCTGATGACCGGGTATGGTTTCTTTCCCGAACTGGGAATTGCCGGTGCTGCCATTTCAACCACCTTTGCCCGGGGAATAGCTGCTTTACTCTTTCTATATATTCTTTTAAATGGCAAGAAAAAGGTAAAATTATATCTTGTTAACCTAAGAATCTCCGCTTATATCCTGAAACCGTTGTGGAGATTCAGTTATGCCGCTGCCCTTGAACAGCTTTTCATGCAGCTGGCCTTTTTCGCCAATGGAATCATTATCTCTTTACTGGATACTACCTCGGAGGCAGCCTTCAGAATCCTGATTAATATTGAATCAACCTCCTTTATGCCTGCCATCGGGGTATCTATCGCTACCGCTACCCTGGTTGGTAAGCATCTGGGAGAAGATAATCCGGAGAAATCACTACTTACAGGTAAAACTGCCGCTGGAATGGGAATTGTTTGGGGTATAATAGCCGGCTCTATTTTTATCCTTCTTCCAGTACCGTTATTAAAAATATTTACTAAAGAGGCAGAACTCATCACAAAATCAATCTTTACCATGAAGATTGCTGGCTTAAATCAGCCGCTCCTTGCCTTTATGATAATTATGGGCGGGGCTTTACGGGGAGCTGGTGACACAAGGGGAATTATGTTTATTACCGCCTTAAGGCTATGGCTGATGTTTATTCCCTTAACCTACCTCTTTGTTATTTTCTTTAATTTCGGGGTAACCGGAGTCTGGTATGCTGAGATAACCTCTTTCCTTGTTTTCGCCCTCGTAATCTACCAACGCTTTGCAGCCATGGAGTGGGCCAGAATAAGGATGTTTTAACTCATCTGCCATCCACCTCTACCCTTTAACTACCTCCAGACAGCGTTCACAGAGGTCCGGGTGCTCCTCATCACTGCCGACACTCTCACTATACTTCCAGCAGCGGTCACACTTCTTACCGAGGGCATTAGTAACCACTACCTTAACACCTGTCTCTACACCCTGATGAACCTCCTCAGTTTCATCCGCATCTGTCACCAGTTCCACCTGGGAGACAATAAATAGATCCGCCAGTTTTTCTTCATTCTCCTCAAGGAATCTCTGCTGTTCTTCATCAGCGGCTATTAGTTTTACTCTAGCATCGAGGGAATTACCGATCTTTTTATCGGCCCTGGCCAGCTCCAGAGCCTTAGCGACATCCTTCCGGATAGCCAGTAATTTATCCCAGCGGTTCATTAACTCCTCATCATAGTATCCGGCCCTGACCTCCGGCCAATCTGTCAGGAAGACGCTTTCAACCTCTTTATCCTCTTCCGGAATATACTGCCAGACCTCCTCTGCTGTATGGGCCAGCACAGGTGCTATCAATTTAACCAGGGTGACTAAAATATCATAGAGGGTACTCTGGGCAGCCCTCCGGCTTAAAGAATCGGTTCCGTCGGTATAGAGACGGTCCTTGATGATATCTACATAGAGGGAGCTCATCTCAATAGTACAGAAGTTATGAATATCATGATAGACCCGGTGATATTCATAGTTATCATAAGCCCTGGTAACCTTTTTAATCAGTTCCTGCAGACAGATGATAATCCACCTATCAATCTCCCGCCTTCCGGTATATTCAACATAATCTTTCTTGACATTAAAATCAGCGGTATTCCCCAGCATAAATCTGAAGGTATTACGGATCCGGCGGTACACCTCAGAGTTCTGTTTCAGGATGCTTTCAGATACCCTGACATCATCCTTAAAATCAGAGGAAGCAACCCATAATCTCAAGATATCGGCCCCATACTGTTTGATTACCTCCTGGGGGGAGACTACATTACCTACAGATTTAGACATCTTATTACCCTTATCATCAACTACAAACCCGTTGGTTACAACCGCTTCATAGGGGGCCCTGCCCTCGGTTGCCACTGAAGTTAGGAGGGAGGAATTAAACCAGCCGCGGTACTGGTCCGTACCCTCCAGATATAGCTGCGCAGGCCAGGATAGATTATCCCTGGTTGTAAGAACGGATCTGTGGCTGGAGCCGGAATCAAACCAGACATCCATGATATCCTCTTCTTTGGTAAATTCACTTCCACCACATTTAGGGCAGGTATAACCCTCAGGTAGAATCTCCTCAGTAGTATAGTTATACCAGGACCCGGAGCCTTCCCTGGCAAAGAGCTCTTTAACAGCCTTCAGGGTATCATCATTGATGATAATCTCACCACAGCCCTTACAATAGAAAACCGGAATTGGAACACCCCACTTCTTCTGCCGGGAGATACACCAGTCGGAACGTTCGGCAATCATATTGGCCATCCGTTCCTCACCCCATTTAGGATACCAGTCAACACTGTGAATAGCGGCCAGGGCTTCTTTCTTGATGGCATCTATCGAGGCAAACCACTGGTCGGTTGCTCTAAAGACCAGGGGACCATCACACCGCCAGCAGTGGGGGTATTGATGGGAGAAAAAGCTTAAATCCATTAAAAGACCTTTCTCCTTCAGGAGTTTGGTAACCTCCTTATTAACATCATCATAATGCATTCCGGCAAAACGGCCCGCTTCCTCTGTAAAGACCCCGTGGTTATCCATAGGAGCATAGACATCAAGGCCATACTCCATCCCCACTAGATAGTCATCATGACCGTGTCCGGGAGCGGTATGAACACAGCCTGTACCCTGATCCAGGGTGACGTGTTCACCCAGAATAAGCAATGAATCCCTGTGCTCCAGAGGATGGCGGCATTTCTTTCTCTCCAACGCACTACCCTTAAAGGGCTGGCTGATCACTTCATACTCCTTAATTCCTGTCTTTTCCATCACCCTGTCAACCAGCTCTTCAGCCATTACCAGTTTCTCCTCCCCGGCCCTGACAACTACATAATCAAAATCGGGGTGAAGGGTAATGGCCAGGTTAGAAGGTATGGTCCAGGGTGTTGTTGTCCAGATAACCACAAAACTATCTTCCGGTGAAAGACGAACCCCGCCTACTTCAACCTCCTCTTTCAAGGGAAACTTTACATAGATGGAAGGTGATCTCTTTTCATCATATTCTACTTCGGCTTCAGCCAGAGCCGTCTCACAGTTCGGGCACCAGTGGACCGGTTTCTTTCCTTTGTAAAAAAGCCCCTTTTTGGCCATAGCCCCGAAGACCTCAATCTGTTTAACCTCGTATTCGGGGTTAAGGGTTAGATAGGGGTTATCCCATTCACCCCAGACCCCGAGACGCTTAAACTGTTCCTTCTGTCTCTCCACATACTTCAGGGCATAATCGGTACACCTTTTTCTCAATTCCGCAATCGATAACTCCTTTACCTTATCTCCCAACTCCCTGGTTACCTTGTGTTCAATCGGTAGACCGTGAGTGTCCCATCCAGGAACATAAGGAGAGTAAAAACCCTTTAACGTCTTATATCTAGTTACGATATCCTTCAGGATCTTGTTCAAGGCATGACCTATATGGATATCACCATTGGCATAGGGAGGGCCATCATGAAGAATAAAGGGCGGATTACCCTTCCGGTTTTCGATAGCTTTTTCATAGATCTTCTCCTTCTCCCAGTAAGCTTCAATCTCCGGTTCCCTCTCACTTAAATTCGCTCTCATGGGGAACTCGGTTTTAGGTAGATTAATTGTTTCCTTATAACCCATTTTAATACCTGGTTTTTAAAATCTATATAAATTCATGCAACAGGATTTCCTGTTTAGAAAACAACCAGGTCTTTCACCACCTTTCTTTATTTTTAGTTATAAAAGAGTATAGCTTGATACTAGAGAAATTTTCTTTTCGAACTGCAAATAGATGTTGGAAAGATGATTGGAAATATCTATTTGCAGTTTTTTAAAATTTGCGAACCGTAATGAGCATTACTTTAACATCAAACCAAAAGAAAAAGCCCTTAACGCCAAGGGGCGAAAAGGACCGCGGTACCACCCTAATTGATACTATTTTTAGTATCATCTCAAATCATTAACGCTGATAAGCGGACAGACTTACTCTCTTTCGGCCTGTCAACTCCTGAGTGATCTTCACATATAATTAAATACCTGGCTCTCACCATACCCAGTTCGCTGTAGTTTTAATTATATGCTACTCTCTCATTCCTTGTTTTTAGCAAAAGGTATTTTATACAATTTTCATAGCAAATTATAATAATTTTCAAGTGCAAAAATACTACAGTGAATTTATTCTTCATTATAATGGAAAAATGCCTATTCGTCAAGGTCAAATTTGCCGGCGGCAATATCCTCCTCTGCCGTTTTTATATCCAGCTCCTCATCCTCCTCTAACATCTTAAGATGGCTCTCCAGCAGGGTTCTAAACCTGATTTTAAACAGGTCCTTATTTCCCTTCAGTTCCTTAAGCACCCTATACTCCTCCTGCAATTTCCTCTTGGTCTCTTTCATTATCTGTTCTGCCTTAATTTCAGCTTTCTGGATAATAACCTCCGCCTCTTTTCTGGCCTGTTCTGTCTGTTCTCTGGCAGTCTTCTGAACGGCAGCCAGCATCCTTTCGAATTTTTCTTCCATCTCCTCATAAGTGGCCAGGCGTTCTTTCATCCTCTCATTCTCATCCTGCAGGGCATTAACCTCCTTGAGAAGCCTTTCAAAGGCTAGCCCTACCTCCTCTAAAAATTCATCTACCTGATTAACATTATAACCAAAGGTAGCCTTTTTAAACTCTTTATTATAAATATCTAACGGTGATAGCTTCATAATAACCCCTCTTTCCTAAACAAATTTTTTTAAAATCAGTTTTATTCTACCCCGATGGGATAAGCCCTCCTTTTGGCAAACCTTAATCCTGCCCCTCCCCTTAATCGAGATTAAGTCATCTACCTCTACCTTCTGAGCAGGGTTTACCGCTACCTTCCAGTTCAGTTTAACCTTTTCATTCTTGATATCGCGGGCTATCTTACTTCTGGAATCACCAAAACCTGCACTGGCAACAGCATCCAACCGCATTGAGGCTACGGTAGTTTTAATCTCTTTAGTATTTTCCGGAGGAAGAACAAGTTCATCCGGGGTAATCTCGCATATTTCTACAGGTACCTGATGCACCTTGTTTAATTTTAAGAGAATAAAATCCTTTAACTCATCTGCCACCACCACCTGGGCAAAGTCATCCGACACCAGCAGGTCACCAATCATCTCCCTTTTAATTCCTAATGCCATAATTGCTCCCAGAAAATCGCGGTGGCTAACAGGCTGAAATTTAAAATTACCTTCTATCTTCAGGATACAGACAGGTGATTTAACATGATCCGGGAAGAGGTACTCGGGAAAGATTGTAATCCTCTTCCTCTCAGCCCCCTCATAACCTCCATCAACAAGGAAATTAACATCATATATCTGTTTAATAATACCGGTAGCAATCTCTCTTTCATAGGGATTTAGGAAATTGGTCGATTCATTGCTCTTTCTCTTAATAACAATTTCAACCTTGTCCAGAATATGCCCGCCTAATATCTGATCCTCTTCCCTGTGCAAATGGGAAGTAAGTTTTTCTCTATCTAACATGAAGCTAAACCACTCCTTTTTAGAACCCCCTAAAACCAAAAGTCAAACTGTATAATAGATTAAGAATAAAGCTCCGTAAGATACTTAAGATAATTAAAGCGACAAGCGGTGAGAAATCTATCCCTAAATTGCCCTGAGGTAAAAGCCTGCGGATGGGACCCAGTATAGGTTCGGTCACATTGTATATAAACCTAAGTATTTTTCTTAAGTTAGGGTCATAAACATTTGGCCTGACCCAGGAGATAATCACTCTGATAATAATTAACCAGTTGAGAAGGGTAAAAAGCGTTCTCACCAGAAAGATTAACATATACATCTATACCACCCCCTATTCATCCCTCTTACCAAACAGCCCTGTACCGATTCTTACCATGGTAGCACCCTCTTCGATCGCTACCTCAAAATCATTGGTCATTCCCATGGATAATTCCTTGAGCTGGTATCCTTTAGCAGCAATTTCCTCCCTTAACTCTACCAGTTGCCGGAAACAGGGCCTGACCTCTTCCGGGTCTTTAACATAGGGTGCGATGGTCATCAAACCCTGTAGGTCAACGAATTTTAAGCTCTGAGCTTCCTCAACAAAGGCCAGGGTATCTTCCGGTTTTAGGCCAAACTTATTCTCATCACCGGAGACATTCACCTCTAATAAAACCGGCATTACCCGTTTGTTTTTGCGGGCCCACTTATTAATCTCCCGGGCCAGACGCCAGCTATCAAGAGAATGAATCAGCTGACAGTTCTCCATCCTCATTAAGTACTTGACTTTATTCCGCTGGAGATGTCCGATAAAATGCCAGGTAATACCGGTTAATCTTTCATTTTTTTCCCTTAATTCCTGGACACGGCTCTCGCCAAAGAAATTAATCCCCAGTTTTTTCAGGGCCAGAATCTTATCTATAGAATGATTTTTGCTTACAGCTATCAGCTTTATCTCTGAAGCCTCTCTGCCTGCCCGGCCGGCAGCAGCCTTAATTCTCTCTCTAATATTAACCAACCGTTCCTTTAAGTCTACTTCCAGCAAATTAATTACACCCCTCTTCCAAAATCTACCACAGCAGGATTTTCAATCAAACTTTCTCCGATCTCTAAGCCTTCAACAATTACTTTATCCTCATTTCCTTCCAGAACCTTCACTTTTTGAAAAACATAACTCCCATCGTGATTATAGAGTAAAACCCCTTCACCTTCCGGTTTTGTAAAAACCGCCTCTCTGGGGATAACTACTCCCCGATAGATATTTTTGATAAAAATAATCTCAACCCAGCGTTGATTTAACCATTCACTGATAAAAGGATTAAGCTTAACGATCAAAAGCCCCTCTTTTCCATTGATCACTTTATAGGCTATTCTACCATCAATTAACCCCTTATTCAACTTCAACGGTTTAAGAAAAACAACCTCATTAATCCTGTAACGCTGCACTTCACTGGCATCTGTCTTAATAACTATATATAAATAATTATTATTAATAATCCGGAAGGCGGGTTGTCCTTCCTTCAGGTAATCGCCATTAACAAGCTGCCGGTAATCTCGCTTAATATGGTTAAAATCTCTAATCGACAGCTTTTTTAGTATCCCGGGTGTCAATCTCTCCTCCAGACCATCTGTGGCGTAACTGATTATTCCCGGTTGGTGATTATGTAGAACTAAATCTCCTATCTGGAGTACCTTTTGACCATAGCTCACCCTATCCCCCTCTCCCTGTTTTAAAATAATTTTTCCGGAGTGGGGGGAATAGTAAACCCTTTCTTCCCTAACCAGGAGCCCCCTGGTCTGAAATCCATCAACAATCTGTCCGTACCGTGCCAGGACAACCGAACCGTGCTGCCGGTTTAAAAGAAAAAAACCGATTGAAAATAGCAGAATAATGATAAAGATAAAGAGCAATAAATAAATTAGATTTTTCTCACCTTTTGTCCTTCTTTTATAGTTTTTCTGACCCAGATAATAATGATTCCTTTTCATAGATTAGGATCACCTACAGATAATACTGGCCATTCTCCCTGTTTTCCCCATTTCCCTTCTATAGGAATAAAAATACTGCTGATCTTTAAAGGTACAGAACTCGCTGACAATAATCTGCTCCTCTGGTAGTCCGGCCTCTTTAAAGAGTAGCATGTTGGCTAGTTTAAGGTCAAGCAGGTAATACCCCTTTCCCCTATCTACTACCAGTTCCCTCCAGTAACTAAAAGCCATCTTAAAATGATCAATAACCGGTTGATCAACCTCATAATGATCCCTGGAAATGGATGGACCAATAGCAGCCCAGCAATCCTTCGTTCTCACACCATATATCTCTTTCATTCTGATAATGGTCTTTTGGGCAATTTTCTTTACAGTCCCTTTCCAGCCGGCATGAGCAAGGGCCACAACCCCTTTACTTGGCTCCATAACAAAGAGGGGTACACAATCAGCATAAAAGGAGATTAAGGGAACCCCCCTGGCAGCAGTAATTAAACCATCAATACCGGGAATACTATCATTATATGCCAGGGCACCCCTTCCTTTATCAGCCTCATCAACCAGGTAGAGGTCACAACCGTGGACCTGTTCTCCGGCCACAAAATCCCGATAATCAAAGCCGGCAGCCTCGGCTATTAATCTCCTATTCGTTAACACACTCTCAGGGTTGTCCCCGGTATGAAGACCAAGATTAAGGCCGGTATAATCACCCTTACTAACACCACCCAACCGGGAGGTAAAGAGAGCCTTTATGCCAAAAGAAACAAACTCCTCTATCTCAAAATACTTTAAACCCTTCCCATCTTCCCTCCAAACAAACACAAACTAATCCTCCTTAAGTAGACGGTCCAGCTCCTGTTTAAATTTATTTACATCCTTAAATTGCCGGTAGACCGAAGCAAACCTGACATAAGCAACTTCATCTATCTCTTTTAACCCTTGCATAACCAGCTCGCCAATCTCGGAACTACTTACTTCCTGTTTCATCTTATTCCTTAATTCCTTTTCAATATCTGCAACAAAGCGGTCCAGCTTTTCCTGAGAAATTGGGCGCTTCTCACAGGCCTTCAGTAACCCTGTCATCAGTTTATTGCGATCAAAAAACTCCCTCTTTCCGTCCTTCTTAACCACCATCAGTGGTATATCCTCAATCCGTTCATAGGTTGTAAAGCGTTCACCACAGTCCAGGCACTCTCTGCGCCGCCGGATACAGGTATGTCCTTCGGTATAGCGCGAATCAACCACTTTGCTTTCCAGATGGTGGCAATAGGGACACTTCATTATGAGAACCCCCTCAATCTATTTCTGTCAATAGTATATCATAGATTAGAAAAATTTTAAACTTGCAAATTGCCTTTTAGATCAACCAGAATAACATCTTCACCAATCTTTTTAATCTCATCCCAGCCGATAACGATATCCTGTTTCTTGGAAAAAAACCTGAGCAATCTATTATTATGAGCCGGAATGATAAAAGCCTTTATCCTTCCCTCATCAAGTTCAATATCTACATCATCGATAAAACCTAATTTCTTCCCTCTGTTGATGTCAATAACATCCTTTATTTTAAGTTCAGAATTCTTCAACACGCTATAACCCCCTTTATCCTTACCTTCCATATTATATGTAGGAGGCCCTAAATAAGTGAAAAACGGGGATTGTTTCCAATCCCCGTTTCGGTCCAATTTATCAATACCTAATAGGTCATGTTCTTGGATATCAGCAAAATATTCCTAAAAATAATTGCTACAAATAGATGTTGGAGAGATGTTTAGCGACGGCCTCGATGCTCTAGTGTAGTAACCATCCTTGCACAAGTAAAAAAGAAGGTTTCTGCAATCGGAAACATCTATTTGTAGTTTTCCCTATAAACCATTCCCTTTTCAGCGTCTTGACTTAATTCCTGATTTAGTTCAAAAGCCAGGTGATTGAGACTATTTTTTTCTCTCTCCTCCTGAAAAACAGGAAATAACTTATAGCTGAAGGCAATTTTACTCTTATATCCCAGTATGTCAGCTAACTTGAACCTAAACTCAACCTTCTGCTTTTCCGAGGGATTTTTTTCAATACAGAGAGGTGGGAGTAAAACACACCACCAGTTCGCCCCCTGACCCTTACCTAATATTATTTTAAGGGCCCGGTACTCCCCGGCTGGGAGGGTAAGGTCGTCATAGGTCCTTTTTGGGAAATAGTAGTTGCCGATACTAACCTCCACCGGATAATCCACTCCCTCTTTCTTTAAAAATCCTGCTATATGTTCTTTAATCCTTTCTGGTTCAGAGAGCAGGACATTTTTATCAGGATAATGGGCCATATAGCTAACCACCTCATCCCTGACCTTCCTTTTAAGATATTGATCTTTGGGGGAATTGCTATTAGCTACAACATGTAACCTAACTAAATTATTATTATTATAAGCGTTGATTAATTCATCAGCTTTATTTAAAACAATAGCACTATTTGCATTCAAACTGGATAAAATAATAGAGAGAATAATTAAACCAAGAAATACTTTGAGCTTTTTCATCTATCTCTCCTCCTTAACATGTCTCTTAAGACGTTGTAAAGCAGCTTTTTCTAATCTGGAGACCTGAGCCTGGGAAATGCCGATCTCATCGGCAACCTCCATCTGGGTCTTGCCCTCATAAAACCTGTAGGAAAGGATTAGTTTTTCACGGTGATTCAATCTTCTCAAGGCCTCTCTGACGGCTATACCTTCCAACCAGCTTTCATCCTCTGACTTCTGATCACTGATCTGATCCATAACAAAAATAGGGTCGCCCCCATCATGATAAATCGGCTCAAAAAGGGAGATTGGATCCTGTATAGCATCCAGGGCATAGATGATTTCTGATCTGGGGATTCCCAGTTCCTTTGATATTTCGGCAATGGAGGGCTCCTTTGACTTTTTATTTTTCAGAGTCTCTTTTATTTGTAAGGCTTTATAGGCTGTATCTCGCAGAGAACGGCTAACCCTGATGGGGTTATTATCTCTAAGATACCGTCTAATCTCACCAATTATCATCGGGACTGCATAGGTAGAGAACCTGACATTCTGGCTTAAATCAAAATTATCGATTGCCTTCATCAAACCTATACAACCTACCTGAAAGAGATCATCAACATTCTCCCCTCTATTGTTAAAGCGCTGGATAACACTTAATACCAGTCTTAAATTTCCATTTACTATCTTATTTCTAGCCTCTTCATTACCGTTCTGCATTTCTTTAAACAGTTTTCTCATCTCTTTATTTGATAGAACCGGTAACTCTGAGGTATTTACTCCACTAATCTCTACCTTATTTCCCAATCTCAATCCCCCCACTAAATGGAAATTATTCTATTTACATTATTGCCAGCCAAATTTTATTTATACATGTAATATAAGGAAAAAACGGAGGGCATAAAAAAAGAGGGGATTTTACCCCTCAAATCATCTTAGCAACCTCTCTCTTGAGTTTTTTAATTATCCTCTTTTCCAGCCGTGAAATATATGACTGGGAAATACCCAGAAGATCAGCCACATCCTTCTGGGTTTTGGTCCTGCCTGAAGTTAACAAACCGAATCTCAAGATCAGTATCTTTCTCTCCCTCTTTGTCAGGGTATTCATGGCATCTTTTAATAACTGGCGGTTAACCTCTTCCTCTATATTCTTGTAGATTATATCACCATCGGTTCCCATTATATCAGAAAGCTTTAATTCGTTTCCATCCCAGTCTATATTCAAGGGATCATCGAAAGAAATCTCCGAGCGTTTTTTATTATTCTTCCGGAGGTGCATTAAGATTTCGTTCTCAATACACCTTGAGGCATAGGTTGCCAGCTTAATATTTTTATTGACATCAAAGGTCCTTACTGCCTTAATTAACCCGATTGTACCGATCGACACTAAATCCTCTATATCAATTCCGGTATTATTAAACTTCCTGGCAATATATACTACCAGACGTAAGTTATGTTCAATTAAGAGCTGCTTGACATCTTCATCTCCTTCTCCCAGTCTTTCCAGCAGGTAATACTCCTCCTCCTCTTCCAATGGAGGTGGTAGGGTCTCACTACTGCCGAGGTAATAAACGGGCGACAGGTATAAACCGAGCCTTTGCAGCAGCCTGATCCAGAGCAGCTGAACCTTAAACTTTAAGAAAAAATATAATCCCATAATCAATGGTTCCCACTCCTTCCTACACCTGTAGTTTAATTGTCTGCGGGTGAACTAAGATTTGATATTCACCCTTTTCATCAAGTTTATGCTTATTCAAAGCCATGATAATTCTACTAGTCTTAATTATCTTATCCTTATAATTAATTATAACCATATCCGGCCTGAAACCCACCAGAATACCGTGCTCTTGTCCTAAACCGGAAAAAGGCAAAATTCTTACTCTACTTCCCAACCCAAAATTATTAAAAATATTGAGCAACTCAAGGTCCTCTCTCTTTATCGCCAATAATTGTTCCTGAAGTTCTTTAGTAAAAAGCGGGGCTATATCTTGTAAGTAAACCACAATTACCGGTACCTTTGTTAAGGGATCTGTTAAGCTATTACCCGTGTCGATTAAACCTGTTAATTCAACCTCCCTGTTATTAAAGATAATCTTCACCGGCAGATAGAATTGATCCGGGGTTACGTAATTTTGCAATAACCTCCAGCCGTACTTGCCAATTATTATTAATACAAAGAGCCCCAGAAAAATAAATAGCCACTCGCCCCCTGTCTTAAAGGGTGTACCTCCATAAATATAGAAGATAGAAAGGATTGTGCCGATAGTTATAAAGCTAATTAGATATAAATAGGCGACTCCCTTCCAGAACTCCTTTCTGTTAATTTTTATAAAGGCAACTCTAATCATTAATAGTGCTGTAAAAATATTTAAGGTAATCTGGAGTAATATTTTAAGAAAACCTGAAAAAATGTAAAACTGCAAAAACAAAACAATAAAGGTATAGATTGTACCAAGTAAGGCTGATAAAATTAACCTCCACCAGAGGTAATTATATTCCAGGAGATGACCTACGGCCCAGATAATTGCCAGGGTCATGAGGAAATTGTTAAGAAAAGTGATATCGGCATAGATGATCATCTTCTACCCCCACAATCAGCCTTATAAGATATATATGTAAAGAAAGAAGAAAATATTCCTGATTTTTTAAAGAACTGCAAATAGATGTTTTCGATTGCAGAAATCTTCTTTTTAGTTCCACATAGATGGTTTTACCACATGGCATTCCCATTAGATTACATTAAGATTGCTGCCTAGCGCATCGAATGCGTCGCTAAACATATCTTCAACATCTATTCGCAGTTTAAAAAAGGGTTTTTTTAATGTATTTTCCTTTAATTTCCAGTAAGAGGTGTTAAAAAACTCGACACCCTTTGGGTATCGAGCAATATTTTCTTTAGCTAGCCTCTCTGTCTCCTTAAAAAGGCTGGTATGTCTAAGTCTTCTCCTGAAAAGCCTTCGATATTAAAATCATCCTCAAAATTCGCTTCTTTCTCTTCGGTCTTCTCTTCTACAGCTACTTTTGCATCAAACCCGGTGGCAATTACGGTAACCTGTACCTCCTCATCAAAGGACTCATCAATAACCGCCCCCAGAATAATATTAGCATCAGGATCAGCAACTTCCTGAATAACTCTGGCAGCTTCATTTGCTTCATGGATACCCAGGTTCATACCTCCGGTAATATTTAATAATACCCCTTTAGCACCTTCAATAGAAGCCTCTAGTAGGGGCGAGGCAATAGCCAGTTTTGCCGCTTCAGTAGCCCGGTTTTCGCCCTTTGCCCGACCAATGCCCATTAAGGCTGAACCAGCATCAGTCATAATAGTTTTTACATCAGCAAAATCCAGATTTATAATTCCGGTGATGGTTATTAAATCAGATATCCCCTGTACTCCCTGCCTCAGAACATCATCAGCTAATTTAAAGGCCTCTACAAGGCTAGTCTGCTTCTCTGCAACCTGAAGTAAGCGGTCATTGGGAATAATAATTAAGGTATCAACCTTGGCCTTGAGATTTTCAATTCCCTTTTCGGCCTTTTCCATCCTTTTACGGCCTTCAACCGTAAAGGGTTTAGTGACAACACCAACAGTTAAGGCACCAAGGTTTTTGGCAATTTCTGCCACAATCGGGGTCGCACCCGTTCCGGTACCTCCACCCATACCGGCGGTAATAAATACCATATCAGCCCCCTCAAGAGCCTTAGCTATCTCTTCCCGGCTCTCTTCTGCAGCCTCTTCTCCGATAGCGGGGTTAGAACCTGCACCAAGACCGCGGGTAATCTTTTCGCCGATTCTGATGGTCATGCCGGCTTTTGAGGATAATAATGCCTGGGCATCGGTATTAATGGCTATAAATTCAACACCATCTAACCCTTCTTCAATCATTCTATTAACGGCATTACTTCCACCGCCGCCAACACCTACAACCTTGATATTTGCAAATTGTTCAATTTCAGTACCGATATCAAACAATTTTTTACCTCCCCCTGAAAACAAGTAATATGTATATCAAAAAAAGTCACTTAACCAGTTTTTAAGTTTAGAAAAAAAGTCACTGACCAGTTCATTACCCTGATTAGATTTAACCTCTCTTTTATGGTATTTGATTCCGTACTCCACCAGACCAACGGCGGTTGAAAAAATTGCCTTTGGTACATTATCCCCTTTCTGAATATAGACAGGGTTATCAATAACACCGGTTAACCCGGTAATATGTTCAGGCTCACCCAGTCGCACGGGTAAGGCAATTACCCGGGACGCCAGCTCATCAGCACCGGCTAATAGGGACGCTCCGCCGGTCAAAACGATGCCTGCAGGAGTAAGATCCCGGGGGCCCACCTGATCAAGTTCTTTTTTAACCAGGTTGAAGATTTCCTGCATTCTGGGCTCTATCACCTCACAGAGGATCTTTCGCGGAACCTTTTCCTTTTTCTTTCCGCTGGCAGAGACCACATCAATATATTCATTTTCATCTACCAGACCGGCAATGGCACAACCGCTTTCAATCTTGATCTTTTCTGCCTCCCTGATAGGGGTTCTTAAACCAACCGCTATATCATTGCTAACATGGTTTCCCCCTACCGGCAAAACAGATGTATAGGCAATACTGCCATCCTGAAAAACGATTATATCTGTAGTTCCGCCCCCCATATCAACCAGAGCAATTCCCAGTTCCTTTTCATCTTCAGTCAAAACCGACTCGCTGGAGGCAAGAGGTTCAAGAACAATATCATCAACATCCAGTCCTGCCCTTAAAACACTCTTGACCAGATTCTGAATTGACGTGCTGGAACCGGTTACTATATGGGTTTCTACCTCCAACCTGACTCCTGACATTCCTAAAGGATCTTTAATCCCGGTACAACCATCTACAATAAACTCCCGGGCCAGAACATGGATGATCTCTTCTTCTGCTGAAAGGGGAATTATCTTGGCAGCTTCCATTACCCGCTGGATATCACTCTCTTTAATCTCTTTTTCTTCCCCTGTAACAGCAACAACACCATGGCTATTTAAAGATGATATATGTGAACCGGCAATACCTACATAAGCAGAATTAATCTTTACTCCTGCCATTCTTTCGGCCTTTTCACAAGCTTCCCTGATTGCTTTACTTGTTTTATCAATATCTACTACAATCCCTTTTCTTAAACCATGTGAAGGGGAGAGACCAATCCCGATAATCTCTGCGCTGTTCTCCGGAGTTATCTCTGCTATAATAGCGCAAATCTTTGTCGTACCTATATCTATTCCGGTTATTACCCTGCGACCATTCACAAATTTTACCTCCTCCCCGAAGAATAACTTTAAAGACTTAATTCAACATTAATACCTAAATTCCTTTTTTCAATGCCAAGGAATTTATGTTATTTTGAATAACATAAATTAAATTCCGGCAGCACTGAAACCTTTACACAGCTACTTTACAAGCTTTATAACCGGCTTCTGAAGGATTGAAAGGTCAATATACTCCACCTTAAGATCTTCCTTCCTGACCTTGGTTAACACCGATTGCAGGATCCTGAATTTTTTTACTAGGTCTTTACTAGATCCCAAATAGATAGGAACCTGGGAATACAGTCCTAAATTAATCTCTCCATTACCCGCCTGAATACAGGCTATCATCTCCCGTGTTTCTCTATTTATCTCCTTAAGGGCTTGTACAATCTCTTCCAGCAGGGGAGAAAATAAAACCCTGTTATTGGACAAAGAATATCCGGTTCCGAGAATCTCCGGTACCCTGCTTCTTGTTTTTAAAGAACCTTTCTCTAATATATAACCCTTCTCAGAAAATACGAGATATTTACCATTATTATTGATCTTGGCCAGGGGAACTCTCTCTTCAATAACTATTTCCAATTTATCGGGAAGATTTTTAATAACGGTAACTTCTTTAATATAGCTTAATTTTAATAATCTGGCCCCAACCTCTGATTTATCAATTAACAAAATATTCCTACGGTAATAAGGTTTAAGAATCTCTTCCAGTTCGGACTTCTTTAAGGCTTCCAGGCCCTGATACGATATATTACGGACCTGAAAATAGGGTGAGGAGAGAAAAGATATGATGGCTAAAAGACTGATAAAAGCTATTATGTAGACTAAAAGTTTATCCTGTGACATTTGCAGTATAATTCCCCCCGGTCAGGCCATCTCCCTGTGTTTTTTCATCCTTTCAAATAGTAATTCTCCAACTCTATAAACATCTCCTGCTCCCAGAGTTAGCACCAGATCTTTAGGTTTAATTATCTTCTCCAGATATGTAACAATATCTTCCAGCTCTGCTATAAAATCAACTTTAATTCTATCTTTCCTGGCGATCATCCTGGCCAGTTTTTCTGCCTTCACCCCGGGTATGGGGTTTTCGCCCGCACCATATATATCTGTGATAATCAGGTGATCTACCAGATCAAAGGATTCGCTGAATTCCTTTAAAAGGAACTTGGTCCTGGTAAACCGGTGGGGTTGAAAGACAGTTATTAGCCTCTCATAACCCGTATTCCGGGCAGCTTTCAAAGTCGCTTTGATCTCGGTAGGATGATGGGCATAATCATCAACTATCAGAATATTACCGATTAATCCCTTCTTTTCAAAGCGCCTGTGTGCTCCGGTATATTCCTCTAAAGCCTCTTTAATATTAGTATAACTCAAACCGGCAAACATAGCAACAGCAATCGCTGCCAGTGAATTGGAAATATTATGCTTGCCCGGAACCTGTAAATTGACCTCTCCCAATTCACGGTTATTATAGAGTAGAGTATAATAACTGCCAAAGGGGAGGAGCTTTATTTTAGTCGCCCTTAAGCTTCCTTTATTTAATCCATATGTAAAAACCCTGGGGTCATCTTTATTTACCAGGTTGATTAAAGTATTATCTTCTGCATTAAGGATAGCCCTGCCATCCTCAGGGATATTTTTAATAAATCTTTTGAAGGTATTTAATAGCTTATCTGTTGAATCATAATAATCATGGTGATCGAGTTCGATATTTGTAACCACTACTATCCGGGGATTATAATAGAGAAATGAACCATCACTCTCATCTGCTTCGGTAATGAGGTACTCCCCCTTACCGAAATAGGCATTTCCCCCGATAATATCTAACTCACCGCCTACCAAAATGGTAGGGTCAAGACCACCCTTTTTCAGGATAGTAGCTATCATGGAAGTAGTAGTGGTTTTACCATGGGTACCTGAAATGGCAATACCCTTTTTATTCTTCATGAATCTTGCTATCATTTCAGCCCGTTTTAAAACGGGAATATCCCTCTCTCTGGCATAACGAAGTTCCGGGTTTTTATCAGGAATAGCATTAGAGACAACTACCAGGTCAGCCCCCTGAACATTATCGGCGGCATGGCCTATACTTATCTCCGCCCCTTTTGCCCGGAGCCGTTCAAGCAGATGAGAGTCCTTCAGGTCCGAACCGCTCACCCGGTAACCGTGTTTTAACAATATTTCTGCAATACCGCTCATAGATATTCCACCGATTCCAATCAAATGGATATGTTTTTTCTGCAATCTTATCCCCCCTTTACTACCATAACTTAATATATGCTGCTTAATGAATTTTTGTGCCCGGCAATCGGAAACATCAATTGGTAGTTCAAAAAGGAAATTCCTTTAGTATTAAATTAACTCTTCAATCAAACTAACAAGCTTTTCCCTAGCCTCAGGCTGGCCGAGCTTCAGGCTATTTTTCTTCATCTCCTCTAGCCTTTCATCATCATTAAGCAATTCTTCTAAAGTTTCAATCAATAGCCTCCCCGATAATTTTCTGTCCTCAATTACTACTGCCGCCCCGTGTTCCGCCAGATTACGGGCATTATATTCCTGATGGTTACCGGCCGCATAGGGATAGGGTGCCAGAATTGCCGGAATACCCTTGGCCGTTATCTCGGCAATCCCCGTGGCCCCTGCCCGGCTGACAATTAGGTCGGCCACCGCGTAAGCAAAATGCATATCTGCAAGATATGGTATAATTTTATAATTTACTTCTTTAGCCAGATCTATTCCTTGTTCTCTGCACCTTTTTAAAAAATCCTGATAATTAGCTTCACCGGTTATATGAATGGCCTGGAGCCGGGAGGAGTCCTTAAAGTATTTAAGGACCTCGACCATAGCATTATTAATACTCGCCGAGCCCTGACTACCTCCGAAAACTAGCAGGGTTGTTTTGTTATCCTCGAGATTTAAAGCCTTAAGCCCTTGCTCGCGGGTTGTCTGCAAAATTATCTCTCTAATCGGGTTACCGGTTACCCTTAACTTTTCTCTAACCCTGCCGGAAAAATACCTCCCGGCATCAGCAAAATTAAGGGCTATCCTATCTACCCGGTAAGATAATAATCTATTGGTCAGGCCCGGATAGACATTCTGTTCGTGGATAACCGTTGGTATCTTTAATAAGCTGGCAGCAAGTACTACCGGCCCGGCAACAAATCCCCCTGTTCCGAGAACGATGTCGGGTTGAAAGTCCTTAATTAGGGATCTTGCCTGGAAAAACCCTTTGGTGGTTTTTAATAATGAACTCAAGAGCCGCAGGGATATTTTCCGGGGCAAGGGTGATACATCAACGGCCTTATAAGATAAACCCTCTGCCGGAACCAGTCTTCCTTCTAAACCACCCTGGGAACCAATATAAAGAATCTCCCATCCCTTAGCGGCTAAAGCCCTGGCCACTGCAAGGGCAGGATAAATATGGCCGCCTGTTCCACCACCGGTAATTATTGCTTTCAAATACCTCACCTCAATCCATTACCTGACGGGAAATATTCAGGAGAATACCAACCCCTGATAACATTATAGTCAGAGAGGTTCCACCGTAGCTGATAAAGGGTAGTGTTATCCCGGTTATCGGCATAGAGGCAGTAACCACCCCGATGTTAACTATTGCCTGGAGAATAACCATAATCGTTATGCCGACAGCCAGCATCGAACCAAACATATCCGGAACTAAGGAAGCTATCTTCAATCCCCGCCAGGCAAAGAGGAAGAACAATCCCAGTACGGTAATAGTCCCGATCAGACCTAATTCCTCTCCCAGCACGGCAAAGATAAAATCTGTACCGGGCTCGGGTAAATAAAGGAATTTCTGCTTGCTATTACCTAGGCCAACACCGAAGATACCGCCGGACCCGAGGGCCAGCAGGGACTGAATTATATGATATCCGGTATCAAGCGGGTCAGCCCAGGGGTCCAGAAAGGAAAATAGTCTCTCCCTTCTGTAATCCTCACTCATAATAAAATAGAAGAGCAACGGGATACCGGAAAACACCAGAGCAGTAAGATGGGAGATCCTCGCTCCTGCAGCAAAAAGCATAACAAAAATGGTACCGGCAATAGTTACCCCTGTTCCCAGGTCAGGCTCCATCAGGATTAAACCGAAAACAAGTCCCAGGATAATAACCGGTGGTAAGACACCGTTAAAAAAGGAGTTGATCTTATCTTTTTTTCTGGAAAAGTAGTAAGATAGGTAAATAACAACTCCTAACTTTGCTAGTTCTGAGGGTTGAACCTGGAGAGAACCAATACCAATCCATCTTCTGGAGCCACCTGCAATATGACCGATCCCCGGAATAAGTACCAGCATCAAGCCAAGCACCGTCAGCAACATTATCAATCTAGCATACCTCTGATAGATATGATAGTCAATATTCATAAATATAGTTAGTCCGGCAATACCGAATAAAGACCAGACCAGTTGATGTTTAAAGAGATAGTAACTATCATCATAAAGGGTCTGAGCCCTGATTGAACTAGCGCTTAAGATCATTATTAGCCCGATGGTCATTAAAGTAATAACAACAAAAAGGATAATATAATCCGGGGCCTGTTTTTCTTCCAAGCTAATTCCCCCTCAGCAACGCAACTTCTTTTTTAAAATCATTACCCCTCTCCTTATAACTGGAATACATATCCCAGCTGGGGCAGCCCGGTGATAACAGGAGGCAATCACCCGGTTGTTTATTCTTAAAAGCTGTCTCCACTGCCTCCCTCATATTATCTACTACATGTATATTTATATTATTAAATCCGGCCTTTAATACTTCTTCCCTGATTTTATATCTGGTCTCACCTAGTAAGATAAGGATCCTTACCCGCTCCTTAATAACCCGGGCCAGGGCCGAAAAATCGGCCTTCCTGTCCTGACCACCAGCAATTAGAACGACCGGTTTTGTAAAAGAATAAAGGGCCTTGATAGCCGCATCCGGGTTGGTGGCTTTAGAGTCATCAACAAAAAATGTACCATCTTCATCACGAAAAATCTCCTCCAAACGATGCCTGTCGGGAACAAAATTTCTTATCCCTTCCCTGATAGAGCTTTTATCCGCACCGGCAAGGTGGGCAGCCAGAATGGCAAAGGCGACATTCTGCTGGTTATGTCTCCCCTTCAAGGGTATTTCCGCCAGGTTGATCACCGGTCCCTGATAATCATCGGTCCTGATAAATAGAGCATTATCACTGAAGAATACCCCCTTTTTTACTTCCCTTTCCAGGCTGACAGCAAAGATTTCGGCCTTACAACCTTCTGCAGCCCTTACCACCTCAGGATCATCAATATTGATAATAGCGGCATCCTCTGCCTGCTGGTTTATAAAGAGCCTTCTCTTAGCTTCCCAGTAGTTTTTAACAGTCTTATGCCTGTCAAGATGGTCAGGGCTAAAATTAAGGTACAGGCTGATCACAGGACGAAATTCCCTGATAGTCTCCAGCTGGAAAGAGCTAACCTCGGTAACCAGCCAGTAATCACTCCCTAAACCAACAGCTTCCTGAATTAAAGGAATGCCGATATTCCCTGCCACCCTAACCCTGCCGGGCTTAGCCTTCTTTAAGATATCCCCCAGCAGGCCAGTGGTAGTTGTCTTACCATTTGTTCCGGTAATGGCAATTATCTTGGCCTCAGTAAACTGGAAGGCCAGTTCAATCTCACTGATAACCGGAATCCCTCTTTTAGCTGCCTCCCTGAAAAAAGGAATATCCAGAGGTACACCCGGGCTGACTACAATCAGGTCACTCTTCAGAGATTTTTCTCCATGACCCTCTAATTCATACTCAACCCCGGTTCCCTCCAGCATTGCCATCTCCTCTTTAAGTTCTCCGGACCCCTTGACGTCGGAGACAACAACCCTTGCTCCGTGTTGAACCAGCATTCTGGCAGTTGCCACCCCAGTCCTCTTACTTAAACCGATTACGGCCACCTTTTTATCCTTTATCTCCAACATCCTTTAATTGCTCCTTTTTTCTATAACCTCAATTTATATTAGCAAAAATCCCCAGCTTTGATGATTTACTGAAAAAAGATTTTGAGTAATATATGAGATTTCTTGTAAAAGAGTCTTAACGAAACATCTTATTTTCAGTATTTTTAAATCACATAAAAACTGGCCAGGCCAAGCAGAGCAAAGATCAGACTCATGATTAGAAAACGGGTAACCACCTTGGCTTCAGCCAGTCCCCCCAGTTCATAATGGTGATGAATCGGGGTCATTCTGAAGACCCTTTTGCCACCGGTAAATTTAAAATAAGTTACCTGAATCATCACAGATAGAGTCTCAATGACAAAAATTCCACCGATAATCAGCAGGAATAACTCCGTCCGGGAAAGGACAGCCATGGTGGCGATGGCCCCGCCCAGGGCCAGTGAACCTACATCCCCCATAAAAACCTGGGCCGGATGGGTATTATACCAGATAAAACCAAGACAGGCCCCGCTGACAATCAAACCAAAGAGGGTTAACTCCCTATATCCCAGAGCCGAGGCCAGAAGGGCCAGGGTAGTGGCAACTATAATTGTCACTCCTGATGCCAGTCCATCTAAACCATCTGTCAAATTAACCGCATTTGCTGTTCCCACAACAGTTACCACCACAAAGGGTAGTAACCAAAATCCCAGTTCATAGACCTCTCCCGTAATGGGAATAACTACCCCGGTACCCAGATCGGTAAATCGATAAACATAAAAGGCTAATAGTAGTCCGAAAATAACCTGACCAAGAAACTTCTCTCTGGCCCTTAAACCGAGAGACCTTCTGGTCCTGATCTTGATTATATCATCCAAAAACCCGATCAACCCCATTCCGCAAGTTATGATTACCGCCCAGATAATATAGGTATTTAAATCCAGGATAAAAATAGAGGTGATCAGGATGGCCAGAATAATCAGGATACCGCCCATTGTAGGAATCCCCTCTTTTCCCAGATGGGACTTAGGGCCCTCACCCCTGATCTGCTGACCAAAATTTAATAATTTTAAGACCTTAATCAATCCCGGCCCAAAGATCATTAAGATTAAAAAGGGTAGGCCGATAGCTAGAAAATATTCCATTAAACTAATCCCCCTGTTTTAAGACCAGCTCAACAATCTCCTCCATCTTGACTCCTCTGGAGCCTTTGATTAAAACGGTATCACCTGGTCTGATTAATTCCAGTAATAATCTACCTGCTGCCTGATTATCTTCCAGATTATATACCTCTTCCGGTGGCATACCCTCCTTGAGGGCACCCCTGGCGATAAGCTTGCCTTCCTCACCAACGGTTATCAGGAGGTTAACCCCCTGCTTCCGGAGGTACCTGCCCAGCTCCAGATGGGCATTTTCCTTTTCCGCTCCCAGTTCTAACATGGCACCCAGGACTGTGATTATCCTTCCTTCAGCAATCTCCAAGGTGGCATCGATTGCCGCCCTCATGGAAAGAGGGTTGGCATTATAGGTATCATTGATAATAATGGTGCCGTTCTCAAGCCTTGTTACATCCCACCTCAAGGAAGAAAGTGCAATACTTTTAAGACCCTCTCTGATCTCCGGCCAGTCAACACCGAACTCTCTGGCTACAGCAATTGCCGCCAGGGCATTATAGAGATTATGCCTGCCGGGTTTATTTAAGGTAAGCTTCTCCAACCGCTCCTCCCAGTAAGTTAGATCAAAGGAAATTGCTCCCTCTTCACCTGATATTGAGATACTGTTAGCATAAAGGTCGGCACCTGCAGTCAAACCGTAATAGATTACCTTTTCCCCCTGAAAAGAGTCCTTCATCTGCCGGACAAGGGGATCGTCATAGTTGAGAATGGCAGTCCCCTCTTCCGGCAGGGCCTCAATCAACTCGCTCTTACCCCTGGCCACATTCTCTATCGTACCCAGGGTCTCTAAATGAGTAGGTCCTACATTGGTAATAACCCCTATTTCTGGTCCGGCAATACCGGCTAACAGTCTGATCTCACCCAGCCGGCTCATCCCCATCTCCAGAACGGCGATATCTTCATCCCCCTCCAGACCTAACAGGGTGAGGGGGAGCCCGTAGTAGTTATTCAAATTACCGGGAGTCTTTCTAATCTTGAACTTCCTTCCCAGCAGGGTAGAGATCATATCCTTGGTCGTGGTCTTGCCGGCACTACCGGTAATGGCAATTACCTTCAGCTCCGCAAATTTATGCCGGTAATAACGGGCCAGATCCTGTAAGGCTACGGTTGTATCATTAACCCTGATAATACCAACACCGGATTTCGTCTCGATTTCCCTGTCAACAATTAAAGCCCGGGCCCCTTTTTTAACGGCTTCGGTTATAAAACTATGTCCGTCAAATCTCTCGCCAATGATGGCAATAAAGAGTTCTCCCTCTTTGACGGTTCTGCTGTCAATGGAAACACCGCTGACCCTGGCCCGGGGCTCACCCTGGACAAGGCTTCCACTTACCGCCTTTTCTATTTCAATAAGATTCATTGGCTTCATTTCCGCTCACCCTTGATCCGGCTCTTTAATGCCTCTCGGGCTACCTCCCGGTCATCGAAGGAAATAGTTTTATCCTTAAAAATCTGATAGGTTTCATGCCCCTTACCGAAGATAATAACCATATCACCCTTCCCGGCCCGGTTAATGGCGTAATTGATAGCCTCTCTCCGGTCCGGTTTCACCTCATAGGGAGCATTTATATCCAGATCCTGAATGCCCGCTTCAATGTCCATGATTATGGCCAGGGGATCTTCTGAACGGGGGTTATCCGAGGTTAAAACGGATAAATCGCCATATCTGGCCGCAATCTGACCCATCAGGGGGCGTTTCCCCCTGTCCCGGTCACCACCGCAGCCGAAAACTACGATAATATTACCCTGGGCAAATTCCAGGGCAGTCTTCAGTACATTCTCCATACCGTCAGGTGTATGAGCATAATCTACAACAACTGCAAAATCCTGGCCTTCATCGATCAGTTCAAAACGACCAGCCACTCCCTCAACCCCCTCTAAACCTTCCTTTATTTCCCGGTCGTTGAGTCCCAAGACAACCCCACAGGAGATGGCGGCCAGAGCATTATAGACATTAAATAATCCGGTTAATTTTAAATTAATCCCGAACTCCCGCTCCCCCTTCACTGTAAAGGAAGCCCCCCGGGGGGATAGCTCAACATCAACCGCCTGCAGGTCCCCCTCTTTCTCTACAGCATAGGTAAAGAGATTACCCCGGGCAGCCTTGATTATACTCTCACTATGGACATCATCAATATTGATTATAGCAAAGCCGTCCTTTCTAAGTTGCTTAAAAAGCCGGCTTTTGGCCCTGAGATACTCATCAATTGATTTATGGTAATCAAGATGATCCTGGGTGATATTGGTAAAGACACTGATGAGAAAGTCCATACCCATCACTCTTTTTAAATCCAGGGCATGGGAGGAAACCTCCATCACTACATGGGTAATCCCGGCCTCCACCATGCTGGTAAAGATCTGATAGAGATCCAGTGATTCCGGTGTAGTCCTGGTGGCCGGTAGGGTCTTTTCAGCAATAATATTGTTGATAGTACCGATCAATCCAGTTTTAATCCCCGCCCTTTCCAGGATGGCTTTAATCAGATAGGTAGTTGTGGTTTTACCGTTCGTTCCGGTAACACCGATTAAATTTAGCTTCTTAAGCGGGTAGTTATAAAAAGTTGCTGCCAGATAACTCATAGCCTCCCTGCTATCCTCAACCCTAATAAATGTAATATCCGGCAGGTAATTATCGAGCTCCTTTTCAATCAAAATGGCCTTTGCACCATTCTGTACCGCTTTATCAATAAAATCATGGCCGTCTCTTTTAAAACCCTCAATACAGATAAAGAGACTCCCTTCCTTAACCTGGCGGGAATCATAAACAATATTCTCGATCTCTATATCCAGCCTCCCCATAATCTCTACAGGTTGAATATCAGTAATTAATTTTCCTAACTCCATACCCTTACCCCCATAGTTATTTTATCCAAAAACCGGAAAATTTACCCATCATCTTTTAATCTGACCGTAATTTTACTTCCGCCCGGCACCCTACTTCCCGGTTCAATTTCCTGTTCCACAATCTTGCCCTCTCCCTCAGGAACTAAGATTAGTCCCAGTTCAGCCAGTAGATCTTCCGCTTCCTCCCTGGTAAGACCGGTGAGGTCGGGAACAGCAACATAGAACTTCTTTTCCAGCTGGTTAGCTTCTTCAGTAAATAAAAGTACCGTCGTACCCTTAAGTACCTTCGCCCCGGGAAGGGGTACCTGGTCGATAACCTTACTCTCCATACCTACTAGTTTAACATCTAATCCGCTTTTTCTCAAGATATCCTCTGCCGCAAATATATCCATTTCCTTCAGGTCAGGGACAACCACCTCTGTCAATTGAGACATCTTATCTTCTGCTTCCGGTAGCTGGGGGGGGATATCCAGATATCTTAAAACATCCAGGGCAATATTACGAAAGATAGGTGCAGCGGTCTGGCTCCCGTAATAGGGAAACCCCGTTACATCATATAATACTACCGAAATAACCAGGCGGGGGTCATTGACCGGGACTACTCCAATAAAGGAAGAATCATAAATCTGGGCACCGTAATGCTTGGCCGTACCTGTCTTACCTCCGATCCGGTAACCCTCAATCTGGGCATTTACTCCCGTACCATCTGAAACTACCCTTTCCAGCAATTTAAGCGTCCTCCGGGCTGTTTCTTTTGATATTACCTGTCTTACAGGGAATGGTTTAACCTCCTCGATTAGTTCACCTTCAGGGCTCCTGATCTCCTTTACCAGCCTGGGTCTTAAAAGCATACCATCATTGGCCACTGCAGCAACAGCGGTGGTTAGCTGGATTGGGGTGACCGTAATTCCATGACCGAAGGAGATGGTTGCCAGTTCAACCGGTCCGATCTTATCATAGTCAGATAAGAGGCCTTTTGCCTCTCCGGGTAACTTTATACCCGTTTTATCACCAAAAGCAAAGGCAGTAATATAATTATAAAAGGCCTCCTTACCGAGCCTCATTCCCACCTGAACAAATCCCGGGTTACAGGAATTCTGGACAACTTCGGCAAAGGTCTGGCGCCCGTGCCCGCCGGCCTTCCAGCAGCTTATTCTCTCACCGTTGACAATAATATAACCCGGGTCAACAAAGACATCGTTTTCATTTACCACACCCTCTTCCAGGGCGGCAGCTGTTGTAATTATTTTAAAGGTAGATCCCGGTTCAAAACTATCTGAAATAGCACTATTACGCCAGTATTTTTGCGGGTAATCTGCAAAATTATTGGGGTCATAATCAGGCCGGTTGGCCATAGCCAGGATTCCGCCTGTCCTGGGGTCCATGACAATAACGGTCCCGCCTGAAATATTGTACTCCTGTAGGGCCCTTTCCAGCTCCCTCTCGGCAATATACTGGATAACCTCATCAATGGTTAGGTAGATATTATAGCCGTTTTCGGGGGGAAGGTATTCCTGGACACCCTCGGGGATTGAACTGCCGGCTGCATCCCTCTCGGCCCTGATCTTCCCCGGTGTACCGCGCAGGTATTTATCATAAGATAATTCGATTCCATCCAGTCCCTGACTATCAATTCCGGCAAAACCGAGAACATGGCTGGCCAGATTCCCTTTCGGGTAGAATCTCTTACTCTCTTCAGTAAAAGTAATTCCCTTTAAATCAAGTTCGCGAACCCTCTCCGCAATCTCTTGATCGAGTTTCCGTTTAACATAGACGGCACTGGCCTTACGGGTAATTCTTTTATAAATATAATCATAATCCATATCTAAGACATGGGCAAGTTTTCTGGCAGTCAGCTCGGGATTATTAATCTCCATTGGTATGGCCACAACAGTCTCACTGCTGGCACTGAGGGCCAGTTCCCTTCCCTTCCGGTCATAGATTATTCCCCTTTTAGGCTCAACCTTTAACTGGCGCAACCTCTGATCCAGAGCCTTTGACTGGTACTCATCACTATTAACTACCTGTATCCAGACAAGCCTGAAGGCTAACAGAACTATAACTACAAATATCAGGACAAATAAACAGATGATTCTCTTTTTTACCTGCAGCTGAGGTGCATTTGCCATCTTTGCCCTCCCAAAACTAATTCAATTCACCGGCCTTGACTGTACCTATTCTCTCCAGCAGATCATCTATTACCTTAGCAAAAAAGACTTTATCTTTATTTTTGAGAGGAGTTTCAGGCTCTTTTTCTCGATCATTTAAGACAACTATTTCAACTTTCTCCGGTTCAATCATATGTAACTTAGTACGGGCAATCTCCTCGATTCTGGCAAGAGACCTCTTTTGGGCTAACTGGATATTTAAATGATGGTTATCTTCTTTAAGCTGATTTAAGTCCTTTTTTAACTCTAGTAGCTGGTAGTTAAGATGGGTAATATATAATGACTGACCTATATATGCTATTACAATTAAACCAATGAGGACAAGGGTCAGGATAAAGTTTAACATAAGCTTGATATTTGCTCTCTTCCTTCTCTTTTCTGTACTAATCTGCTTTTTTAGGCTACTATAACCGTAACTATAATCATTTTGTATCAATTTATTCACCCACCTTTCACTTTAGAACTTCTCAGCTACCCTGAGTTTGGCGCTCCTGGCCCTGGGATTGGTTTCAATCTCTTCTTTAGTAGGCTGAACGGGTCTGCGGGTGATAATCTTAATTAAAGCCCTGTGGTCACAGACACAGACAGGAAAATCCGGGGGACAGACACAATCCTTAGCCAGTTCTCGGAAACTACTCTTGACAATCCTGTCCTCCAGGGAGTGAAAACTGATAATACAGATCCTCCCCCCCGGTTTTAAAAGGGGAACCGCCTTGGTAATTAACTCCTCCAGCTGGTTTAATTCATCATTGGTGGCAATTCTTAAGGCCTGAAAGGTCCGGCGGGCGGGATGGCCGCCCATCCTTCTGGCACCGGCAGGTATAGCCGCCTTAATTACCTCAACCAGATCAAAGGTTGTCTCAATCGGTTGTTTCTGGCGGAAGTCAACGATAAACTGGGCAATCCGGGAGGCCCACTTCTCTTCGCCGTATTCTTTAATAATCCTGGTTAATTCCTCCCTGGAGTACTGATTAACTATTTCCCGGGCGGTTAAAGACTGCTCCCGGTTCATCCTCATATCCAGGGGAGCATCATAGCGATAGCTAAAGCCGCGTTCAGGATTATCAAACTGGGGAGATGAGACACCCAGGTCAAAAACCATCCCATCAACTCTATCTATTTTTAAACCGGCCAGGATAACCGGAATCTCAATAAAATTCCCGTGAACCAGTTTGAGACTCTTATAACCGCCTAACCGCTTTTTTACCGCCTTAATGGCGGCCATATCCCGGTCAATACCGATTACCGTTCCCCTGTCATCTATCTTTCGTAAAATTGCCTCGGTATGGCCACCCCTACCCAGGGTGCCGTCAAGATAAATCCCGCCCTTTTGGCAATTCAAATAGTTAATTGTTTCTTCCAGTAAAACCGGCCTATGTTCGGTATCCATTGGTTACACTCCTATATCCCCAGTTTCTCCATGGCTGCAGCAATCTCTTCATAGGAGTCTTCAGCAGAATCGAGGAAATTATCCCATCTCTCTTTAGCCCATAATTCTATTCTATTAGCCAGACCGATAATAACTATCTCCTTCTGCAGCTGGCCATATTCCCTCAAATTTGCCGGGATGGAGACCCGCCCCTGCTTGTCCAGCTCACATTCGGTAGCACCTGAAAAGAAAAACCTGACAAAGGTTCTGGCATTTTTACTTGTTATCGGTAGGGAGGTTAATTTCTTTTCTAAAATCGACCATTCATGCATAGGATATACAAAAAGGCAATTATCTAAACCACGGGTGGCCACAAATTTATCACCTAAATCTTCCCGAAACTTAGCAGGGATAATCACCCTTCCCTTACTATCCATATTATGTTGATACTCTCCCATAAACATGTGGCACACCTCCCCACCACTTTATACCCACTATTCACCACTATCTACCACTTATATTCTTTACAAATTCAAAAAATCCTTCTTTTTTGAAAAAAAAATAGGCCATTCGGGCTAAAAAAATGGCCTATACTCAAAAATCTTTAACTTTTTTCAACTTTAATGCATATAATAATGTTGAAAGTCAAAGGGGGGAAAATTCTAAAATGAAGGTTAACTTTTTCTTCGCCTGGACCAAGAATAAAGATAAAAGTACTGAATATACAAAATCAATCGGTGGCGGCCTTAAACTCCCGTCCTTTTTAAGATGGTTAAATATTTTCCGCAGAAAAAAATCCTAAAAAAGAAAGAGGGACTTACCTCCCGGAGGAGTAAGTCCTTATTTTTTCTCCTTACAATCTATTGCTCTGATTGCCATTCCAGAGCCAGGTCAATCAATCTGTCTATTAGCTCGCGATAACTTATTCCTGAAACCTCCCATAATTTAGGATACATGCTGTAACGGGTAAATCCGGGAATGGTATTAATCTCGTTTAGTATCAGTTTATTATCCAGATCCCTAAGGAAGAAATCAACCCGGGCAAAACCTCTAGCATCAATAGCCCGAAAGGCACTAACGGCCAGTTCCTTGACCTCTTCAACCAGCTCATCATCCAGCGGTGCCGGGATAACTAATTCTGTAGACTCATCTATATATTTAGCCTCATAATCATAAAATTCATGTTTTGGCCTGATCTCACCGGGTAGGGAAACAACCGGCTTTTCATTTCCCAGTACCGAACACTCAATCTCCCGGCCCTTGATGAACTCCTCAATAATTATTTTACGGTCGTGTTTAAATCCCTCTTTGATAGCCTGCTCAAGTTCTCCCGGATAGTGCACCTTATTGATGCCAATACTCGAGCCCAGATTGGCGGGCTTTATAAAACAGGGCCAGCCAATCCCACTCTCAATCTCCCTCTTTAAGGCCGTCAGATCACCGGTCATTTTAGAGGCATAAAAAACCTTATATTTTGCCTGGGGAAGACCCCAATATGAAAAGAGTTCCTTCATGATTGCCTTATCCATACCAATGGCAGAACTCATTACTCCTGCCCCGACATAGGGGATATCCAGAATCTCAAATAATCCCTGAATCTTCCCGTCTTCACCGTAGGGGCCGTGTAAAACCGGAAAAACGAGGTCCAGCCTCTCCTTCAGGAAGGGGATGACACTGGTTGGAATACTACCCTCTTTACCTTTTTGAACTGCGGTCACGGTTTCATCCAGCAGGATCTCCCTGGATTGCCCGGAATCCAGCCAGTATCCTTCTTTACTGATGGCTACCGGGATAATTTCATATTTTTCCGGATCTGCCGCGGTAAAAACCGACCTGGCAGACATGATGGAGACCTCATGCTCCTCAGAACGGCCACCGAATAAAAGACCTACACGTAGTTTACTCACCAAGATACCCCTTTCTCTAATACTCTTCCAATAATATTTACGGGAAGATATTAAAGATTATTCTTAGAAAAAAATTAAATTAATATCTCACTATCGTTTAGCAATAACTGCAAATAGATGGTCATCAGGTAATCTTCTCAAAATAATTCAAATGCATGGCCTCTCTTACCTCTTCCAGGGTCTCTTTGCCGATCTCTCTAGCTTTTTTAGTACCTGCCAGCAATATTTCATCAATTAAAGCAGGATTTTCCTCATAGCGGGCACGTCTCTCGCGTATAGGGTCGAGTAAGGCATTTATCTTATTAGCCAAGTTCTTTTTGCAGGCTACACAGCCAATTGTACCGGCCCTGCAGGCTTCCTCAATCTCCGGAACCTCTTCTTCATTAAAGGCCTTATGATATTCAAAAACGGTACAGACCTCGGGATGACCCGGGTCATCCTTTCTGATACGGGCAGGGTCGGTTACTGCCTGATTAATCTTTTGGGCAACTTCATCTGCTGAATCCGCCAGGAAGATGGCATTACCCAAACTCTTACTCATCTTATTTTTACCATCTAAACCGACCAGACGGGGAAAATCACCGATCAGGGCCTCCGGTTCCGGAAATACGGGGGCATATAATTGGTTGAACTTCCGGACGATTCTTCTAGTCTGCTCAACATGGGGCAGCTGGTCTCCACCGACCGGCACCAGATCTGCCTTGCAGAAGGTGATATCTGCTGCCTGGCTTACAGGGTAACCTAAGAATCCGTAGGTCAGATCACTGTAACCGTACTGGGCGGCTTCCGACTTAATGGTGGGATTATGCTGCAGTTGATTTACGGTAACTATCATGGAATAAAAGACCGTTAACTCAGCAATCTCAGGAACCATAGATTGAACAAAAATTGTGGCAATCTCCGGATCAATGCCAACTGCTAGATAATCCTTAGCTACCTCTCTAACATCCTCCGATAATTTCTCCGGATTTTCAAAATTGGTTGTCAAAGCCTGTACATCAGCAATGATTAAAAAGGTATCATATTCATGCTGTAGCTTAACTCTATTTTTTAGACTACCGACATAATGACCAAGATGCAGTTTGCCGGTTGGTCTATCTCCTGTTAAAATCCTTTTCTGCTTCTTGTCATCCATTGTAATCACCTCTCTCTATTTTATCTGAATTTATCTAAATGAGATTAGTTAATCATCTTAATCATCTTTGCTATGCTAATTATATTGATATTTTTCCTGACCCATCAAAAGGGATGTTATATCTACAAATTATAATTAATGATATCAAATATTTGTTGACCAGTCAAGCTGGCCTGCTTGACTGTAACCGTAGATTTTGATAATATAATATTAATAATGATTATTAATAATTGGAGGATTAAAAATGAATAAATCTAAAACCAGAATGACCAAACAGAGAAAGACTATTCTCAGAGTCCTAAGAAACACCGATACCCATCCAACAGCTGACTGGATCTATGAAAGGGTAAAAAAGGAAATCCCCAATATTAGTCTGGGTACCATCTACCGCAATCTAAATGTTTTAGCCGAGATGGGGGAAATAATGGTTCTGGATTTCGGCAGTACTTACAGCCGTTTTGACGGCAACCCGGAAAACCATTACCACTTTAGGTGCGAGAGATGTGACCGGGTTTTTGATATAGATATACCCCTGAACCGGGAATTAAATATGAAGGTAAATGAAAACACCCCCTTTATGGCTTTTGGCCACCGTACCGAATTTTACGGTCTGTGCCCGGATTGTCAAAAAAAGAATCAGACCTAAGTTTATATCATCTTTTAATCACTTTTTAATCATCTTTTACTATTTATATCTCTTTTAGGATCTCATCCATTAGTCTCTTAAAACGAGGTTTAACAGCCTTAGCTACAGCCATTACCTCTTCATGGGTCAGGGCTTCATCCGGGTTATCCTTTACAATATCTGTAATACAGGAAATAGCCAGGTTTTTAATCCCAGCATGGGTACTGGCTATAATCTCCGGCACCGTTGACATTCCCACCGCATCAGCCCCGATCAGCCGCTGAAACTTACTCATGGCGGTACTCTCATAAACGGGTCCGGAAATAGCAATATAGACCCCCTTCATCAGATGGAGTCCCGCCCTTTCTCCCGCCTCTTCGGCAAGTTTAACCAGATCCCCGGGGTGGGCCTCGGTCATTGCGGGAAAGCGGGGACCCAGTTCATCATCATTTGGTCCGATCAGGGGGTTTGTACCCATAAAATTTATGTGCAGTTCCTTCATAACCCAGACGGGGAAAACAACCTCCTTCATAGAATAACCCTCGTAGAAGTGAACCCTGCCGTTCATGGCCACGACCTGCTTACCATATCTTTTCCCCAGAACTAATTCCCCAGCATGCCCCTCTATGGTAGAAGTAGGGAAATTAGGAATCCGCTTATAGGGAATAACTACCGGATCCTCGATCTCTTCACAATAGTCACCCAAACCCGACCCCAGGATCAAACCTATTTCCGGTCTTTGGGCATATTCTTCTTTAATATATGCTGCTGCCTCTCTTCTTTTTTCTCTCCATGCTAACATGCTATCATCCTTCCTCCATAAATTATTGATGTATTTCAATCTGTTCCCTGGCCAGGGTATCAACCCTCTCATTATATTCGTGTCCAGAGTGCCCCTTAATTTTAATAAACTCTATCTGATAATCCTGGATAAGCCGGTCCAGTTCCTGCCAGAGGTCCTTATTTTTTACCGGTCTGTTATTAGAGGTCTTCCATCCCTTCCTCTTCCATCCTTTAAGCCAGGTATTTAAACCCTGGAGTACATAGTTGGAATCGGAGACCAGCTTAACATGCGAATGCTTGTCAATCTCCTTTAATCCCTCAATTACTGCCAGTAATTCCATTCGGTTATTGGTAGTCTCGGGCTCATAACCCGTAATCTCCAGTTCGTTATTTCCCCTGACGATTACTGCCGCATATCCCCCCGGGCCCGGATTGCCCGAGCAGGCACCATCGGTATAGAGATATACCGAATTTTGCGGTAATTCTTCCTCCTCAAGCCAGCCGTTATTGGCATCCTCCTTGAGATCAAGTTCCCTGATATAGGGTTTTATATCCAGAACCGGTGTTCCATCCAGGGCATCGATACCGCTGATGTACAGGCGGTTTTTCTTGACTTTGAGCAGTTTAACAATACTGAGGCCGATGGGATTAGGTCTTTCCGGTGTCCTGGTGGCAAAAAGACCGATCTCCCTATTCTTCTCCCTGGGTAATGTCAATTTAAGTTCCGAACTTTTTTTAATTTGATTTAAATAAAATAATACATAGATATAGCTAAATTCCTCTAAATGGGCCAGAGCAGGTTCAAACTCCTGATTTATTTCCAGATAATGGCCCCGGTCACTCTCAAGGGGCTGATCAGGGGCATTATCGGTATAATTGTTCCGGATCTGTCCGATGGGTTCAAACTCTATCATCAAATCTATTCACCATCCATTTCCAGTTAGTTTAAAGTCTCTTTCCTTTTAGTAAGTTCATTATGCGTAAAACTGTCATTCTGACCTTCATGCTGATGATAAATATATTTTCAACTGCCAGATATCTTTTTAACAGACTGAATCCATCTACCATCTACTATTATATATTATATTAATTAATTTATAAAATCAATTTTTGCAGCATTTTTCTGGATTCTTATATTTTCGTCCCCTCCGGTAATAAAATCGGGCTTACATGCCCCTTTCTTCGAGACTCATAAAAATACTCAACCACTACCATCTGAAACCGGTAGTGGTGTTATATTATCATGCCTTTTTTCATAGTTAATCTCCCCTTCAAATTATCATTATATTTTTACCGTAATCTTTAAATTAATAACCCAATCCCGGGGATTCTGAGCAATTTGACTGTTGTCCGGACCAGCATAATTCCTGAGTTCAATAGAAGGTACTACATCATCATTCCCAACATATGATAAATCGATAACCCTTATCTCTCCATAATCAGGCCTTCCTGAATTAACAACAAAAATACCTGATGTCGTTTGGTACCTATGGCCCTGATAGTACCGATCTCCTCCATTCTTTCAAAAAAGTCATAGACATAATCCCCAATATACTTAAAAAAACCAGGATAAAGATCACAGTTGACAAAAAGAAAAAGATAATCTCATACAATCCCCTGACCTGGTGATAATAAGCCGCCAGGTCTGACCAGCTCTTAATTTCTACTCTCAGCCCCATCTCATCGAACCTGTTTTTAAGCCAGTTAACTGTTGCTGTGGTCATCTCAGTATCTTTAAGATTAACAATAAATTTATCTACTCCATCAGTGTTTAACAGGTTCTGAGCAAAACTGATGGGTAACATAATATAGAAATTATCAGCATCAGCATTACCCATTGAAAATGAACCGGTCACCTGTAAACTGCCGGCATTATAAGCACCATCAATTGTGGTAGCCATAATTGAGACCCATTCATCCACCTTTAAATTAAGCTTTTTCATAATCCCTTCACCTAAAAGAATCCGGCTTTTATCCCCGGCAAAAAGGTTTGTGCCATTCTAGATTATAATATTCTGTCTCTGACTACTGCCTGGTTCCACTCCAATCCCGGAAACGATAGTACTCCCCTTCTCTGTGCCCAGAATACCGGAGATACTGAGTTCGGTAGTATAATCAATCTATTATATCCTCATTTTCAGCCAGGATTCCCTTAATCTCAGCAATCTCACTTTCTGTCAAGAGGTGTCGTTGATTATCCCGATTATCCCAGTAACCCTCTTTAGCAATTTGAAGATTACCATATTGAGCCACAGACATCATCTTTAAACCAGCATAAGTAGAGATAATATATCCCTTTACCAGAAATAACACGGTAACACCAATAACTATAATTAGTAGACTCAAAAGAGAGCGTCGCTTATTTCTCAAGACATTTCGCCAGGCTATCTTCAACATGGCTATTCACCTCCCTCAAACTCAATATCCCATCTTTAATCTGGATTAGTTTTTTGGCGTATTTGTTAATAGAAAGATCATGGGTAACAATAACAAAGGCAACACTATATTCTTGATTTAATCTTAGCATAAGCTTAATAATCTTCTGTCCTATCTCAGAATCAAGATTCCCGGTCGGCTCATCAGCCAGGACCACCTCGGGTCGGGTAACCAGGGCCCTGGCGATAGCAACCCTCTGTTTCTGCCCGCCGGACAATTGAGCAGGAAATCGATCAGCCATCTCTGCCAGACCAACCCTGGCTAAAATCTCATCAACCCTTTCTCGGCGCTCTACCCGTTTTATCTTTTGTAATAACAATGGATATTCCACATTCTCCCGGGCTGTTAGCACAGGAATTAACTCAAAAGACTGAAAAACAAGGCCAATTTTATCTCTTCTGATTACTGTCCGTTCACTATCTGTAAACTCTCCCAGGGGAAAACCGTCAAAATATAACTCCCCTCCACTTGGTTTGTCGATACCTGATAGAAGATTAAGTAAAGTAGTCTTCCCACTTCCGGAAGGCCCATTAATAACTATGAAATCACCTTTATTAATCTCAAGATTGACTGCTTTTAAAGCCTCAATCTTTTCTGCCTGAGTAAAGTAAACTTTCTCCAGGGCCTCTGCTCTAATAATAGCCATAACTATCCACTCCCTTTTCGTTCTGCATTCAAGAATTAAGTTCACCCATCTTCTTTAATCCAATATTTTCCATCTTCGGGTTAGGATGACCCATTTGATAAGTTTACCTGATTTTTAACGGAGATGAACCTTAGAGTCATCAAAAAAATTTCCACTGAATCGGAAACATCTATTTGCAGTTTAAAAAAGGAATTTCCTATAGTATGAACTTAACATTTTTATTCTTTAAGCTCATTATAAAAGCAATAGATAATTTCCACATCTAGTAATAGTTCCATTTAAAAAAGAAAAAAAGTAGGAGATATTTCTCCTACTTTTGGCGTAGATCGTTTCCATAATCCACCTGTTATGGAAATAAAATATTCAAGTAGTAAAAACAATAATTTAATCCCTAAATCTTTACTTCTATACTCGTTCCTTTTCCTACAGTCGAATCAATATTAAACTCGCCATTAACCTGCTCAATGCGCTCTTTCATACTTTTAATACCAAAATGATCATCTCTGTCTATCTCCTTTAAATCAAATCCTCTTCCATTATCCTGAACTATTAACTCTACCTTGCCATCCCTTACTTTTATAACCACCTTGACCCTGTTTGCCTTAGCGTGTTTAACAACATTATTTAATGACTCCTGTAGTACTCTATATAAAGCCAATTGGACTTTACTATCTAAACTACCTTCATCTCCCGTAACCTGGCAATTAATATCCAGATTATAACGAACCTGGAATAGATTGACTAGACTCTCTACAGCTTCAAAAAAGCCCTTTTCTTTTAGAACAAGAGGTCGCAATTCATAGATCATCAACCTCATTTCTGTCTGAACCTCCTGGACCATTTCCTGCAATTGGTTGATAATCTGCCGGGCTTCCCCCAGGTCCTGATCCAGCAGGTAATTTAATGTATTGAGATTAAGATTGATCCCAAATAAATTCTGGGATACCGAATCATGGAGCTCCCGAGCAATCCGATTTCTCTCTTCTACTAATGCCAGCTCTTTATTCTCTTTTTCCAAACGGAGCTTTTCTTCCTTTTCATGAATAGAAATAAAAAAGAGAGAGACCATAACTGAAGCAATACCTACCCCCATACTGACATAAAAAATGTAATTTTCAGGTATCTGGAAAAAAGGAAGGAGATTGCATAACATAGTAATACCATAAAAAGTGATAAAACTCACAATGTAAGTTACTATCATCTGGAAAAAAATATAATCAACATAACCAGGAAATATAGCAGCAAATAATCTGGCCATTACTTCATTAGCCAATGAAATCAGAAAACCTACCATACTTCCAAAGATTATATACCCTACCCAGACCATGATATTGGCTGTTAGCCCTACATAGGCCAGCATAAATATTAATGATATACCTATACCTATTAAGGCACCCTGCCTGGCATCACTAAATATTTCTTTTAAAAATTCTTTTTGCATATTATCACCTGTTATTAATTAGATTGTGTTTAATGGCCTTGATAACTGCCTGAGTCCGATCTTTTACATCCAATTTGCGTAAAATATTACTTACATGGGTCTTTACTGTCTTTTCAGAAATAAATAATTCATCAGCAATCTCTTTATTGGAACGTCCCTTAACCAGTTGAGCCAGCACTTCTTCTTCTCTTACAGTTAAAGACTCAATAACAGGCTCTTTTCTACTAACTCTATTCATCAATTTTTTAGCAATCCTGGGGTGTAAAACCGGTTCTCCTTCCCGAGCTGCAATAATAGCTTCAATAAGTTTTTGAGGGGGAGAATCTTTCATAAGATAGCTTAATGCCCCAGCCTCTATAGCAGCTATTACCTCACTATCCTCACTGAAACTGGAGAGGATAATTACCTGGGTATTAAAACTAACCTCTTTTATTTCCCGGGTTAATTGAACTCCTCCAATTCCGGGCAGATGGAGGTCAACAATAGCTACATCAGGTTCCTCTTTTTCTATTTCTTTCAACGCTGTTTCTCCATCACCTGCTTCCCCCACAATCTTTATTTTGGCCTGGGTACTAAGAAATGTTTTTAAACCCTCACGCACAATGGGGTGATCATCAACCAGATAGACCCTGATCATTATTTTTCACCTTTCTTTTACATAATTAATGATATTATTTCATACCTTCACTATAAACCTATAAATTTCCAAACCAACACATCTACTAAAACAAAAGCAGAAGATATTTCTCCTGCTTTTATTAAATTCGGTCAGTTCTATTTCACCATCTTCATAACGCCAGGAAATTTGAAAATAAGATAAAGCCTATGAATGTTAACTCTGCATTAATTTATTAATCATCTCTAAATCAAAATACTCCGGATCAAATTCCTCACCTAACCACTCCATCATTTCTTCATACTCAGGGTCTTCAGGATCTCTAATAATATCTAAAAGCCTCATATAACCCCATACCCCTCCACAATCTTCAGGCGGAGCATTCCTTTTACCCTTAATACATCTGGGGTATTATGTTTATCTTCTATTTCCCTTAATATCTTTACTGCATGGCCTACTTTGCCTATCCATAAATAACGCTTTATCTTGCCAAGAAAGCCGCACCACAGGTTGAATAAATTTATTGCAGTTATTTACATTTATTATATTACAACAACAAAATCTAATTGTCAAAATGGTATAATCAGCAAATATTTGTTACAAATTAGACTAAAATGGAAAAAATGCTTTTCATCGTTAAACTAGTCCAACCACGACTCCCAGTGCTCCTGAAATAATAATAACCAGAATGGGATGTAACTTAACTTTAGCAATTAAAAATAAGGCAATAGCTCCAATTATTACTCCATTTATTCCGTTGATAGCTTCCCTCCCTAGAGAGATAACCGCTACCATAATTAATCCTACCACTGCCGGCCTGATACCCTGCCAGGCGGCTTCGACATAGGGGTGGTCACTGAATTTATGCATTAAGGTTGCCACAATGGCAATGATTATTAATGAAGGTGATATTACCCCGAAAGTTGTAGCCAGTATCCCCCAGATTCCGGCAATCTTATACCCGACGAAGGTGGCATTATTAATGGCTATTGCCCCCGGGGTCATCTGCGATACGGCTACAATATCAAGAAATTGCTCTATCGTAAGCCATTCATGAGCAAGCATCTCTTCCTGAATTAGCGGTAACATCGCATAGCCCCCGCCAAAGGTAAAGAATCCGATTTTGAAAAAGGTAATAAAGAGTTCAATTATGATCATGGTTAAGCTCCTCTGATTCTGTATTGGTGAATATGCCAATAATTCCTGCCAATCCAATTAATATTATCGGATGTAGTTTAAATACCATCATTCCGATGACCATTCCGACAGTATAAAAGAGACTCTTGTAACTGATAATCGCTTTTTTCCCCATCCTGTAGCCAGCCCAGAAAATTATGACAACAACACAGGCCCTGATTCCGGTAAATAACGATACTATCAGAGCATTATGCTGTAAATTAAGTAAGAATTCGGCTATTAATGTAATAATAAAAATTGGGGGCAGACTGATACCCAGAACACATGACAGAGCACCCAGGATCCCCCTCAACTTATATCCGATAAATAGCGATGAGTTAATAGCAATTATCCCCGGTATTCCCTGGATAACCGCAATAATATCTAAAAAATCTTGACCGCTAAGCCATTTTCTTTCCTCCACCAGTTCTTTTTCAATCAGCGGTAACATGGCATATCCGCCACCAAAGGTAAAACCGCCTATTCTTAAAAAGATTAAAAATAAATCCCTTAGCCTGATTTTCTGCATAAAAAAATACTCCTCTCAGTTGCCTTGCTTTAAAAACTTTGCATATCCAACTATTAATATATACTACAAAAAATAACCTTATCAAATAAAGATTTTATCAATCAAGAAGAAACCACTTTAAATCTTTAAATTATGTATATTTATTGAAAGTAATATTATTTACATGATATATTAGATAAGGTATCACAATCAGAGAGGATGAAAGCGAATGGACTTATTACAAATTATCTTAATCTTAATAGCGGGAACTGCCGGTGGGTTTATCAATACCCTTGCCGGGGGTGGATCACTTATCACCCTGCCCGTACTTATTTTTTTAGGTCTACCTGCGGCAGTTGCCAATGGAACCAATCGTATCGCTTTATTGTTCCAGAATATTGTAGCTGTAAGTAATTTTAAGAATAAGGGTTATTTTAATCACCGGCTGAGTCTCATGTTAGGAATTCCAGCCGTAATCGGCTCTATTATTGGAGCCCGGATAGCTATCTCCCTTTCCGATCAGGTTTTCAACCGGATACTGGCTTTGCTCATGATTATTACGTTAGTCCTGATCCTCTGGAATCCAACCAAAAGATTTTCTAAAGTGGAAGAAAATCTCTTTCAAAAACGAAAGATTATTGCTGTTATCTCATTTTTCTTTGTGGGGATATATGGCGGTTTTATTCAAGCTGGAGTAGGTTTAATCATTATCACAACCCTTACCCTTATTACCGGTCTATCTTTGGTTAAAATAAACAGTATTAAAGTCTTTGTCGTTTTAATCTATATGCTTTCATCCTTGCCTGTCTTTATCTTTAGTGGTAATGTTAACTGGCTTTTAGGTTTAATCCTGGCAGTAGGAAATGGGTTCGGAGCCTGGTTGGGCAGTGCCCTGGCCGTAAATAAAGGTGAAAAATGGATTAAAGCTGTCCTTGTCATTGCCGTTGCTTTAATGGTCGGAAACCTGTTTTATAAATAACAAATTGGCTTCGGTTTTTCATCTGCTCAAGACCTTTAAACTATTCTATCAAGAATAGTAGCAATAACCATAGTTAAACCTACTAATTGATAGGTCTGTACCGGAGTTCTTTCTTTACCGCTAATAAATCTATCGACACCTGAATTGTAATCTACAAACTTCATTAATAGCATTTTTGCCGATCTCATTTAAATACATACCCAGCAGGATCCAGATAAACCAGTATAAATTAAAGACCCCATGTAAGTTATATGCCATAGCTGCTCCTACAAACATAGGAACGGTAGAAACAACCCAGATCTTAGAATCGGCTAACTGTCATAATCCATTCCATAAACGGGAAACTTTATTTCTGCTCATATAGCATCTCCTTTTATTTAAAATTCCTTAAATATTATACATTATCGACAATTATATTACAAATATTTTAATGTCTAAAAAACTATGTTATGTGATAACATTATTTCCAGCATCAACAAATTTATATTAATTAAATATTATGGCCGAAGGCCAATTTGTTATTATAAAAAAAATGGCTCCCCGAGCAGGACTCGAACCTGCGACTCGATGGTTAACAGCCATCTGCTCTACCAACTGAGCTATCGGGGAGTGTTCTTATAATTGTTTCTCGCTCAATGGTAACACCTTAACTTCGCTCGAAACAATTATATTTTATTTAATTTTAGACATCTTCAATACCTTAACTTCGCTCAGAAAATGTTTATTTCATATTATACTTGAAACAAGAAATACCTTTTATTCACTTGTTAAAATATATAAAATAAATTTCGGCAGCGACCTACTCTCCCACAAGGTCTCCCTTGCAGTACCATAGGCGCTGGAGGACTTAACTGCTGTGTTCGAAATGGGAACAGGTGTTGCCCCTCCGCTATTGCCACC
>JARRCS010000039.1 GCA_029981855.1 Halanaerobiales bacterium | reverse complement strand
TTATCAATGAATAATTATACCAGAAAGAGGTTATTTTTTGGAAATAGATTCTCCATTTTTGTTGAACATTTTTTATCCATTTCATTATAACACTTACATATATCTTAAAAAAACCCAAATAACATCTCAATTTTTTTTGCTTATCTTTTATTTTTTTAGAATTTATCCAATTCATTCTATTAAAATAAAAACCCCGGAGTTCCCAGGGCTCATTCTAATATATTTTTTTTAGTATATTAACTATTATTGATAACTTTTTTTAATTAAGCGCACATTATCTATATAAACAGGGCCCTCATAATCAAGGTTACTACCTACCAGGCCTATTTCCAGCTCATTTTTCTCATTTCGTTTTTCATATTCCTTGCTAACCTCTATTTTAATGTATTCTTCACCATCAATCTCTACTCTTTCTGCATCAGCAACTTTTGTATCAAATTCTCCCAGACCAATCTTTTCCCAATTAAGGGCAAAGAATGGCTTAAGATAACCAGAATTATCTAGGCCTGCTACTGGAACATACATTTCAAAGCTGACCTTAATATAGTCAGACATATCTTCAACCTGCCTAGCCAGTTTCACCTCTGACCAACCTTTATCTGCCAACCATTTCACATTAGCCTGTAGTGAGCCATTATTAAAAGTAGAGTGCTTGATAGGGGGATTACCTGTCTCTGCCTCATAGGTTCCTCCAAATCTCCATGCTTCCAGATCATTTTTAAAAGTAAATACCCTTAATTTAATTACCATATTCTAGCAATATTATATAGTATAAATTTTCAGACTACATCTCAGTTTTTGCGTAGATATATTATTTTTTTAGAATTTAAATAATTTGTGTTAGAATTTAAACAATCTATGATAGAATATAGTTATACATTGATTCCATCAGGAGAGTGATTAATTTGCAGGTCTATCCTTTAAAACATGAGCTTAATAAACACTTTATTTTAAGATTAAATACTGTAGAAGACCATTTTCCTGCCCACCGCCATACCTTTCTGGAGTTTTCCTTTGTTGTGGAAGGAAAAGGTATTGAGATTATAAACGGTAAAAAACATGATTTAAAAAGAGGAACCTTTACCCTTCTTTTGCCCTATCAGGTCCACGAAATAATTGCAGAAGATGGCCCTCTCAAATTATACAATTGTAATGTCGGTCTGGAGACTTTTTTTGGTCCAGGTAAGATAATCGAAGAATTAAATGAAATGGTTTTTGCCTCAGACAACCTGCCTTCTTATGCCCATATTGAGGATAAATATTTCTCTAAAATAACTAATATCTTTGAGGAACTAATGGAAGAGGGTATGAGGGATAGAGTATGGAAGAATCTCCTGTTTAATGCTAAGATGGTCGAGCTCTTTGTTATCTTTGACCGGACCAGGAGGCATTACACCCCTGAAGGGGAAGAAGATCTCCAAAAAAGCAAGCGCTATATCTGGGAGATTATCTTTTACCTTCATAATCATTACCGGGAAGATATCAATCTCCAAAGTATAGCAAACAAATTCAATATCAGTTATAGCCATCTAAGTACCAGTTTTAAGGAATTATTCGGGACAACCTTCCATTCCTTCCTTAACGATATCAGGATAAAACACGCCTGTGGTTTACTGGCATCTACCAACATGCAGATTATTGACATTGCTTTTGAAGTTGGTTTTAACTCCTATCAGACCTTTTCTCGGGTTTTCCGTCAGTTAAAAGGCATGAGTGCTTCCGAATATAGAAAAAAACATTCTTAAGGTGCTTATTTCAGCAGAAAAAGTATAATTAATCACCTAAAAAAATGAAGGAAAAATAGTAGTTACAATGATTCTCATGCTCAGACAGGGCCTGTAAGCTGATATATAGGCGGCCTATCGGAATGCCCGTGTTCCCAAGGGCACGGTTTGTTCGGCTGGCCGCCGAACGGCGCCTATCTGCCGAGTTCCCGGCAGATGCCCAAATGTCCCTTCGGGACACTTCGGTAACCCGGGCACTCCATACCACTCTACAAGAAATAATTAAACATTTTTGTATAATTTATAGAGCATAGTAGTCGATTAAAGCATATTTATTTTAAAACATAAAATCCGGTAACTTATTATTTTCAAGAATGTAACTGTACATATCTGTCAATCGTTTCCTTGGTTTTATCCCTTCCTCTACAGCCTTTTCGTATTCATAAACCCAGCAATCTTTAAGGCCATTTGTAAACAATAACAGCAACAGTACATATAATCTTACCTCACTGTCACTTTCTTCATAATTGTTTTTAAAGTATTCACATGCTGTCTTATGTTCCGACAACTCCAGATAACAATAAAAGGCCATTTCAACAAGAACATTAATTCTGCTGCTGGTTATATATTCCCCTGAATGGGTCTGCTCTAATTTACTACCGGTTAATAAACCACCATCTTTTATTATCTGTTTCAGGAAATTACACTGTTCTATAGCCAGTTGCTTAGAATCAGGTGTCTTTAAATACTTTAATATTTCCGGTATTAAATTACTATCCGGTTTATTGGCAGCCATTAACTTGAGCGCATATGTAATTGATTCTTTGTTGATCCCGTCAGCAAACTTCCGTCTTATGACCATATCAAACACTTCCGACTGACTCATTCTAATAGAACGAAAAGGTTCATTACTGCTAAATATTACATAATAATATCCATAACAGAGTACTTCATATAGTTTTTCCAGCAGCTCTGTAGCAGTAGCATTATCCTCAGCATTACCATTTACCTTCTCTAATTCCTTAATAAATTTACTTACTTTAAATCTCCATTTAGATCTTTCACTTTTATGGACATAACTGTTGGGAGCGAAATAATACTGTTTATAGGAATAATCAATAAATTCTTCAATTTCATATTTCAGCGATTCAAGGTCAATACTTTCTTTCTGCCTGGTAACCCTTTTTCTAGAACGCATAAAGTTATTAATATCCTCAATCATCTTGTCAATATTTTTTTCTTGCTTCACCTTTTTAGGTATCACTTTATACATTTCAGCTATTAGAATCCTTAATTCCTCTTCAGAATAATTTTTTATTATACTACGTACTTCCTTTATTAACATGATTGAACACCTCTTTCATCCATTAAAATCTCACCCCATCCCGTTTAACCTCATCTTTAATAGATAAAACGGAGTATATGCCATTATCCCAACTGGGTTTATCGATCTGGATAACATAGTTTCCGGCATCAACAAATTTACAATATTAATGATTATGGGCGAAACCAACTTGTTCTTCACCAGCTGGCCAGATAATCCTTCTGCTCAGGAGAGAGCTCATCGATGGTTATCCCCAGTGATTTAAGCTTAAGCCTGGCCACCTTTTCATCAATCTCACGGGGTACATTATATACCCGATTTTCCAGACCCCTATTTTCGTTAAGGTATAAGAGGGCAGAAACCTGCAGGCCGAAACTCATATCCATGATTTCCACCGGATGCCCATCACCAGCCGCCAGGTTAACCAACCTACCATCGGCAAGGAGATAGAGCTTACGGCCGTCTGCAAGCTGAAACTTTTTAATATTATCCCGGACCTCCTCCACCTTTACCGCTAATTTACTTAACCCCGGTTTGCTGATCTCCACATCGAAATGGCCGGCATTGGCCAGTATCACCCCATCCTTCATTACCTGGAAGTGCTCCTCCCGGATAGCATCCTTACACCCGGTGACGGTAATAAAGATATCGCCCTTCTTCGCTGCCTCCTGGACCGGCATAACCTCAAACCCATCCATCCAGGCCTCACTGGCTTTAATGGGGTCAACATCACAGATAATAACCCGGGCCCCTAACCCCTTAGCCCGCATGGCAACCCCCTTACCGCACCAGCCGTAACCGACGACAACAACGGTCTTCCCGGCTATAACCAGATTAGTGGTCCGCATAATCCCGTCCCAGACCGACTGGCCGGTACCGTAGCGATTATCAAAGAGGTATTTACAGTAGGCATCATTGACGGCAATCATGGGAAAGTTTAATTTCCCTTCCTTTTCTCTCGCCCTTAAGCGGTGTACTCCGGTAGTGGTTTCCTCTGCCCCACCGATAATTCCATCTATTAATTCCCTTCGTTCCGCATGGATCTTCTCAACTAGATCCCCACCATCATCGATAAGCAAATGAGGTTTTATATCCAGCACTTTGTTTATATTTTCATCATACTCTTCCTCAGTTGCCCCATACCAGCTATGTACCTCAACACCATATTCAGCTAATCCGGCCGCTACATCATCCTGGGTTGAGAGGGGATTACTACCGCAGATAGCTACCCTTGCCCCGAGGTCCTTGATCACCTTAGCCATATAGGCCATCTTTGCCTCCAGGTGTAAACAGATAGCGACATTCATTCCTTTAAATGGGGCATCGGCTTCATATTCCTTTTTTATCTCATTGAGGATATCCATCTTATCTGCAACCCAGTCTATCTTCTTTTTTCCCTCCCCGGCCAGTTCCGGGTGTTTGAGTGATGATTCTTTGAGCATCGTCATACCTCCTGTTTTACGGATTTTTTTATTCTCTCTGTTTCTTTTACCACGGATTCCAGCGACTGTAGTTTTATGATTCAGTTTCCCTTTCCATAAAAGTGATAGATTTATAAATCTCTTCTTTTATCCGTTCATATACATTTTGAATTATTTACCACCAGGGGCTCAATTCTTTTTTTCAGACAGATTAAAGGTATAGATGTTTCTGACAACATGCCGAAATCCTCTATATTCATCCAGTTGATTATAATTGTCAAACAAGTCGATGAGCAAACCACCAGTTTAGAAAAATTAAATGAACCGTCTCAAAATCCGCAAATATATTACCCTATGAATCCCAAAGCTCGAGACATCTTCTTAGAATAAGCCCGCACCAGTTCAACAAAATCAGATATTTTATCTTCAGTCACTCTCATCGTTGGGCCAGATATACTAAATGAAGCTACAGCATTGCCCTTATAATTGAATATAGGCCCAGCTATACACCTGATCCCTTCTTCATGTTCTACATTATCTATTGCAAAACCCTGTCTCCGTATCTTATCTAAATGTTTTTTAAAAATATCAACTTCTGTTATAGTATTATTGGTATAAGCCGGTAAACCATTTTCTTCAATGAACTTATCAATAACTTCCAGAGAAGAATAAGCTAACAATACCTTACCCAAACCTGTACAATGAACTGGTGCTCTTTTCCCTACTTCAGAGTACATCCTTATTGTCTGGGGACTTTCAACTTTATCAATGTAAACCACTTCGCTATCATCAATAACACCTAAATGTATTGTTTCACCCGTCTTGGCCATCAATTCCTCTAAAAACGGTCGTACTTCATTACGTACTTCCAATTTATTTAAGGCTAAATTTCCCAATTCAAAAAGTTTAATACCAACCTTATATTTGTCATTTTTTGAATCCTGTTTCACGTATTCACGATATGCTAAAGTAGCTAACAGTCGATAAGTGGTGCTTTTGTGTAAACCAAGGGAATTACTTAATTCGGTAACTCCCAGGCCATCATCTGATTTAACAATTTTTTCCAATATATTTAGAGCCCTATCTAATGATTGTACCAGTTGGTCCGGTTTCCTTTTATTTGACATTCCATTTCCTCCCATCCATCTTAATTATATCTAATATTCGACAAATTTGAATTAACCTCCTTCCAAAGAAACAATATTTTTAACCTGAAATCGGAAAGTACAGAAAGTTAGGTAGTTTACTCAGGTATTAAGTATATTCCAGGTTTATTATTTTTTAAGATGGCTTTTTCATCTTGAGTTAATAAAGCAAACTTGACTTTTAAAAATTTTCGAGATATCTGACCTGTACCCGATTTGCTGGACACAGAGAAAGTTTGCTATAATAAAAAATATGAAAGGAAGTGTTCAGCTAATGGGAAAGAAGAAATTTACTCCTGAATACAAAAAAGAGATTATTAAACTTGTCACTGAACGTGGAAAGAAA
>JARRCS010000025.1 GCA_029981855.1 Halanaerobiales bacterium | reverse complement strand
GACCTTCTCTTCCGTGGACATATCTGAAACTAATTTATTTAGATCCATGAAACCTTCCTCCCTTTAAAGTTCCTTACCCGGAAGAACCTTTCCTTTAAAGATCTTGGCCCCTTTAGGCCTCATCATTCCCACAGCATATTTACTCCCGGATAGACACCCCCGTATTACTGCCAGGGCTTTGTAATAATCCAGATGCCTGAAATTGGAGATAGAACCGGAGAAAAGCTCGTATTCGTTAGCTGCTTTTAACCAGACTTCATAACTGTCGGTAATATCGATATAGGTATCTACTTCAAAGCCCTCAGGGTCTTCCCAGTTCTCGGCAAAATACTGGGTATAACAGCCATGGGCGGGTAGGTCCCTTTTAATCGCCGGTAAAGCGGCATAAAAGATAGCATCCTGGACTATCCGGTAGGTATATTCATGATCCTTATGGATACTCCCCTTCCAGTGGGTAATCATAATATCCGGCTTCTCTTCCCGGATAATATCACAGAGCCGGTATTTGACTTCATCATTCAGGGGGAGTTCGGCATCTTTATAGGGTAAAAAGATGGCTTTAGCACCTAATACTTCTGCTGCCCTTTGCCCCTCTTCCCTTTTCTGTTTGGCATACTCCTCCGGAGGAATAGTCTTATGCCCCTTCTCCCCCGGTGTCATATGCACCAGGACTGCCTCATGTCTGGCCTGGGTATATTTGGCAATTACGGCCCCGGCCATGATCTCGGCATCCCCGGCATGCGCCCCTACCACCATAATTTTGTGTTTATCGTTAGTATCCATCAAAAAACCCCCTTGTTTAGCATTTTTACTTTTTGTAAAATTTAAACTGTTAACCTTTCAGTTCTTTAACCATAATTGAATGTTCTCTGGTCTGATAGAGATTACCCTTTTCCCGGTAAAACCTGGCTGCATCTCCCCCGGTCCAGGCTAACCAGATAAAGTGGTGCCCATTCTCCTTCATCTTCTCAACCACCTTCCAGAAGAGGAGGGAGCCGATCCCCTTACCCCTCACTTTCTCACTGACTCCGAAGGGGCCGAAGTGGGGCCCCTCAAACTGGCAGTAACCCAGGACCTCTTCATCCCTGACGGCAATAATGATCTCATCCTCGTTACCGGCCTTAATTTTATCCACGATAGTCCCGGCCCAGTCCCCGGGAAACTCCCGTCTTAGAAAGTTTAAGAGGGAATATGTGTATTTTTTGGCAAACTCCTTAATATATATTCCCCCGGCCTCAAGCTCTTTTATCTTTTGATTAACCCTTTCAGGAACAACCATATCCTGTAGTTCATTACCCATACCGATTACCCTGCTCTTATCTTTAAAACCGTTGGCTTGTAGAAACTTAAAAGCAGCCTGATAGGCATCGACATCAACACCCGGAAAGAAATAATTAGGCACATAATTAGAAACATAGATAGACCTACGTTTATTCTCTTTAAAGTAATCGAGCACACCCTCAAGCAGTCTCTGCCCGATACCCTGCCTTCTATATTCCGGATCAACAAAGAAAACAGTAATCCAGCCGAGATCTTCCTGTAAACCGATATCCTCAAGGGGTAACTTTCTGATGATCCCCAGCATAAAGCCAATAATTTTCTCCCTGTTCTCAGCCACCAGACAGCCCTCAGGATCAAAATTGCTATCGGCCAGTACTTTCAGCTGGAAGCGGGCCGGAGAGATATAATCCCTGACGAGACATTTATTCCAGAGGTTAATGACCTGCTCGAAATCTCCAACCTGGTATTTTCGAATTTCAACCTTCATTCTCTTTCTCCTCTTTTTTTTTTTGTAAGAAATCAATTAACGAAGTCAATTTGTTCACGTTTTCATTTGAATAATGCTATTTTCAGAATAAAAGTTCATTTATCCCTGAATAAGTAAATAAACATCAATATAATAAGTATTCTTCCCTAATCTTTTTAAATCTTGTAAGCTCTTCTTTCCACTGTTTGCTGATCTCCGAATAACCATAACCCTGATTAATTCCCTCTCTCAGGTAATCATCGCCTGCTAATTTATCTATAAAATATTCACCATCATAATCTATCCAGGCTGATTCAGGGAAGTTCTTAAAGGCAGAAGCCAGCATGGTGATCCCGATCCTTACAGGGTCAATCTCCTTCCGGTTCATGATATGGACTTGGACACCCTCAAGCTGCTCGCCCTGATACTTGGAGAAGGTGGGGGAAAAGTAAACCGGCCTAAAGACTACACCTGGTAATCCACGGCTATTTAATTCCTTGGCCCACTGCCCGGCCGATATCCAGGGGGCCCCGATAATTTCAAAGGGTTTGGTCGTCCCTCTTCCCTCAGAGAGATTGGTTCCCTCAAAGAGACAGGTGCCCGGGTATAAAATGGCGGTCTCAACAGTCGGCATATTGGGTGAAGGATAGACCCAGGGTAAACCGGTCTCCTCATACCACTGACCGTGATCCCATCCCTCCATCTTGACTACCTCCAGCTCGGCCCCTATCTCAAACTCCCGGTTGAAATAGTAAGCCAGCTCCCCTACTGTCATTCCGTGAACTATTGGCAAACGGTAACCGCCTACAAAGGAGTTATAGTCATCTTTTATTACATTACCGGCAACATCCAGCGGTGAGATGGGGTTGGGTCTATCAAGAACAATCATTTTTTTACCGGCTTCCTTGACCCCCTCCAGGGCATAAGCCAGGGTATAAATAATTGTATAATATCTAGCACCTACATCCTGAAGGTCATAGATAATAACATCAAGACCGTTAATCATCTCCGGGCTCAAATGCTTACTCGAACCGTAGAGGCTCTTTACCAGCAAACCTGTATTCTCATCGAGGGTATCAGCGACCTTAACCCCGGCCTGCCAGTTGCCCCTAACTCCGTGCTCAGGTCCGAACAATAGTTTCAAATCCAGCTCCGGGTGACCATAGATCAGATCAATCGTTGACCTTAATCTCCGGTCAACTCCGGAAGGATTGGTAATCAGCCCGAGAATCGCTCCTTTATATTTCCTGTATTCTCTTTCTAAAAACACTTCCAGCCCCGTTTTCATGAGCTCCTCCTTACTTAAAGAAATATGACCTCTCCAAAACTGCAAGTAGATGTTGAAGAGATGTTAGGAAATTTTTTGTATTTGTAGTTTATCCTTTACCCTTTGACTGCCCAACAACCACTCCCTTAATAAAATACGAAATGGTAGAGGTCACCGTCAATGAGAAGACCTTCATGACCGATAATAACCCCTAAGGGCCAGTTTGACCTTTTAACAAAAGCCACCCCCAGGGTTCGGGACAGCTCTTTCAGTTTATCTATAGTGAGATAATCTCCTTTCCCCTGAGGGATTAATTCCTCAACAGTTCTAAATTTATACCCTTTCTCCTTTAATCTATTAATCAATTCCGGCAGGGCCTCTACGGTTGAACTATTTACCTCACCACTGTGTAGAAGTATAACCGCACCCGGATGAATATACCTTTCAACCTTTTCGATAATCTCATCCGGGGTATTCTGTGAATTATTCCAGTCAAAGGAATCGAGCGACCAGTTTACAATCTTCCAGCCCTTTTGCTCCAGTAATTCAATAGTCCGGTCTTTAATTGCACCATACGGCGGACGGAGATAGCGGGGATAATTTCCCGTAAGCCGCGCTATCAGCCTCGATGTTGGAAAAATCTCTTTATCTAAAATGTTCTCATTACTCAAGTCCCTGAGATCACTATGTGACCAGGAATGGTTGGCCAGCTGATGACCCTCTCTCATAATCCTCCTGGTTATCTCCGGGTATTTTTCAACCTTTTCCCCTACCAGAAAAAAGGTTACCTTAACCCCAGCCTCCCCCAGTATATCTAAGATTGCAGGGGTATTGTCCAGGTCGGGTCCGTCATCAAAGGTAAGAGCAACAACCTTTTCCCCGGTTGTAGCACTTAAATAAAAGGTATCTGGGTATTCACGGGCCTGCCTTTCCACAGTCTTTTTAAAATCCTGTAAATAACCGGGTAGATCATTGTATAGCCGGGGGGGCTTCTTAGCCATAATTGAAAAAGAGAACAAAACTATAATTGAAATAATAATTACAAATAATCTTTTAGGTCTCATTTAAATCATCCTAACTAAATTAAGGCTTGATTATCTTAAATTAATGCCTTACTATCGTTCGATAACTTACTTTACTTTAAACAACAAAACTAATCCTCATCCTGAGGATCGATAACCTCCGCCAGTAAACCGTCCTTTTCCGCCAGTAAATCCCTGGCCTTCTCCAAATTGACACCCAGGCGGAACATAACTATTGCTTCCTTAACATTATAGGCGGTTTTTTCCAGGTATCCAGTAGCCATTTTCTCATCTGCCCCGGTAATTGTCATAAAGATTACCTGGGCCCGCTCCCTCAACTTGCTATTGGTTGCCTTGAGGTCGACCATCAGGTTTGAATAAACCTTGCCCAGTTTAATCATCACCGTAGTGGAGATCATATTTAAGATCATTTTCTGGGCCGTCCCGGCTTTCATCCTGGTTGAGCCGGTTATAACCTCCGGACCAACTATCGGTGTAATCGCAATCTCAACTTCCTCTTCCAGATCCGATCCGTGATTACAGACCAGGGCTACTGTAACCGCACCTCTTTTTTTAGCCTCTATAATCGCTCCTAAAACAAAGGGAGTACTTCCGCTGGCAGCTATCCCAACCACACTATCAAGTTCATTGACCTGATGTTTAATCATCGCTTCAACCCCGGAGGTAATACTGTCTTCAACATCCTCCTGGGCTAAAAACATGGCTTTCTTACCCCCGGCCAGAATCCCTACAACCCTGTCCGGCTCCACACTGAAGGTGGGTAAACACTCGACCGCATCTAAAACTCCCAGCCTGCCGCTGGTTCCTGCACCTACATAAAACAGTCTCCCCCCCTTTTTCATTCGGGCCGCAATTTTTTCTATAGCCCTGGTGATAGCAGGTATTTCCTCTCTAACTGCCTCAGCTACTTTAGCATCTTCCCGGTTGATTAAATGCAATATCTCTTCTGTATCCATACGGTCAATTCTCATACTGGCAGGATTTCTTTTTTCCGTAATTCTTAATACCATAAACTTATCCCTCCGTTAACCCTTTAAACTTCCCAGGGTCAGTCCTTTAACAAAGTATTTCTGGAAAAATAAGAAGACAATTATCATCGGTATCGCCGCAATTGAAGCCCCGCTCATCAGGAGACCATAATCAACAAGATTTTTGTCCTGTAAGGTCTTTAAACCAACAGGCAATGTATAGAGATAATCCTTATTAAGCACAATCAGGGGCCAGAGGAAGGAATTCCAGACGGCCATAAAGGTTAAAATACCAAGCGTCGCTAGGGCCGGTTTACTCAGCGGCAGAATAACCCGCCAGTAGATAGAGAACTCTGAAGCCCCATCAATCTTGGCTGCCTCGATTAACTCTGAAGGAATGGTCTTCATAAACTGCCGCATTAAAAAAACACCGAAGACCATAGCTAAAGGAGGAAAGATAACAGCCCCGAGGGAGTTTTTTAGGCCCAGTTTACCGATTAAAATAAACATAGGAACTAAAGTAACCTGGCCGGGGATCATCATTGTACTGATCATCAACCAGAAGAGAAAGTCCCGGCCCGGGAATTGCTTTTTGGCAAAGACATAGCCGGCCATCGAGTCAAAGACCAAAATACCCAGGGTCGCGGTAACACTGACGATAACACTATTTAAAAACCACCTTGGCAATCCAATATCGGTAAAGAGAACCCTTATGCTCCGCAGAGATTCTGTTAGCAGAAAGATTGCTTCCTCCCTCTTGCCCTCTAAGAGCAAAGGAAAAAACTTTTTAACAACAGTCGGGATAAACCTGGGGGGCATAGAAAATACCTCATCCGGCAACTGCAGGGCGGTGGTAAACATCCAGTATAGAGGCATCAGAGCGATAATTGCCCAGCCAATCAGGATGAGATAGACCGTACCCTTGGCAATATTTAGGAAAATCTTTTTAACATTCATCTAAGACACCCCTTAGTATTCAACATCCGAACTTAAAAACTTTACCTGAATGAAAGAGAAGAACAGTACAATACCGAAGAGAACAATGGCCTGGGCAGAGGCAAAGCCAAATTCGAAATCCCTGAAAGCCGAATTATAGATTAAATGGACCAGGGTAGTTGTAGCATAACCCGGACCACCATCTGTCAGGAGTAATACCTGGGCAAAAACCTGAAAGGAACCGATAGTCCCCAGAATTGCCAGATAGAGGGTAGTGGGCTTAACCAGGGGCAAAGTAATCTTAAACCAGGAGGTAATTGGCCCGGCGCCATCAATTCTGGCCGCCTCATAGAGAGATTCAGGAATAGAGCCCATAGAAGCAAGATAAAGAATAACACCGACTCCTGGAGGGGTTAGAATACTCATCAGAATTATTGCGGGCAGGGCCCAGGTAGAACTCCCTAACCAGTTAACGGCATCTATATTCAATAAACTCAGCAGATAATTGATTAAACCCTTTGAATTATACATCCAGCGCCAGATCATTGATATGACAACAACTGAGGTTACCGTAGGCAGATAATAGGCACCCCTAAAAAAGATCTGGGCCTTGCGATTAAGCGGATTAATCAAACTGGCCAGGATCAGGGCAATAATTACCTGGCTGGGCACGACAACCAGGGTATAGCGAAAGGTATTCCAGAGGGCTATCCAGAATAGATCCCCGGTAAGTACATCCCTAAAATTGGTCAGCCCTACCCAGATGGTTTCAAAAATCCCGTATTCCTGAAAGGCAATAAAGAAAGCCCAGACAACCGGTAAGGCAATAAAGATTATAAAGAGAATAAACTTAGGGAGGATAAAAAAATAGTCCAGTTTATGTTTGTAAATATCCTTGAGAAGAGACCCGTTTTTAATAACCATCACCCCATTTCAAATTAATCCCTCCCTGCACTATTTAGTTTCTATATTTAAATCAGGGAGGGATTATTATTAAATGTTAACTTGACTTTCGTAATTAGTATTAAAATTAATGCTTCATTACCGTTCGTCAATAACTGCAAATAGATGTTGGAGAGATGTTTGGAAACTGAATCGTAAACATCTATTTGCAGTTCCCAGATTATCTTACTTACTTAAGAAATCTCTCAACCTGTCTTCCGGCATCTTTCAGCGCTTCTTCAGCAGATTTCTCTCCATTTAATACCAGCTGCAGTTGGGCCTGAATCCTCTCATCGATCTGGGGCCAATTCGGATGTCTGGGTACGGTAATGGCATATTTCAGCATCTCCGCTGCCCGTTTCATCTGCGGATTATCCTTAAAGGGATCCATCTCCTGGGCAGATTTACGGGCCGGGAAGGTACCGTACTCAACTGCAAAAATATACTGCTGCTCGGTATCGGAGAGGAATTTAGCAAATTCCCCGACAACCTCTGCCTTCCCTTTATCCCTCTGTCTGAAGACAACAAAGCCACCGGAACCGCCTATGGTAATCGGTTCTCCACTCTCGCCGATCGGGTACTCAGCTACCATAAAGTTTGTCTTATATTTTTCACTATTTCTCAAGGTAGCAATTGCCCAGCTGGCCCAGGGTTCAACAGCAACGGTCCTCTGTTCCGGGTTGGCAAAGGCCTGGAAGGTACCACCAACGTCAGCACCACCCATCTCCATTGGGCTGACTTTATACTCAAATTTCAAGGAAGCAAGCTTCTCTAAAGCAGAGATAGCTTCTGGACTATCAAAGGTATATTCCTGATTATCTTTCGAGAGGGGTCTGGCTCCATCCATCATTAAGAAGGGCCAGGCCTCATAATATCCTTTAAGGATATAGGTGGAAAAACCGTAAACATCGATCTCGCCATCTCCATCCCGGTCAAAGGTAAGCTTTTTCATCTTCTCAATAAATTCATCCCAGGTCCAGCGGCCGTTCTCAGGTGGCTCAACTCCCCGCTCCTCAAAGATATCCAGATTAAGCATTAAGGAGTGAACCGTCATGGAAGTAGGAATTCCGTAGAGATGGCCATTATAGGAATAGGCATCCAGGGCAGCCGGAAAGAAATCGGCCAGCTCCTCTTCTGTAAAGTAGGAATCCAGCGATTCAATTACACCCTGTTCCAGGTGCTTTAGTTTTACGGTGCCACCGCTGATATCAACCGGAGCGATATCAGGCCAATCACGGCCGGCAATAGCAATGTTTAGTTTTTCCCCCAGTTCAGCCCAGGGTACCTCTACCAGTTCGATTTCGACTCCGGGGTGAAGTTCTTCAAATTTAGCTATCCGTGACTTAATCCAGTGGAATTGATCCCCCTCCTCATTACGCCAGCGAGGGGCATCCCAGATAGTAATCTTCCCTTCCCAAGCCAGTACCGAAGGTGTCAACATCGTTAAAATTAAGGCTAACCCCATCAACATTAAACCGGTTTTTTTCACTCATTTTTCCCCCTTTAATAATTATTAATTTGGTAAAATTATATAATTAATGAAAAGAAGATTTAATTAATTTTTGCCGGTACCACCTCCCTTAATGCATTTTAAATGAATAAATTGGCCTCCGACCATAAAAGGCTATAACCTGCTCGTTAGCATAACTTTCCTGGTTTTTTCTAATGCCTCCAGTGTTTTATCATATTCTGCGGTTGCTACCCCCAGAAACAATAAGTCAATCACCGCTAACTGGGCCATTCTTGAAGCCAGTGCACTACCTCTAAAGGGAGTCTCCTGGGAAGAGGTCAGTAAAACCCTATCAGCATATTTGGTTACGGGAGAACCCAGATTAGAGGTAATAACGATAATTTTAGCCCCCGTCTCTCTAACCACTTTCAGCGATTCCACCAGTTCCCTGGTTTTTCCCGAATCAGAGATAGCAATTACCAGATCTTTTTCTGTTAAAAGGGCTCCCACCGTTTTCTGATTATGATTATCAATAATAGCTTCTGTAGTATGATTAATTCTTTTAAATTTCAACTCTCCATCCAACGCAACCAAACCGGAAGCGCCAAAACCAAAAAAAAACAATCTTTCAGCTCCCAGAATCAACTGGATACAGGTCTCTACATCTGCATTCTGCAGTAATTTTTTGGTACTATTTAAAGAATGGCTATAGATCTGGAACATCTTATTGATGATAACATCAATCTTATCACCGGCCTCAATCTCACCGTAGATATATTCACCCTGGACCTGTCCTTCTTCTCCGGACTGGGCCAGCATAATCTTTAACTCCTGATAACCCGAATAGCCAATTCTTTTACAAAATTTAACTACAGTAGCCTCACTTACGCCTGCTTTTTCAGCTAAATTTGTAATCGAAAGATGAATTACCTCACTAACATTTTTCAAAATATATTCTCCTACCTTTTTTTCGGCAGGCTTTAATGAATTCAGATGACTTTTAATCCTTAATTCCCCGTGAGGTAAACTACTTTTCTCATTTATAGCCATAATATAACCTTCCTTAAAATTTAGTTGTTACATATATAATATATAAATTCTAATAAAAAATAAAAATTCCTTCTTATTTTTTAAAAATAATAAAATAATTTTTTTTGAAAACCGGCTCAATGAAAAGAAGACCCCGGAATGAAAAATTGGTTCACCAGTCCAGATAATTATAAAAATTATTCCCCGGCGTGATATCACCTAATACTACAGGGTAGCTGGCGCCAGTAACCTGAAGAACATTGTTAGTCTTTTTCTCTGCAAATTTTATCAACCATTCGAAGATCAGTTCATGAGGAAGTTAGAAAATTAATACAAGAAGAAGTTAGAGAATTAGTACGGGAACAAAAATAAGCTAATCTAGTAAAACCAGTCTGATTAACTAAACAATTAATATACAATTCTCCCTGTCAAAAAAAGAAAAGGAACCCCTTAATCGCTGTAACGAGTTACACCAGAATGAGGTTCCTGTTAGCCAAAAAAATATTATTATCCCAGAAGCCCCCTGTAATGGTCAAACAGTTTCCCGGTTATTTTGCCGGGTTTACCATCCTTTATCACCCCACCATCAATTTCAACCACCGGCATAACCTCGGTAGTAGTCCCGGTCAGGAAGACCTCATCGGCCTCGAAAAGCTCTCCCAGAGAAATACTCTCCTCTAAAACCGTAAATCCGAGTTTAGCCGCTTCCTCAAGAATAACCCTGCGGGTAATTCCGTTTAAGATATAATTGGTCGCAGGCGGGGTGATTATCCTCTCATCTCTAACAATAAAGAGATTGCTGCTGGTTCCCTCGGTGATAAAGCCATCCCTCACCATAATCGCCTCAAAGGCCCCGGCCCGTTTAGCCTTCTTTTTGGCCAACACATTAGGTAAAAGAGCAATTGTTTTAATATAACACCTTGACCATCTCTCATCGGGAAGGGTAATAGCCTTAACCCCCTTTTGGTAGTATTCATCGGGGTGATTCTTCAATTCCTTAACGGTCATCACAATATTGGGAGTCAGGTCATCGGAATAGGCATGGCTGCGGGGCTCCGTCCCTCTGGTTATCTGTAAGTATAATGAGGCATCGGTAAATCCGCTCCTCCTGATCAGCTCTTCGGCGTCTGCCTGCAGCTGCCCGTAATCAGATACCTTTATCTCCAGAGCTGCAGCACTCTTCTTTAACCTCTCAAAGTGTTCTATCATTCTGAAGGGTTTTCCGTTATAGGAATTGATTACCTCATAAACACCATCAGCAAACTGATAACCCCTGTCTTCTAAGTCTATTCTGGCAGCTTCATACTCCATAAACTCTCCGTTGATATAAACTGGGTTATTCATAGAAAAAATACTACCTCCTCCAATAGTATATATTTAATCACCTTTTCTTTATTATTCTCCATTAATAGATTAAAACCTGCAAAAAATAGTTTTAAAGGCCTGTCCATTCTTTAATCTCTTAAATTTATTCTGCTCATCCGGTAAAAAATACATTTTCCTTATTAATATGCAAAAGTATTTAGTAAAAAGCAATAGCGGTAGCCTAAAGACAGCCTAAAGGTCAATTTATTCAACAAAATTTTCGTTACTCAGTTTATTCATTACTTCCTCCGGAGTCAAACCCTTTTGCCAGAAATCTAGCCAGGCAGGGGTAATAACTTCTTCCCAGTACTCCCTTACATCCGGGGTTATCTGCAGCATCCTTTTAACACCGGTAAGATCCGGTCTGTTATTCCCATCCCGGTAGTCTATGTATGGTTCTTCCAGCCCCAATTCCCTGGCCAGCCGTCCGGCATGCTTTTCGGTCATCAACCTTGCTACTTCCATAACTGCCCTGCTATGGTCATCACCCTGATATTTTTTCTGGTGAAAAATACTCAGTGTATAGACCTGAACCAGTCCATCTAAATATATTTGATTAAAGTTCCCCTTCCCCTTCTTTAAAAGAAATCTCTCCAGCCAGAGATTAACCGGGCCTATGACTACAGGTTTATTTTCCAAAAACTCTTTTAAAAAATAATCCTCCATATTGGTAGTTGCCAGGGAAAAAATCTGTTCTTTACGTAGCTTATGCATCCATTGAAAAACCTCATAGAGTTTCCGGTAAGACTCCTCAGTTAGCCTGCCATCCTTTACCTGAATCCTCTCCAGGCCTTTAAGCGACAGTAACTGTAATAAGAGGGTAAGGTCGGGGTAGTTTAAAGCCAGGCTTTCCTTCTCTAAATGATTAATTTTATCTATAAAGCCACGATGACCGGGGATCCTCCCGTTAGCCATCCAGACCTGTTTGTAAACCAGAAAGGGCCAGCCCCAGAAGTGATTTTCCCTGTCAATCTTACCCCAGTCAACAGTATAGAACCCTGCCTTCTCCTGATCGGTTAAATAGGGCTCAACCGGAATCTGCCATTCCGGGTCAATTAAGCTATCATTACTGAAATTTAAATAGATATCAGGGGGATTACCCCTCTCTAGAGCCTCTAAAAGCTCTTTATGGCCCTCCAGAAAATCCAGTTTACGGATCTTAAGCCGGAGATTGGGATATTTGTTATGCAGATCAATAAAAACCTCCTGGAAGAATTCTTTCTCTCTACCCTCTTCAGCTGCTATCGTACGGAAAAAGGGGTAATACCAGATATTAACCAGATACTCCTTCTCCGGTGAAATAGCTGCCCTGGGATTGATGGTGAACTCCTTCTTGATCAGTAATTTATAGAGATAATCAAGGGAATAAAAACGGTTGATAATACTAACACTTAAGCCTGCTATAAGAAAGATAAAGATGATAATCAAAATACCGTATCTCTTCTTCATATCGATCCCCCTTATTTCTCACCGGGTAATTCCAGAAGGTATAAAACATTCCAGTCAGCTATACCATCAATTTTAAGGGCAAATTGGGCTTCCAGTTCTTGGACCGCCCTTTCGGTAGTCGGTCCGTAGCGGGCATCCCTGTAACCGGAATCAATCCCGATTTTTAGCAGATTATCCTGCAACTGCATAACAGAGAGACCTGTCTGGCCCGGTCTTAATACCCGGTTCACCTTTATTGGTAGCCTTTCTCCGATTATCTTTACCCTGGTTTTAAGCGGTACCCAGTTAAATAATTCCTCCACGTGGGAGTTATGCATCCTGATACAGCCGTGACTGGCTGCCCGCCCAATAGACCAGGGTTTATTGGTACCGTGAATACCGTAGATACCCCAGGGGACATTTAAACCCAACCAGCGGGTGCCGAATCCCCCACCCCAGTCCTTGCTCTTATGAATAATCGCCCATTCCCCGACCGGTGACTTGGTACTGGGTTTACCAACAGCAACCGGATAGGTCTTAAAGGGTTTACCATCAGCATAAAGGGTTAAGGTCCTTTTATAGGTGTTAATAACAATACTTAATTCCCCCTTGGGGGCTTTTGACTTCCCGGATCTGTTAACAGGAAGAATCCCTTCACCCAGGACATCCCAGGTCATGACCCCTACTATACCATTAGGTTCCAGCCGGTTTTCGGTTTGAAACTCCGCTACGGCTCTAGCTACCTCTACATCATATATCTCGTCCAGCCGCCCGGAGTAAAATCCTAGTTCCCTTAACCTCTCCTGTAAAAGAAGTACATCCTCTCCCTCCATAGGCGGATTTCTTAGTTCCAGTATTCTATCCTCCAGACATTCACAGGGGAGAAGAGCCTTCATCTCCAGAGGAAAAATAGCCGACACAGCCAGCAAGATCAGGATTAGATTGATAAAATATCTCTCTTTGCGCATACAACCACCCTAATAAACCTGTTAAAATATTAATATTTATCTCAGATAAAAAATATTCAAGATGAAAGAAGATTATTCAGGATGGGAAAAGATTTTACTAAAGAAAAAACCCCTCCGCAATTCGGGAAGGGTTCTCTCATGTTTCCACTGAATCGAAAAGTTTCAAAAAGAAAATTTCTCCAGCACTAAATGAGTAAAATTCGGTTAACGAAGAAAAAAGTTAATAATCCTGATAATCAGGTTCAGAATAATACTGATCAAGATCATAGTGGTGATAGGAAAATAAAAGGTGAAATTCTCCCTTTCAATTCTAATATCTCCGGGTAAATGGCCTATCCAGGATAAACCACCCCCAAAAAAATGTAATAAACCTCCCAGGGCTGCAATTAACAGGCCAATATATATTAATATCCGTCCCAAATCATTAAATTCACTCATTTAAATTAAACACCTCCCTGGCATTGGCAGTCGTTTTTTCAGCTACCTCTTTTAACGGAATCTGCTTTAGCTCAGCTATTTTTTCAGCAACATACCGGACATAGGCCGGTTCATTCCGTTTCCCCCTGTGGGGGTGAGGGGTCAGGTAGGGTGAGTCGGTTTCCAGCAGGATCTTCTCTAAAGGCACTTCTCTAACAACTCCCTGCAAATTCTTGGCGTTCTTAAAGGTAGTTACCCCACCAAAGGCCAGGTATAAACCGAGAGCGAGACATTCCCGGGCCATCTTCAGATCACTGGCGAAACAGTGCATAACTCCTCCGATCTCTTCAACCCTCATCTCCTTTAAAATGTCAAGGGTGTCTTCATCTGCTTCCCGGTTATGAATTACTACCGGCAAACCCACCTCCCGGGCCAGTTCCAGCTGTTTGCGGAAGGCTTCCCGCTGGATCTCTCTGGGCGAATTATCATAGTAGTAGTCCAGCCCGATCTCTCCGATGGCAACTATCCGGTCGGCCTTGGCCAGGTCCTTAAGGATTTTCAGAGCCTTCTGGTCGAGTTGATCGGCATCATGGGGATGAACCCCTACGGTGGCATATATCCCGGGGAAGGTCTGGCTCAACTTCAGGGCTCTGTGGCTTGAGGGCAGATCACCCCCGACATCAATAATAATATTTACACCTGCTTCCTTTGCCCTTTTTATTACCACGGCTCGATCTTTATTAAATTTAGGAAAATCCAGATGGGCATGGGTATCGATCAGTTCCATATCTCTCATCCCTTCTTGCATGTTAAATTATATAGTAGAAAATTTGTAAATAGTAGTAGTCTTATACTCTTCACCTGGCCTTAGGACAACCGAAGGGAATTCCGGTTTATTGGGAGAATCCGGGAAGTGCTGGGTCTCGAAACAGAAGGCGTTACGGAAGTTATAGGGCTTTCCGCTCTTACCGATCATCCCATTAAGGAAATTTCCGGTATAGAACTGCATACCCGGTTCAGTTGTAAAGACTTCCATAAAGCGTCCGCTTGCTGGTTCATAGGCGGTAGCAGCCAGGGTCATTGCTCCTTCCTGATCTTTATTAAGTACAAAGTTATGATCATAACCTTTTCCAATCTTCAGTTGTTCATAGTCAGCATCAATCCTGGCCCCAATTGCTGTCGGAATCCTAAAGTCCATCGGAGTCCCTTCAACAGGAGCAAGTTCCCCTGTCGGAATCAGAGTTTCATCTACAGGGGTAAATCTTTCTGCATTAATCACTACTTCATGGCCCAAAATGTCCCCGGAGCCTTCACCCGTCAGGTTAAAATAAGAGTGATTGGTTAAGTTGACAATAGTTGTTTTATCGGTAGTTGCCCGGTAGTCAATCCTGAACTCGTTGTCATTATTTAAAATATACTTAACTGTTACATCCAGATTACCGGGAAATCCCTCTTCTCCATCCTTACTAAGATATTTAAGTATTAAACCCACATAATCATCGTCCATTACTGGTTTGGCATCCCAGACAACCTTATCAAAACCCTTGATTCCTCCGTGCAGGTTATTTTCCCCCTCATTTTTAGCCAGGGTATATTTCTGCCCTTCCAGAGTAAATTGAGCATTACCAATCCGGTTGCCGTAACGTCCGATAATCGCTCCAAAATAGGGATTATGTTTTACATAAGCCTCCAGTTGATTATAGCCGAGAACGATATCATCCATATTACCGTCTCGATCCGGGACCACCAATGAAACAACAATACCACCATAGTTTGTGACCTTCATCTCTAAATGATTGCTGTTCTCCAATACAAAGAGATCGGCAGGCTTTCCGTCGACCATCCCGAAGGGTCTCTTTTTAATCTTCATCTAAACAATCCTCCATTTCTAAAATAAATTTGGCCTTCAGCTATAATATTTTAAATCAAATTGCAAATTATAACTCCAAAATCAAATTACCAATTCTAATTACACTAAGGTAAATTTAATAATATTCGGCCTAAAGCCTCATACCAATGTAAACGACGGTCTCAATGACCTGGTATCGAAACCATATGTCTTATTTTAAATTCTTTATCAGTAAAGGTTTTTCCTGCCTGTTAGCTTAAATTAATACTCAGTATCGTTCACAACTACTGCAAATAGATGTTGAAGAGATGTTGGGAAATAGTAAAAAAAATTAACATCAAATTAAGTATGCAAACATATAATTTTTCTAGGAGGTGGAGACAATTATGGATATGAATAATATATTAGGTCAGATTGAGCTGGTCAAACAAAGATTGAGGAAATTGCAGGAAAAACTAAAATCAACTACTATCGTGGGAGAGGATGAAAATAATCTCATCACAGCCATTGTTAGTGGTTCAGGCAAGGTAGTTGATTACAGATTAAATACCAAGGTAATGGAAGCTATTAATCAAGCCAAACTGGTAAAAGCCCTGGTTGAATCAACCAATAATGGCCTCAAAAAGGCAAAAGAACTGGAAATAGCGAAAAAACAGGAAATACTCGGAGAGTTTAATGTTCCAAATATTCCGGGATTATTTGATATGGAGTAGCTTAAAAAAAACCACCATCCGGTGGTTTTTTAAGTATAAAAACTGATTTTCCGGTAATAATAGTAATGATATCAGTTAGATGGGAGGAAATGGAGATGAAGAGATTAACAACCTTTGAAGATGTCTTTAATAAACTGACCGATGACTATATGGGTCTAAAAGTAGAGGTAGAAACAAGACAGGATAATCTTAACATAACCAATTTTACTACCACCATTGATGACATAATTATCAAGCCTTTAAATAAAATGCAGAGTAAAAAATGGAATAAAGAGGGGAAAAAGGTCGGTTTAATAGTTTTTAAAGAAAAAAGTAGAAAAGTTAGTTTTAATATCCCCTTTATCCTGGGATTCAACACCATGAATGCAGTCTTTTTAAAAAATGGTGTAATAATAAAGAGCCTGAACATGGAATTCATCATTAAAAAGAATAACAGAAGAGAAAAACGGTTAGCCTGATTGCAATCTGTTATGTTAATATTTACCATTGCCTTTGCTTACTTATATATGTTATACTAACATTACATTATTAATAAAAGGAGGATTATAAGCCATGAAAAAGCTAGCCATGACAATAACTTTACTAGCATTTTTAGTTATTGCTTCTATTAGTCAGGTACAGGCGGCTGAAACCTATCGGGTTAAAAGCGGTGATACCCTCTGGAAGATCTCCCAGAAGGTTGGGGTTCCGATAGAGATCATCATTGATCAGAACGATATTTCTAACCCCCAAAATATCTATGTTGGACAGAAATTAATTATCAGGATTAGTTTCAGTAACGAACCAACAACTCAACCAGAAAATGAAAATAGGTATATTATTAACTACACTGTAAGATCCGGGGATACTCTCTGGAAGATCGCCCAGAGATATAATACCACTATAGAAAAAATTATCAGCTCAAATAATATTCAGCCTCCCTATAATATTTATATTGGACAGACCCTGAGAATTCCTGTTTCAGAAAGCAACTATAATGATGACAACAGCACCAGTTATAGGCTGGATAGAAATTACTTCTACTATACCGTAAAACCGGGAGATATTCTCTGGAATATTGCCCAGAAATATAATACCACTGTTAAGAGACTAGTAGAGTTAAATAACATTAAAAGCTCCTATGATCTCTACGCAGGCCGCAAACTATTAGTCCCTCTAACAACAACTCCCGAAAAGTATGATGATAGGTATTGGGACTGGGATTGGAATTATGATAGATATGATAATGATAGATACGAGTATGATGACAGATATAGAGAACTGGAGGAAAACAGGCAATCATATGTCCCCTATTCCTTCTATGAGTTTAAGGAAGGTGATAAGATCGGGAATATTGCCAGCCAGTTCGGTGTCAGGGTCTCTACCTTATTAAGGTATAATCATATCTCTGATATAAAGGAAGTCAAGGCAGGCGACATCCTGATCATTCCTCTTAATGAATCCAGCAAATTGAGCTATCTAAGAAGGGCAAGTAGTAAGCTAAATAATTACTACCGTGTCCGTGGCAATGAAACCCTAGCGGAGATTGCCGAATTCTTTATGGTTCCTGAAGAAGGCTTGAGGGCAATTAATCATATGACTAAAGATGAAGAGGTTTATACCGGACAGCGTCTTTTAATGCCGGTAAGCCCCGCCCTCTTTAAGAAACATCAGCTGTACAAGGTTAAAGCTGGTGGAGAGTATATCTATGATATCGCCTTTAATAAGGGAGTTTCCATCAAATCAATCCTCAAAGCTAATTATATGAGAAACCTTAATGCTCATTTCAGGGAAGGAACTATCATCGTAATCCCTCTGGATGAGGATAGTCAGGTAACCTGGATCGAGTATGATGAAAACGGTAATCCTAAAAACTCTCTCTTCTTTTAAGGAAATTTGTACAAGGTGTGAAAACAACCCTGCAGTAATAAACTGCAGGGTTTTATTCTTTTCTAATAAAACTTTTTACCACAACATATTATTAAATTAGTATCTCACTTTGTTGGCAAATTACTTTACCTTCAAACAACTGCAAATAGATGTTAGAAAGATGTTTAACGATGCGTTCGATGTGCTAGTGTCTAAACCATCATTTGGAAACATCTATTTGCAGTTTTCAAAGGAAAATTCCTATATATAACTATTCAACCTGCGGTTTAAAGCCTTTAAACAGGCCTTACCGGTTGCCAGCGGAAGATCATGATTGATATAGGCAGCACCTAGCAACCTTTCCTGGTCATTGAGATTGCCATTTTTGTATACTACTAATTGAACAATTACTATTTCATCATTAATACCAGTAGTAAAAACATTCTCAACCCTGATCTTCCCCTTGAAAGAGGTATATTTCTGTATAATATCGACCATGCCTTCAGCCACCATAATAGGTAAGGTTTCCTCAACTGAACCTTTTATCTCCTCTTCCACCAGATTATCATTAATATTTAAGCGAAAATGACAGACAGGGCGGTTATTCTCCCTGTAAATTGAGATAATCTCAACCCTGTTTTCAACAATGGCCTCACCAGCCTGGTTTACCTGGGCGATACTGATCTTTTTGTGATCTATCTCCTGATCTAGGTTAACCAGAACCATGGTCTCGATATCCCTGACAATTCTTTTAGGATCCCTGTTTTTACTGGCAATAATGTGGATCTCATCGATCTCTTTGTCGCCGGTAATTTTACAGGAGATAATACCCTCAAGCTCTTTTATCTTTTCCTCCAGTTCACCGAACATAGACCCTACTTCACCCTCCCAGATTTAATTTAATCCTGTATTAATTTAATGACGGCTCAAAATTGTAATTAACCCTCTTTTTCTTTCCTTCTCCTTAAAGTTATCATCAAATTTACCCTTCTTAATAATGTTAATCATATTTTCAGCTATTTTTGGGTCAAACTGCACCCCGGAACACTCCTCTAATTCCTCTAAAACCTGTCGCTTACTCAGAGCAGGTTTATAACTCCTGCCAGTGACCATTACATCAAGGGCATCACAGACACTTAAAATCCTTGCTCCTAGAGGAATTTCTTTCTTCTTCTTGCCTTCCGGATAGCCGGTCCCATCATAACGCTCATGATGGTAAAGGATTATATCCAGATCCCGTCTCAGGAGATCAATATCCTGTAATAATTGATAACCGTACTCGCTGTGTCTTTTCATCTCTTCATATTCCTCGGGTGTTAAAAAATCAGAACTCTTTAAGATAGAATCATCAACATAAATCTTGCCAATATCATGGATCTTGGCCATATTGACAATCCGCTCGGTTTTACCTCGGTTTAAACCCATCTCCTTACAGAGAATTTCGGTATATCTAGCCACCCTCTCACAATGGCCTTCAGTATAGTGGTCTTTAGAATCTATAACCTTAAGGAAACTCTCGACTATCTGGGTAAAGGAATTTAACTGCTGAATGCGGGAAAATAAGAGGTCCTTTAGCATATAAATTAGTACTATTGATAGGATGAAAAAGACCTTGCCGATTGAAATATAACCATAATAGAATATCAAGCCAAGAAAATAAGAAAAGATGAGGTTTTTGGCCAGTTGAATATAATACAACACTAGTAAAGAATCCTTTTCTCCCCCGCTGGCTATCTTAACTACCGTGAAAACAAGACCATTATTAATAATAAAATAGGTTAAGGAAGCAAATAAAAGAGGAACGATTAAATAAGGTGAATTAAAGTAATTATTAGTCATTTTAAAGATCAAGGCTGCCCCGCCGGCAGCTAAAAAAAACATTGTTCTATTAAAAACAAATTTATACCAGATAAAATTTTTTATATGTGAAATGCTGGTCGCACCTAATGCAATTATACCAGTCCAGAAAGGTCCCAATAATACCATTGCAGGAATGAGTATAGGTAAATTAATGGATACAGTGATTTCAGAACTGGTATTGATAAATCTACTTATATTAACAGTAATAAATAATACCAAGATGAAAAAAATTAACTCAGTTAGAGATATATTTGTAATATGGTATTGGTATAAATATATAAAAAAGATAAGAAAAGCAAGATATTCTAACGCTAAAAAGATTTTTAATTTAGTCCTCAATTTCATGCCTCCTTATAAGGAGAAAAAATATCTGATGGCATAAAGTATTAATTCCAGTGGGTTGATTCAGCTAATACAGATAAAGTGGAGAGAATGGTAATTAACCCGGTTAAAATGGCGACATACCACTTTTTCATGAGAAATAGCCCCCCTTCGTTATTTAACTTGCTAAGCTATTGAACGAAGGTTAGGCTAAGCTCATTCATTAAGCTAGTCTATTTTAAATGCCATCAGATATTTTTAACATAATCATCCTATTTTCTATTTCAACAAATATCTTAAAAATCCTTTTTTTAGTTTATATATCCCAAAAAAATTACGAAAACAGGTCTTTTGACCTATTGTGTTCTACAATAAACCATTTCTCATATATATTTAATGTTGAAGAATTTTATGATTTCCCGGGATAGTCAGTCCTGAAGAAAGGGGTAGACCCAATGAAAAAACAGTCCTTTTTACAGGGCGCATTAATACTGATGATAGCCGGATTTATAAATCGGATAATGGGATTTCTGCTGAGAATTATCCTGGTCAGACTGGTAGGAGATGAGGGATTAGGCCTATTTCAGATGGTCTACCCTCTTTTTATGACCCTCTTGCTTATCAGTACAGCTGGCTTCCCGGTATCAATCTCCAAGTTGATTCCAGAAAGACTGGCAAAAAATAACCTAGAGGGCAGCTATGACCTCTTAAAGGTTACCCTTGTATTTGTGTGTTTGACGAGTTTTACTGTCTCCCTCCTGCTATATTTCTCTGCAGAGTTTATCGCTGAACATATATATAGTGATGAAAGGACATATCTGATTATCCTGGCAATTATACCGTGCCTGTTTATGAGTCCGATGACCGCCAGTTTCAGAGGTTTTTTTCAGGGCTTCCATACTATGATTCCTACAGCCCTCTCCCAAATTGTAGAACAGTTAAGCAGGGTCGCTGCCACCCTTATATTAATTGATATGGTCAGTTATTTAGGATTGAAATACCAGGCAGCCAGTATTGCCCTGGGTATCTCAATAGGTGAATTTTCAGGCCTGTTAATTTTAATCATTCTATTTATTCACCACCTCTATTCACCTAAGTCTAATACCCGGGAAAAAACTCAAAAAATCAAACAAAAGAGCAAACACAACTATTTTAATGACCTAAAAGAGATCTGTAGCCTGGCTATTCCCATTACCCTGGGACGAATAGTTAATTCATTAATGATAAGCGGAGAGGCTATCTTAATCCCCCGGCAGCTACAAATAAGCGGGTTCTCGGTCAAAGAAGCCACCTCACTCTATGGCCAGTTAAGCGGTATGGTAGAACAACTATTATACCTGCCAACAGTGATTACAATTGCCCTAACTACCAGTCTTATCCCCAATATATCTGACGCCTATGCCCGAAATAATATCGATAAAATAAAGAATAATTATCAGGATGTAATCAGAATTACCACTTACCTGGGGTTACCTATAACCATTATTTTTTTTACCAGGGGTAGTGAGATATGTCAGCTACTCTTCGGTTATCCTGAGGCCGGAACTATCCTGGCAATTATGGCCTTTAGCTCAACTTTCATTTATTTCCTACAGGTCTCATCCGGAATGTTAAATGGCCTAGGCAAACCCCAGTTAGCCCTATTAAACTTAAGTATCGGCTCTCTGCTCAAGTTAATAGGCATCTTTTTCCTGACCCGGCAGCCGGAATTAGGAATTCAGGGTGCTGCTATTAGTATCAGTCTGGGATATATGCTCTCTGCCCTACTTAATTTCATCACTATCGGGCATAATATTGGATATGGGCTAAATGTAAAACAATGCTTTCTGAAACCCATGTTCAGCAGTAGTATTCTATTGATCATTAATCCTTATCTTACAAAAATAATCAAGCTTTTACCATACAAACCCGGCAGCCATCTAGAGACCCTGATAGTGCTATTCCTGTTGATTATCATCTATCTTCTGATTATGGTCTTAATCAGGGCAATCACACCGGAAGACCTTGACCGCTTTAAAAATAAAGGAAAATAGGTATAAATATTTCACCTGGTAATCTATTTGTGTTATAATACAGTTAAATGAAGTTAACATTAATTGGCCTTACTGAGGGGAGATAAAGATGAAGGAAGTCTATTTGGATAACAGTGCCACTACCAGGCCCCTACCGGAAGTGGTAGAATATATGACCGAAGTACTTACCGAAAATTACGGCAACCCTTCCTCTTTACATAATAAAGGACTGGCCGCCGAAAGAATTATGAAAAGGGCCAGAAAAGCGATTGCCCGTAAACTAGGGGTGAATCCCGGCGAGGTCTACTTTACCTCCGGGGGTACGGAGAGTAATAACCTGGCTATCAAGGGAGTTGCCAGTACATATAAAAACAGGGGCAGACACCTAATAACCTCTAAAGTAGAACATGCCTCTGTTATTGACACCTTTACCGCCCTGGAAGAAGAGGGGTATGAGGTTACTTATCTTAATACAGATAAGAAGGGTCTGATATCTCTAGATGAACTTGCAAATGCTATTAGACCGGAAACGACCCTGGTCAGCCTAATCCATGTTAATAATGAGCTGGGTAGCATTAATCCGGTTGAAAAAATAGGGCCACTGATCAAAAATATAAACCGAAATACCTTTTTCCATGTAGATGGGGTTCAGTCCTTCGGTAAGATACTGTTAAAGCCGGCCGACTGGCAGATTGATCTCTTAACCATCAGTGCCCATAAAATCCACGGTCCCAAGGGCATAGGGGCTCTATATCTGAAAAAGGGGATAGAGTTAAAGCCACTACTGCATGGTGGCGGGCAGGAAAAGGGTCTCCGTTCGGGGACGGAGAATTTGCCGGGGATTGCCGGCTTTATTCCGGCAGTTGAATCCCTTCCGGATTTCACATCTACTTCACCCCGTTACGAGAAACTAGACAGGCTCAGAGACTACTTTTTGAATAGATTAAAGGAAACCCTGCCCGAAACGGTTATTAATTCACCTGAAGAGGGGGCACCCCATATTATCAGCCTTTCCTTTCCAGGCCTTAAAGGAGAGATACTGGTCCACAGCCTTGAAGGTGAAGGGATATATGTCTCCACCCGCTCAGCCTGCCATTCCCGTAATGACCAGAAGAGCCATGTTTTAAAGGCCATAAATCTGCCACCCGAGTATATCGATGGTACAATTCGTATCAGCCTATCCCGCTTCAATAAAGAAGAAGAGATCGACTATACCATAGCCAAACTGGCAGAACAGATCAAATTATTCTTTTAAAATTTCATTTGGAACATTCGTGGAAACATCTCTCCAACATCTATTTACAGTTATTACAGAAGATTAAGTTGCCGAACGGTAGTGAGCACTAATTTAAACTTGATGCTACAAACTGAAATATAGTAACTGCAGGATATAACCGAAAAAAATCGAGGTGAAAATATGTATAAGGTAATCTTAATCCGTTTTGGTGAAATTGGGTTAAAGGGTAAAAACCGTTCTACCTTTGTCAACCAGCTAATTAGTAATATTAAATGGGCCCTCAAAGGCCTTGCAAATTATAAACTGGAAAGGACTTATGGCCGGATCTACCTCTATCCCAAAGATAACCTGGAAGCCATCCTTGACCGTCTCAAGATGATACCGGGGATCGTCTCCTTGAGTCCAACCGCTATAGCCCCTCTGGATTATCGGAAATTGGAGAAAACTGCCCTGGAGGTCTTCCAGGATGCCGTTGAGGAATACCCGGCAACCTTTAAAGTAGAAACCAGACGGGCCAATAAAAACTTCCCTATGAAAAGCCTGGAGATCAGCAGAGAGATTGGAGCCCATATCTTAAGAAATATTAATCAGGGTAAGGAAAACAGGCTAACGGTAGATGTTCATAACCCTGATTTTATATTAAATATTGAGGTGAGAAAGGATAACATCTACGTCTATACCAGGGTTATCCCCGGCCCGGGAGGGCTACCGGTGGGCTCCAGCGGTAAGGGTCTGCTTCTTTTATCCGGTGGAATCGATAGTCCTGTTGCCGGCTGGCTGGGAATGAAGAGGGGAATGAAGATTGAGGCCATCTACTTCCACAGCTTCCCCTATACCAGTGACCGGGCTAAGGAGAAGGTAATCGACCTGGCCAAAGTCCTTAGCCGGTACGGAGGTAAAATTAAACTGTATATCTCATATTTTACCGAGATTCAGAAGGAAATTATGAAACACTGTCCCCGAAAGTATAATATCACCATTATGAGAAGGATGATGTTCAGATTAGCTACTGAAATCGCCAGGCAAAATAATGACCTGGTTTTAGTTACCGGGGAGAGTGTAGGCCAGGTAGCCAGCCAGACTCTGGAGAGCATGCAGGTAATTAACGCTGTAACCAACCTACCGGTCTTGCGACCTTTAATTACCATGGACAAAACGGAAATTATGGATATAGCCAGGGAGATAGGAACCTATGAGACCTCCATCCTCCCCTATGAGGACTGCTGTACCGTCTTTGTCCCCAAACACCCGGTAACAAAACCCCGGCTGGAAACGGCGATTGAGGCGGAAAAAGACCTGGCTATAGAGGAATTAATGGAAGAATCCATCGAAAAAACGGAAATAATGCTAATTGAAGAGTGAACTAAAACACCCCGGACCGTATAAATCCGGGGTAAGTTATATTTATTATACTGCTTTTACTTGATTAACTACTTGACAACTCCATATATTCAATTAAATCCTCAATCTCAGGACTCTTCCCATATTTTACATAATAGCTGGATGTTGCCATGCCAACAGTTAATGAATCAAGTAGCGATAATTGCATTAATAACCCTAAACAGAAACCGGCATTAAAATTATCTCCACCACCGGTTGAAATCAGCGGATCATCAATTTTAAAACATGGCCAGATACCCGCTGACCGGTACATATTCCGGTATGGCTCTACACCTTCAGTAGGAAAGCTTTTAACCGGTGTTTTTCTCTTTTATTTGATTGATCATTTCATAGATATTCTTTTTCCTGAACTCGGGAATCATTATCTCTATCAACTGATAAATATAGAGGAATTCATCTTTGAGATACTCCCTTTCTTCTTCTTTCAAGCAGCCAACTTCCTCCATTACCTCCTCTAATTTCTTGCTGGTATTGGTAAAGGAATTAATAAGCCTTTTAACAGGGTCATTCTCCTGACTTTTACTTCTCTTATCTCCTGTATCGAGAAGTTTGCTCCGTTCCCTCTTTAATAAGATTGCCCCGATTGCCTCCTCCATCGATATATGGAGGTATCTATTGAAGATTTCAGTAACCTCCTTTGTCTCACTGCGGCTCAGATTATACTTTAATACCCCATCCAGGAGCTGGTTTAGTTTAGTAGGATCACCGGTTCTGCTGGCCAGGGCCTTTGCCAGACTGATATGGGAAAGGGAAAGGGGGGAATCTTCATCAACTACTGCCTGCTGATACTTATCTTCAACCTCCAGAATATTTAACCACTCTGTTAAAGTAGTTCTGGGCACCCCTAATTTTTCACTGGCTTCCTTCTTGGTCAGGCCATTTTCTTCAATAAACCTCTGAATAGACCGGGCCCTGTCCAGAGGGTTTAAATCTTCCCGCTGTAAATTTTCTATCAACTGAATCTGTCTTATAGTTGCATCTTTAACCCCTTCATCAAGGATAACGGCAGCTATCTCCTTCTCCTGATTCTTCTTTACCGCCCTGAGCCTTCTCTCCCCGGCAACTAACAGGTAATCGGGGCCCTGCCTCTTTACTATAACCGGTTGCAGCTGACCCACCTGCTGCATAGAATCAGCTAAATGCTCCAAACTCTCATCATTAAACTGTTGGCGTGGTTGTCTATTATCTCTTTTAATCTTATTAACCAATATTTTAGCAACCTCCATAAAACCACCTTCTTACAATTTTTGAATGCCTAGTAATCTTCAAATTTACCTTATTAAAGTTGAATTGAGAATTGTTTTTAACGATTATGGCTGAAGGCCAATTTATTCATTCCACCTGGTATTTAAGATAGTGTTCGAAAAATAGTAGATTTGGATTAAATATTCCAGAACGAAGTTAAGATGTTACCGTTGAGTGAAGGAATTTTTTATCCAGAGACTGGGGAATTCATTGTGAATATAAAACTTTTCGAACAGACTCTTTAAGTATATTTATGGTAAATGTAAAGCATATACTATGAAAGAATATTATAATATTAAATATTGGATAAAGATAAAACATAGTTAATTAACTTCCCCATAAATGATTTCTACAAAAAAGAACAATATCCTGCTTAACAACAGGGATTCGTCAAAGTTATAGAAAACAAAAATACTTAAAGTTCTGAGCTAAGCTACCTATGACAGTATAAATTATCAATCCAATTATGTCTAATGTTTATAATAAAATGCATTATCACCATAATATAACATTAAATTTGGTTAGAGTTATCCTGTTGCTTAAAATCTCTGTTTTTTTACTTATTATGTAATAATGATCAGGTACTCTATAGTAAT
>JARRCS010000009.1 GCA_029981855.1 Halanaerobiales bacterium | reverse complement strand
GAAGGTTTATAATGGTACTTGGGATTGGTGGCATTATTATTACTCCTTTCTGTGGTGAGATTAGAGTAATAATTCGGTGTCAATCCCTTTTTTCCTTTGATAATACTTACTTGTTTTTCCCTGTGACAGTTAAAATATATTACAATTCTAAACCAGGGAAATAACAGGGATCATGCTAAAATTATACTGTAATACTTTGGAGAAGAGCCATCTAATTTAGAAGAAAGGAGGCAGGCGCAATCTTCTCCGCCCCATAGAGGACGGGGTGTCCTGCGCCACTTTAAATGGAGGTATGGGAGTATGAGTATGAGAAGAGAAGAAAGGCCCGTCCGGTAGATTTTGAGGAGGATCCCAGTGACTGGTCGGGCTTTGCATCGATTATTGAAGATAGGAATAAGCTGATCGGGATGTTATGGGAGAACCAGGTACCCGGTTCCCGGGCACCGGAGTCCCTCTACCTGGAGATGGTACAGGCCTGGTCAAACCGGGGTTATGATGTTTCGGAGGCTGAGGAACTGGTCTGGGAAGGGCTCGAGGCCTTGAAAGAGAAGGATTACCGTAGACTGGAGGTTATCTCTGCCCGGGTCAGGCAGGCACTACGGCAGGCACCGAAGGACCCCGATCACCCATACTGGCAGTTTAATAATCCCGTGACCTGGGAAGAGATTAAGGCTTCCTTTCCATCATTAAATAAGGACAGCAGTAACGGAAGTGCTCATGTTAATGGCAATAATCAAAAGGATGATATAGATCATCAATTAGACCTGCCGGAAATCAATCTTAGTGATGATGAACTCCGGAGAAGGATTGAGTCAGGCTGGCTGGGGCAGATTGCCGGCGGGGCTTATGGAACGGCTCTGGAGGGATATACCGGTGAGGTCTTGCGGGAGGTCTATGGTGACAGGCTGGATTACTATGTTAAAGAGCCGGAAACCTATAATGATGATATCACTTTTCAGATTGTCTTTCTCAGGGCACTGGAGGAGGTCGATGCAGCTGCCGGCAATGCACCTGAAGCAGGTAAATCCGGGATTAATGCAAGCCTGACCTCTGCCGATATTGCCGATCAATGGCTGGAGTTGATTCCCTTCGGCTGGTCGGCGGAATACATCGCCCTGGAGAATCTGCGCCGGGGGATCTACCCGCCGGAGTCGGGGAGTTTTGACAACTTCTTCTCCGAATGGATCGGGGCCCAGATGAGGGGCATGGTCTGCGGTTTTATTGCCCCCGGTAAGCCCCTGGAGGCGGCCCGTTATGCCTATCTGGATGGGATTGTCTCTCATGAGAAGAACGGAGTCTACGGGGAGATTCACAGTGCGGTCCTGACCTCACTGGCCTTTATCTATGATGACACCAGGGAGATTCTGGAGAAATCCCGGGAATTTATCCCGGAAGGGAGTCAGTTTGTCCATTACTTCGATCTGGCCCTGGAAGCTGCCAGGGAAGTTTCCCGGAAGGGGGATAACCACCTGGCTGCCTGGCAGGCCATGGAGGATGAACTGAAACGATACAACTGGATCCATACCTATCCCAATATGGTGGCGGTAGTTAACTCCCTCTGGTACTGCGAGAATGATTTTGGCCGGGCGATGCGTATCTTAGCCGATTGCGGTATGGATGTGGACTGCAATGCCGGTGAGGTAGGGTCTGTGATCGGGGTGATGAATCCCGGTACTTTAGATGAGAAGTGGACAAAGCCCTTCAATAACCGGCTTCAGACCTATCTGCCGGGCTTTGAGGAGATTAAGATTAGTGACCTGGCTGAATGGACTTTTAGTCTGGCCAGGAGGTGAATGTAGTATTCCTGGCAAGATTTTGAGATAAAAGGCGGGAGAAAGTTTTGCTTTCTCCCAAAATGTGTGATATAATTTTATGTAAATAACATAGTTACTAACATTAACAAATTTTTCTTGATGTTCCAATATACTTCCCAATACACTTTAAAGTACAGATATCTTACATCCGATCAATTATTTTACTGTAGATAATTGGAGAAGAGACATTTTATCTTATGACCTTCGGAGGGTAAACCGTGAAAATTGCAGTTATAGATGGACTGGGAGGAGGACTGGGCAGTCAGATAATTGCTGGTTTGAAAAGAGAATTACCTGATACTATTGAATTAATTGCTCTTGGTACTAATGCCGGGGCTACCTCCAAAATGATTAGTAAAGGGGCAGATATGGGGGCTACCGGAGAAAACGCTATCAGGGTTACTACCAAAGATGTGGATATAATTGTTGGCCCTCTGGGGATCATCATACCTAACTCGATGTTAGGTGAGGTGACAACAGCTATAGCCGAAGCTATAGCAGATTCTCCGGCAAAAAAGATTTTGATAGGCAACAAACAGCCACATGTAGAACTGGTAGGATTAGAAGAGCAATCCATTAACGAATTAATTGGAGAGTTGACTGCGAGAGTTAGGGAATATATCTATAAGTTAGGATAGCTCATTGAAGTTTACTTATAATTATTTGATCATTGGTCCGGACACCTCATATTTCCTGAAGGGATCATAGTCTGAACGACTTAAAGTTGCATATTGTTAAGAAGATTAGATCACGAAGATCTACTGCCGGTTTGAAAACCGGGGGGGTCTTCGTGTTTTTTTTATCTGGGAAAAAGATAATGGCCGAAGTCATTTTCTTTTTACCGGAGGAATCACGTGCATCATCTCATCTGTATCATCTATCAAAATATAGGAGGGAAAATCATGAAGGTAAGGTATTTAGTTTATATTGCTATTTTTGTTGCTCTGGGGATAGTTCTGCCGTTAGGGTTTCACATTTTCGGTACGGGCCTGGGATCAATCATTTCACCAATGCATATTCCTGTGTATTTAGCCGGAGCATTTTTAGGACCGCTTGCCGGAACTCTAGTAGGTGCAGTTACACCTGTATTAAGCAGTTTCTTTACCGGAATGCCGCCGGTAATACCGATGCTTCCAATTATGTTTGTTGAACTGGTAATTTACGGGTTAGTAATAGGGTACCTTTATAAGCATAAGAGTTTAAACATTTATAGCTCCCTGATTATAAGTATGCTCTTGGGCCGGATTGGAGCAGGTATAGTTGTCTGGTTTCTGGTTCATGTATTTAGTATTACTTATCTGCCTGCTAATCCTTTGATATTTATCTGGGGAACAATAGTTAAGGGATTGCCCGGGATTATTATTCAGCTTATCCTGGTGCCACTGGTAATTAACTATCTGATTAATTACCAAAGCAATGCTTTAAGGGCGAAAGTCTAAAGTTTTCAAAACAGATCTTTATTACTACGGGAAGAGCCTTTACAGGCTCCTTCCCTTATTTTTTAAGGAAGGTATACTGGCTAACGAAGAACAGGGATACTTTACCATCTTTAACTCAGCTCTGACAATGATTTTTTAAGAAAAATAACGCTATTTTCCTTTTATAAAGTATAAGAGGAAGAAACCACCATTTTTAAGGCATTTTAGACTTTGACTATCTTTGACCTTAGTACTATAATTATTGGTGAAAAGTCAAAGAAGGTCAAAAAAAATATGGAGGTGGTTTTTTGATGTTTGATTTAATTCCCTTCAGGCGTAGAAACGGTAGTAGGTTAGCGAGGTACGAAGATCCCTTCAACTATCTCTGGTCAAGCTTTTATGACCTGATGGATATGGGTAGTTTCGGATTTAAGACCGATGTTAAAGAGACAGAGAATGAATATATCCTTCAGGCCGAATTGCCCGGTATGCGTAAGGAAGATATAAATATCGAGATCCAGGATAATTACCTGACAATTTCCGCAAAAAATGATGAAATTATTGAAGAAGAAAAGGAAAACTACATTAGAAAAGAGAGGAGAACCGGTAGTTACTGCCGCGCCTTTAATATCGAAAATGTAAAAGAGGACGAGATAAAAGCCAGCTACAAAGACGGAATTCTGGAAGTAAGATTGCCCAAAAAGGAACCCGGTAAAGGGAATAAACGAATTATCGATATTGAATAAGCTATGAACATGCCAATTATTGTGATAGCTTAATTTTTAGTAATATATCCTGAACTTTTGGCTTACACAGCATTAAAGATTTCAATGAAATATCAGTTCGATGAAAGAGTGGTAAATAATAGATAATCCAGTAAAGCTATGAGAGGGAAAATTCTTCCCTCTCTCTTTTTTGTTTAGTGACGGGTTATTCTTCTGTTTATTTTTTATCTATCTTCTGTTTCTTATTTGTCTCGTTTTCATTATTGGCTTTTTCTTTTTCCGCTTTTTCTTCACCAAAGACCTCAGCCAGTTTTATTGACAAATCTTCAAAGATACCTACCTTTATTTCATCTTCTGCCGAATAAACATCCGGCCTGCCGTATTTTTTATCTTTTCCCAGTTTAAAGACCGTGACTGTTTTCTCTTGGGGGCGAACTATCCAGTATTCCCTGACACCTACTCGTTCATATAGATTAAACTTTTCGATTACATCTTTTTTTGCAGTTGAGGGAGAGGTTATTTCAATAATCAGGTCAGGGGCACCGAGACATCCCTTTTCGTCCAGTTTCTCCGGGTCACAGATAACGGAGATATCGGGCTGGACAATTGTATCAATCTCTATTTCGTTTTCATTTCCTCTGGGCATTCTAACGTCGAAGGGAGCAGCATAGACTTCACAGTCCTTATCTTCTAAGTAATTGTATAATTTACTTGTCAGAGCTGCGGATAATCTTTGATGATTTCTTGAAGGAGCCGGGGTCATATCATAGGCTATACCATCGATTAATTCCCATCTTTCTTCATCAGGCCAGGTTAGATAGTCCCGGTAGGTAAATTTATCATCCTTACTTTTTGCCGGTTGGGGCATAAGGAACCCTCCTTTTATTGTTAATCACGGTAGTAATAATTTCTCTCAAAAGTCCATAAAAAGGTCATAAAAAGTTGTTGGCAAAATTATACTCCCATATTTATTATACCAAAAAAGCCTGTTTACAACAATTGGTAGCGAATTATTTTTAAAATCTTTGAAAATATTTTTCTAGAAAAGCAGGAATATTTAAATCCTTAGCGAATATATATTTAGAAGTTATTTTAAGTCTTAAATTAAGATCTAAATTAACTGTGAAGGGTTATGATTCTATGGATCGTATTAAAGTAGGTAATTCTCAATATATTCGTGACCTGAATCTGGCCGGGATTTTCAAGTTGATTCATCAATATGGTCCTGTTTCCCGAAAGGAGCTGGCTGAAAATACCGGCTACAGTGCTGCCACGATCTCCAACCATGTGAAGAGATTGATAAGTATGGGCTTTGTTATCGAGACGGAGAAGGGGAGCTCAACAGGAGGAAGAAAACCGGTCTATTTGACGGTTAATCCCGATAAGGGCCGGATTTTCAGTATTGATATTGAAGTGAAACAGGTAAAACTGGTAATGTTTAACCTGAAACTGGAACTGGAAGGGCAAAAGACCTTTCCTATCTTTGATAAGGATAAACCTGAGGGAGTGATCAGACAGATTTTACTGGAGATTGAGAAGATGCTGCAGGAGATGGGCCTGACAGCAGAGGATATTCTGGGTTTAGGTGTGGCCGTGCCCGGTCTGGTGGACCGGGGAAAAAACCTGCTGGAATTTGCCCCTAACCTGGGCTGGAGGAATTTAGAGGTAGTAAAACCCTTTGCCAAAAAATACAGCCTCCCTATTGTTCTGGAGAATGAGGCCAAGGCAGCAGCTATTGGTGAGAGGGAGTTTGTTTATCCCCAGGCTAAAAATATGGTATATATTTCCATAAATGAAGGTATAGGCTGTGGGATTATCTTTGATGGTGAATTATACAGAGGTGCCAGCGGTAATGCCGGAGAGTTCGGTCATATTATTATCGACAGTGATGGCCCTAAATGTCACTGCGGCAATCATGGATGCTGGGAGACCCTGGCCTCTGAGAACTTTATAATAAATTCTTATGCCAGATTAAATAATATAATGCTAACTAAGGATGAAATTTACCAGAAGGGTAAGGAAGGTGAGCAGGGGGTTATTGAGATCTTTAAGGAAACTGGTAAAAATATCGGGATCGGCCTGGTTAATATTTTAAATAGCCTCAGCCCGGAACTAATGGTTATTGGGGGTGATATTACCAGGATTAAGGATTATATTTTCCCTGATATCATTAATGTACTGAAGGAAAAGGCCCTGTCTATTTCCCATGAAAAGGCCGATATAAAATTTAGTAAACTGGGTAATCTAGCTACGGTATACGGGCTGGCAAAACTGGTCTTTGATAAGAGTATTGATTTTGTCTGATAAAATAATTAAAAAGAAAGGTGGTGTAAGACCTGGTTGGTGGTCGAAAAACAGGAAAATTATATCCTGTGAAGACTACGACTGTGTTTAAATTTGCATAGGTTTTAAAACCAGGTTAAATATGGCATATTTATTAGGTCTTGATATCGGAACAAGTGGTGTCAAGGGGATTCTAATTTCAGTTGAGGGTGAGATCATTACTACAAAAACCGAAGGCTACCCCCTCTCTACTCCGAATGCCGGATGGGCAGAACAGAATCCTGAGGACTGGTGGGAGGCCACCAAAAAGTGTATCAGGGAGATAATCGAAGAGAGTAATATTAATACCGGTGAGATTGCAGGAATAAGCTTTTCCGGCCAGATGCATAGCTCGGTTTTCCTTGATGAGGAGATGGAAGTTATCAGGCCGGCTATTCTCTGGAGCGATACCCGGACCTCCAAACAGTGCCAGGAGATCTACGATAGGGCTGGTGGTTTGGAGAGTTTAATCGGTTATGTCTCTAACCCTGCTCTGGAGGGTTTTACCGCCCCCAAGATACTGTGGTTAAGGGAGAATGAACCAGAGAATTTTAAAAAGGTTAACCTGGTTCTCCTGCCGAAGGACTATATCCGCTACAAATTAACCGGTGAAATATATACGGAGGTCTCTGATGGGGCCGGTACCCTTTTAATGGATGTGGAGCAGAAGGACTGGTCGGCGGGGCTCCTGGAAAAATTAGATATCGACAGGGAGATACTGCCTCCGGTGGTTGATGCAATTGAAATTACCGGCAGGATAACCGAAGCAGTTGCTGCCGAGACGGGCCTTAAGGCCGGTACTCCGGTTGTAGCCGGAGGGGCAGATAATGCCTGTGGGGCTGTAGGTAGCGGTATTATTAAAGAAGGCCGGGTAATGGTCAGTATCGGTTCTTCCGGTGTGGTCCTGGCCCAGGCCGGTAAGCCGGTGGCCGATGAAAAGGGTAGAATTCACCTCTTTAATCATGCCCTGCCTGATAGCTGGTATATGATGGGGGTTATGCTATCGGCCGGAATGTCCTTTAGCTGGCTAAAGGAAAGTTTATATAATAATAGTCTCGATTATGATTTTCTCAATCAACTGGCTGATGAGGTAGAGCCGGGGAGTGAAGGCTTAATCTTCCTGCCCTATCTCTATGGGGAGAGGACACCCCATGCTGACGCCAATGCCCGGGGTGTATTCTTCGGTATCTCCGGCAAGCATAAGCAAGGCCACTTTATCCGCAGTGTCATGGAAGGTGTCACCTTTGGTCTGCGGGATTCTCTGGAGTTAATCAAGGAACAGGGAGTTGAGATTAATGAGATCAGGGCTATCGGCGGTGGGGCAAAGAGCAAGATCTGGCAGCAGATCCTTGCCGATATCTTTGGTCAGGAGATTAGCCTCTTAAATGTTGAAGAAGGGCCCGCTTTTGGGGCGGCTCTAATTGCCGGTGTTGGGGTTGGAGCCTACGACAGCTTTGCCGAGGCCGAGAGCAAGATGATTAAGGTCGTGAAGAAGATTGCTCCTGAGGAAGAAGATATAGACCGCTATAACCGGCTTTATCGGCTATACAGGGGGCTTTACACCAGCCTGAAGGATAACTTTAAAGAGCTGGCAGAGATCTATTCTTGAGTTAAAAAGTTATTAAAGTTGTATAATTTAAAGAAAATATTTCTTAGGCATTATAATAATCTTAAAGAAAGGTGGTGGAAAACCTGGTAGTGGTCTTATAACAGGAAAAAAATATTTTCCTGTGAAGACTACACTGTGCATGGATTCGTATAGATTATTAAAACCAGGAAAAAAACCAGGGATAGATATGGGAGAACTTTTTAAAGATGTTCCGAAGATTAAATATGAGGGTAAGGATTCCCGGAATCCACTAGCTTTTAAATATTACAACCCCGAGGAAGTAGTTGGCGATAAGACGATGGCAGAGCATCTGCGTTTTTCAGTTGCCTATTGGCATACCTTTACCGGGGAGGGTGTTGACCCTTTCGGTATGGGGACCATGGTCCGGCCCTGGAATTCCCTCCAGGACCCGATGGAGCTTGCTAAAGCCAGGGTTGAGGCTGCCTTCGAATTTATGCAGAAACTGGGGGTAGAATACTTCTGTTTCCATGACCGGGATATTGCCCCTGAAGGGGAAACCCTTGCGGAGACCAACAGGAACCTAGATGAGATTGTTGCTCTGATCAAGGAGAAGATGGAGGAGACGGGGATTAAACTCCTCTGGGGAACGGCTAATCTCTTTGCCCATCCCCGGTTTGTGCACGGGGCAGCCACCTCGCCCAATGCTGATGTCTTTGCCTATGCCGCAGCCCAGGTGAAGAAGGCTCTGGAGATAACCAAAGAGCTGGGTGGAGAAAACTATGTCTTCTGGGGTGGTCGCGAGGGTTATGAGACCTTGCTAAATACCGATATGGGGTTGGAGCAGGATAACCTGGCCCGTTTCTTCCAGATGGCGATAGATTATGCGGAAGAGATTGGCTTTACCGGTCAGTTTTTAATCGAACCCAAACCGAAGGAGCCGACCAAACATCAATATGATTTTGATGTGGCTACCGTTTTGAGTTTCTTAAGGAAGTACGGGCTAGAGAAATACTTCAAGATGAATATCGAGGCCAACCATGCCACCCTTGCCGGACATACTTTCCAGCATGAGCTCCATCTGGCCAGGGTTAACGGTGTGCTGGGAAGTGTGGATGCCAATCAGGGAGATATGCTTTTGGGCTGGGATACCGACCAGTTCCCGACAGACATCTATACAACTACTTTGGCCATGTATGAGATTTTGAAGAATGGCGGACTCCACTCCGGGGGCCTTAACTTTGATGCCAAGGTACGGAGGGCCTCCTTTGAACCTGTAGACCTCTTCTATGGCCATATTGCCGGGATGGATGCCTTTGCCCGCGGCCTAAAGGTAGCCCATAAATTGCTAGAGAATAAGGTGCTGGAAGAGTTTGTTGCCGAAAGGTATAACAGTTACTGCGAGGGTATCGGCAAGGATATTGTTGAGGGCAAGGTTGGCTTTAAGGAATTAGAGGAATATGTAATGAAAAACGATCAGATTACCAATACTTCAGGCAGACAGGAGATGCTGGAGAGTATTGTTAATCAATATATTATAGAAGTATAATAGTAAGAGTTAAATTATCCCACTGCTTGAGTAAATCTAACAGGATTAGGGATATGAACTAAATTCTTCGGGGAGATAAAGGGAGTCTCCCTGGAGGCTTTCATATAAATTACATCTAATTATTAATATTTTTTATTGTAACTTATTTTAAGTATTAAACTAAGTGTTAAATTAAGTTTTATATTAATTATAATTTAATGATATAATTTATTGTAAAGGAGGTGATAGCGGGCCTAAAAAACTACAGATTTGGTCTGGGTGGTTTTTTCTAACAAACTAATAAAATTAAAGGAGGAGTAACACTGATGAAAAAAACACTTTCCGTAGTGCTGGGTTTAAGTCTGATGTTAGTTACTTTATTTGGCATGACAGCTCTAGCCGATGATGAGATTGTAATTGGATTCTCGATGGATAATCTGCGTCTAGAGAGATGGCAGCATGACAGGGATATTTTTGTTAAAAGAGCTGAAGAATTAGGTGCAAAGGTTCTGGTTCAATCGGCTAATAGTGATGATATGTTACAGGTATCTCAGGCAGAGAACCTAATCACCCAGGGCGTAGATGTACTGGTTGTTCTTCCCCATAATGGTAAGATTATGGGTAGTATTGTTGAAGAGGCCCATAAAAATGGGGTTCCGGTACTGGCTTATGATAGGCTCCTGATGGACTGTGATCTTGATTACTATATCTCCTTTGATAATGTAAGGGTCGGCGAATTACAGGCCCAGTATCTGGTAGACAAGAAACCTGAAGGAAATTACTTCCTGCTTGGTGGCTCTCCTACCGATAATAATGCCAAGCTGTTTAGACAGGGTCAGATGAATGTCTTACAGCCCTATATCGATGAAGGTAAGATCAAGATTGTTGGTGACCAGTGGGCTAAAGACTGGTTACCTCAGGAAGCAATGAAGATTATCGAGAATGCTCTGACAGCTAATAACAACAATATCGATGTTGTAGTAGCTTCCAATGACAGTACTGCTGGTGGAACTATTCAGGCTCTGGCAGACCAGAATCTGGACGGTAAGGTGCTGGTATCCGGTCAAGATGCTGACCTGGCTGCCTGTCAGCGTATCGTTGAAGGAACCCAGACTATGACCGTTTATAAACCTATCCACTTATTGGCTACCAGGGCTGCCGAGGTAGCAGTAGCTATGGCTAAGGGAGAGGAAATTGATACCGAAGGTAAAACCGTAAATAACGGTAAGATTGATGTTCCCTCCATTCTACTAACTCCTATCCAGGTTGATAAGGAGAACATGGTCGACACTGTTATTGCCGACGGGTTCCACACCATGGAAGAGGTCTATAAAAACGTACCTAAGGATGAGTGGCCCAAACAATAAATAATATATAAGGGTAGTGGGGCTAAATGGCCCCATTGCCCTCATTTAGATGAGAAAGGGGTGTGCAGGAATGGAAGATATTATCCTGGAGGCAAGAAATATTACCAAGGATTTCCCCGGGGTCAGGGCTCTAGACCAGGTTTCAATAAAAGTAAGGAAGAGCCAGATCCATGCCCTCTGTGGAGAGAATGGGGCAGGTAAATCCACCCTGATAAAAGTATTGAGCGGGGTTTATCCTCACCGAACCTATGAAGGAGAAATCTTTTTGAACGGTCAGAAGAGGGAATTTAATTCAATAGTTGATGCCGAAAAAGAGGGGATTGCCGTTATCCATCAGGAATTAACTCTTTTTAATGAATTAAGTGTTGCCGAAAATATCTTTATGGGGCATGAGATTGAGAAAAACGGTATAATTGACTGGAATGCCATGTATGCCGAATCCTACAAATGGTTGGAGAAATTGAAACTTAATGATGTTAAACCAACAACTAAAATAAAGAATCTAGGTGTTGGTAAACAGCAGCTGATCGAGATTGCCAAAGCACTAATAAAGGAATCCAATATTTTAATCCTTGATGAACCCACCGCCTCCTTAAGCGATAGTGAAGTTGAACTGCTAATGGAGATATTAAGAGATCTGCGTAATGACGGGGTTACCTGCATTTATATTTCTCATAAATTAGAAGAGGTTTTCAGAATTGCCGATTATATTACCGTGTTAAGGGATGGAAAGTCTGTTGGCGGTGACAAAACCGAAAACCTGACTGAAAGAGATGTAGTCAGAATGATGGTGGGTAGAGAGATAACCCAGATGTTCCCCCAAAAAGAGACCGAACCGGGTGAAATTATTCTGGAAGTAAGGAATTTTAGTTTAACCGACCCCGACACCGAGAAGAAAATTGTAGATGATGTTAGTCTTAACCTGAAGAAAGGAGAGATCCTGGGGATATTCGGACTGGTAGGAGCAGGCAGAACCGAACTGGTAAATAGTATTTTCGGGGCACCACCCGGAGAAAAAGAGGGTGAGGTTTATCTTAAAGGAGAGAAAGTCGAGATAAATTCCCCACAGGATGCCCTGGCAAAGGGGATTGCCCTTGTTTCTGAGGATAGGAAGAGATATGGTCTGATCGGAACTATGAATGTCAAGGAGAATACCTCTATAGCCTTTCTGGAAGAGTTTAAGAAGTTTCTCACCGTAGATGAAAATAGAGAGGTTATCAGTGTCAGGCAGCTTGTTGATGAGTTGAATATTAAGACCGCTTCTTTAGAAACAAAGGTATTTAACTTAAGCGGTGGTAATCAACAGAAGGTTGTGGTGGCCAAAAACCTGATTACGGAGACTGATGTATTGATTATGGATGAGCCTACCAGGGGTATTGATGTTGGGGCTAAACATGAAATATATAATTTAATGAAGGACCTAGCAGAAAAGGGTCTTTCCATAATTATGGTCTCCTCGGAACTGCCCGAAATCCTGGGAATGAGTGACAGAATCCTGGTTTTACATGAGGGCAGAATTAGCGGGGAATTTGATAACCGGAAAAAGGATGTAACGCAGGAGGAAATTATGATTTGTGCAACTGGAGGGGAGAGCTGATGAACAAAAGTAAATTAAATTTAAATCTTGATGTTAAAACCTATATGATGATTATTGCTCTAATAGCAATCTGGCTTATCTTTACAGTTATTACCGGTGGGACCTTTTTGACCCCCAGGAACTTTTCCAATCTCTTCAGACAATCGGTCTTTACCTCCGTACTGGCTATCGGTATGGTTATGGTCATTCTAATGGGTCATATAGACCTATCAGTAGGTTCACTGGCCGGATTAACCGGTGGGATTGTTGCTATTTTTGATGTCTGGATGGGGATGAATCCCTGGCTGGCAATTTTAATTACCCTGGCAATTGGTGTTTTGATCGGTTTATGGAATGGCTGGTGGGTGGCCTATATGAAGGTGCCGTCTTTTATTGTTACCCTGGGTGGATTGCTGATCTTCAGGGGTATTTTAATCGGAATAACCAAGGGGACAACTATTGGACCGATGAGTAATGTTTATAGATATCTGGGTAAGGAATACCTGCCGAATTCTGTAGGTATTCTACTCGGGGTTATTAGTATCGCTTACTTTCTCTATACCCAGTATAGGACTAGGAAGGATAAACTGAAGTATAATTTTGAGGTACTCCCTTTTAAACTGGAGATTATTAAGAGTATTGTTATTATTGTTCTGATCGGTGTTTTTATCACAGTCATGAACAGTTATCAGGGTGTACCTGTACCCCTTATTGGACTAATGATCCTCTTTTTTATCTTTTCCTTTGTGACCCGCAAGACCGTTTTCGGCCGTCATATCTATGCCATTGGTGGGAATAACGAGGCTGCTCAGATGTCTGGGATAAATATCAGCAGGACGACGTTGCTGGTATTTATGTTTAACGGACTAATGGCAGCTATTGCCGGTATCATGCTGACTTCCAGATTGAATGCAGCTTCGGTAGCTGCCGGGACTTCAGCCGAGCTAGATGCTATTGCGGCCTGCGTTATCGGTGGTACGAGTCTGATGGGCGGTATCGGAAGTGTCGGTGGAGCCGTTGTCGGGGCTGTGGTAATGGCCAGTCTGGATAATGGTATGAGTCTCTTGAATGTACCCATGTTCTGGCAGTCGATCGTTAAGGGACTGGTTTTGATAGTCGCCGTCTGGTTTGATGTTTATTCCAAGAAAAGGGGTAAAACTGCCGGGGCATAGCTTTTCCGGCATTGCTATAGAAAAAGAAATTAGAATCAACGGCCCTGGCCATTATTCACCGCTTTGAAAAGAAAGATGAGTAATATACGATAAAATAGTAAAAACTAACGACAGCGGTAAATACCGACTAACCGATAAAAATATTGAAATGTTAGGGAGGAATTTATCACTGAATAGCGAAGTAATTAATGTGAAACTATAAATGAAAGGAGTGGTCGGGCTATGCCAGTATTAAAATTTGCAGTAAAAGCCCGGAGTGAAAACCCAACAAAGACCGTTGTCGAGGCTAGAGGATTTAAGATGGTTATCGATGAACCGGAGAACCTCGGAGGAACCAATGATGGTGCCAATCCGGTAGAGTATGTGCTGGCGGCACTCTCCGGGTGTCTGAATGTTGTCGGCCATATTGTGGCTAAGGAGATGGACTTCACCCTCAGAGGAATTGAATTTGAACTGGAAGGGGATCTGGATCCCGCCAAGTTTTCCGGAAAGGATACGGATGAGAGAGCCGGTTACAAGGAGATCAGGGTTAAGATTAAGCCTGATGCCGATGCTGATGAGGAGACACTGGAAAAATGGCTGGAGACTATCGAATCCAGGTGTCCGGTAAGTGATAATATTGCTAATGCTACTCCGGTAAAGATAACTTTGAAATAACCTTTTGACCGGAAAAAAGCAGCCAGCAGGCTGCTTTTTCCTTTCTCCAAAGCGACTTGAAACTAGAGGAATTCCCTTTTTGAACTACAAATAGGTGTTTCCGATTTGGTGGAAATTGTCAAGAAAATCCCGGTTTGACATCAGGAAAAGTTAGGAGTATAATAAAATTTAAAATTAGAGTAAATTAGTTTCACCATAATCATTAAAAGCAAATTTCGAATTCGTAGAAAAGGGAGATATAAAGTTTCCTTAAGATAAAAAAAGAGGGTGCTGAAAATTGCAGGAAAAGCTAATCGAATCACTGATCCAGGTAGAAAAGGATGCACGTAAACTGGAGAAAGAGGGCCATGATGAGGTAAAGAGGTTAAAGGAAGAATACCGGGAGAGAATGAAAAGGGAAGAGAAGGAAAGAATAAATAGGGCCCATAAAGAGGGTAGAAGGCTGGTTGAAGAGGCGGAAGAAGAAGCCAGGAAGTATGCAGCCAGGGCGGAGAAGGACCTGAAAGAGGAGCTGGAAGAGATGGAAGAAAAGTTTGCCTCGGTCCGGGGTCCTCTTCTGGAGAAGTATTTTCAGAAGCTCCTTAGGCCGGAAGGTGAGTAATAATGACCGGTGCTGTTAAATATGCTGCTGTTAATGCCAAGGTCAGGGGCTTAATGGGTAAAATGCTCTCTGATGAGGATTACCGGAGGTTGATTAACTTAGAAAGCGTGCAGGAGATCTTTGATTACCTGTATAATAACACCTTTTACCGGGAAGCCCTTACCCCGCTGGCTGGTATAGAGATTCACCGCCGGCAACTGGAGCTTACCCTGAAAAAGAGTTTTATCAATGATTATGAGGTAATTTATAGATATCTGACCGGTAGTACTAAGGAATTCTTTGCCTACTTCTTTGCCAAATTTGAGATTGAGGACCTGAAGATGCTTTTAAGAACCATCCTGATTGAGCATGATGAGGAATATTTAAGGAAGAATCTCCTCTACCTGGGGGTACATACGGAGGATATATCAGTTAATAGGTTGACCGAGATAAAAAGCTACCAGGATCTCTTAAATGTTTTTCAGGATACCCGTTACTACGACACCCTGAAACGGTTTGCCGAGAGGTATGAGAAGGACAGGAACCTCTTTCCCATTGAAATGACCCTTGATTTTAACTATTTTACCGAACTGGCCAGGTTGGCCGGGAAACTCAGCAAGAAGGATTATAAAATTGTCAGGGATCTTCTAGGCACCCAGGTGGATCTCCTCAATATCCACTGGGTCTACCGGATTAAAAAATACTATAACCTGGATCCGGAAGAGATTTTAAACTATACCCTTCCCTTTCACTACCGTTTATCTGCTGATGATTTAAGAGGACTGGCCCGGGTAGATGATCCCGAGGAGATCTTCAATTATCTCAAGCAGACAAGATATAATACTCTCTTTTCCCCGGTAGCCAGAAATAAGGACATCCTCTTTGAAAAGTACTTTTTATCCTATTTACTGAAAAAAGCATACAGGATTAAGGTTGCTGGCACCTTTAATATCGGTATTATTAGTGCCTATCTCTATATTAAGGAGTATGAGATCAGGGATATCATTACCATTGTTGAAGGGGTCCGCTATTCTTTAGAAAGTGAACAGATTCGCAAATACTTAATTAGAGACTGGGTGTAGGTGATAGAGATGGCTGTTAGCAGAATGAAAAAATTTGAGATTATCGGCCACAAGAAGGACCTGGATTTAATCTCCGGTGAGATTATTGAGAGCGAATCTATCCAGCTAACCGGTTACCGGGACTATCCCCTGACTGAGCTTCCGGAAGAATTCGGTTCCCTTGAACGGGAGAACCCCTATAAAGAGCTCCTTAACCGGCTCACCAGCTTGCTTAAGATGCTGGATCTGGACTTTAAAGAGATAGAAGTCGCGCCGGAAGAGATAACCGGGATCGATCTCGAAAAGATAGAAAAAGAGATCAGGCCGATTGAGGAAAAGCTGGAAAGGATCACCAACTTTAGAAAGAGGCTTGAAAAGGAGGAAGAGCGGCTCTACGATTATAAACGCCATATCTGGCTGATGCGGAATATGGACCTGGATCTGGCCGAACTAAAGCAGCTCTCTTATATTTCTCTGATTTTTGGCCGGGTTAATAGGAATGATTATCAGCGGTTAATCAAGAATATCACCGGACTCCCGGTCCTGATCCTGGAAGTCTACCGGGATGAAGAGAATGTCTGGTTTTTTTCCTTCAGCAAGAAGGAGTATGAGGAGAAGGCTCTTAATATCCTCAATTCGGTCTACTTTGAGAGGCTGGAGTTGCCCCGCAGGGTTAAGGGCCAGCCGCGGAAGATTCTGGAGAGGGCCGAGCACAGGTTGGAGAGGATTGAGATCGCCTATCAAAAAATTGAACTGGAGATCAGGGATTATCGCAGCCTCTATGAAAAAAGGCTAAGGACCTTTTATCATCAGCTTAAACTGGCCGATAAGGTCAGGGAAATTAGTAATCAGTATTACGGTGAGGTCGAACACCTCTTTGTCCTGACTGGCTGGATTCCTGAGGCCAGGGAAGAGGAATTTAGGGAGAGATTAGAGACCGTTTATCCCGATCTGATCTACCTCAGCCGGGAGGTAGATTTTGCCGAAGAAGAGGCACAGCCACCGACCTTTCTTGAGAATAAAAGCTGGGTTAAACCCTTTGAATCTCTGGTCGAACTATATGGAGTTCCCCGTTACGGGGAGTTAGACCCATCTATGTTTATGGCGGTTACCTATTTGTTAATGTTTGGGATGATGTTCGGTGATGTCGGACAGGGTCTGGTATTTCTCCTGGCGGGAATTCTCATCCTCAGGCGAATTATTAGGTTTGCCAGTCCGGAAATGGGTTTACTGGCTATGGGTCTCGGCCTCTCTTCTACTGTATTTGGCTTCCTCTACGGTAGTCTTTTTGGGATTGAAGATATCCTACCTGCCCTCTGGGTCCGTCCCATGGAGAACATTATGTATCTACTGGCAGTGGCGGTGGGTTTCGGTATCTTTTTGATGCTGGCCAGTATGATCTTAAGCCTGATTAATTCCCTGAGGAGACATGACCTGGAAGAGGGCCTCTTTTCCCGTAACGGTCTGACCGGTATTTTCCTCTATTCCTTTATTCTCCTTTCCCTCCTGTCGATTATTATTAAGGGAGGGTTGCTGGTTGATATCCGGCTAACGGTAATTCTGCTGGTTGTTCCCCTGTTACTGATCTTTTTCCGAAGGCCGCTTACCAACCTGATCCGGAGAAGGCGAATCTGGCCGGAAAGTCCCGGGGAGTACTTCCTGGAGTCGGGTTTTGAACTCTTCGACACCCTGATCGGATTTTTAAGCAATACCGTATCTTTTGTCAGGATCGGGGCTTTTGCCCTCAACCATGTCGGACTCTTTATGGCCATCTTTATCCTGGCCGGGATGATTAAAAACAATCTGGGGAGTATCTTTATTATCATTGCCGGCAATCTTTTGATCATGGTACTGGAAGGAGTTGTGGTTGGGATTCAGGTTCTGAGGCTGGAATACTATGAACTCTTCAGCAAGTTCTTTAAGGGTGATGGGAAGAAATTTACCCCGGTAAAATTATAATTTTCAATTCCCTACACTTCTCCAACATCTATTTGTATTTTGGATTATTAACTTTTTCACAGGCAAAATAATCATTAAGAAAAATTTAGATAGGAGGTTTATTCAATGATAGCTACAGGTATAATTCTAACAATCTTGATTGTTATGACTATCTTAATTGGTCTCTGGTTAGGTAATAAATCGACCAAAAGAAAGCGGCGCCGTTTGCAGTATATTGTTCTGGGGGTGAATTTTCTTTTATTAGTCGCCTGTATCTTCTGGGCCAGCAACCTGATTCTCCCCCATGTGGCCAGTGCTGCTGAAACAGTAAAGGGAGACGGTTCTTCCTCCGGGCTCGGCTTTATAGCAGCCGGAATTGCCGTTGGCTTAAGTTCCATTGGTGCCGGAATCGGTGTCGGTATTGCCGGGGCCGCTGCTATGGGGGCCATTAGCGAGAAACCGGAGATTCTGGGCCGGACTCTGATTATTATCGGCCTGGCCGAAGGTGTTGCCATCTACGGTTTAATCATTGCCATTATGATTCTCGGTAGATTATAGGGGGATTTTGATGAAGATCTTCTGTATCAGTGATAATATCGATACAAATATCGGTCTGCGTCTGGCGGGGGTTGATGGGATAGTTGTCCATGAGAGACAGGAGGTTCTGGAGGCAATAGCTGAAGCAAGAAAGGATAAGGACCTCGGTATTTTAATTATTACCCGTAAGCTCGCCGAGTTAGTCCCGGACGTAATTGATGAATTAAAATTATCAGTCAGCTTGCCTCTGATAGTTGAGATACCGGACCGGCACCTGAAAAGGAATGAAGATAACGATTATATAACCCGTTATGTCAGGGATTCCATCGGGATCAAGGTTTGAGGTGGGTTTAAATGAATATAAATGAGAAGGTTTCATTAATCAGGGAAGAGATCCTTGAAGAAGCCAGGGAGAAAAAGGAACGCTTAGTCAGGGAAGAGAGAAAGAAACTGGAAGAAGAGTATCAGCAATTTCAAAAAAAGCTGGCCGCAGAGGAAGAGGAGATAATTGCCTTCTACCGCCGGAAGGCAGGACTGAAGAAGGAACAGCTAACGTCGAAGGTAATCCTCAAGAGAAAGAAGAAAAAACGGGAAAAGCTGTACGAGTTTATGGTCCAGCTTAAGCATGACCTCCTGCAACGGTTGGAGGAATTCCGCCACCAGCCGGGTTACCCGGCCTTTTTGAAGGGATTAATTAAAGAGTGTGTACGGGTTCTGGAGTCGAAACGGGTAGTAGTAGGGTTAAATCAGGAGGATTTTCATCTCTACCAGCAGCTCGCAGATGAATTGAATTTGGGGGCTGAACTACCGGGGGTGGAGCTGAAACTTAAAGCTGAACCGGTTGCCATTGCCGGTGGGGTAATTGTTGAGGACGAATCCGGGAAGAAGATGGTTGAATATAGCTTTGAGACCTGTCTGGAAAAGGTAAAGGAAGAGATGGCTGTAGAGTTACAGGAAAGGATCCTGGAGTAAACCATATTTTCACAACGAAAAGCAGGTGGTAATTATGGCAAAAGAGGGCCGGATAATTTATATCAATGGACCGGTTGTCAGGGCCGATCAGATGGAAGGCTTTCTCATGCAGGAACTGGTTTATGTCGGGGAGGCTAAATTAATCGGAGAGATCATTGAACTGGCCGGTGATACGGCAACCATTCAGGTTTACGAAGAGACGACGGGAATGACACCGGGTGAACCGGTCTATTCCACCGGGAGCCCGCTTTCGGTCGAACTGGGCCCGGGGATTATCGGTAATATCTTTGACGGAATTCAGCGCCCTCTAGCTGAGATTAAGGAGAGGACTGGTGCCTTTATTGAAAGAGGGGTAGCTGTGACACCCCTGGACCGTGAAAAGGAATGGGATATTGAGATTAAGGTTAAGGCCGGAGACAGGGTAGAGCCCGGTCAGGTAGTAGCAGAACTAGCCGAAACCAGTGTGATTAGACACAGGGTAATGGTCCCACCCGGTCTCAGTGGAGAGGTTAAACTGGTTGTACCTGACGGCAGGTATTCCGTCGAACAGGAGATTGTTCATTTAGTGGATGATAGCGGTCAGGAGAAGGTAATTAAACTTTATCAGGAATGGCCCGTCCGGGAGCCTAGACCCTACCGGGAGCGTTTATCGATTACCAAACCATTGCTTACCGGCCAGCGGGTTTTTGATACCTTTTTTCCCCTGGCTAAGGGAGGGACGGCGGCAATTCCCGGAGGTTTCGGTGCCGGTAAAACTATGACCCAGCACCAGCTGGCTAAATGGTCTGATGCTGATATAATCGTTTATGTAGGTTGTGGTGAACGGGGTAATGAGATGACTGATGTCCTGGAGGAGTTTCCGGAACTAGAAGATCCCCGGACGGGTAAATCGATGATGGAGAGAACGGTCTTAATTGCCAACACTTCTAATATGCCGGTGGCAGCCCGTGAGGCTAGTATCTATACGGGAATTACCATTGCCGAGTATTACCGTGATATGGGCTACAGTGTTGCCCTAATGGCCGACTCTACTTCTCGCTGGGCCGAGGCTCTGAGGGAGATCTCAGGACGACTGGAGGAGATGCCGGCCGAGGAGGGTTTCCCCGCCTACTTACCTACCCGTCTGGCGGAGTTTTATGAGCGGGCCGGTTATATTAAAACCCTGGGTCAGGAGAGGGAAGGTTCTATCTCCCTGATCGGTGCCGTTTCACCGCCCGGTGGTGATTTTTCCGAACCGGTTACCCAGAATACCAAGCGTTTTGTACGCTGTTTCTGGGCTTTAGATAAGAGTCTGGCCAGTGCCCGCCATTTCCCGGCTGTTAGCTGGTTGGAGAGTTACAGTGAATACCTGGGTGAGCTGGCAGACTGGCTGCAGGAGAATATAAATGAGGAGTGGCTGGAACACAGGAACTGGGCAATGAGGATCCTGAAGGAGGAAGATCGGCTTCAGGAGATTGTTAAACTGGTTGGTGAGGATGTTCTCCCCGATAACCAACGGTTAATCCTGGAGGTTGCCCGTTTAATCAAGGTCGGTTTCCTCCAGCAGAATGCCTTTAGTGAGGTTGACCGCTATGCTACCCCGGAAAAACAGTACTGGATGCTGAAGATTATTCATTTTCTTTACGAACAGGCCCTGCCTCTGATTAGGGAAAATATCCCTATCAGCAGGATCAAAGATAACGAACTCTTTAGTGAAATAATCAAGATGAAAGAGAAGATTGCCAATGATGAGCTCGAAAAATTTAAGGATTTGATGACGAGGATTGAGGAGCATTTTAATGCAGTAAGGGCAAATTATCAGGATTAGCGAGGTTGATAAGATGTTAAATAAGGAATACCGCGGTTTAGCCGAGATAAATGGCCCACTAATCGTAGTTGAGGGTATTGAGGGGGTAGGTTTTGATGAACTTGTTGAGGTTATTACCCCTAACAACCAGAGGAGAAAGGGACGGGTCCTGCAAATAAGTGAGGATAAGGCCATAGTCCAGGTTTTTGAAGGAACCAGTGGTCTTAGTATCAATCAGACCAGGGTCAAGTTCCTCAATCACCCCATGGAGCTTTCTCTCTCCAGGGATATCCTGGGAAGGGTCTTTAATGGGGTCGGTGAACCGATCGATGGTGGTGATGAGATCTTCTCCAGCAGGAAATACAATATTAACGGCAATCCCATTAACCCTTATGCCCGTAAATACCCGCGCAATTATATCCAGACCGGGATCTCTGCCATCGATGGTCTGATGACTTTGATCAGGGGTCAGAAACTACCCATCTTTTCCGGTAATGGTCTGCCCCATAACCGGTTAGCGGCCCAGATTGCCCGGCAGGCCCGCCTGGGAAATGGGGATGAGGAATTTGCAGTAGTCTTTGTCGCTATGGGGATTAAACATGATGATGCTGACTTTTTTATTAGGAGTTTCGAGGAGAGCGGGGTATTGCAGAATGTCGTTATCTATCTTAATCTGGCCGATGACCCTGCTGTGGAAAGGATCATTGCCCCCAGGGTCGGGTTGACTGCTGCCGAATACCTGGCCTTTGAACTGGGGATGCACATCCTGGTAATCATGACCGATATGACCAATTATTCCGAGGCTTTAAGGGAACTTTCATCGCGAAGGGGTGAGGTGCCCAGCCGGAAGGGCTATCCAGGTTATCTCTACAGTGATTTGGCCAGCCTCTATGAAAGGGCCGGGATGATTAAGGGTAGGCCCGGTTCAATTACCCAGCTGCCGATTTTAACAATGCCCAATGATGATATTACTCACCCCGTACCCGATCTCACTGGCTATATTACCGAAGGACAGATTGTTCTGGAGCGGGAGCTGGACCAGCGGGGAATCTATCCCCCCATTAACATTCTACCATCTCTATCGCGATTGATGAAAGATGGTATCGGCGAGGGATATACCAGGGCTGACCATCCCAATATCTCCAGTCAGCTCTACGCCAGTTATTCCTATGTCCAGGATGTTAAGGCCCTGGCCTCGGTAATTGGTGAAGATGAGCTATCCGAACTGGACCAAACTTATCTGGAGTTCGGCCGCCAGTTTGAAGAGAAATTTTTAGGTCAGGGTAATGACGAGAACCGGGATATAGAACAAACCCTGGATCTAGCCTGGGAGGTAATCAGCACAATTCCGGCTACAGAACTGGACCGGGTCTCGGAGGAAGAAATAGAACGATACTACCGGAAATAACGTAGATGAAAATATACTACAAATAGATGTTGGATAGATGTTTGGAATCGGAAACATCTATTTGTAGTCTAGATTATTAAAATTATTCTGGGCAGTTTATTGACACTGGAAAGAGGCAGGTGAGAATAGATGGACCGGCTTAATATCTCTCCCACGAAGAGCAATCTAATCCAGACGAAAAATTCCCTTAACCTGGCCCAGGAGGGTTATGAGCTCCTGGACCAGAAACGGAACGTCCTGATCCGGGAGATGATGGACCGTATAGATGAAGCAAAAGAGATTCAATCGGAGATCAACGAGTACTTCTATGAGGCCTATCAGGCCCTCCAGATAGTTGATATCACCATGGGTATTCAAACGGTAGAGGAGATTGCTACCGGGATAGATTTTATTGAGGATATCAAGATCAGCTCTTACAGTGTAATGGGGGTTGAGATCCCCGAGGTGGAGCCTATTTCTGAGGAGATAGAGCCCCGTTACAGCTTTTTTCGGACCAATCTGGCCCTGGACCGGGCATTTAAGAATTTTAAAAGAGTGGTATCTCTGATTACCCGTCTTGCTGAAATTGAGACCTCGGTCTATCGTCTGGCTACCTCCATTAAACGGACCCAGAAGCGGGCCAATGCCCTGGATAATATCCTGATTCCCAGATATAGAAATACGGTTAAGTTTATTGAAGATACCCTGGAGGAGAAGGAGAGGGAGGACTTCTTCAGGATTAAGATGCTTAAAGAAAAAAGAATAAATAAATAACATACCCAGATTCCGCACCTAAAAAAACTAATAGAATGATTTTCATAATCAGATTTCTTTGTCTCTTATTTTTTAGATTATTTTTTGGAAAATGTGAATTTTTAGTGGATATTTTTGACTTGACTTTGGCATTACTGGTGTCAAAGTCAAGTTACATTATATCTAAACAAATGAACAACAGATATTAACTTTATTAGATAGTTATTTTAAGTTTATATATTATTTTCCTTTGTCTCAAACTATCTAATTAATTTGATTATTTAATTTAAAGTTAAAAAATAGTTATTAGTCTATTTTAAGTAATAAATAGATAAAAATTCTTGAAAAAAAAGTTTTAAAAAAAGAAGGAATTTTAAATTTGATGTAGAATAAGAAAAACGTAAGTGTAATGGATTACATAAAATATAAATATAAAGAATATCTTATGGTATAAGAAAACTACCTGGAAAACCACCTGAATATTATAATAATTGCAGGTTTAATTTAAAAATTTTAATATAAAAATTGAATAAAGGAACAAATCCCTTTTATATAAACTATTATAAGCCTTTTCATTGTTAAATTAAAAGAGGAAAAAAACTAATCTTGAGCAAAAAAATATCAGAATTAAAGAAGGAATTTTAAATTTAGTGTAGAATAAGAAAAATGTAAGTGTAATGGATTACATAAAATATATACTTAAAAATCCTAAATATTAATGTAATAGATTACAAAAATAATAGTGAAAGGGATACAATAAAATGGCAAAGATGAGTGATGTAGCAAAAAAGGCTAATGTATCAATAGCTACTGTTTCACGTGTTTTCAGTAGCCCAGAAACTGTGGCAGAAGAAACCAAAAAAAAGGTTCTGAAAGTAGTTGAAGAATTAAATTATACTCCTAATGTTTTGGCTAGACAACTTCGTAAGATGGAAACTAAAACAATTGTTGTGGTAGTTCCTGATATTACTAATACTTTTTTTTCCCGGGTTTTACGAGGAATTGAGACTATTGCAAGGGAAAATGGATATCGAGTACTCTTAGGTGATACGGAAAATGATATTACTTTAGAAAATGAATATTTAAAGACCTTATATGAGAAACATGCTGACGGTTTAATTTTATTAACTGCAAGAACGGACCGCATTACAATAGAAAAACTGTCAGAAAATTATCCGGTTGTTCTTGCTTGTGAATACCTAGAAGGTTCTAATCTTCCAACTGTTTCGATAGACAATATTAGTGCTGCGCGAAAAGCTACAGAACATTTGATCAAACTAGGACATCGAAGGATAGCACATATAACTGGCCCCATGAATGTTATTTTGAGTCGAGACCGTTTAAAAGGATATAAACAAGCAATGGAAAGTTATGAGTTAGAGGTTGACCCTATATTAATACAAGAAGGTGACTTTTATTATAAAACTGGTTACAATTTAATGTTAAAATTGCTTTTTATTGAAAATCCGCCAACCGCTGTTTTTGCGGCAAATGATGAAATGGCAATCGGGGCAATTAAGGCTATACAGTCTCAGGGATTAAAAGTTCCAGAAGATATTGCAATTGTAGGTTTTGATAATATTAAGATGTCTGCAATTTTTTCACCCTCCTTAACAACAATTGGTCAGCCTACGTATAAGATTGGTGAAAAGGCAATGAATTTACTTTTAGATTTAATTAGAGGTAAAAAATTAAGCAAAAATCAATTTGTTCTTGATGATAAACTTATTATTAGGGAATCATGTGGATTCAAAAATGATTAATTAATATGGTAGATTACTTTCTAGGAATTGACCTCGGTGGAACCAAGATTTTAACCGCAGTTGCTGATGAAGAAGGTAACATTTTAGCGAAGATAAAATTACCGACTGAAACACACAAAGGCAAAGATAAAGTAATCGATAATATTATTGTTTCAATTAAAGCAGGTCAAGGGATAGATAATTTACTATATATCACAGTCAGCACCGGAATTGGTGGTGGAATCATCATTGACCGCAAAATCTACCACGGCAGAAGAGGGGGATAAGGTGGCCCGGGAGATCTTTAATCAGGTCGATTTTTATCTTGGGACCGGTCTTGCCAATTTAACTAACCTTTTTAATCCGGAGATGCTTATTCTGGACGGTGGCGCCATGAAGGCCGGGAAGCTTATAATGTAACCGATGCTGAAAACTCTCAAGAGATTTTTTGCGTCTCTTAAAATTAGCCAGGCTGCCCTGGGTGATGATACCGGAGTTAGGGGTGCCATTGCTGTAGCAATAGGAAAATAGATAAAAATTTAAAAAAATACTCAATAAAAGAAGGAATTCTGAAATTGGTATAGAATAAAATAAATAGAGCAATGTAACGGATTACATAAATGCAAAATAAATATTATCATTTGAAAATTGTTTATAATAAGGAATTCTTAATTTAACAACTCTGACAAGTTCCCGTTAAATAGGGTATTATGGGCTTTTTAAATATCATAATCTAAATGAATAAAGAGAGATTTTATAATTAAATATATTAGTATTCATAAATTACATGTAACGGATTACATTAAAAAGACATCGAAGTACATAATTTTATCATGTAATAGATTACAAAATTAAGAATTATTATTTCATAGGGGGTGATAGATGGAATAATAAAAGAGATTTATTGGAAGGGGTTTATTTAACTTTATTAAAAAAAAGGAGGATTAAGTTAATGAAAACTACAAAAAAACTATTAGTATGTATTCTAACATTTGCTCTGCTTTTTTCGATAGCTATTTCGTCTTTTGCTGCTGAAAAACCTGAAGAGTTACGTATTCTTTATGCTACAGTTGAGGCTGGTTCCGAAGCAATTTTGAGTGTTGTAGATGATTATGAAGCAGAAACCGGTATCAAAGTCACTGTTGATACCTTTCCTTACAACAGTTTGCAGGAAAAGGTCTTTTCTGAATTAACCCAGAAAAGTGATTATTATGACCTGATTTGCGTTGATACTCCCTGGGTACCTCAGATAGTTCAGCATCTGGAGCCAATGACCAAATATATTAAAAAGGGGAAAAATAGTGAATTGCTCCAGCTTGATGATTTTATAACTAAGGTTTTCCTTGACACTGATGTGTTTGATGTAGATGCGCCTTATAAACAGCCTCCAGCAATGGACAAGGTTGATGTTGATAAGATAACAGATGCCGGGTTTGATATTATTGGATTACCAATCCAATCAAATGTTTTAACCGTCAGTTACAGAAAGGATCTATTTGAGAATCCCAAATATCAAGCTGAATTCAAAGAGAAATTTGGAAGAGAATTAACAATACCAGAAACAATGGAAGAGTATTTAGATATAGCTAAATTCTTTACCAGAGATACCGATGGGGATGGAGAAATCGACCTTTATGGAACCACTTTGATGGCTAAGAGACATGAGAGTGTCATGTGTGATTTCAAATCCTTCTTAAGTACTTTTGGGGGTAGACTATTTGACGAAAATATGAAGCCAGTCTTAAATAATGAGAAGGGTCAGCAGGCCCTGAAGTATTATGGCGATTGGATCAATAAGTATAAGGTAACCCCTCCAGGTACACTTACTTACTCCTGGGATGAGGTCGCAACAGTATATGGTTCAGGTAAGGTTGCAATGGCCATGAACTATCATGATATGAAGCTTGAGCCTAATGTTAACGGAAAAGAAGGATATTTTATGTTCCCAGGTAAGGAAATTAACGGTAAGATCAATAGGGGCCCGCATTTTGGTTCCTGGGGTCTATCAATTAGTAAGTACTCCAAAAATAAAGACGCTGCTTATGATCTGGCAGTTTGGCTAACAAGTGCCAAAAATCAAGAGAAATACCTGAAATACAAACAGCATGTTACTCGTCAATCTGCCTATGAAGCTGCAAAATCTATTGATGATCCACTTACCCGGGAATATTATGCAGTTATGGGTGAATCCCTGAAGGTTGGTGTAGGAAGACCTCGTATTACTACCTATAACAGGGTATCAGAAACCATTCAGATAGCTGTTAATGATTATTTAGTAGGCAGGAAAAGTTTAGAAGAGGCACTGGATGAGGCTGCAAACAAAATAGAAAAAATTATGGAACGTGCCGGTTACTACAATTAAATTTAAAAAAGGGGCTCCTTTAATAAGGGGCCTCTCAAATTACTTTAACTTTAATTCCGGGCTGAGGTGAGTAATATATGGAGATGAAAATTGGATCTAAATCGAACAAGATAAAGTACTACTTTCTTGTGCCTGCATTAACCGTACTCATATTTATGACTATTGTACCATTGATCTTTTCTCTTGGAGTAAGTTTCACCAACTACTCTCCCACAAGAATCGGCAGCTGGTCCTTTATCGGATTTGAAAATTTTATTCGGACCTTTACCGACTCCGAAATTGGGACGTCATTTATAAATAATGTTATTTTTGTTGTAGTTTCTGTTACAATTGAATTCGTCCTGGGGATGGTCATTGCCCTCTTATTGAATAGAAAAATAAGAGGAATCTCCTTTATTCGCACAATGTTCTTATTGCCGATGATGGTTACACCAGTTGCAGTTGGATTGATGTGGAGATGGTTACTTAATACAGATTATGGATTGTTGAATTACTTCATAGAACAGGTCTTTGGGATTACTTCCATCAACTGGCTAGGTAGTTATTCACTGGCTATGCCATCAATCATTTTGGTTGATATCTGGAAGTGGACACCTTTTATGATCCTGTCATTGCTGGCAGGACTACAGTCCTTGTCCCAGGAACCAATTGAAGCAGCCAGAATTGATGGTGCATCTAACTGGCAGATCTTTAGATATGTGACTTTACCGAGACTCAAAAACATCATCTTTGTTATTCTTTTAATCAGGACAATAGACTGCCTGACAAGATCTTTTGATGTAGTCTGGACCCTGACCAATGGAGGCCCGGGTCTAAGTACAGAGTTGTTAAGTCTGCGTATTTATCGCCTGGCTTTTAAGTTCTGGGAGACCGGCTATGCCTCTGCAGTATCATGGTTGTATTTGCTTTTAGTTATTTTTATTACAACGAGATTTATCAGTTATTTATATAAACAGGAATTTTAGAATAACAAGAGGTGAAATTATGGCATCAATAACACGTAGAAATAGAAATAAGTTAATTAATATAGGATTAAATATTGTCCTCTATATACTTTTAATTATTGTAATCTTTCCGGTAATATGGATGGTACTTACATCAATAAAGACCAGCTGGCAGGCCCAGCAGCTTCCGCCTGTCTGGTTTTTCAAACCGACTTTAAAAAATTATATTTCCTTGTTTAGCAATACCAGTAGTTCAAGTAACTTCAAACAGCTTTTAATCAATAGTACTATAGTTTCACTGATTTCAACTGCTTTATCTGTGGTCTTTGGAGCTCTGGCTGCCTATTCTCTTTCGCGCTTTAAAATGAAACACCGTAAAGACGTAGCTTTTTTCATACTGTCAACAAGAATGTTTCCTCCTGCGGCAACTTTAATACCCGTATTTTTAATGATGGTAAAACTAAATCTGATAGATACTTATGCTGCGCTTATTATCCCTTACACAGCATTTAATCTTTCCTTCGTGGTCTGGATGCTAAAGGGGTTTTTTGATGAGATTCCCAATTCTCTGGAAGAGGCAGCCATGGTTGATGGCTGTTCCCATCTGACAGCTTTTACCAGAGTTATTTTTCCTCTAGTAGCACCCGGACTGGCTGCAACAGCAATCATTAGTTTAATGTTTAGCTGGAATGAATTTATGTATGCTTTAGTTCTGACTCGCCGTTATGCTGTAACAGTCCCCGTGGTTGCCAATCAGTTCGTTACCATGTACGGTGTACAATGGGGAGAACTTACAGCGGCAGCAACTATTATGACTGCACCGGTTCTAGTTTTTGCAATCATTGTCCGGAACCATATGATTAAAGGTTTAACATTTGGTTCAGTTAAAGGATAATACTTGAATGATATAAAAGGAGGGATATACAGATGCGAGAAGTCAAGGTAGGAATCATTGGTACAGGTTTTATAGGACCGGTTCATATTGAGGCTTTAAGAAGATTAGGTTTCGTTAAAATAGAAGCTTTAGCCGAAGCAAATGAAGAGTTGGCAAAGGAGAAAGCAGCAGAGTTTAATATCAGCAAGTACTACGGAGATTACAGGGAACTATTGGCTGATGAAGAGATAGAAGTCATTCATAACTGCACCCCCAATTTTCTCCATTATCAAATAAATAAAGAGGCTATTAAAGCGGGTAAACATGTAGTCTCGGAGAAGCCTCTTTCAATGACATCGGTAGAGTCACAGGAATTGCTTGAACTTGCTAGAGAGAATAATGTCTATCATGCAGTAAATTTTAATTACCGGCAGTATCCCGTAGTCCAGGAGATCAGAAACAGAATTAAACAAAAGGATATGGGAGATGATATTTATCTTATTCGGGGCTATTATATTCAGGATTGGCTGCTATATGATACCGATTATAATTGGAGGGTTGAAAAAAAGAAGGGCGGAAGTTCAAGGGCGGTTGCCGATATTGGTTCCCACTGGTGTGACCTGGCCCAGCATCTCTCCGGCCAGAAGATAGTGGAGGTATATGCTCATTTAAAGACCGTACTTCCGGTAAGGAAAAAACCCAGAAGAGACATAGAGACCTTCAAGAATAAAGAAGAAGAAAATATAGATTACGAAGAGATCAAGGTCGATACTGAGGATTATGCGACAGTCTTATTGAAATTTGCCAATGGTGCAGTGGGTAGTTTTACGGTCTCTCAAGTCAGCGCCGGTCATAAAAATGATCTTTTTATCGAGATTAACGGAACGAAGAAGTCCTATTCCTGGTCTCAGGAGAAGGCTAATGAACTGGTAATTGGGTATAGAGACAAGCCTAATGAGGTTTTGGTTAAAGACCCGGCATTATTATGCAGGGATGCTTTAGATTACGCTTATTACCCCGGCGGACATGTTGAGGGTTGGTCTGAAGGGGTTAAAAATATGCTTAACAGTTTTTATAGATGCTTACTAGAAAAGGGAGATCCCGAAAACTATAGTTTTGCCACTTTTGCAGACGGCCATTATGAAAACAGATTAGTTGAAGCTATTCTGGAAAGTACTGAAAAAGATAGATGGGTAAAAGTATAAAGAAATATATACTTAAGGAGAGGTGTTTTGCATGGAGCTAGGTGTTTTAACAGTTTTATACCAGAATAAAGATCTAGAAGAGATGTTAGATACTATCCAGAAATATGGTGTTAATGTTGTGGAATTGGGAACAGGTAATTTTACCTCAGATGCTCACTGTAAACCTGAAGAACTGCTTGGGGACGAAAATAAGTTATTAGAGTTTAAAGAAAAACTGGAGAAGAGGAATATTAAAATATCGGCGTTAAGTTGTCATGGAAATCCCTTACATCCAAACAAAGAGATTGCCGAGAGCAACCACCAAATATGGCGGAAAACAGTTCTTTTAGCCGAAAAACTTGGTGTTAACACCGTGGTAACCTTTTCCGGTTGTCCGGGTGGTTCTGAAGGTGATAAATATCCTAACTGGATAACATGTCCTTGGCCTCAGGATTTCTCGGAGATGCTAAAATGGCAATGGGAAGAGAAGGTAATTCCCTATTGGAAAGAGGAAGCAGAATTTGCTAAAAGTCATAATGTGAAAAAAATTGCCTTCGAAATGCATCCTAATTTTGTGGTTTATAACCCTGAAACATTATTAAAATTAAGGAATGAAGTTGGTAAAATAATCGGAGCAAACTTTGATCCCAGCCATTTAATCTGGCAGGGGATTGATCCCGTCAAGGCCATTAAGGTTTTAGGACAAGAAAAAGCCATCTACCACTTCCATGCCAAGGATGTATATATTGACAGATACAATGTTGAAATCAACGGAATTTTAGATACCAAACCTTATTCAGATATTCTGAACCGTTCCTGGACCTTCAGGACGGTAGGTTACGGCAACGGCTATGATTACTGGAAGGATATCATCAGTATGCTTAGAACTGTGGGGTATGAAGGGGTTATCAGTATAGAACATGAAGATGCACTGGCATCTATTGATGAAGGCTTCTTAAAGGCGGTTAATTTCTTAAAGGAAGTAATTTTCGAAGAACAACCAGGGGAAATGTGGTGGATATAAGAATAAAAAAATTAAGATTACATTTTTTAGGGAGGTGATATTTTTTTAAATACAATAAAAATCTTTTTTAAATACTGTATTTAAGACACTTGTGAAAAAATATCTATAATGGAGGTGGAACAATAATGAAAAAGATGCTGGGAGTTGTATTTCCTGGGGATAAAAAAGTTGAAGTAAAAGAATTTGATGTACCTGAACCCAAAAACGGTGAAGTATTAGTTAAAATAAAAGCTTCAGCTATTTGTCGTAGTGATATGAGTTTATATTACGGTAATCCAGTCCTTGATAGTGAAGCTGCAAAAAGTGGGTTAATAATTCCTGGACATGAACCTGCTGGTATTGTAGAAGAAGTTGGTAATGGGGTAACAAATGTTAAACCAGGTGATCGTATAGCCATTTACCTTGCTCTCGGTTGTGGAGAATGTGAACATTGTAAAAGTGGCTATAAAATGTTCTGTAAAGAATTTAAATGTATAGGTTTTGACTTGCATGGTGGGGATGCTGAATATATTATTATTCCTGGTGAGAACTGCATGAAGATACCGGATGAAATGGACTTTGTTACTGCAGCCGTTTCCACTGACGCTGTTGGTACTTTGTACCATGCTCAAAAAAGATTAGGCATTTCTGGCAGAGATATAATTGCCATATTTGGTATTGGCCCTATGGGTGGAGCTGGAGTAATGGTAGCAAAGGGTTTAGGAGCCACTGTTATAGCTGTTGATTTGGTAGAAAATCGTTTGAATCTGGCCAAGGAATTAGGGGCAAACTATATTGTAAACGGTAAAGATACAGATGTAGTTGAAGAAATCATGAAGATTACTGACGGTCGTGGGGCAGATGCAGCAATCGATTGCTCAGGAAACGAGATTGCGGAGAATAATGCCCTGGACTGTGTAAGGCCTCATGGCCGTGTTGCCTTTGTTGGGGAAAATTCAAAAGCCACTATTAATCCTAGTGATCAATTTATCCGTAAACAGCTTAATGTTATCGGTTCATGGTATTTCCCTATTGGGGAATATGATGAAATAGCGAGATTTATTATCGACAAAAACCTGCCTGTAGAAAAACTAGTTACTCATAAGTTTAAATTTGAAGAGGCAGAAAAAGCCTTCCGTTTGTTTGATGAAAGAAAAACACAAAAGGTTGTTTTTGCGACAGATTAAATACCAAAAATAATTTGAGGAGGAATATAAAAATGAAATATGCATTTAATACATGGGTTTACAGTAGTTTTCCTTGCTGGGTGCCATCTTATTCAATTGACGAGACCATTAAACGTTTAAGTAAGATCGGTTATGACGGAATAGAGATTGGTTGTGCAGCACCACATGCCTGGCCATATTATTTAGATGAAAATCGCCGGAAAGAGATTAAGGAACTCCTTGACAAAGAAGGGATAGCAGCTTCTTCACTTCTTCCCGCCCCTGGTGGTGGGCCGGGTGCAAATCCCGCTTCTTCAATCAAAGAAGAGCGCGAATGGACAGTACAACATTATAAAGATGTTGTTGACTTAGCAGTGGATCTTGGTGCTTCTACAGTTTTATATGTTGCAGGATGGCGAATGTTTGGAGTTTCTCAAGAAGATGCATGGAAATATAGCTTAGATTCATTAATCCAAATCGGTGAACATGCAAAGGAAAAAGGAGTTACTATTTGTGTAGAACCGACTTCATCTGATAGTAATTTAATAGAAACAGCAGACGATGCACTCCTTTTGATGGAACAGTCTGGTTTACCAAATGTTAAAGTTATGTTTGATACATTCCATGTACTTTATCGCAATGAAGTGCCATCAGATTATATTTATACAATGGGTGAACACCTAAAGCATATTCACCTTTCTGATTATGATCGTCTTGCGCCCGGACAAGGAGGTATGGACTTCTATCCAGTAATTCAGGCACTAAAAGATATAGGCTATGATGGTTATGTTACTATGGAAGTTGGATTCAATGCTAGGTCTGCACACCCCGACTCCATAGCAAAAGCTGCACTAGATCATCTAAAAGCAATAGAAAATGAATTAGAATAAGTAAAGAAAATATGAAGAAATGAAGGGTGCCTTTTAAATGGTGCCCTTTCTTACTATCATTTATTAGGAGGTTTTATATGGCAGATTATTTCTTAGGAATTGACCTCGGTGGAACCAAGATTTTAACCGCAGTTGCTGATGAAGAAGGTAACATTTTAGCGAAGATAAAATTACCGACTGAAGAACACAAAGGTAAAGATAAAGTAATCGATAATATTATTGTTTCAATTAATAAGGTACTTAATAAAGTAAATTTTAATTATGAGGATATTGTTAGAATGGGGGTTGGAATTCCTGGTCCTTTAAATATAGAAGAAGGACTTGTTTATCAGGCCCCCAATTTGGGCTGGGAGAATGTTCCTATCTCTGAAATACTGGAAGAAAAGACGGGTATTCCGGTTAACCTCGAGAATGACGCTAATGCAGCAGCTTTAGGTGAAAAGTGGTTTGGAGCAGGTCAAGGGATAGATAATTTACTATATATCACAATCAGCACCGGAATTGGTGGTGGAATCATCATTGACCGCAAAATCTACCACGGAGCTAATGATGGAGCAGGTGAGATTGGGCATATGGTTATTGAACCTAATGGTCCTCTCTGCGGTTGTGGTAATTATGGTTGTTTAGAAGCCCTGGCTTCTGGAACTGCTATAAGCAGAATGGGAAAAGAGGCAGTTGAAAAACATCAGAATACAATTATTTCGGAATTATCTAATGGAAATTTAGATAGTATTGATGGAGGAATTATAGCTAAGGCTGCTAAAATGGGGGATGAGGCAGCCAAAGAAATTTGGGTAAAAGCAGGACATTATTTAGGTATCGGTTTAGCTAATCTACTAAATATATTTAATCCAGAGATGATTATACTGGGTGGTGGAATTATGAAAGCAGGAGACCTAATTATGGAACCAATGCAAAAGAGCTTAAAGAAATATTCCTTTGAAAATGCCTTTAATTCAGTACAAATTCGACAGGCTGTGTTAGGAGATGAGGTCGGAGTAAAGGGGGCTATCGCTGTAGCGATTGGAAGGAGATGATCTTTATATTTTTTAGGGTTAGCAAATTTTATCTTTATATTAATATATATAGAGGCAAATTTGGGTATCTTATACATATAAATGTTAAGTAGGGGCTGATAGGATGAAAGATGTGGAACATCTGCCGCAGGTAGCCTATTTCTGTATGGAGTACGGTCTGGAATCTAATTTTAAGATCTATGCCGGAGGTCTGGGGATTCTGGCCGGTGATTACCTGAAGGCCGCTAAAGATATGAAACTACCGGTGATCGGGATCGGTATTCTCTGGAAACAGGGCTATACCAGGCAGGTTATCAGCGAAGATAGAAGGCCTATTGATAGCTATCCTGTTTATAGGTATGATTTTCTGGAGGATACCGGGGTTAAAGTTAAAGTAAAGATTAGGGGAAGGGATGTCTACTGCCGGGTTTGGATGGTTGACCAGTTTGCTAATGCTCCCCTCTTTTTACTGGATACCGATTTGCCCGAAAACGAGGACCCCTGGATCACGGGCCAGCTTTATGGCTGGTTTGCTGAAGAGAGAATCGCCCAGGAGATGGTCCTGGGTATCGGTGGGGTAAGGGCTATCAGGGCCCTCGAACTAGATATAGATATCTTTCACTTTAATGAAGGCCATGCCGTTTTTGCCGGTCTGGAGCTGATTAGGGAGAAGATGGAAGAAGAGGGAATGAGCTTTCATGAGGCCTGGGAGGCTACCAGGGAGGAGGTTGTCTTTACCACCCATACACCAGTGATCGAGGGCAATGAGGAACATCCTCATGCCTTACTTCAGTACATGGGAGCCGGGCAGAATTTAAGTCTGGAAGAAATGGTCGAGATCGGAGGGGCCCCCTTTAATATGACCGTTGCCGGACTGCGCCTCTCCTATATCAGTAACGGTGTCAGTAAGCTCCACAGCCGGACGGCAAATAAGATGTGGGAAGATGTCTCCAACCGCTCGGAGATTATTGGGATTACCAACGGGGTCCACCGCCCTACCTGGGTCTCGGAGGAGATTATTTCCTCCCTGGACGATGGTGAAAAACTCTGGCAGATACATCAGAAACTGAAGGAAGAGCTGATTAATTTTGTTGAAGGAAGGTCGGGCCGGAGGTTGAGGTTCGATTCCCTTCTGATTGGTTTTGCCAGAAGGGCTGCCCCCTATAAGCGGGGAGATTTTATCTTTACTGATGAAGAAAAGATAGCTCCCCTGCTCAGGGAAGGGAAGATGCAGCTAATCTTTTCCGGTAAAGCCCATCCTTTAGATGATACCGGTAAGGAGATAGTGGCCAGACAGGTTGGGTTTGCCGATAAATACCCTGAGAGCGTGATTTTTTTAGAGGATTATGATATGGAGATTGCCCGTTACCTTACCCGGGGCTGTGACCTCTGGTTAAATAATCCCCGCAGGCCCAAGGAGGCCTGTGGAACATCAGGGATTAAGGCTGCCATGAACGGGGTTTTAAACTTAAGCACCCTTGATGGCTGGTGGCCTGAAATCTGCCGGCACGATGAAAATGGCTGGCAGCTCGGTGACGGTCTTGATGAGGATGATTTCAGCGGTACCCATCAGGAAAGGGTAAGGATACAGGACCAGCATGATCTGGAGTCCCTCTACAGGGTGCTTTTAACAGAGGTTATCCCTACTTATTATCAGGACCGGAAGAAATGGATCTGGATGATGCAGGCTAGTATTAAATCTACTTATATACAGCTCTCCGCCCGGAGAATGCTCTCCGATTATTATAGTCTAATGTATGAGCTTAATGAATACTTTATTATTGAATAATGATTCGGACCGTCGGAATGAAGGCAGGAGGCCGAGAAGTCTTTTTCAGTAATTTGCTCTAAAAGTTATATTAATAATTTAAAGGAAAAATATTTTAATCCAAAAAAGGAGGAATTCTATGCTCGATAAAGAAATATTTAAATAAAAAGGGGAGAGAGGGGAGAGTGAAAAGGGCAAATGGAACAGAAATACGATGAGAAATGGGAGCAACTGCTGGCTGATTTAAGTGATATGAGTGAGGTCGCAGAGGAGATGCTGCAGGATGCCATCAAGGCACTGGATAGTAAAGACGCAGCTCTGGCCAAGAAGGTCATTAACCGGGATGACGTTCTGGATAACTATCAAATTACCGTTGAAGAAAAGGTCTCGCGCTTATTATCCATGAATCAGCCACTAATAAGCGATACCTGGAACAATATTGCTGCGGTCAAGATTGCGGGAGATCTGGAGAGGATCGGAGATCTGGCTAATGATATCGCCGAAGCAGTCCTGGAACTTAAAAATGAAGAATATCTGGAACCCTTAGTAATGATTCCTGAACTGGCGGAAACCGTTTCCGAGATGTTAGATGCTGCTCTGGAGGCTTTTATTACCAAAAATGTTGACCTGGCTGAGGCTGTCTGCCGTAAAGATGAGGAAGCGGATAATATTTTTGAACAGATCTATAAAAGCAGTATCAAACTGATTGATAAGAGTGAAGGTACCAGAAAAATAAGCCAGGTCGTCCGATTTATCAGTGTAGCCAAAGCCCTGGAGAGAATTGGTGATCATGCAACAAATATTGGAGAAGAGACCATTTATACTGTTACCGGCAAGAGGGTAAAATATTAAAAAGAACAAATTAGCTTCGCCATAATCATTAAAAAGGTAAATTTGTTGATGTCGTAAATTATCCACAGAATCATTTGTGCGTAATTTACTAGACATTAAGAGGGTCATCCCTTGTGGATGATCCTCATGTTTAATACCAGAGGAATTTCTTTTTTGCAAAATTCCGATTCAGGAGAACCCTCTCTTCAACATCTATTTGCAGTTGTTTTAAGGTAATTGGCGGGGGGAGTAAGATGGCAGATAAGAAAATAGAAAAGAAAGATCTGATAAAATTAATAGAAACCTACAGTATTTCAACAAGGGTTGGTTGCAAGGCCTTCGACGCCGGTGGGAAGGAGCTCTTCAGCCATCCCGGGGAAGATGAAAGCTGCTCCTTCTGTCAGCTAGTTAAGGAGTTTGACCAGGGTAAGGAGGACTGCCGTCAATCTTACTTATACGGTGGTTTACAGGCGGAGAAATTGAGTGACTATTATATCTATTTCTGCCCTTATGGCCTGGTCAACTGGGCCGTCCCCGTCCTGGAAGATAACAAGATGAAGTATTTTTTTACCGGTGGCCCCGTCTTAATGCATAAGGTTGATGATTCTTTAATTGAGGATATTATCCAGCAGAATCCTCTCTTAAAACACCGGTTTAATGACCTAAAAATAAGTTTAAATAAACACGAAGTTATTGATACTATCCGGGTCAGATACCTGGCCGACTTGCTTTTGAGGTTGGCCAAGAATCTGATGGTTGAAAATATTGTCAGGCTGGAAAGACAGCAGGAAATGAATGTCATCAATGCCCGGATTGCCGAAACGATTCATGGTCTAAAAAAGGGAGAGATAAACCTGGAGAATGGCCTCTACCCCTTCGAGAAGGAGAATGAACTGATCTTAAAGGTAAAACTGGCGGACAAGCAGGGGGCCAGGGAGATCCTTAATGAAATCCTGGGATTTATCTACTTCCAGAGTGGAGGCAAGTTTGCCATTGTCAAGTCAAAGGCCATTGAACTGATGGTTGTTCTGGCCAGGGCGGCAATTGAGGCCAATGCCGATCTGGAGATAATCTTCGGTCTGGAATATATGTACCTGGAGCATATTGACGGTGTCAGTGACATAGATGAGTTATCCGAGTGGCTGACAAAGGTCCTGGACAGGTTTATTGAATGTGCCTTCTCCATCCAGAATGTCAAAAATAAGGATATTATCTACAAGGCCATGAGTTATATTAGGGAAAATTATGATAAAAATATCAGCCTGGATGAAGTAGCCTCTGAGGTCGGCCTTAACCCATCCTATTTCAGCAAATTATTTAAAGATGAAATGAAGATCAGTTATACCGATTATCTTAACCGGGTCAGAATCGAGGCCGGAAAGCAGTTATTAAAGGAGGGGCATTCCCTGGTTAATGTGGCTCAGTTGGTCGGTTTCAACGATCAGAGCTATTTTTCCAAGGTTTTCAAGAAGATTGAGGGAGTCTCTCCCGGTAAATGGCGGGGCTAGGATTAGCACAATCTATCGTTATTTTGCATAAAATAATGTGTAAATTATTATTAATCTATATATATATATAACATTTCCAATACATTATGACCTAGATATCATAGGAATTACCTTTTTAAAACTGTAAATAGATGTTTCCGATTTATCAAGTTCCCACGAAACTCGGTATTAAATACCGATGTAGTTTACTATAGGTGGTTAGAGGTAGATGGAGAAGAAATTAGGTTTAACGAGTATTATCATTCTGACTTATAACCAGTTAAAATACACAATATTATGTCTTGATAGTCTCCTGGAATATACTGATCTTCCCTATGAACTAATTTTAATCGATAATGGTTCTACTGATGGAACGGCGGAATACCTTAAATCGATCGAGAATGCTAAAATCATTTCTAACCAGACTAATCTTGGTTTTAGTAAAGGAGTTAATCAGGGAATCAGAGTGGCAGAAGGTGACTATATCCTTTTATTGAATAATGATACTATTGTTGCTAAAAACTGGCTGAGTAATCAATTGAACTGTCTAAATAACCAACCGGAAATAGGGATAGTTGGGCCAAGAAGTAATTATGCCGGAGGTGAACAGGGGGGTATAATAGGGGATTTCAATACTATTGACAAGATAATTGAGTTTAGTAATTGCTTTAACCAGCCTGACCCCGGCAAATGGTTTGAGACCTATGTAATTGTTGGTTTTTGCATGCTGATTAAAAGGGAAGTAATTAGCGATATTGGTTTATTTGATGAGGATTTTTTGTATGGGATGGGTGAAGATAATGATTACTGTCAGCGGGCTTTAATCAAGGGATATAAGCTTTATTGTGCTGGCGATACCTTTGTCTATCATTTTGGCAGTCAGACCTTTAAAGGAAATAATTTAGATCTCAACCGGATTTTTAATGAAAACAAAGAACGTTTTCTCAAAAAATGGAATTAACAGATTTGCTGTTTGGATATTATAAAAGCTCGCTATAAGATGTGGCGAGCTTTACTCAATTATAATGCAATTGAGATCCGGTCGGCATAATAGCTAATTCATCATCTGAAACACTTATTACATTGTCATCTTTGAAACCAAAGGCAATATAGACATCGGGATTAGGAATTAGGTTTTTCTTATATCCGTAGACAAAATAAATATTGACTGAACTTCCTTTAATTAGGGTCCCTTCACGAAAGAGATTTAAGGGGCCATTTTTAATTGGTCTCCTTATAGACATTCTAAAATATTGTATTCAAGGGTCTGCGTTGATGTTCACATTATATAGCTTTATTCCATATAATATTACATAAAAAAATAAATATTTTAGTATTTGATCTTTTTTTCTAGAGGGTGAGTTGGTTTGCAATTGTCTAATATTGATAATAAAAATATATTAGTTATTGGGGATGTAATGCTTGATAGATATATCTTAGGAGATGTTAAGCGTATTTCCCCTGAAGCCCCTGTTCCTGTTTTAAGATTTAGAGAAAAAAGATATGCTCCCGGAGGGGCTGCAAATGTTGCAACCAATCTTATAGGGGCAAAACAAAAGGTCTATTTGATGAGTGTTATCGGAGATGACACTTATGGTGATAGATTTATTAGTTTATTATCAGAATATGGCATTAATCATGATTTAATTTTACGAGATAAGCAGAGAAAGACTACAGTAAAAACGAGGTTCCTTGCCCAGAATAATCAGCAGATGTTAAGGGTAGATGAGGAAGATACAGATTTTATTAATCATGATCTAGTTTATCGATTAGTAGATATATTTAAAAAAAACTGCTCTAAATTTAATATAGTTATTATATCCGATTATATGAAAGGTCTGTTAGAATGTAATCTTACTCAAAACTTAATTAATATATGTAACCAAAAAGGTATTCCTATTTTCATTGATCCGAAGGATAAAAAGATAAGTAAATATAAAAATGCTACCCTGTTAAAACCTAATAAAAAAGAGCTGGCAGAATTTACCGGCAAAAATATCAATAATGAATTCCAACTCAAAGAAGCAGCTTTTGTTTTAAAAAAGGAATTGAATTTACAATATCTAACGGTTACCTTAGGTAGTGATGGGGTTATCTTTTTAGATAAATTTGATAATTATTTTAAAATACCTTCTGAAGCAAGAGATGTTTATGATGTTACCGGAGCCGGTGATACTTTTTTAGCTTATCTAGCAGCTGGTTTAGCCAATGGTTTAAAAACATTAGATAGTGTAAAATTAGCTAATCTTGCTGCCGGTGTTCAGGTAGGAAAAATAGGTACATCGGTAGTTTATCTGGAAGAATTAATAGATGTTATGAATAACGGTAAAAGGAAGAGTCTCAAAGAAATAAAAGAAATCACTGAAAAACTGAGGAATAAGAAAAAAATTATATTTACAAATGGTTGTTTTGATATCCTACATTCAGGGCATATAGCATATTTAAAAAAAGCAAAAGAATTAGGGGATATTTTAATTGTTGGTTTGAACTCTGATAATTCAGTCAAAAAAATCAAAGGTGAAAAAAGACCGATAATTAGTTTAAATAATAGAATCAAAATATTAGAGGAATTAAGTGTTATTGATTATATAGTAGTATTTGACGAGGAAACACCGTATAACTTAATAAATGAAATTAAACCTGATATTATCGTTAAAGGTGGGGATTATACGGCAAAAGAGGTTGTTGGTAGGGATATCGTGGAGAAATACGGTGGTGAAGTTAAGATACTGCCGTATTTTTCTGGAGAATCAACGACTAATATAATTAATAAAATCTTAAAGGTTTATAAGGAGGATTAATTATTAAATTGGAAGATATTATTAAGAATTTGATTCAAGAGAGTATTAGAGCCAAACTAATTATTTATGAAAGCGAAGATATTATTTCCTCTATAAAAAATGCCGTAAAGGTAATTTTAGAGGCACTTAGTAATAATCATAAGCTTTTAGTCTGCGGAAATGGGGGGAGTGCCGCCGATGCCCAGCATATAGCTGCTGAATTTGTAGGTAGATTTCAAAGGGAACGGGAAGGGTTAGCAGCAGTAGCCTTAACTACCGATAGTGCTATTTTAACTTCCATTGCCAATGATTATGACTTTAAGGTAATTTATCAAAGGCAGATTGAAGCCCTGGGGAAAAAAGGAGATGTGTTATTAGGCATTAGTACAAGTGGAAATTCAGAAAATATTGGCCTGGCCTTTGAATTTGCCAAATCTAAAGGAATTACGACAATAGGATTACTAGGTAAAGATGGTGGTAAGATAAAAAATAATGCCGATCTATATATAATTGTTCCCGGTAGTCAAACCCCAAGAATCCAGGAAAGCCATATTATGATAGGGCATATTATTTGTCAACTGGTTGAAGAGGAATTATTTAGGGGTAAAGGTGATGAATAGAGCGGTTTTTCTGGACCGTGATGGGACTATTAATGTAGATAAAGGATATTTATATAAAAAAAAGGAATTTGAGTTTATCCCCGGGGCAATTGAAGCTATAAAAATGCTCAATGATAATGATTATCTGGTAATAGTAATCACAAATCAATCCGGTGTGGCCAGAGGTTATTATTCGGAGCCTGATGTAATCAATCTGCATAATTTTATAAACAGGGAACTGAATAAATATCATGCTTATGTTGATAAATTTTATTATTGTCCCCATCATCAAGAAGGAATTGGCAGGTATAAAAGGAAATGTAAATGCCGCAAACCAGATATAGGAATGATCGAACAGGCTGTGAAAGAATTTAATATAGATAAATCTCAATCATATATGATCGGTAATGAAGATAGTGATATAAAAGCAGGTATAAATGCCGGTTTAAAGAGATCCTTTAAAGTAACTAGCTCATTAAATTTGTTGCAAATAGTTAAAGGGATAATCCATGAAAGATAAATAATTTAGGTTAAGATGGTGGTTTTTTATGAATAGTTTACAGAAAAATAATTTGTATCCAGTTATTATCTGCCTTTTTTTTCTATGTTTAATGCAGAAAAAAGAATCTCCACAATCTAAGAAAACAGTAATTGTCTTAGGTATGCATCGGTGTGGGACTTCTATGATTGCCGGTGTTTTGAATAAACTTGGTATAAATATGGGGGATAAATTATTAGGCAAGTCTCCATCTAATCCTCTGGGGCACTTTGAGGATGAGGATTTTTTAGACTTAAATGAAAGGATATTAAAAGCTGCTAGAGGAAGTTGGCTTAATCCACCTTCTGAAAAAGAAATTTTGGAGCAAAAAGAACAATTTCAGGCAGAGATTATGACTCTAACGAGTAAAGTTAATACCGGGATATGGGGTTGGAAGGATCCAAGAACAAGTTTAACAATTGATCTCTATATAGATTATTTAGAAAATCCATATTTTATTGTGTGCCATAGGAAGGCAGAAGATGTTGCAGCCTCACTGCAAAAAAGAGATCCTGATTTTATTAATATTGAAAGTGGTATAAATTTAAGAAACTTGTATGAAGAACGAATTAATAATTTTTTCTCTGAGCATCCCGGCCTGCCTAGATTAGATCTATATTATGAAGAAGTGATAAATGCACCACGAAAATGGGTAAAGGAGATAATAAACTTTTTAGAAATAGTGGTTAGTAATAAAGATTTTCAAAGAGCTGTTAAGTTTATATTACCAAATGAAGAAGTTCATAAAATTTCCGATGTTATATATAATGTTACAGAAATTACTGATAAAATATCAGTTAATAAAGAAATGATATATTTTAATGCAGCATATATAATATTATGTATAATCTTTTTATCATCTTTAAGAGATATAAAAGAAAATTAAAAAACCATTTTTCAGCTATAAATTATTATTATTATTATTATTGTAAGATAGAATGGTTTCCCACTTAAATGGGAAGCTTTAATCAATAAAATTGTTTATGGAACAGCGAACATGAAATAAACATAAAATTTCAACATAGAAATAAAAGGGAGGAAACTGATGAATAAACTGAATATTTTAGTAAAACGAGAAAGAGCTCTGGGGGATGTGTTGTTAACCATTCCAGCAATCAGGGGTCTTAAAGAAAAATACTCCGGATGTAGAATAACGTTTTTAACAAGAAAAAATAGTGCTGAGGTAATCAGTGGAAATCCTTTAATAGATGAAATTATTTTTTTTGAGGAAAATCAAGTAGATTATAATAACTATGATTTATTTTTTGATTTAGAATATGAAAGTAGACCTTATATGCATATGGTTGATGCCTATTGCCAGGTAGCAGATGTAAATCCTTCCAGTAAGGAATTATTCATTGTTTTAGACCAAGTAGAAATAGAGTTTGCCAAAAATTATCTGGCAGATTATGGTTATAATTCTGAGCAAATTTTGATTGGGCTACACAGTGGAGGTAGTAGCTGGTCGTGTAAATTATGGGGGCTAGAAAACTTCAGGTATGTTTTAAATTTTTTTAAAGAAAAATTTGGATTCAGAATCGTGGAGCTTGGTGCTGGTGATTGTAAGTCACTAGGATTGGATATGAATCTTATTGGCCAGACTTCTATCAAACAGGCTGCTGCTATTTTAAAACACTGTGATCTGTTTCTGGGAGTTGATTCTGGTTTGCTTCATTTAGCTGCAGCTGTTAAAACACCTATAGTTGCTGTTTTTGGTTGTACAGATCCGGATAAGGTATTACCGTTTAACGGTATAAGTTTAGGTATTCAAAGTGATGGTGATTGTACCGGGTGCCGGCACTGGCCACCTTTTCCCAGGACATATGCCCAGTGTACCAGGGATAGGATTTATTGTTTGGAGGAAATTAGTAGAGAAGAAGTTATAAATGGGGTCTGGGAGGTATTATTAAAGACGGGGAGGTTAGCAAATAAAATGAAACTTAGTTTCAGGGGGGAGTTTTAAACTCCCCCCTGAAGGTTAGTTGAATAAATCCAGGAGCTTAGTGCCATTTTATAACTAGGTGATTTATTTTTTTTTAAGGCTTTATTAATGAATAGTTCCAGTTTGTTAATAGTTGATGACCAGTTATATTTTTGGGCTGTTTTAATTCCATTGAGAGCAAGCTGTCTTGCTAAATCAGGGTTTGTTAAAACCTGTTTAATTTTTTCAGCTAATTCAGAGATATTATCCGGAGATGTTAAGAGACAGTTATACCCATCCTGACAATATTCTAAATTGCCATTAGCCCTGGTAGTAATCACCGGAGTTCCACAGGCCATAGCCTCTAAAATTGGGAAGCTGAAATCTTCGTGTTTAGAATTATGAATAAAAAAACCTGAACTATTATATAAATAAGCCAACTGATAATCATCAGGCTGGGGGAAATGCATGTGGGCAATATTATTTAATTTTACTTCCGGTTGAGGACCAAAGGTTATTAAGGAAATAAATTTTATCTCCGGGGAAACCTGGCTCATGGCTTCTTCAATAATGGTAAGGTTTTTAAGGTGGTCTGATTTACTATAGGCTATTCCCCGCCGGCAATCATAATCTATTATTCTTTTTTGAGGTTTAAAGATATCCAGGTCTATAGCGTAAGAAATATTAAAAACCTTTTGGTTGTATTTTGTTTCTAATTGTTTCTTTACCCATTCTGAACCTGTAAAATAAAGCATAGGCAGCTGGTAAGTCGCCCTGACTTTATTTTGTATTTCTGGAGAATTGGGGTAAAATAAATCCTCCATATCCTGTACATAGTAAGCCGGGGTCCCCCGGCCACCCTGGTAGGGATCACAGCTATTTAAAACTATTGGAGCTGTTTCCCACCAGGTTGCGATTTTAATACAGTTTAATTTTTTTAAAGCAGCAGTTAAATATTGAAAATCTTTATAGCAAACTAACGGGACTTTAAGATTAAACCAGTTAAGGTTATCTTCCAGGCTATAAATGGCAACTTTATAACCTCTTTCAGCTAATCTATTGGCCTGTTCTAATACGGACTTGACTCCTCCTGTTAGATTTAAAAAGGGCAACACATATATAATCTGAGGATAATTATCTGCAACCTTGACCGGTTGTAATATAACTTTTCTTTGAGGTGGGGTATTAATACTATTTAATAATATTTTATAACCTTCCAGTTCTTTCTGGTACCATACCTGAACCTTATTCTGAGGAGTGTTACCCCTTGTTGCCCCTTCTAAATGGATAGCCTTTGCTCTGCCACAGTACATTACTATCCACCTGGCTTCTCTAGCTCTCAGACAATAATCAACATCTTCGCAAGCTACAAAAAAGGTCTCATCAAATAAACCAATCTCATCGATAGTTTCACGCCTGATTAACATTAGTCCTCCGGTTACAAAAGGGACCGGTTTAACCTCTAAAGCCGGAGGAAAATCAGCGGGTTGAAAACGATAATCGTGTTCAAAATTTTCTCGATTTAGATTAAAGGACATACCGGCATGTTGAATTCTATTATCGAGATATAATAATCTACAGCCAACTATACCTATTCTCTGGTCTAAGTTAGCTGTATTAATCATTTCTTTTAGCCAATCATGTTGTATGAAGATTATATCATTATTAGCTAAAACGATATATTTGCCACTGGCTGCTTTTATACCAGAATTAATAGCAGCTGAAAACCCAGTATTATTATCTTTTAAGATTAGATTAAAGTTAAGCTCTTTAGATAGATTTTGTAATTTTATTTTTTCTTCTTGAGTGCTACCATCATCAACGACTATAATTTCATAGTTAACATCTTGAGTTATAGTTTTTAACGAGCTAATACATTTTTGTACCAGATCAGCTCGATTAATATTTGGAATAATTATACTAACCAGATTATAATTATTCAATTTAAGCCACCCTTCTCCTTTTTTTTTACTTTATACTATCATTTCTAAAATGCAAAATAACTTCATATATATATATATATTTATATTTATATTCATGTTGAAGGCTTTTGTTTAATACAAGATTCTTAAAGAAAATAGCTTTAATTGTTCATAATAATATTAATTAACTTTTTTATTTTATGACGGAAGGTATGCTTTTTTAAGGTTTTTTCCGCAGCTAATTGAGCTATCTTTTTTCTCTCTGTTTCATTGGTAAGATAGTATTCGATTTTTCTCATTAGATCTGCAGCATTTTGAAATATTATTATTTCTTCATTAGGAGTATAAAATTGGTCTAATTTTTCCCGGTAATCAATTAATTGAAAAGCACTGCAGGCAGCAATATCAAAGGTACGGTTATTAGGGGTCTGGGCGGGTATATTTCTTTGATTGAAAATATTGAATATCCGGTGAATATTAATATTTATTTTGGCACCATTATAATATTTAACTATTTCTTCCGGTGGTATAAGCTGATTAATTATTATACTACTAAGCTTTTGATAATTATTTAAATTTTCCCACCAGCGGCCAATAATCTTAGTATTTTTGCTTAGTAAATAATCTGCTAAAGTATCAACTATTTCTAGTCTATTATTAAATGCTGTTCCCACTATACAAATATCTGAATGATATTTGCTTTCTACATTCATCGGTTTAAATCTTGAGGGCAGAGTACCTAAAGGCAACCAGTGAACGTTTTTAACTCCGGCATTTTTATAGATAGGAATACAGTTTTCTTCTATTGTAAATACATAGTCAAAATAAATGGCAAAAGTGACTGTATTATCTATTTCATAAGGGTCATCAACTAACCAGATAGCTGTTTTATAACCCGCATTATGAATGTTTTCCATAATTTCTCGCTGTAATCTAGCACCATAAAAAGTTAAAACAAGATCCGGTTTTATATTATCTAAAATAGATAAATAATCTACATTTGGTGTTTGTACCAAATTATAGATATGTGTTTCTATATTGAGCTCCTTTAAGGTTTGAATAATTGCTTCATCTATGGGGTCATGAAAAAAACCAGCTCCTGAAGGGATATAAAAGATTTTCATGAATCATTCTCCCCTATTTTTTTATTTTAAGAACCATTACTACAATTATAATCAATTTTTTAATCATTCTTCCGGACTATAATGGTGCGATTAGATGTATTAATATTATATACCCGGAAGATATTTTTGTTACAAAAGCTATATAATATTGTATATATAATATTAATGCAACCTTATTATAACATTACACTTATTTTTGCATATATTATTACATTACACTTAAGAGCCATCCTATTAATGAAGCTCAAAAATTTGTTGATTTTTTTGAGATTGAGTTAGATGACGAAAAAAAAGAAAAAATTCAAGAGTTTATTTTACCTGATTTTTCCTCTTGGCGTTAATGTAGCTAAAAGGTAGAGCATTACAAGTGCTCTACCTTTTCAGTTATTTTTGATACTTAGGGTATTATGCTTAAAATCAAGAATTTTTAAGTGGATTTTCGTTAATAATCTTACCCGACTTAAGTTTGTTTTTCCATTTTTCTAAAAAGCAGGCCAGGTTTTGTTTTTCCAGGAGGTGTCTACCGGCAGAAATTGAGCCATAGTGATAGATAATACTATCAGGGCAATAGATTACTTTATATCCCTTTTCCCAGATTTTTAAGCAGTAATCAACATCTTCATAACCATTGATATAGGTTTCATCAAATCCTCCAACTTCCAGGAAAAGTATTTTCCTGGTCAGGAGACAGGCACCTGTTACTGCGGGATATATTTTTTTAATATTACTTTCAGAAAAGTTTCCGGGTTGATTATAATAGATATGCCCGGGTAATTTATTATGTAAAAAAACACCGGTATGTTGAATCCTATTAGTATCGGGGAATAATAACTTATTTCCTACTACACCGATTTTACTATCTGTTAGTAGATTAACCATTGACCTTAGCCAGCCGGGGGTAACTATGGTGTCATTATTGAGAAAGAGGAGCAGCTCTCCCCTCGCTATCTTAGCCCCCTGGTTACAGGCCCGGGCAAAACCTAAATTGTGAGGATTGGTTAGTAATTTTATAGTAGAATTACCCGTTAATTCTTTGGCAGTTTCATCTTTAGAACCATTATCGATGATAATTATTTCATGGGGGTATGTGGTATATTGCTGTATGCTTTTTAAACATTTTTCTGTATATGGCCATTGATTAAAGACGGGAATAATGATACTTACCAGCATTTTATTTCCTTTCTAAAAATACTTCATTATGTATATACTATTCTATATCTATTACAGTGGTGTATTAGATGATATTGGAACAAAAGATAGAATTTTATAATATATTATTATCAGTAATCCCTTCGTTAAGTGCTATCAAAGAATAAATTGGCCTTAGCAGGCGCAACTATAAAGGGGTATAACCATGGAGGGAAAATAAATGAATAGTTTTGAATTAAGGGGAAAATATGCAAAATGTATTCGAGGTTCCGGCATTGAAATTGATTACTATGCTGATATAAGGGAGCTGCCTTTTGCTGATGAAAGTCATTAGATTATTTTAAGTGAGAATAGACGGGGAGGGAGGGCTAGTTGGTATCTATCATTGTTGTAACCTATAACAGTCTTTTTTATTTAAAAATATGTATCGATTCTATCCTTAAGAAGACAATAATCCCTTATGAGTTGATTATTATTGACAATAATTCCGGTGATGGAACAAAAGAATGGTTAGAGACCGGTGCAAATGATTTAAAAACAGGGGCAAATAGGTATCATATTATCTTAAATGACGAGAATAAGGGCTATAGCGGTGCCTGTAACCAGGGAATAGAACGGGCCGGGGGGGATTATCTGGTTTTTTTAAATAGTGATATTATGGTAAGTAAGGCCTGGTTAGGTAGGCTTGTCTCTCATTTGAATAAAGATCCTCAAGCCGGTCTGGTTGGCCCTATGGGTAAGGCTATCGGAGGGGAGCAAAACTATGTAGGTATTTATCATGATTTTGCCTATGCTGATCCAGAAAATGGCGGGTTAGATAGATTTGCCGAACAGCTTTTTATGCGGTATCGGAGTGATTATACGGAGACGAAGTTTCTGATAGGGTGTTGTTTGCTGGTAAAAAGGGAGGTGGTGGATAAGGTTGGGCCCTTTGATCCCTCTCTTTTTATGTCTGCCGATGACTTTGATTATTCTTTACGAGCCAGAATGGCAGGATACAGGCTTTATGTAGCTGAAGATGTCTTTGTTCACCACTATGATCATAAATCCTTTCAATCTCTGCCTCAAGAACAGCAGGAAAGATATATCAATGAAGGCTGGCAGGCTTTTAGAGAAAAATGGGCCGATCTATTAAGCAGGTACACGATGGATGATTTATTCTATAACAATAAAAGGGTATTTTTTAACGGTCTACTCAGGGGGCGTCGTGCCGGGCTGAAGTAACCTAAAAAAATTCGTTTTTTCATGTAGGAAAATGAGACATGTTTATGGAATATATACAGATAAGGTAAAAGCCCCTGTAAAAGAAAATAAGTAAAATAAGAAAGGATGATTTTGTTGAGGATTGAGGCTGATTTACACACCCATACAGTTGCCAGCGGCCATGCTTATAGTACCGTAACGGAGATGGCCAGGGCTGCTGCCGAGAAGGGACTGAAGCTAATAGCAATAACCGACCATGGGCCTGCTATGCCCGGCGGACCCCATGAGTATTATTTCGGTAATCTATCGGTTCTACCGGAAGAGATCTTCGGGGTGCGGATTTTAAAGGGGATAGAGGCCAATATTCAGAGCAACGGAGAACTTGACCTTCCTGAGAAAAGGTTAAAGCAGCTCGACTTTGTTGCAGCGGGAATCCATCGCTATGCCGGTTATGAGAATACAAGTAAAACCGAGCATACGGAGGCAACCATCAGGGCCATTAAGAATCCTCTTGTTAAAATGATTACCCATCCTGCAAACCTGTATTTTCCCGTTGACCTACTGGCAGTTGTTCAGGCAGCGGCTGAATACGGGGTTATCCTGGAGGTTAATGCCAGTTCCTTTGATAGATTCCGTCTGGGTAAGCGAGGGAGTAAGGAATTAAGTTTAAAACTATGCTGTCTGGCCAAAAGGTACGGTGTTCCCTTAAGTTTAAATAGTGATGCCCATTTTCACAGGGATGTAGGAAATATAGAGACATTGTCGCCGGTAATTAAGGAAGCTAAGCTGAGCGAACGGGATATAATTAATAGCTCTTTTGATTTAGTTGAGGCTTTTATCAGCAGGAAGGGAGCCGGGAGACAGAGATGTGTCCTGTGATGGCTATTTACTGGTCGGAGATAAAAGTTCGTTAAAGGGGGACTTAAGGTGATTTTCCGGAGATTAAAAGAAGAGGATAATCAAGCGGTTATGGAATATTTAATGCAGGAGCCGGAATTTAATCTCTTTATCATCGGTGATATTGAAAACTTCGGCTATAATACCGATTTTCAAACCATCTGGGGGATGGTAGACAGCGGAAATAGGGTTCAGGGGATACTATTAAAGTATTATAGTTCCTTTATCCCCTATGCTTATGACCGGGAGATATTAAAAAGATTTGCTCCCCTGATTTCCCTGGGGGCCAGGGTTGTTTCCGGCAAGCAGGAGATCATAGATATAATTAAACCTTATTTAACAAAGAATATTATTGAGGAAAAGAAGGATTATTTTGCCCGTCTGAGGGAGTTGAATCGCTCAATCCCGTTAGATAAAGGTCTAAAGATCAAAAGGGCCGGAGTTAAGGATGTAGATAGATTATTAGAACTGAGGAATCAGATTGCTGAGTTTGGAAGCCTTCCCTTAAACCGGGAAGCAGTAGTTAAGAAGCTAAAAACGGGTAGTGGCAGGGTTTATTATCTTGAGGATAATACCGGCAGGATGGTGTCCAGTGCTGCAACCTCAGCCGAAAATAGTTTATCGGCTATGATTGTCGGGGTGGCTACTCTACCTGAATACCGGAAACGTGGCTTGGCAACCAACTGCGTCTACCGGATTTGCGAAGACCTGCTGGCAGAAAAAAAGACCCCCTGTCTCTTTTACGACAATCCTGAAGCTGGAAAGATCTACAGGAGGATTGGCTTTGAAGAGATAGGTAACTGGAGCATCATCCAGCTGGATTAATTAACCCTGATGTCTAGGGTCACGGGAGACAATTTCTATGGCTCTGGTTACCGTTGAGATAACATCTACCTGAACCTGGTTTTCGAATTCTGTTACCCTTGTCCGTAATTCTCCCTGAGAACTGGCAATATATTTTGCCGGTAATCTATTGAGGGCATAGGAAGCTATGTCCAGGAGACACTGTTCACAGGTACAAATATCTTTAAATTCCGGTCTTTTTAGCAGGTCTTCTATTGTCTCCAGGACAACCTTTTCTGTATAGTTATTTAATTTCTTTTGAAGATTTGCTTTATTAATTTTAATCTCCTCCTTTTTACTAGACATAGAGAGAGATATCTATTTATAATATTCTCTAAAAAGTAGTAAATTCCTTCTCAAGATATTGCGAATATATGAACAAATCGGAAGGGGTGGTATAATGGTTAAAAAAGATAGTTCAATAGAGAAAAAGGAAGAAAAACTGAGATTATTGAACCAAAAGCTCAGGGCATTAATCAAGGGGGAAAAAGACTGGCTTGCCAATCTGGCCAATGCGGCAGCCCTTTTATATAATGAGCTGGAAGAGATAAACTGGGCCGGTTTTTATCTCTACAGGAATAACCAGCTGATACTCGGTCCCTTTCAGGGACTGCCTGCCTGTATTCGAATTGATCTCGGCAGGGGTGTTTGCGGTAGTGCCGCTGCTGATAGAAAAACCTATTTGGTGCCTGATGTCCATCAATTTTCTGGGCATATCGCCTGTGATGAGGCCTCAGAGTCGGAGCTGGTAGTTCCCATGCTTGATGGTGACAGGCTCATCGGGGTTATGGACATTGACAGTCCTGTTAAAGAGAGGTTTGACCGGCTTGACCGGAAATACCTTGAGGAGTTTGTAGGGATATTAATTGAGGGGTCTGATTTTAATAAATCGAAATGAGACTTAAGATGACCCTGTCTCTGGCTGAGCTGGGAAATAGATGAATTTTATTTTTTTACAGTGGGATACTATTTAACATAGTGAAAAAATATCTGCTTTCAATGATGTCGGAAATATTTTGCAAATATTTTATGTATAAGTTCCTCTATACATTGAAAATGATCTTGACAGGAAAGATAAGAGATGCTATTATGATAATAGTAACGATTACTGATAGAAATCCTTAAAAGCGATAAGGAGGTATTTTTAGATGGTGAAAAACGAGATTACTGCTCAGAATTTGCGTTCCGCTTTTGGAGGTGAAAGTCAGGCCTATCAGCGTTACATAGTCTGGGGGAAGAAGGCAGAGAAGGATGGCTTTCCGAAAGTAGGTTTACTGTTTAAGGCAATTGCCTATGCCGAACAGATTCATGCCGGTAACCACTTTGAAGCCCATTCCAATCTAGAGGGAGATTTTCTGGTTGCTGCCGGTGCCGGTTTTGGTCTCGGTCCTACCTCCGAGAATCTAGAAGGGGCTATTGCCGGAGAGAATTTTGAGAGTTTCCAGATGTATCCGTCCTATCATCTGGTTGCCGAGGACCAGGATGAAAAGGATGCCGCCCGCTCTTTCCATTATGCCCTGGAGGCCGAGAAGATCCATTCAAAGCTTTTTAGTGAGGCTCGAGAGGCTGTAGAGGCAGGTAATGACTATAAACTGGAGTATGTAAGCATTTGTGAGGTTTGCGGTCATACTGTTAAGGATGGAACCCCCGATAAGTGCCCTATCTGCGGTGCCCCAAAGGAGAAATTTAAGGAGTTTAGAGAGTAGGCACCTTTACGGATAGTGGGAGGGAATTTAGGAGTTATTCTTAGATGGAATAGAATAGAGGAATAGTCAATTTAACAGTTTTATAGTTAAGTTTTAAGCCGGTAGGATTAGATCCTACCGGTTATCTTTTTTTCTACCAAAAAAAAGGATTTTTTAAAAACATTATAAAATAACTTTAATAGGCATAAAAATAAAGCCTTAGAGCAAATCCCTAAGGCTTTAAAAGTATTCTCTTCTATTTAATAGACTTTATTTTTGCAATGTCCAAAGAATTCTTAGCTGTGTTAATTGAAATTATATCGATCTCATCCTTAATAGTTTCAATATCTTCTTTTATCTTCTCTTGAGTACCACTAATTTCAGCAATTTGATGTGTTAGTTTATCTAATTCAGCTTTATGAACCTTACTAGCATGCTCTAAAGCCTGCAAAATCTTAGTATTTTCTCCTTGCTGAGTTTCAATCCTATCTACCTTTTCATTAATTTCGTTTAATTTCTCTTCAAGGTCATCTATCCTATCTGCCTTTTCATTAATTTCGTTTAACTTCTTTTCAAGATCATCAATCCTATTTACCTTTTCATTAATTTTGTTTAATTGCTTTTCAAGATCATCTATCTTTTCTATTTTCTTTAAGATTTTCTTCAAGACTTCTTCCATATAGTTTCACCTTCCTTTTATAATATAAATTCGCTATCAAAGGGCTAAATCCTTGTAGTAGTTTCTACTTAATTTATAACTCTAATTACTATCTGTCAGTCCAAAAGCAACAGCACAGGTCAAAAAGGAGTACATCCCTACTACTTTTTCACCGGGAAAAATATTAAAAAATATATAGAAGGAATTTGAAAAAAAATAAAGTAGTAGAATAGAAGAAAGAGGGATTAACATGGCATTATCTGGAATGATGCTGAAGGATGAAAAAATACGGAATAAAGTAGGTGATTTACTTATGAACATGTGGATGATAGTACTATTTCTCCTGATAGGGTTTTTAGCAGGCTATATTGAACCCATCTCAAAAAAGATCTTTAGAATAGCGGAAGTAATTACCAGGATTGGTCTGATAGTATTACTAGCAGCTATGGGGGCAAAGATCGGGGTGGATGATAGGATCTTCACCCAGCTTAGCACCATCGGTTTTCAGGCCCTGATGCTGGCCCTGGGTAGTGTTATAGGCAGTATCTTTCTGGTTAAATTAGTTAGTTTAAGATTCAATTTTACCATCGGTTCCCGGGGAGCGGAAGATGAAGATATAGCCGGTGGGGGTGAGAGCGGGGCCATGACCCTGATTATTATTGCTTCGGTAGTGGGCGGTATTCTAGCCGGTCTCTTTATCCTGTCCCCGTCATTTTTTATCTATCTGGACCAGGTTACTACCTATGCCCTGGCTGCCCTGCTACTGGGCGTAGGGGTGGATATCGGACGCAATAAGGAGATTCTAAGCCAGTTAAAGGAACTGGGCTGGCAGATAACTACCATCCCCCTGATTGTGGCGATAGGCAGTATAGCTGGTGCGGTTATTATCGGTTTCTTCCTCGGGCTGGCCGGGAATGAGGCGGCTGCTGTGGGTGCCGGTTTTGGCTGGTACAGCCTTTCGGGGATTCTCCTGGCCAAGATCTATAGTGTTGAACTGGGGTCACTGGCCTTTCTGGCCAATGTCTTCCGGGAATTACTTACAATCATCTCTCTGCCCTTTGTTGTAAAATACCTGGGTAAACTTACAGGTATCGCTCCCGGGGGGGCTACTACGATGGATGTTACCTTGCCCCTGATTAAGGAGACTGCCGGGGAAGAGACGGTAATTCCCGCCTTTATTAATGGGGTTATCCTCTCCGCCCTTGTTCCCCTTTTAGTCCCCTTTCTGGTTAATCTTTGAAACTATAGGAATCTCCTTTTTGAAAACTACAAATAGATGTTTCCGAACCTGCTGAGGCCAGAAAACGGGCCGGTGTGACCGGTAAGGTTATTGCTATGGACCATAGTGATGTCAGCTGTAAGCGGGCTGAGGAACTGGGCCTGGCTGATGTAATTATTCAGGGAGATGCTACCAAGTCCGTTGAGGTACTGGAGATGATTGAGGAAGTAACCGATGGAGAATTATGCGATACCGTAATAAACAATGTAAATATAATTATGGCTTTAGGTCATTTTTTAAATAGTTTCAAGGTTAGGCTGTTGCATATAATGAATTTTTTGGATTTTTATAGAAATATAAAAAGGATTTTTGCTATGGTTTGACGAAATTTAACTTAGAGTCAATTATTTTTAAAGGAATTTTAAAAATTGTTGAGAATATATATAAATAAGGAAATTTTATAATAATAAATTTTATTTGATCCGGGAGGGATATTTTTTATGGAAACCGGGAGTGGAGGAAAGAACAGGGTAACTGATTATATTAACCTAAAAAGGGCAACCCGGTTAGTCAGCGACCTTGTTAAGATACATAGCCCCTTCTTTGAAGAAGATGAAGTGATGGAGTATGCTTACCAGTGGTTTGAAAAAAGGGGCTTACCGGTGGAATACCATTTATTTCATGAAAATAAAATAACAAATTATCACGGCAAAAATATTGTTGGCAAAATTACCGGTCAGGATGAAGGCCCTACGGTTGTTCTTAACGGCCATCTGGATACTGTTAATATCTGTGAAGGTTGGACAAGGGAGCCGTTGTCTGCAGAAATAGAGGGTAACCGGTTGTATGGTCTCGGTGCTCTGGATATGAAGGGTGGTTCTGCAGCTATTATGCTGGCTGTAGAAGCTTTTATCAATACAGTTGATGAATTTAATGGAGAGATATTATATACCCTGGTCTGTGATGAAGAGGGGCCTTACGGGTTGGGAACTGATGCCCTGATAATGGATGGGTATTATGATAATGCTGATGTAGCAATTGTTCCCGAGCCCAGCGGTTCTTTTGCTGATTGTGCTTTCCCCTGCCTCTGCCTCGGGGCCCGGGGTGGTTGGAAATACACCGTTTCGGTTAAAGGAAAATCAGCCCATGGGGCTGAACCGGAAAAGGGTATAAATGCAATCAGTGAGGCATCAAAAATACTACTTGAGCTGGAAAAGGCTGAATTAAAACCTCACCCTAAACTGGGGACAGGTTCGATTTGTATTATCGAATTTGAAGGCGGCGGAGCTCCGTTATCTGTTCCCGATAAGGCTTCTTTTTCTGTCTTCCGCCATGTTACTCTGGGAGAAGATAGGTATTACTTAAGGAAAGAAGTGGAAGAAGCAATTAAACGGGCTAACATTAAGGGAAAGGCCACAATTAAGTTCAGGGATGCACCCCACCCGGATAATGCCGGGTTTAAACCATATGTTGTCTCTGAAAGCAACCCATATACCAGAGCAATGAAGGAAAGCATTATCTCGGCTACCGGCAAAGAGCCCAAAATTGCCTATTTTTCCAGTGTTGGTGATTTTAATTACCTGGGATCAAGGGCCAAATTGCCCACCTATGTAATTGGACCGGCCGGAGAGAATTACCATAGTGCTGATGAATATGTGGAACTGGATACGGTTGTAAAGACGGCAGAAATAATTTATGATTTTCTTAAATATGTATTAGTATCATGATATCAATTAGAGGAAGGAGGGGTAAATGGATTTATAAAAGAGGGTAATCTGTTTTTTTGAGGAATTGGTGTAAAAGGAAAAATTCGAGAAAGGGAGGAGTATAGTTAGATGAAAACTTTAGGTAGTCTTGACATTTTAATGATGGTGTTATACTTTGTTGTCCTACTGTATATTGGTTACAGTATTATGAGGGAAAAAAGGGGAGAAGGAGAAGCAGAGTCATTCCTGGCAGCCGATAGAAACATGAATCTCTTGCAAACAACCGGTTCTGCGGCTGCAACCGACTTAGGCGGCGGTTTCAGTATTGCTATGGGTGGTCTCGGTTTCACCCTTGGCATTTCGGGTTCATGGCTGATTGCTGTTTCCGGTCTCAGTGCAGTTTTTGCTTCCTTTTTACTGGTGCCCAAGGTAAAGAAATGGGCTGACGATGTTAAAGGGTTTACAACCGGTGATATTTTTGGACAAAGGTTTGATAAAAAGACCGGATTAGTGGCAGCAATATTAATTGGTATATCCTGGTTTGCCTTTGTCGGCGGCCAGATAATAGCCGGTGGTAAACTTATCTCCGGAACGATGGGATTTGATTTAACCACAGCTGTTTTTATTGCCGGTGCCATTGTCCTGGCTTATACAATCATGGGCGGATTAAAAGCCGTTATCTATACTGATGTTTTTCAGTTTATTATTCTCTTCATCGGTATTATCTTGTTAATGGTTCCAATCGGGCTGGCCCGGGTTGGTGGCTGGTCTGCGATGATGGAACAGTTAAGGGCTTCAGCGGAAACGGCCAAATTAACCAACTGGGGTGCTGCAGGCTGGAAGACTATTATTGGCTGGTTCCTGTCAATCTTCCCGGTCTGGTTCATTTCCATCGCAACATTCCAGCGGATTATTGCTGCTAAAGATGAAGATACTGCCAAAAAGGGTATTTTTCTAACCGGTATTCCAATCGAATGGCCAATATTTGCCATCGGAACTACCCTGGTCGGTATGTTTGCCCGGATAATGATGCCTGAACTGGCTGACCCTGAAATGGCTACACCGAACATGATTGTTACTCTGCTGCCGCTCGGTATCAGTGGTATCGTTGTAGCCGCTTATATAGCTGCTGTTATGTCGACCGCAGACTCCTGCTTGATCGGTCCTGTTGCTATTTTTGTCAATGATGTCTATAAAAAGTTATTTAAACCCGATGCTTCTGAAAGACAGCTGGTTAAGGTCGGGCGCTGGGCTACCTTGATAATGGGTGTCCTGGCTATCTATCTGGCCTATAAAGTACCATCTGTACTGGATATTGTCTTATTTGCCTATACTTTTGGTGCAGCCGGTCTTTTCTTCCCCATGCTGGGATTGCTCTTCTGGAAGAGGGCCACAGCGACCGGGGCTTTCTGGAGTATCATCCTGGGTGGTGCTTCAGCGATCCTCTGGGGACCAATTTTAAAGAATCCCTACGGTTTCTCCGAGTCCTATCTGGGCTGGATCGTATCCTTCCTGGCACTGGTTATCATTTCGCTGATGACCGAGCACAGTGAAGAAGAGGATATCAAAACCTTCTTTCCGGAAACAGCCGAATAGGTTGTAATTAGAATATATTTCTGATGACTTGATGGTTACAATTTAAATAACGAATTAATTATTCCCCCGGGAAACCGGGGGAATTTTGTTTAATGTGATGAACTCCAAAGGAAGAACTGGAACAAATCTTGCATCTATATTTTAGTAGATCTTTTTTTTCTGGTCTCTTTTTAAGACTAAAGAAGGGTTAATTAGTAATCTCCTAATTACAAATTTCATTCTTAAATATTTTCTAGGGAGTGGTAAAAGTGAAAAAGATTGCTGTTTTAGGGGCCGGTACGATGGGAAGCGGCATAGCTCAGGTGATGGCCCAGGCAGGCTATGAGGTTGTTCTCCGGGATATTAAGGAGGAATATCTTAAAAAGGGTATGGAAAAAATTGAGTTGCATCTGCAGCGAGGTGTCGAAAAGGGTAGGATAGAAGAGGAAGAAAAGGAAAGCATTATTGCCAGGATAACACCGGTTACCAAGCTTAAGCTGTTATCTGATGTTGACCTGGTAATTGAAGCTGTAAATGAGGATCTGGAGCTTAAAAAAAAGGTCTTTAAGGAACTGGATGGTATTTGCAGGGAAGATGCGATTCTGGCCAGCAATACCTCGGCTCTAAGTATTACAGAAATCGCCATGGCAACCGGTAGACCGGACAGGATTATCGGAGTACATTTCTTTAACCCGGTACCGGTGATGAAACTGGTAGAATTAATCAGAGGAATAACCACATCTGATGATACTTTCTTTAAAGTAAAGAAACTGATCAAAGATATAGGAAAAAGCCCGATAGAGGTTAAAGAGGCTCCGGGTTTTGTGGTCAACCGACTATTGATACCGATGATTAATGAAGCTGCTTTTATCCTGAATGAAGGGGTTGCTTCTGCTGAGGATATTGACGCAGCAATGGTGATGGGGGCCAACCATCCTATCGGTCCACTGGCTTTAGCTGATTTAATTGGACTGGATGTCTGCCTGGCAATTATGGAGACCCTTTATCAGGAGTTTGGAGATTCCAAATATCGCCCCTGTCCGCTCTTGAGAAAGAAGGTCAGAGCCGGCCATCTCGGTAGAAAGACGGGGGAAGGATTCTTTATCTATTAATTAGTTGATTGATTATTATAGCAGTATATACTTCATAAGATTTACGGGTGCCATTGAGTATATTATCATCATAAATTTTTTCCAAAAATACCAGGGGGGTGGTTATTCTGGATTATAAATACCTGGAACTGGATAAGGAAGGGAAGCTTGCCATATTAAAAATTAATAGACCCGAGGCCCTTAATGCCCTGAATAAAGAGCTATTAAAGGAGCTAAGGGAGGCTTTAGAGTTTCTGGAGGAAGATAATGAACTTATGGTCCTGATTATCACCGGGGCCGGTGAAAAGGCCTTTGTTGCCGGGGCGGACATCGGTGAGATGAAAGGAATGTCTCCCCTTGAGGCCCGGGAGTTTGCTAAACTGGGGAACAGTGTTTTCAGTCTGATTGAAAAGAGTAACAAGGTAGTAATTGCAGCTGTAAACGGATATGCTTTAGGTGGTGGTAATGAACTGGCGCTGGCCTGTGATATCCGCCTGGCTACCCAAAAGTCACGTTTTGGTCAACCGGAAGTGGGACTGGGGATTACGGCCGGTTTTGGCGGTACCCAGCGTCTTACCAAACTGGTTGGGGCTGGAAGGGCTAAAGAACTTCTTTTAACCGGGGAATTGATCGGGGCTGAGGAGGCCTTCAGGATTGGCCTGGTTAATAAAGTGGTTTCCGGTGACCAGCTGCTGGAGGAAGCCAGAAAGCTGGCAGAAAGGATTATAAAGAATGATCCCCTGGCTGTAAAACTGACTAAATCAGCCGTTAACTTTGGTCTGGAGGAGGGTATCGAACAGGGGCTTTTTTTTGAAACAAATTCTTTTGCTCTCTGCTTTAGTAGTGAAGGACAGCGCAGGAGAATGGAGGCATTCTTAGAAAAAAATAAATAGGAAAAGGGGGTTAATAAATGTCAAAAGTCATCAAGAGGAAAGACCTGAAGGGAAAGATTAAAGATAACCAGTCAATTATGGTCGGCGGTTTTCTGGAATGCGGTACCCCGGAACGATTAATCGATGTCCTGTTGGAAGACAGTATCAGGGATATCACCTTAATTGCCAATGATACCGGGTTTACTGACAAAAAGTTTGGCAGTTTAATCGTGCAAAAAAGGGTCAAAAAGGTTATTGCCTCTCATATCGGAACCAATCGGGAAACCGGTAGGCAGATGAATGAAGGAGAAATAGAGGTAGAACTGGTACCCCAGGGGACCCTGGCAGAGAGAATACGTTCTTATGGAGCCGGTCTCGGTGGCTTTTATACACCGACGGGTGTCGGTACTGTTGTTGAGGAGGGAAAGGAAAAGAAGGTCATCAATGGCAGGGAATATATCCTGGAAAAACCCCTTGGTGCCGATGTAGCCTTAATTAAGGCCTGGAAGGCCGATGAAGCCGGAAACTTAATCTACAGGTATTCTGCCCGGAACTTTAATCCACTGATGGCTATGGCAGCTGACCTGGTTATTGTTGAGACAGAAGAAATAGTACCGATAGGTTCTCTGGATCCCAATGAAATAATGACCCCGGGTATCTTCGTTGATTATATTGTTGATTTCAGTTAATAATACAAAAATGGAAGGGAGTGGTTAGATGCGTGAAGTGGTTATTGCCAGTGCTGTCCGGACAGCAATCGGTTCCTTTGGCGGGACATTGAAGGATATTGAAGTTACTGAACTTGGAGCAATTGTTATTAAGGAGGCCTTAAAGAGGGCTGGAGTTAAACCTGAAGAACCTGATGAGGTAATTATGGGTAATATTCTACAGGGTGGTCTGGGTCAGAATCCGGCACGCCAGTCAGCCGTTAAAGCCGGGATTCCCTATGAAATACCGGCCATGACTGTAAATAAAGTCTGCGGTTCGGGATTGAAGTCTGTAAACCTGGCAGCCCAGTCCATTATGCTCGGGGATGCAGAAATAATAGTAGCCGGTGGTATGGAAAGTATGAGCCGGGCCGGTTACCTGGTAGAGGGAGCCCGTTGGGGTAATAGAATGGGCCATTCCCGGATGGTTGACCTGATGATCAGAGATGGGCTCTGGGATGTCTTTAATGACTATCATATGGGAGTTACAGCTGAGAATATTGCTGAAAAGTGGAATATTAGCCGGGAAGAACAGGATAAATTTGCTACGGAGAGTCAGCAGAAGGCCGAAAAGGCTATTAAAGAAAGGCGCTTTAAGGATGAGATAGTCCCTGTTAAGGTCCCGCAAAGGAAAGGTGACCCCATTATTTTTGAGGTAGATGAGTACCCCAGATTCGGAACAACGGTTGACAAACTGGCCAAATTGAGACCTGCATTTAAAAAGGATGGTACGGTTACTGCAGGAAATGCCTCTGGTATCAATGATGGTGCTGCTGCCCTTGTTTTAATGAGTGCAGAGAAGGCCAGAGAACTGGGGGTAACCCCTTTAGCCAGGATTAAAGCCTATGCTTCAGCAGGGGTTGATCCGGCAATTATGGGTATTGGTCCTGTTCCGGCTACCCGTAAAGCCTTAAAGAAAGCTGACTTGAAGGTTGAGGACCTGGACCTGGTTGAAGCCAATGAGGCCTTTGCTGTTCAATCAATTGCAGTTTTAAAGGAACTCGGCTTAAACCCGGAAAAAGTTAATGTTAATGGTGGTGCAATTGCCCTGGGCCATCCAATTGGAGCCAGTGGTGCCAGAATCCTGGTTACCCTTCTTCATGAAATGAAAAAGAGGGATGTAAAATACGGACTGGCAACCCTCTGTATCGGTGGGGGCCAGGGAGTAGCTACCATAGTGGAGAGAGGGTGAGAATATGGACATCAGGGAAAAGATTACCAGAAGGATTGCTCAGGAATTCAAAGATGGCGACCTGGTAAACCTGGGTATCGGGATGCCGACCATGGTTGCCAATTATATCCCTGAAGGTGTTCAGATTATTCTGCAGTCGGAGAATGGTTTTGTCGGTTTAGGGCCTACACCACCTGAAGGAAAAGAGGATAAAGACCTGACCAATGCCGGCGGTCAGCCGGTCACCATTAAACCCGGTGGAGCCTTTTTCGATAGTGCTACCTCATTTGCTATTATCCGGGGCGGACACCTGGATGCAACCGTACTGGGTGCCCTGCAGGTAGACCAAAAGGGGAATCTGGCCAATTGGATGATTCCCGGCAAACTGGTTCCCGGGATGGGTGGAGCGATGGACCTGACCGTAGGGGCCAGAAGGGTGATTGTCGCGACAACCCACCTAACTAAAAAGGGAGAGCCAAAGATATTAAAGGAATGCACCCTTCCCCTGACTGCTAAAGAGCAGGTTAACCTGATTGTGACCGAGCTGGCAGTGATGGAGGTAACCAGAGAGGGACTGGTCTTAAAAGAGATAGCTGAAGGGGTAGAAGTTGATGAAGTAATTGAAAAAACAGATGCAGATTTGATTGTTAGTGAGGAATTAAAGACCTTTTGATAAAACAAATTGTCCTTCAGGGATTAATAATCCGCGAGTAAATTAACTTAGAAAAGACCACTCACAAAGGTGGTCTTTTCTAAGTTTTCAATTATTTTTCTTTATGTTTCTATAGATTAAACTGTTTCTATAGATTAAACCCCTGCGATGATTGGGACAGGTATCAGGTATAAAGGTAATCCACTTCAGTTATTCCAGGGTAAATTTATCGTCCTGGGCCAGTTTGCTGACTCCGCTAGTACCCGGGGCAGTCTGATGGTCGGCCGGATTATAACCCGGTTCGGTGTAAGCAAAAATCTTTCCTTTATAATTTCTTAGAATTACCTTGCCTTCCGACATGGATATCAAATACTGGGGTCCAACAGGTATCTTGCCTCCGCCGCCGGGAGCATCAATAACATAGGTGGGTACGGCAAACCCGGTAGTATGCTGCCTTAAGGACTCGATTATTTCGATCCCCCTGCTTACCGGAGTCCTGAAGTGCTCAATCCCCTGGGACAGATCACATTGATAGAGGTAGTAAGGTTTTACCCTGATTTTCAGAAGTTCATGAACCAGTTTTTTCATGACTGCCGGCTGGTCATTTATTCCCTTTAGTAGAACTGACTGATTGCCAAGGGGTATACCGGCATTATTTAATTTTTCACAGGCAGCTGCACTGACCTCAGTTATTTCCTTCGGGTGGTTAAAATGGACATTGATATAAATAGGATGATATTTCTTTAGCATATTTACCAGATTATCAGTGATACGCTGGGGCATCACAACCGGGGTCCGGGAGCCAAGCCTGATTATTTCCACATGGGGTATGGCATGGAGTTCTCTAATAATCTCTTCAAGCCTTTCATCACTGATTAAGAGGGCGTCTCCGCCGGAGAGGAGGACATCCCTTACTTCCGGGTGTTTTTTGATATAGTCGATAGCCTGCTCAATCTGTTTCATGGGGATAGCCTTATCGGTTGTCCCGGCAAAACGCCTCCTGGTACAGTGGCGACAGTACATAGAGCACTGGTCGGTAACCAGTAAGAGAACCCTGTCAGGGTAACGGTGGGTAAGACCCGGTACCGGTGAGTCCACATCTTCATAAAGGGGGTCTTCCATATCAGCACTACCCAATTTTAGCTCGAGTTCGGTCGGGACAGCCTGTTTACGAATCGGGCAATCGGGGTCGGAAGGATCAATCAGGGTAACATAATAGGGAGTAATAGCCATCCGTAAACGGGTCAGAGACCTGTTAATTTTCTCTGCTTCTTCATCGCTTAAATTAATTACCTGCTTTAACTGATCTACGGTTGTAATTCTATTTCTGACCTGCCATCTCCAGTCATTCCATTCCTCTTTACTAACATCTTTCCAAAGTCCTATTTCACGGTAATTTCTCATATAGACCCGGGTAATCAAACCCGGTTCCTCCCTCCTTTGATAATTTTAGCTAGCTGATAGAATTTTTATTAAATTGGTTATTTAGTCAAATTATCACTTTAATTATACCAGCATTTAATCTTACGTGCAAAGGTTATGCCAGTTTAAATCATTATCTGAAAAAAATTTTTCATAAAATGCAAAAAATTATGCATCTCTTTGTTAGATTCCTGTATTTTACTCAAAAAAGGAATATAGATAAATAAACAGAATTAAATAATTAAGGATCTTGCATAATCAACAGAAAAAGGAGGAGTGTCATGAAAACCCCCAGAGTGAATATTAATCTTAAGCAGATAGAGGAGAATGCAGGCAGATTAAAGGAATGGTGTACAGTCCGGGGAATCAATTTGACCGGTGTGCTCAAAGGGGCTGCCGGTGATATCAGGGTAATGGAGGCCTTTTTACGGGGCGGAATAGAAAGTCTTGGAGACTCCCGGTTAAGGAATATTATTAAGTTCCGCGAGGCCGGTTTCAGCGGTGAAATCGTTCTTTTAAGGCTTCCCCAGCTCAATGAGGTTAATGAGATAATTCAATATGCAGATGTCAGCCTGGTCAGTGAAGAAACGACTATCAGGGCCCTTGGCACTGCTGCCCGAAAGGCAGATAAGGTTCACGGGATAATAATTATGGTGGATGTCGGGGACCTGAGGGAGGGTGTTTTACCCGAAGACCTGGAAGACTTTATTCGGGGAATAGTTAATTTATCGGGGATAGAGATCAGGGGCCTGGGTACCAATGTAGGTTGTTATGGAGGGGTTCTCCCCTCAAGGGAAAATACCCGGCTCCTTGTTGACCTGAAAGCTAGAATCGAGAAAAAGCTGGGCATTAATCTACCGGTTGTCTCCGGAGGTAACACGGCAACTACTATTTTGTTTGAGGAGAACAGTTTACCCGTGGGTATCAATAACCTGCGGGTAGGGGAAGCCATTCTACAGGGGACGGATATTACCAACCAGCGGGTTATCAGAGGCCTTAATCACAATAATTTTACCCTGACGGCCAGTATCATTGAAATAAAGGAAAAACCCTCTGTTCCTACCGGGGAGATCGGGTGTGATGCCTTTGGTAATAAACCGGAATACCCGGACCGGGGTATCAGAAAGAGGGCTATTCTGGCTGTTGGCAGACAGGATATGAAACTGGACGGATTAACACCGGCCCTTGATAAGGCGGAAATAATGGGGGCGAGTAGTGACCACCTGCTGGTTGACATAACAGAGGTTGACAGGGAATTAAGGATCGGGGACGAGATGGAATTTTACCTTGATTACGGAGCTATGCTGGCGGTAATGACATCTCCTTATGTTTATAAAAATTACCTGGGATAACACGAATTTTATCCTGACCGGTATGCAGGTTTACCGCCCACATAGGTCTGCAGGACATTTATATCTTTTATTCTATTTTCATTTATAGTATAGATGTCCTCTGACAGTACCACAAAATCGGCCAGTTTTCCCCTGGAAATACTTCCTTTTAATGATTCTTCAAAAGACTGATAGGCCCCTCCTGCAGTAAATAGTTTTAATGCCTGGGTTAGGGATAGTTTATCTTCTGGATGCCAGCCTCCTGCCGGCTGGCCGTTCAGGTCCTTTCTTGTTACAGCAGCATATACTCCAAAGAGGGGGTTAAAGGGCTCGATTGGTGCATCGGAACTGCCTGCCAGCGGGATACCATAATCAAGCATTTTCTTCCAGGCATAACTGGTTTCGGCCCGCTTTGTACTTACCCTCTTTTCTATGATTGGCCAGTCAGTTGCCAGAAAAATCGGCTGGATTGCTGCCACTACACCCAGTTCCTTCATTTCTTTAAAGAGGTCATGACTGCCTATCTGGGCATGAACTATTATCGGACGGACATCCTTCCCGGGTCGGGCTGCCAGCATATGTTTAAAGGAGTTGAGGGCCAGTTCAGCTCCGGCATCGCCGATGGCATGAATAGCCAGCTGGAAACCATTTTGGTGGGCTGTCAGGACCAGGCTGTTTAATTTTTCCTGGCTGTACAGGAGTTCTCCTCTGGTGGAAGGGTCATCATTATAGGGTTCCTTAAGGGCAGCCGTCCTGGCTCCCAGTGAACCATCACCGATAATCTTGACCGGCCCTATCTTTAAGTAACTGTCACCATAGCCTGTCCGGTAGCCTTTACCGGCCAGTTCAGTAATTTTCTCCCGTTCACTACAGCGCAACTGGAGGTTTACCCTTAAAGGGATTTCGTTATCCCGGGCCAGTTCCAGGTATGCTTTAAAGATATCCTCCGGGTTATCTACATTAATGAAGTCATCGGTCTGGACAGAGGTTAACCCGACACTGAGGGCATCTTGAAAACTATCTTTAAGGGCTTTTTTGATAGCGGAGATGTCCTGATGGGGTATCCGGCTATCAACCAGGTCAATGGCCTGGTCATAAAGAATACCGTTCGGGTTACCATCGCGGTCCCGCCCGATTTTTCCACTATCAGGATCAGGGGTATTTTTGTCTATCCCGCATAACTCCAGGGCTTTACTGTTAACCAGAGCCACATGGTAACAGGCCCTTTTTAAAATAATCGGGTGGTCACGGGTAATAGTATCAAGGGCCTTTTTATCGGGAATTGTCGGCTGATCAAAGTCCTTATCATTCCAGCCTTTACCTTCAACCCACTGGCCCTTTTTGATCTTTTGTTTTTCCAGGTGTTTTTTGACCCTGTCTTTTATTTCTTTAAAAGATCGTACACCGGCAAGGTTAACCTTATTTTTAGCCAGGGCATACTGATAGAGGTGAAGGTGGGCATCATTAAAACCGGGTACTACCCTGCAGCCTTCAAGGTCAACAATTTCCGCTGCCTTCTTCCGGTAGTTATCCGTAATGTACCGGTCGGTTCCCAGATCAACAATTCGCTCATCTTTAACAAAGAGCGCCTCAACTTCCGGTTGCCTTTCATCAAGGGTGGTTATTTTCCCGTTTTTAAAGATAGTGTTCATCGGCTTTCATTCCTTTGTAATTTTTTTGAATATAAATTTGCACTAATTAAACCGGTTTTTATACATTAGCTACCCGTATGTATAATGTTATCATAAACTATTATTAATGTTACTCTTATTATAAATCCTAATTTACTGAAATGCAAAAAAATCCACCGCAAAAAATTTTACTTATCATGCAAAAAATTATGCAGCAAAAAAGAGGGATTTATAGATAGATATAGAATCTATAATATTAGAGAGGAGGTAATATAGTTTGGAGGAAAAATGGGGAAATATTCATAATATTTTATCGGATAAAAGTTTGTATTTGATTTTAAATGCCCTGGATGAGGGGATACACATTGTTGACCAGGAAGGAAGGACTGTTTTTTATAATAAAAAGGTTTCTGAAATTGACGGACTTAAACCGGAAGAAGTACTGGGTAAAAACATCTTTGAATCCTACCCCTCACTGACCATCGAGACCAGTACCCTGATGCAGACATTGAAAACTGGTAAACCGATTACCAACAAACAGCAGTCCTTTATTAATTCAAAAGGAGAAAAAATAACTACCATCAACCGGACCATCCCCCTGGAATTTGCTAATGGGGAGAAGGGGGCAATGGAAATCTCCAGGGATATTACCCAGCTGGAAGAAATGGCTAATGACCTTAATTCCCTGAGAACCAATCTGTCAGTAAAGGGCAATAAGACCGGTAGAGACAATTTTAATAACAATACCAGTTACAGTTTTAAAGACATCATTGGTGAAAGTCCTGCATTAAAAAAGGTGATGAAGGATGCGATGAGAGCAGCGGGCAGCAATTCCTCAGTCCTCTTAATTGGAGAAACGGGTACAGGGAAGGAGCTATTTGCTCAGAGTATCCATAATGCCAGCAGCAGGAGAAACAGGCCCTTTATAGCCCAGAACTGTGCTGCCCTACCCAAAAACCTTTTAGAGGGGCTCCTTTTCGGTACTGAAAAGGGTAGTTTTACCGGAGCCCAGAGCCGTCCCGGCCTGTTTGAACAGGCCAATGGTGGGACGATACTGCTGGATGAGGTAAATTCCATGGACCCTGGTCTACAGGCTAAATTACTCAGGGTGCTTCAGGAAAACAGGGTCAGGCGGATTGGGGGACAGCGGGAGATAGATGTAGATGTCCGGATAATTGCTACCATGAACATGAGTCCTGAGCGGGCCTTTCGTGAGCAAAAATTAAGGGAAGACCTCTTTTACCGGCTCAGTGTGGTCTATCTGGAACTACCGCCTTTGAGGAACCGGAAGGAAGACATTCCCATCCTGGTTGATCATTTTATTAATTATTACAATCAAAAGTTCAGGAGGTCTATTAAGGGGATAGATGGTGAGCTTGAAGAGGTTTTCCGGATTTATGACTGGCCCGGTAATGTCAGGGAACTACAGCATGTCATTGAAAGTGCCTTTAATATTCTTAATGATGAAGAGGTAATCTGTTTCCAGGATCTGCCCGGTTATATCAAGGATAGAATAAAGAGCCCTGAGCTGGCTGTTGATAATGTTGTCTTTACCGTCACCGATGAACAGATACCCTCCCTTGACGAAGTGTTGGAGAAGATTGAACAGGAACTAATTTATACGGCACTGGAGAGGACGGATGGTAATATCAGTGCTGCAGCCCGGAAGTTAAAGATATCCAGGCAGTCCCTCCAGTATAAATTAAAAAAATATATGATCCAGTATTAGAATTTATAAATTTTCATTTTCATTATACCCGGCACATGGACCAGGGTATTTTTTTTGTTCTTTTAAAGATGGCATGTTAATTGCATTAAATAATAACGGGTAAATGGGTTCTGATAATTAATTACCCGCTAAGGGGTGAATCGGTTATGGGGTAAAAAAGATAATAGATTATATTCTTGAAGAAAAGTTAAAATATGTCGCCATTATCGGACTGGCTAAAAATGCCGGTAAGACGGTAACCTTTAATAACCTGGTTACTGAAGCCAGGGCCAAGGGATTAAAGCTTGCTTTATTTTCCTACGGAAGGGACGGGGAAGAGATTGATGCAATTACTTTAAAGAAAAAACCCCGTATTTACGTTCCGCCACGGGATATTTTTGCCACTGCCGAACAGGCTTTTTATACCAGTGATCTCAACGGAACCCTCCTCAGCAGAACAGGATTTGATACCCTGTTAGGTGAGGTAAATCTATATAAAGCCGGTAATAAAGGTGGTTATGTTGAACTGGTGGGGATTAATTCGGCCAGCAGGCTTGAGCAGATGGGTAAAATGATTCCCGATGAGGTCGACCTGGTCCTGATTGATGGCGCCCTTGACCGTAGAAGTTCAGCAATGCCCGGCCTGGCTGATGGAATAATTCTGGCCACCGGAGCCGTTATCGGTAATACTGAAGACCTGGTTGTTAAAAGAACCATGGCTGAAATTGAGAAGCTGACCCTTCCGGAAGTAAAGGAAGCCGGTTTAAGGAAGGCAACAAAGGAGGCTTATTTAGCCGGTAATGGCGGAATTGTACTTCAGGATGGAAATGTTTTGCCTTTTAAAACAGGAACCTTTTTTGGAAACATAAATGAAATAAAAAAGGTTAAACCAGAGGAGGTAAAGGCAATCATTCTGGGAGGAGCTCTGGTTAACGGCTTTGTTGATAAATTAATACAGTATACCGATATTAAAAATTGTTATCTGATCGTAAGAGATGGTACCAGGGTATTTCTTGATAAAAGAAAACTAAACCTGCTTGAAAAGCGGAGAATTAAACTTCAGGTTTATAACCCTATAAATTTAATAGCTGTTACCGTTAATCCCGTTAGCCCATACGGGGTCTGTCTAAATTCATGTAAATTAGTTTGCAGGTTACGTAAAGAACTTAAAGATATACCCGTTTATGACATTATGAGTGAAGAATACTTTCATTGAGGAGGTGGAAAGAATGGAGGAAAAGCTGAAATTAGACCGAAAATTGGTAGATCACTGTCGTAACCTGGCAAAGGAGATTGCTGATGGTATTCAGGGATATATTGATGAAAATACCACTACCACCGTTGAAAGAACCGTTGTCCGGTTAATGGGGATTGATGGGGTGGAGGAAAGGGGGATTGAGGTTCCCCTGCCCAATATAGTGGTGGATGATGTCCACGAACACGGTCAGCTGGGTAAAGGAATAGCCTACTGGCTGGGGAATGCTATGCTGGAAACGGGAAAGAGCCTCCAGGAAATCGCCGAAGCGGTCGCCGTAGGCAGGCTATCCCTGGTTGAATTGCCCCGCCACAACCTTGCTGAGGTTAGAAAGGTTTTAGAGGGTGTTGTCGTCGAGATGGTAAACAGGATTAAAAAAAGAAGGGAAGAGCGGGAAGAGCTGATGAATAAATACCCGCCCGGTCCCCAACCCTGGCTGTATGTAATTGTTGCCACCGGTAACATATATGAAGATGTGGTTCAGGCCAGGGCTGCTGCCCGTCAGGGGGCGGATGTAATTGCGGTAATCAGGAGTACGGCCCAGAGCCTTCTCGATTATGTTCCATATGGACCAACTACGGAAGGCTTTGGGGGAACCTATGCAACCCAGGCCAATTTCAGGATTATGCGGGAAGGTCTTGATGAAGTTATCCGGGAAATAGGTCGGTATGTTCAGCTGGTCAATTATGCTTCAGGTCTGGCCATGCCGGAGATTACGGCCATGGGGGCTATGGAAAGGCTGGATATGATGCTTAATGATGCCATGTACGGGATACTCTTCAGGGATATAAATATGAAACGAACCTTTATTGACCAGTATTTTTCCAGGATGATTAATGCCTTTGCCGGTATAATTATCAATACCGGTGAAGACAACTATTTGACCACAGCCGATGCTGTGGAAGAGGCCCATACCGTGCTGGCTTCCCAGTTTATCAATGAAGAACTGGCCCGCAGGTCGGGACTGAAACCGGACCAGATGGGACTCGGTCATGCCTTTGAAATAAACCCTGATATTGAAGATGGTTTTTTAATGGAAGTAGCCCAGGCCCAGTTAATCAGACAGATCTTTCCAGAGGCTCCATTGAAATATATGCCACCCACCAAATATATGTCAGGAGATATCTTTAAAGGGCATTTAATGGACGGTATGTTTAACCTGGTTTCAATTATGACCGGTCAGAGTATTCAGCTTCTCGGTATGCTTACCGAAGCCATTCATACACCATTTTTAAGTGACAGGGCCCTCAGTATCGAAAATGCCAAATATATCTTCAATAATGCCCGTCACCTGCAGGAGGAAATATATTTTAAAAATGACGGCAGGATCCAGAAAAGAGCGGACAGAGTCCTTAACGAGACCTGTCAAATGCTGGAGGAAATTGCTGATAAAGGGTTGATGAAGGCCATTGAGGAAGGAATGTTTGCTGACATTTGCCGCTCCATTGATGGTGGTAAGGGAGCCGATGGAGTGGTTAAAAAGGGTAATGATTATTTCAATCCCTTCATGGAAATATTCAGAGAGGAGCTGGGTATCTGATGGGAGAAAACACAATGCTTGTTAAACCCTATGGTGATACTTTGAACGATGGTAAGGTACAGCTCAGTTTTACCCTTCCTCTTGATGCCAGCCCGGAGGCCCGGGAAGCTGCCCGGAGGCTGGCAAACAAAATGGGCCTGGAAGAGGTCGATGTGGTCGAAATGAAGGAACTCGGTGAGGGTTTTTCCTTCTTTATCCTTTACGGCAAGCTGAGGCACAGTGTTGATGTTAGCAAAATAAAGGTAGCCCGGGTAGAGACCAGGACCATGTCCTATTATGAAATTAATGAATATATCAGAGAGAAGATAGGTAGAAAGGTTACAGTGGTAGGAGCCTGTACCGGTTCTGATGCCCATACTGTAGGTCTTGATGCTATTATGAACATGAAGGGCTATGCCGGTGAATATGGGCTGGAGCGCTATCCGGAAATAAATGCCTACAATCTGGGGAGTCAGGTTCCCAATGAGGAGTTAATCAAAAAAGCCGTTGAAGTTAATGCTGACGCCATCCTGGTTTCCCAGGTGGTAACCCAGAAAGAGATTCATATCAAGAATTTAACGGAACTGGTCGAACTCCTGGAAGCAGAAGGATTGAGGGAGAGGTTTTTATTGATTGTTGGAGGACCGCGTATCACCCATGAGCTTGCTCTTGAACTTGGTTTTGATGCCGGTTTTGGACCAGGGACGATACCACCGGATGTAGCTTCTTATATTGTCCAGACTCTGGTAAAAAGGAAAATGATTTAATTAAATATCCATAGGTGGAGGTGTACTCAAATGGAAGAGGTAATGATCAGGGTTAGGATGAGTTCCCATGAATCTCATTATGCCGGAGATTTAATCGATGGAGCAAAGATGCTGGAGATCTTTGGTGATATCGCCACCGAGTTATTAATCAGACATGATGGAGATGAAGGACTGTTTGCCGCTTATGATAACGTCGAATTTACCGCTCCGGTCTATGTAGGGGATTACATTGAGGCTACCGGTAAGATTGTAAAGGTAGGGAATACCTCGCGGCGGATGGAATTTGTTGCTAAAAAGGTGATAACTGCTGCAATTGATGGCCCGTTTAAGTCTTCAGCCGATGTCCTGGAGGAACCGATAGTTGTCTGCCGGGCCAGCGGAACCTGTGTGGTACCGAAAGAAAGACAGCGGAGGTGATTGGATGGAGAAGGTAATAATTACCGCAGCCATCTGCGGTGCGGAAGTAACCAAAGAAGATAATCCCAACCTCCCTGTGACTCCCGAAGAACTGGCTGAGGCGGCCCTGGAAGCAGAAAGGGCAGGGGCAGCAATTATCCACCTCCATGTCCGGGATCAGGAGGGAAAACCGACCCAGAGTAAAGAAGTTTTTGCTGAAGTTATAGACAGGATGAAGGAAAAGGGAGTAACGGCAATTATCCAGCCCTCAACCGGGGGAGCAGCAGGGATGTCCTGGCAGGAGAGGATACAGCCTGTTTACCTTAAACCGGAAATGGCAACCCTTGATTGCGGGACCGTCAATTTCGGTGATGAGATTTTTGTCAATGATCTTCCCCTGATGCGGAACTTTGCCCGGGAGATGCAGAAATACAATATCCTACCGGAACTGGAGTGTTTTGAGCCTGGCCATATCTATAATGCTCTGCAGCTTAAAAAGGAGGGCCTCCTGGAAGGACACCTGCACTTTGATCTGGTCCTGGGGGTCCCCGGAGCCATTAAAGCGTCAATCAAAAATCTCTTATTTATGGTTGAGTTATTACCACCGGAGGCTACCTGGACCGTTGCCGGTATCGGGAGACACCAGTTACCGATGGCCACCCATGCCATTTTAATGGGGGGGCATGTTCGGGTAGGGTTTGAGGATAATATCTACTATACCAGGGGAGTGCTGGCTGAGAGCAATGCCCAGCTGGTAGCCAGAATTGTCCGGCTGGCCGGGGAGCTTGGCCGGGAGATTGCCACCCCCGATGAAGCCAGGCGAATTCTGGGGTTGTCATGGAAGTTTTATGTATAATTTTCTGGATATGAAATATAGAAAGGATGTGATTAGATGAAAAAGGGAGATAAATACGGGGTTCACCGGGTAATTGAGCCGGAAGGGGTATTGCCACAGCCGGCCTGGAAGATCGATAATACGATGGAGATCTATGATAATGAGATCCTGGTCGATGTTCAGACCCTGAATATCGATTCTGCCAGCTTTACCCAGATTAAGGAAGAGGCCGGCGGGGATGTGGAGAAGATCAAGGACCGGATGCTGGAGATCGTTAAAGAGAGAGGTAAACACCATAATCCGGTAACCGGTTCGGGTGGGATGTTTATCGGTAAGGTGGAGGAGATCGGGGAGGCGCTGAAAGACCGTGACCTTAAGGTCGGTGACAGGATCGCTAGCCTGGTTTCGCTTTCCCTGACACCACTTAGGATAGACCGGATCAAGGAGGTCCGGAAGGAGATCGACCAGGTAGATATTGATGGTAAGGCGATCCTCTTTGAGAGCGGGATCTATGCCAAACTACCAGAGGATATGGAAGACACCCTGGCTCTGGCAGTACTGGATGTAGCGGGGGCCGCGGCCCAGACGGCCAGGCTTGTCAGACCGGGGGATACCGTACTGATCATCGGGGCAGGCGGTAAATCAGGCCTCCTCTGCCTGCATGAGGCCAAAAAGCGGGCCGGTGTGACCGGTAAGGTTATTGCTATGGGCCATAGTGATGCCAGCTGCAATAGGGCGAGGGAGCTGGGGCTTGCCGATGTAGTTATCCAGGGTGATGCCACCAGACCGCTCGAGGTCCTGGAGATGGTTGAAGAGGTAACCAACGGGGAGCTGGCCGATATCGTTATTAATAATGTCAATATCCCCGATACCGAGATGGCCTCTATCCTGGCTACCAGGGATGGGGGGAGGATTTATTTCTTTAGTATGGCTACTAGTTTTACTAAAGCGGCCCTGGGAGCAGAGGGTGTCGGCAAGGATGTGGAGATGATTATCGGTAATGGCTATATGAAGGGGCATGCTGAGATTTCCCTGGAAATACTGCGGGAAAATGAAAAATTGCGAGAGATATTTACAAGATTATATACTTAGAAGAAAGGAGTTAGGTTAAAATGGGAGGTGCAAGTAAACTAAATCTAACCAAGAGTATGCTTGAATATGAGAAGGGGAAGAAACTTACTCCAGGTGCTGTCCTGGGAATAAGGAGACCCTATAATTTTGTCGAAGGGGAGTACCCAATCTACTTTGAAGAGGGGAAAGGCTGTAAAATAATTGACCTTGATGGCAATGAGTATATTGATTATTTATGTGCCTACGGTCCAATTTTATTGGGTTACCGCGAAGAGAAAATAGATGAAGCAGTGATTAAACAGATCAGGGATAAGGGATTTTGCTTTTCTTTAACTCAGTCCGTGCAGAACAGGTTAGCTGAAAAACTGGTTGAAATAATCCCCTGTGCGGAGATGGTAATATTTTTAAAAACTGGTTCCGCTGCAGCTACCCTGGCTATTCGTCTGGCCAGAAGTTATACGGGAAGAACAAAGGTCATGCGGTGCGGCTACCACGGCTGGCATTACTGGTGTGTTGAAGTTAAGGGGGGAATTCCCAAGAAACTTTACGAAGATGTCTATGAATTTGAATATAATAATTTAGAGAGTCTGGAGAAACTAATGGAAGAACATGGGGAAGAGACTGCCGCCATTATCCTGACACCGGTAGGCCATCCTCTGGGTAATAAAATTCAAACCCCCAAAGCAGGTTTTCTTGAAGGTGTAAAAAAACTGGCCCGGAAGTATGGGAGTGTTCTGATCTTTGATGAGATCAGGACCGGATTTAGAGTATCTTTGGGGGGAGCCCAGGAATATTATAATGTTACACCGGATTTAGCCCTCTTTGGCAAAGCAATGGCTAACGGTTATCCCATCGGTGCTGTAGTAGGTAAGGCAGAAATTATGAAAGAGGCAGAAAAGAATGTATTTGTTTCCTCTACTTTTTTCCCCAACAGTCTGGCCTTTGTAGCTGCCCTGAAAACAATAGAAATGATCGAAAAAGAAAAAGTACTGGAAGATATCTGGGAAAAAGGCGAAAAATTTCTGAAGGATATAAAGGAACTAACCGAAAGGTATGATGTAGGGGCTGAAGTTTCCGGAATCCCACCGATGCCTTATATAACTTTTAAAAGGGATCCCCAGAAAATTTATAAAAAGAAAAGGGAGGATTTTTATGCCCAGCTGATCAGGCAGAGGGTATTTATGCAACCTTATCACCATGGATATATCTGTTACCGCCATACCGAGGATGATCTCGATTATACTGTTAATGCTATTAAAGAGAGCCTGGAGTATTTACAGGAGAAGTATTAAAGCTGTTCTGAATAAATTTATCCGGGGGCTGCAGGTTTCGGCAAGGATAAGCGATGATTATTCTTAAATTAAAATTATTGGCCAATAGAGTAAAATGCTATCTATTGGCCTAATTTTTTTGTTATTTTTTACCCGGGTAATTTAGCATAATTGAGGTAAAACTATTACTGGAGGTGGAGCCCTTATAAATGGCACGTTTGATGTCAGAAAGAACCAAATACCAGCTGGCCGAAGAGTTGGGTTTCGCTCACAAGGTCAAGGATGGTGACTGGGGCAATATAACCACCCGTGAAGCCGGGTCACTGGTCAGGGCAGCTATTGCCAAGGCCGAAGAAATGATGGCCCGGAATCAATGGCAGTAGGAGATTTTAATCTCCTGCTGCCTTTTTGAATTATAGGGAATGAATGCTATCAGGCGTGAATTTAAATACTATAGGAAATTGGTTCGGCCTGATTTTTAACTTCGATTCACTAAGGCTCATTTACAAAAATTTCTAAACATCTCTCCAACATCTATTTGCAGTTGTTTTAAAGTAAAATAAAGTTGCCGAACGATAGTAAGGCATTAATTAATATTTAACTTGCAAATACTTACCATAAAATATATACTGTTAGAGAAAAGATTTGTTAGGTACATAAATATAAATATCCGGTATGGGTTAAATTATTTCCAAAGGGGGTTTTAAGATGACTAAAAGATTTAATGATCAGGACTGGGTAAATGAGATGAGAATTAGATTGGATGTTAATAATATGTTTACCGATAAGGTTGGAGAAGAGCAGGGGTTAACCAGGGAGGAGGTTGATAAGCTGCAGCAGAGGGTCAGTCAGGCCCACAAGAATATGGAAGAGGCCGACCTGGGTTTCATGAAACTACCCTTCGAGCAGGCGGAGGTAGTTAAAGAGATTAAGGAGCTGGCCGGGGAGTTAGCGGGTAAGATTGAGAATTTTGTTGTCCTCGGTATCGGTGGCTCTGCCCTGGGTAATATTGCCTTGCAGACCGCACTCAATGATCCCTATTATAATTATGCTGAAGAGATGAGGGATGGTTATCCGCGCTTATTTGTACCCGATAATGTGGACCCGGTCCGTTTCCAGAGCCTGCTGGATCTCCTTGACCTGGAGAAAACGGTCTTTAATGTTATAACCAAGTCAGGCGGAACGGCAGAGACCATGAGCCAGTTTTTGATTACCCGGCAGGCTGTGGCCAGGGAGCTCGGTGAAGACAAGGTGGCCGACCATTTTATCGCCACTACCAGTAAGGACTCCGGGTACTTGATCGAGATTGCCAGAAGGGAAAGATTTAAAACCTTCTACATTCCGGAGGATGTCGGGGGCCGGTTCTCCGTTCTGACTCCGGTAGGGCTGCTATCTGCAGCTGTATGCGGAATAGATATAGATGAACTACTGGCCGGTGCTGCCTCGATGGCTGAGCGGTGCCGGACGGAAGATCTCTGGCAGAATCCCGCCTATCTTAACGGGGTCTTACAGTACCTGGCCTATCAAAAGGGGAAAACACTTTCAGTAATGATGCCTTATGCTCACGCTTTGAAGGATGTGGCTGACTGGTACAGGCAGCTCTGGGCCGAGTCCCTGGGTAAGGAGGTTGACAGGGAGGGAAATATCGTCAATGTGGGGCCGACCCCGATTAAGGCTTTAGGGACCACTGATCAGCATTCCCAGGCTCAGCTCTATATGGAAGGCCCCTTTGATAAGGTAATTACCTTTCTGGAGGTGGAAAACTACGGGGTAGAGGTTAAAATCCCCAAGCTATATGAAGATATTGAGGGTGTTTCCTACCTCGGTGGCCATACCCTAAATGAATTGATTCAGACGGAGAAGAATGCTACTGAGCTGGCCCTGACAAAGAGGGGACGCTTAAATGCAACAATTACCCTACCCGAGGTTAATGAGTTTACCATGGGTCAGCTGTTATATATGTTAGAACTGCAGACTGCCCTTGTTGGTGAGCTCTTTAATATCAATGCCTTTAACCAGCCCGGGGTTGAACTGGGCAAACATTATACCTACGGTGTCCTGGGTAGGAAGGGCTATGCCGATAAGAGGGAAGAGTATTTTAGCAGGCCGGAAAAGGATCAGAATCTAATTATATAGATAGCTAACTGTCCCCTTACCTGTAATGGGTGGGGGATTTTTTTCGTCTTCTTTCTGGTTTAATTATCTGTATTTAAATGATATAATATTAATTGTAATGTTATTTAATACTATAAGAATTTTCTTTTTGAAAGTTGCAGTTATTTCCGAACGATAGTATAACATATATTGTACAATGATGATTTACGCAAATAAAATTTTTTTCTTGTGTGATTCATTTTCACTAAGGAGGGTGGGCTCGGTGCAGATTAAGGAGAAAAAAGAAGCCTGGGGAATGAGGTTTTATCGTTTAGAGGAAGCAGATAAAAGGTATCTGGCCGAAGCCATTTTTGTCACCAAAAAACCGCGCTCCCGGGTAATACTTGATGTAATTAAGCAGCTAGAAAAAAGAATTAAGGAGCAAAGGATTAACCATCCGGCCTATATTAATTACCTCGGGATCGAACAGGTTGGTGGAGACTACTGCCTGCTCAGGGAAGATGATCAGCTTTTGACTCCATTGATGGTCTATCTTCAGCAGGAGCAACCACCTCTGGAGAGAATTGTAGACTGGGTGTTAACAATAGGGGAGATTGCCAGAGAGGCGGAGGAGCAGAAGCTTAACTGGCCCGGCTTTAACTTAAGAACACTATGGGTTGATAAAAGCGGGATGATCAGGCTGGCTGACCCCGGGGTTACCGGGCTGATAGAACAATATAGAGGGGAGTCTACCGGGTTTCTTCCTGAAGAACTCTTCCTACCTGTAGAGATCTTCCAGAAGAGGAAATGGGATGAGCGGGGTAGAATTTACTCCTTGGGTATTATCTTCTATTATCTACTTACAGGTAAGCCGCCCTTTACCGACGGTGAAAAGGCAGACCTGATTGATGAGATTATGCATTCCCGGCCGGTAGAACCCGCTTATCTTAATCACAAGATTTCACCGGCTCTAAACAAATTTATCATAGGCTTAATAGCCAGGGAGAGAGAAGAACGCCCCCAAAGCTGGAATGATTTTCTAAAAAAATTAAAGAAGTTAAAAGACAAGGAATTACTTAAAGCCAGTAAGGAAGAGGAGGAAAAATTTGCGGCTAAAGCCGGTAAGGTTATTAAAGCCAGCAGACGGAAAAAGGGGCTCAGGTCCTTCCTGCGGAAGAGGTGGAAGGTGCTGGCCAGTTCCCTGCTGGCAGTGGTCTTAATAGTTCTGTTAACACTGATGGGGGGAACACCGTCGGAGGTAACGGAAGATACTACTCCCTTGCAGGTGGTAGAGCTGTTTTACCGGGCAATAGATCAGAAGGATGTCGTTTTACTGGGTGATACTACCATTCTCGACCTAAAAAGGCTGGAGAGGATGGTCACGGAAACCCATGTGATAGAGAAGATGCAATCCGCCTATTCGCCAGATAAGGATGCTGCTGAAAGCCTATTCGGAATAAAGGAGCTAAAGATCACTCTACTCGAGGATAAGCCGCAGCCGATCTTTCAGGCCGAATATATCTTTTATCTTAATGCCCCTGAAGAAAAGCAGGAGATGAAAATGACTGATATCATTAAGCTGGGAAATGTCGAAGGATGTTGGCGGATTGTGGAATTAAAGGGTAGTATAGAAAAGCTAATCCAGGGTAAGATAGAGGAGCTTACTGATTAGGGTCTTCATTCATACCCCCCATATATGAGGAATTTGAGGGGGATTTATTTTAAAAAAAACTTTTCAGACTTAAGGGACTAATTGTAGATGAAAAAATTAAAGGATAATTCTTTGGCTTGTAGAATATAATAAGGGGGACTCTTGCATATTTAAATCCAATTATAAAAGAGCTTGAAGTAATAAACTAAAGGGTGAAAAGATGAATTATAATTTAACTGATCTACAGCATTGGTTTATGCTTAACTTAGTCAGCTATAAGATTATTTATATCATTGGCTTACTGGTTGTCTTTTCTTTTATAATCCATACCATAACTAAGAGATTCCGGGTACCCAGTGTAGTCGGTTACATTCTGACCGGGACACTTTTTAGTGTCAGTGTTATCCGGCATCTACCCTTTTTTTCGGCTGAGTTTATCGAATGGTATTCTTATCTGATTGATTCCTTTAATTATGTGACTATACTGGCTGTTTCCTTTATCGCCTTTACCATCGGTACTTCCCTTTCAATCAAAATTTTAAAGAGATTAGAGCTGGAATTTGCCCTGATTGTTCTACTGGAGTCCTTCGGGGCCTTCTTTCTGGTTACCATCAGCATGCTCCTTTTGGGGAAAACCCTCTATATTGCTTTGATTTTAGGTGCCATCGCTACTGCGACCGCCCCCGCTGCAACCGTCATGGTATTAAAGGAATATGGTTCGGAGGGGGAGTTATCGGCTACCCTGATGGTTGTCCTGGCCCTTGATGAGGCACTGGCTTTAATTATTTTCGGTTTTATCGAACCGCTCTCTCTACTGGGTCTTACACCGGGAGCGGAATTATCTATTATTAATCTCCTGCTTATTCCCCTGGGGAAGATAATCGGGGCTATTTTTATCGGTCTGGTAGCAGGTTACTTCTCCCAGAGGTTAATGGGGTCTTATCATACCAAGAGCAGGAAGGTATTGCTGATACTGGCCACGGTATTCGGTGTCTCAGCTCTTGCTATCTCCCTTGGCCTCTCTCATTTAATTGCCAATCTGTCGGTAGGGTTTGCCTACCGGAATTTTGCCAAAAAACATCTGGAGATTGCCGATAGGATAGATACTCTGACCATTCCCTTATTTGCTATCTACTTTATTCTAGCCGGTACCAAGATTGATATCTATAAGATAACTTCGGGCGGGTTTCTTTTGATTGCCCTGATTTATACTCTGGCAAGAATAACGGGAAAAGTCGGCGGGGCTTCCATCGGGGCAAAACTATCCAGGGCCCCTGATAAGGTGCAAAAATTTCTGGGATTCGGTCTGTTGCCCCAGATTGGTGTAGCAATAGATCTTGCCTACATTGTCCAGCATAATTTTATTCGCCTTTCTTCAGAAGCTAGCGAGATTTCTCTTTTGATCTTTAACATTATCTTATTTACGACCGTAATTACCGAGATAATCGGTCCTCTACTGACCGAGTATGCCCTGATCAGATCGGGGGAAATTAGGTCCGGGGAGGGTAATGAATAAATAGTCGTTTAGTTTCAGGAGAGCTGGTGGTACCTAAAGCTAGCGACAACCTCGATGAACTAGTGCTGGCCCAACCCTGCATTGTAAAATGAAGGGCCAGTACGTTATATCGGGTTTATTTATTATCTTTCTTTTTCCTCTCCGGATTACTTAATTCTTCTGTTTTCATTTCACTAATTTTTTCCTTTTCGCTTATTTCCTTTCTCATCATTTCACGCAGTTCTTCTTTTACCGGCTCATTTAGCCTCTCTTTCTCTAAATTACTTAGTTCTTTGGCAAATTCCATACTGGTCCGGGGTCTTAACTGCTCTAAAAACCTGTTGAAAGGTCTTTTCTTACCCACTAACTCCTTCACCAGATAGACTATTAGGAAAAAGAGAATTAAAAGCAGGCCTGCTATTAGTCCGGAGCCCTGTCCGGGTATAAGGGGCATACTGGCAATAATTGCGATCAGAGAAATAATGGCCAGCCAGGAAGTATAAGGATAACCGGGTATCTGACACTTGCCTTTCGGCGGGCAGCCGTATTCCCGGCGAAATTTATAATGGGTAACTACGATAATCAGATAGGCAAAGAGCAGGGCAAAACCTCCCGAACTGATAAGAAAGAGATAGATCCGTCTGGGCAGGATAAACCCGAGTCCCAGACCTGCCAGCATGGCTACTCCCGAGAAGATTATACCCCTATAAGGGATGTCCCCTTTATCTTTGAGCCAGTTCGGTGCATGGCCCTCTTCGGCCAGAGAACGGACCATGCGGGCGATACCGAAGGTGGCGGCCAGCATGGTTGACAGAATTGCCGTTACTAGAACTATATTGATTATACTTCCGGCCCAACCGAGGCCATTTCTGGTTAGGGCGGCCACCAGCGGGCTAACCTCTTCAGTAAGATTGGCGGTAGGGACTAGAGGCAGGAGGAAGATGATTGTTGCCGTATAGAGGCCTACCAGCCCCAGTATGGTATAGGTGATGGCTCTGGGAACCGTGCGGTGGGGATCCCGCGCTTCGGATGCTGCTAGCCCGATAGTTTCAAAACCGGCATAGGTAAACATAACAATTAACATACTACCGGCAATACCCGCAATTCCTCCGGGAAGGAGCCTTTCCCCGGCTATCTCGCCGGTACCGACAGGAGGGCGGCCGGGGAATAATCCGGCTATCAGGGCGAAGGCCAGGACAATAAAACCGATAATCGCCGTCAGCTTGATTGCGGCCAGTCCGCTCTCAAGTTTACTTAATCTATCTACCCCCAGCAGGTTAATCAGGGTGACAATTATAATAACCGCTGAGCCCAGGACAGGCAGGGAAATCTGCGGGACCCAGACCTTGAGGAAGACCGAAACGGCAATAGCCTCACTGGACATGGCCAGTACGAGCCCGGTCCAGTAAAGCCAGCCGACCAGAAAACCCAGCAGAGGCCCGTACATTTTCTCTGAGTAGGTTCTAAAAGAGCCCGGGGCAGGGTCGGCAACTGTCATCTCGGAGAGGGAGAAGAGAATTAGGTAAACGAGTCCACCTCCCAGCAGATAAGAGATAAGGACTGCCGGACCTGCAGATCTAATAGCGATAGCAGATCCCAGAAAAAAGGACCCCCCTACTACGGTGCCGAGGGCTAGCATGGTAAGTTGCCAGGCAGATAAACCTTTATCTTGTGCCATTTTTAATCCCCCAGTAATTTGCTGCTCATAAATATGTTGATGTATTAGTAGTACTTTTATTATATTATTAGCCTTTTATAGCTAAATTATCATTCTTTTATCGAAATACCCTAAGAAAACTCCAAGCTCCATCTAAATCTTGTTTGTGATTTGGATGGAGAGGTTCACAGAAATAGTATGGTTGATTTTTACAGTATTTTTTTACAGATTTAGTCTACACTATTGAAGGAAAGGAGGGACCAGATATACCACATATCAACAATATGGAACTGCAGAATTTAAGAGAACTCAGGGGGGCAGAGCAGTTAACGGCCAATAAAGCGAGGTTTCCCTTAGAACATCAGGGAACCCCCAGTATTCCAATTACTGAGGAGGATAGGGGATGAAACCTAGAGTAGCAGTAGAAGGTAGTTTGACAAATATCGCCCGGGATTTAAGAACTCAGGGGTATGAGGTAGTAGATCTCAATAGTAATGAGATCCAGAATGTCAGTGCGGTTGTTGTCTCCGGAGAGGATAATAATGTGATGAATATGGCAGATATTAAGACCAAAGCAACGGTAATCAATGCCCGGGGTATGACCGCAGAGCAGGTCCGGTCCGAGATTGAGAAAAGATTAGGTAACGTAAAAGTTTAAGGAAGTAAGAGAAAAAAGAATTTAAAAGGGATACTAAAAAAATAAAGGGTGCCGGGGGGTTCCGGCACCCTTTCCAATCCTAAAAAGTAAAATGACGAAGCCATTTTGTTCTTATGAGCACTGGTACGACATATTTTCGGGAAAATGGCGGCTAAACTAACTCAATCTGGTGGTATATCTTCTTTCCTCTTCTCAGTAGGAGCTTATTATCTTTAAAATTCTTCGTTGTTATTATCAGGTCCATATCATTTATTCTTTCATCTTCCAGATAGATTCCACCCTGTTTGATCAGTCTTCGTCCTTCACTCTTGGAGGAGGTCAAACCGGTTTCCGTTAACAGGTCCAGAATACCTACTCCCTTTGTAAACCTTTCCTTCTCCATTTCCGTAGAAGGGACAGAAGCGGCATCTTCCGCTTCATTACTGAATAATGCTCTGGCAGCTTTCTGAGCCTTTTTCGCCTCCTCTTCACCATGAACTATTTTGGTGAATTCATAGGCCAGAATCTCCTTGGCCTTATTAATTTCTGCTCCTTCCAGTGAGCCCAGTCTTTTAACTTCTTCCATGGGTAGGAAGGTTAACAGGGCAAGGGCCTTCTCTACATCAGCATCACCAATATTTCTTAGATACTGATACAGATCATAAGGAGAGGTCTTATCCGGATCGATCCAGATAGCCCCGGACTCGGTCTTACCCATTTTCTTACCTTCACTGGTGGTAAGGAGTCTAAAGGTTAATCCGTAGACAGAAGCCCCTTCCTTTCTCCTAATGAGATCGATGCCTCCCAGGATATTGGACCACTGGTCATTTCCGCCTAGCTGGAGTTTGCAGTTATATCTTCTGTATAGTTCTAAGAAATCATAAGACTGCATTAACATATAATTGAACTCCAGAAAGGAAAGGCCCTTTTCCAACCTGGTTTTAAAGCATTCAGCAGTCAGCATCCGGTTGACTGAGAAGTGGACACCGATCTCCCTTAAGAAATGTATATAATTCAGATTCCTAAGCCAGAGGGCATTATTAACAACAATCCCCTTATCATCATCTAAATCAATAAATTTAGAGATCTGTTTTTCCAGTGCTGCCGCATTTTTATTGATCTCCTCTTCTGTCAGCATCTTTCTCATTTCGGTCTTCCCGGTGGGGTCGCCAACCATGGCCGTTCCCCCGCCAATTACTGCTATAGGCCTGTGGCCGGCCCTCTGCATATGCATCATTACCATAATTTGAATAAAATGTCCCAGATGAAGACTATCAGCAGTCGGATCAAAGCCGATGTAAAAGGTAACAGATTCCTTCTCTAATAGTTCTTTAATCTCTTCTTCATGGGTTGTCTGTTCTATATAACCCCTCTCTTTTAAAATATCAAAAACATTAGCCATAAAAATAATACCTCCTTCTAATGATTATTATCTATGGTTTATGTCAAAATATTAGGGGAGACAATAGTCTTCTGGAAAGAAAAATGGTCTTCTGTCTATAAGGACGAGAAGACCCGTGGTACCACCTTACTTTACACCTAAAGAGGTGTTGCTTTTTCCACCTCAAGAGGTGCCTTCTGGTCAGGATAACGGTTGACAGCCGCAATATTTTCACATTGCAACTCCAGAGTGTAATTCACAGCCCTATGCACCGCAGACTTTTCACCGACCAGTCTGCTCTCTGATTATAGACATAGGGAGCTACTGTCTCCTTCATAGTTTGTATTTAATAATATTTTGTTTTTATAATATTATATAATAATTATTCTGTCAAGGAATTATCGAGTAACATCTATTTGTAGTTATTACAGGACGGGAGTGAGGTACTAATTTAATAACTAGTTCTGTGGCATTATCTTTTAAATATATTTTGCCCATGAAAAAACCAGGGCAACTGAAAAAGGAAAATCTGAGTATTTGTTGAATAGTTATAGAGAATTTAAGCCTCTAGAGAACTAGTAAGACCAGTTTACAATTAATCCTTACGATTAATTGTAAACTGGCAAGGTTCTCAACTAAACTAAACCTAATAATCAGATTCTGGGGGTCTGAAATATGGAACTATCATTGCCTAAAAGCTATAATAATAAAATAATTAAGGCAATAGCAGAGTTTAATTTGATAGAGGAGGGGGATAATATCTTAGTCGGTCTATCTGGGGGAAAGGATAGTGCCTTTCTACTTTATGCTTTAACTATTCTCCGGCGGAATTTAGCAGTCAACTTCAATTTGAGTGCCTTAACGGTCGATCTTGGTTTTGCCGGGAGTGATTTTGCTTCTCTCAAGGATTTCTGTCAGAAGCTTGGTATACCCTATTATATTAAAAGGACGGAGATAGCAGAATATATACTGGATGAGAAGGTAGATAATCCTTGTGCTAAATGCGCCCATTTCAGAAAGGGGGCTATGGCCGAATTTATGAAGGAGCATGGCTTTAATAAGGTTGCCTTCGGTCACCACTATGATGATGCCGTAGAGACATTCCTGATGAGTATAATCTATTCCGGTCAGATAATGACCCTTAAGCCTAAAAGGCATCTGTCCCATAATGACATTTTTATTATCAGGCCATTAATTTACCTGCGAGAAAAAAAAATAATTGAGGCCGGCAAGTTGATGGGCTTTAAGCCACTTGAGAGCCCCTGCCCCTATGACGGTAGAACAGTAAGAGCGGAGATCAGGGCCTTAATCCGGGAGAAACAGATCTTCTTTAATCTTGCCGGAGCCATGCGGCAGGGGACATCGATGGAACTGTGGCCGGAGGAACCACCCAGAGAGGAGCTAGCGGCAAAGATGAATGAGCTCTGGACAGGAAAAAATAATAAAAGCTGACATACAATTCATAAAACATAACATCAAACTTGCAAGAGATAATGATTAGTGATAGAATAATAGTGATAAGACGGCTTAACTTTTAACTTAACTTTAAAAGAAAAATTATCATTTCTCTTTAAGAAAAGATAGGGGTGAAAAGTTTTGAGTGAACTAGATTATGCAAAGGTTGAAGAGGTACTGGTAGACTGGCTAAGAGAAAAGGTTGCAGCTGCAGGAGCCAGAGGGGCCGTTGTCGGCCTGAGCGGGGGGATTGATTCTTCGGTAACATCTGTTTTATGTAAAAAGGCCTTCGGTGATCAGGTTTTAGGTGTTATTATGCCCTGTTATAGTAATGAGCAGGATGCAGAGGATGCCCGTCTCGTGGCCGAGACCTTCGGGATTGATTACATAACCAGGGATTTAAGTTCGGTTCTGGATGAGTTTTTAGTTGTCTTAGAAGGTAGCAAGGAGAAAGAGGAGGATAATCTGGCCCTGGCCAATATGAAACCGAGATTGAGGATGATTACCCTCTATTATTATGCTGCTAAAAAGAATTACTTGGTTGTGGGGACGGATAACTGGAGCGAATTGAAGGTAGGTTATTTCACCAAATACGGTGACGGGGGTATCGATATAGCTCCCCTCGGTAGGCTGGTTAAAAACGAGGTAAGGGAACTGGCGAAGCATCTAAAAATACCCGAAAGGATTATCAATAAATCCCCTTCAGCCGGACTCTGGCACGGTCAAACCGATGAAGATGAGATGGGAATCTCCTATGAGACACTGGATAAGTATATTTTGACAGGAGAGGCAGACCCGGAAGAAAAGGAAAGGATAAAGGAATTAGCCCGAAAGAGTGCCCACAAGTTAGCTCCAATACCAATACCTGATCGGGAAAGCCTGTTATAAAGAAGATAGACCTCTCCCTCTTTTTGGGGAGAGGATTCTTTTTTTTACATATGTTCCTGAGAGGAGTTGATTCTATCTGTAAAAATGATTGACATTATTTAGGAGATGGTATATATTTTAATAAGTTCATACCTTAGAAAATTCCTTTTTTAAAACTGCAAATAGATGTTTCCGATTCAGTGGAAAACATCTCTCTAACATCTATTTGCAGTTGTTTGAAGGTAAAGTAAGTTGCCGAATGATAGTGAGGCATTAATTTAACTTTGGAAGGACCGATTTTCAATGCCTGTCAATCTTGTTAACAGATTTATCCCCTTTTTTTACCGTTTAGATGAAGATACCCGGTTTAATATGAAGATAGATATGGGAGCTTCAGTATGTTTCGGCTTCTTTGCCGGGGCTGTTTATCCCTTTTTTGCCGTAACTGCAGTTAGACTCGGGGTGACGGGCACCCTACTGGCCATGATTACAGCGGCTCCCTTTATGGGCCAGTTGTTTGCAGTTTACTGGGGTCACAGGAGTGATCAGGGACAGAAACTCCCCTTTGTCGTTATTAGTGGAATTTTGTCCAGGTTGATGGTAATATTGCTTGCTTTTGTTAGTAAGGCAGAGTTTTTTGCTCTTTTTGTTATTCTACATTTTTTACTAGCTTCAATTGGAGGTCCTGCTTTTACCAGTCTGGTCCGGAAGATCTATCCACTTCAATTTAGAGGGCAGATAATGGGCCGGATTCAATTTATTATAGGAATGGTCAGGGTAGTAGTAACCTATCTTGCCGGCCTCTGGCTGGATGCCCACGGGTTTACCAGTCTCTTTATTATTGCCGGTTCATTCGGTATCCTGGCCTCCCTAATTTTTACCCGAATTAGGGAACCGCAGGAGAAACTTCCACCCAGAAGCCGTTTTTCTCTCAGGAATACCTTTCAATTATTAAAGGCAGATAGATTATTAAGACTGGCTATTACAGGATTTTTTATCTTTGATCTGGGAAATCTGATTCTGGCCCCAGTCTATCCGCTGGTTCAGGTTAATGAACTTGGTTTAACCAATCTGCAAATCGGCCAGCTTGCTATCTTCTGGATTGCCGGTTGGTTTACAACCGTTCCTCTCTGGGGCTGGATTATTGACCATTTTCAGCCGTTACATTCAATAGTAATTTCTATAATTATCTTTTTAGGCTCACCCTTGATCTACTTCTTTCAAAGTCCCTATTACTTATTGATGCTGGCCTCCTTTCTGGGCGGGGCAGCCGGATCGAGTCTGGAGTTGGGCTGGCTCAATCTGATGATGAAACTGGGCGGCGCGAGGTCCTCCCAGTACAGCGGTCTATATTTAACCATGTTAGGTGTCAGGGGATTGATCGGTCCCTTAATAGGTAACTCCCTGTTAAAGGTAATGGTCATCTATCATGTCTTTATGGTAACGGTTGGTTTATTAATTCTGGGGTCCATCCCCTTTATCATTATGTACTTTGTGCAAAAGGGGGCAGGAACCGGACAACGGAAATCGAAATGATCCAAATTATTACATGTTTGAGGAAGGTGTTTGTAGGATGAGAGAATTGTACCAACAGATCGATACTCTGCGGGATATTTCTCTAATCCGGCTTGGTGATGAAAACTATCTGGTAATTGCCTGTGATTCGGCCGGGGGTATCGGCCCGAAGAAAGGAGATTCCCTCCGGGTCCCCGGTCAGGTAGTTGGCCGTTTTACTACCAGGGTAGCACTGATGGAGGTTATGGCTGTCGGGGCCAGGCCTGTCAATGTCATTAATACCCTGGCAGTTGAGTATGAACCTACCGGCAAGGAGATTATAACCGGGATCAGGGCGGAGGTAAATAAGGCAGGTTTAGATCCCGATATCGTTATTAACGGGAGTACGGAAGAGAACATTCCTACATTTCAGACCGGTATAGGGGTTACCGTTATCGGCCTGGTAGAGGCCTCCGGACTGAGGCTGGCCAGATCTTCTCCCCTGGACATGGTCGTGGCAGTTGGTTTGCCGATGGTAGGGGAAGAGGTACTGGCAAAGGAAGAGCTAATTGCAGATCTATCAACACTGCAGGGACTTCTCCAGTTGGATTTTATTCATGAGATACTACCGGTAGGCTCTAAAGGCATCTCCTATGAAGCCGGTATTCTAGCTAAAATGTCCGGGTTTAAGCTTGATTTTAATCCTGAACTAAAGATTGATCCAGAAAAGTCAGCTGGACCGGGAACGGTTTTACTGGCCAGCCTTCCTGCTGATAAGATTGAAGAGGTAAGCCGGTTTATCAGTAAGCCGGTAAATATGGTCGGTCGGTTAATTACAAAGAGAGAATAATGCCAGGCTTTAAAAGAGGAAAGAGAATTACCTTATTAAGCTCTACCTTATCAGAAGGTAGGGTTTTTTCTTTTTACCGGGACAGGACATTTATTACAAGACTATTTTGGAGATAGCTTTTTAGCTGTGAAAAAAATTACAAAATAAGCAAAAATATTTACAATAAACCGAACTACCTTCCTGTTAAAATAAAATTAAGAAAAAAAGGATCTTTGATAAAACAGGTATGATATTGTTACAAGGAGTTGATAGCTATGACCGGAAAAGAATTAATTTACAGGGTATTAAAAAATGAAGATGTAAAAGCAGTGCCCTGGGTTCCCTTCGCCGGGGTTCATGCCGGCAAGCTAAAGGGCTATAATGCTGAAGAAGTATTAAAGGATGGCAATAAATTATTTACATCCTTAATAGAGGTTAATAAGATTTATCATCCCGACGGGCAGCCGGTTATCTTTGATCTGCAGATTGAAGCAGAGGTTCTCGGCTGTAAATTAAAGTGGGCGGAGGATACACCACCTACCGTAGTTTCCCATCCGCTGGCTGAGACCAAGGAGGTTCCCGCTACCATTCCTACCAGAAAGGATGGCAGGATTCCCCTGGTACTGGATGTCATGGAGAAAATGAAACAGGCGGTAGGAGATAAGACAGCTCTCTACGGTTTAATCTGTGGACCCTTTACCCTGGCTTCACATCTCAGAGGGACCGATCTATTTATGGATATGATTACTGACCCGGATTATGTTAAAAAACTTCTGGAGTATACTAATAAGGTTGCCTTAACCATGGCCGGGTATTACATTGATACAGGAATGGATGTAATAGCTGCTGTCGATCCGATGGTATCACAGATCTCACCGGCTCATTTCAGGGAGTTTTTAAACGAACCCTTTAGCGAGTTGTTTGAGTTTATCCGCAGTAAGGGCGCTCTTTCTTCCTTCTTTGTCTGTGGGAATGCCAGCAATAATATCGAAGAGATGTGTCTGACAGAACCTGACAGTATCTCTGTCGATGAGAACGTCTCCATGGTAGAGGCCAAGGAGATTACTGATAGGTATAATATTGCCCTCGGGGGAAATATCCCCCTGACCACCGTCATGTTACTGGGTTCTCAGCAGGATAATATGAAGTGTGTAGTTGAATTACTGGACTCAGTCAGTCATAACAATCTGATTATCTCCCCGGGCTGTGATATGCCCTATGATATTCCACCAGAAAATGTTATTGCGATAGAGCAGGCGGTTCACCAGACAGAACAGGTCCGTCAGATGGTAGAAAACTATGAAGCAGAGGATCTGGATGTTGAGGTTGAGATCCCGGACTATGAGAATCTAGATAAACCTCTGGTGGAGGTATTTACCCTGGATTCAGATACCTGTGCAGCCTGTACCTATATGTATGCGGCAGCGCTGGAGGGAAAGAAGTATTTCGGTGATAAGATTGAAGTCAGGGAATATAAGTATAATAACCGGGAGAATATTGCCCGGGTCAGGAAGATGGGGGTTAAGCATCTGCCCAGTATTTATATCAATGGTGAACTGAAGTTTTCCTCGATTGTGCCTAACCGGGAGGAACTGCTGGGGGAGATCAAAAAATGCCTGTAAAAGAACCGATTAAATTACATTTTATCACCGGTTTTCTGGGGGCTGGAAAGACGACCTTACTGAACAATCTCCTGGCCGGTTTAAAGAACCGGAAGATAGGGGTAATTGTCAACGATTTCGGAGAGATTAATGTCGATGCTGCCCTGATAGATGGAGATAAAGACCTGAAGATCTCGGCGATTAATAACGGCTCAATCTTTTGCAGCTGTTTATCTGGCTCCTTTGTTAAAAGTATAGTCGCCTATCAGGACCTGCCGCTAGATTATTTACTGGTTGAAAGCTCCGGAATGGCAAGGCCCTCCAGTATTGAAGGGATACTAACCCAAATCGAGAAGCTAACCGGGGATACCTTTGCTTACCGGGGGATGTTCTGTGTGGTCGATGCCACCAATTTCCTGACCCTGGTTCAGAGCCTAAACTCTCTACAGGAACAGGTTGCTTACAGCAATCTGATTTTAATCAATAAGACCGACCTGGTGGATGAGAATAAGCTCCAGGTGATTGAAGAAAGGATCAGGGAGATCAACCCGGAGGCGGGAATAATTAGAACCAGCTTTGGAGAGATTGATCCGGTAATACTGGAGGAAGACTATGGTTTACCGGTGAATAGCGGTTACTCGTTAACCGGCTGTGATGCAGGTAGACCGGAGACCTATTTTCTGAAGGTAGAGGAGCCGGTTAAAAGGGAGAAACTGCTTGATTTCTTAAAGGAGATAGCACCCAATACCTACAGAATTAAGGGTTTCCTACCCCTGGAGGACGGGGTTGTGAATGTAGATTCTGTAGGAGATAGATTTAAACTGAAAAAGCTTAGAAAGGATGTCGATGTCAGGGAGACGGGGCTTATCATCTTCTCTAAAATTGGTAGTTCACTCCAGCCCCAAATAGAGGCCGGCTGGGAGAACCTTGTACAAACCCCTTTCTGCATTAGTTAACTAAGAAGAAAAAAAATTTCTTGCAGGAATTTCTAAGTCTATAGAGAATATGTTTATAGATAATATATCTATAGATAACATATATGTTGGGTCACAGGACTACAACCTGCTGACTACGAAGCTCGTCAATTTTTTGGCGATGTAGTTTGATGTCAAGCTTGACATAAAATTGATCTTTTTGCTTGATATCCAAAAATTGCATACGGCTGAATAAACAGGTGCCTCCAGGTAAAAACCGGGGGAGAATAGGGAATCAGGTGCAAATCCTGAACGGGCCCGCCACTGTGATTAGGGAATAAGGCCGGAAGGCAGATATACCCACCCTTTGGGGGAAGGGTTAGCGGTCTTATGATGATCTATAAGTCAGGAGACCTGCCTGTTTATTTTGCCTGCATTCTTCGGTAGCAAGGCATGTAGGTGTTAAAGCTGGATTTCCGGAATTAACTCTACCTGCTGAGGTAGGGTTTTTTCTTTTTGTTTCAAGGGAACTATACTTTTCTGGATAACTTTTATGTTCTTTGTGCTACCGGGGATTATCTGGTTTAATGGATGTAGCGCTTTTGTTCATTGTTTTTGGGAGTAACTTTTGGTATCAGATTTTAGGAAAACTTTAGGTATTGTAAGATTAAATTAGAATGGAGGAAAAAGAATGTTTAAGCAGAAAAAGTTATTTACCGGTTTATTGTTGTTATTGTTGGTATTGGTCCTGGTATTTCCGGTTCTGGCGGTCGATTTTCCACTTACCGTAGAGGATGATCTGGGCTACAAGATTACCATGGATAAGAAACCGGAGAGGATTATTTCCCTTGCGCCCAGCAATACGGAGATCCTCTTTGCCCTCGGTCTGGATGAAGAGATTGTCGGGGTTACTACCTATGCCAACTATCCCGAAGCTGCTTTAAGTAAGGAAAAGATAGGTACAATATATGAACCGAATATTGAAAAGATCTATTCCCTAAAACCCGATCTGGTATTAGCAGCCGGGATTAATAAGCTGGAGTCCATTGAAAGGCTTAAAGAACTGGGCCTGAAGGTTGCCGGTTTCAATCCCCGGACTGTTAACGATATCTTTATCACCCTAAAGAAGATAGGCAAGCTTACCGGGAAGAGCGATACAGCCAGGGAGATCGTAACCGATATGTATATCCAGATGTCGGAGATTCAGGACCTGGTGGATAAAGTACTTAAAGATAAACCCCGACCAAAGGTTTTTTACGAGATCTGGAATGATCCCCTCTATACGGCCGGTAAGGGTACCTTTATCGATGACGTAATAACCCTGGCGGGAGGGATTAATATCGGACGCAAGGCCCATGGTGCATGGCCTCAGTACAGTATGGAGAAGTTATTAATTGAGAACCCCGATGTCTATGTCTCCAGCCCGCATAGTGCGCCACATCAGGTTACCCCGGAATCGGTCAAGAGTAGGGAGAATTTTAAAAATCTCAAGGCAATCAAAAACAACAGGGTATATGTTATCGACACAGATATCATAAACCGCCCCTCGCCAAGAATTATCGAGGGTTTAAAGCAGTTTGTTAAGGCCATCTTCCCCGAGCTGGCCGGGGAGATCGATCAGATTGAGTAAGATAATCCTGATTCTGGGCGGAGCCAGGAGCGGTAAAAGCAAATTTGCCGAGATGGTAGCCTGGAGTAAGGGAGGGGCAGAGGTTATCTATCTGGCTACCTCCGAGGTACGGGATGACGAGATGGAGGAAAGGATAAGAAAACACCGCCAGACCCGGCCCGCTACATGGGAGACCGTAGAGGAACCCTATCAGGTCAGCCGGGTACTGGCAGATTTACCGGCAGGCCGGGTGGTTCTCCTGGACTGTATCACGGTCCTTATTTCTAATCTCCTCTTACAGGGGGAGAATGTCGGTATAGAGGAGAAGGAGTTCGAACCTGCCGGTAAGGAACCGGAGGTAATGCAGGAAATTAAAGCAATTATTGCTGCAGCCCGGAAGAAAAAACTGGATTTAATTTTAGTTAGTAATGAGGTAGGTCAGGGGCTGATACCCATGTATAAACTGGGCCGGCAGTACCGGGATATTGCCGGCAGGGTTAATCAACTTCTGGCTGAAACCGCAGATGAAGTCTATCTCTGCATTGCCGGCTTACCGGTTGAAATTAAGGAAATAGGGATGAAAAACCTTGACAAGTTTAGCAAACAAGATAACAGAAAAGAAAAAAACCGATAATCATCATAAAAGCCTGAATAATAAAACCCGGAATAAAACCATTATGATCCAGGGAACGGCCTCTAATGTAGGTAAGAGTTTGCTGGCGGCTGCCCTCTGCCGTATCTTTAAACAGGATGGTTTTCGGGTAGCCCCCTTTAAATCCTGGAATATGTCATTAAATTCCTTTGTTACCCCTGAGGGAGGGGAGATCGGTATCGCCCAGGCCATTCAAGCTGAGGCGGCCGGAGTCAGCCCCACAGTTGATATGCAGCCTATCCTGGTTAAACCGAAGGGGGATGGTTTGAGCCAGGTGGTCGTCAGGGGTAAACCCATCGGTGATATGGGTTATCAGCAGGGAAGTGAGGAATATATTAAATGGGCCCTGGATATTATTAGAGGCTCCCTTAACAGGCTTAAAGACAAATATGAGATTGTTGTGCTGGAAGGGGCCGGTAGTCCGGCCGAGATAAATGTAAAGAAACGGGACCTGGCTAACATGAAGGTAGCCGCGCTCAATAAGACTCCGGTGATCCTGGTTGCAGATATTGACAGGGGCGGGGCCTTTGCCTCCCTGGTTGGCACCCTGCAACTGCTGGAAGCAGAGGAACGGGAGCTGGTCAAGGGGTTTATTATCAACCGTTTCCGCGGTGATGTTGATATTTTGCAGCCAGGGATAGATTTTCTGGAAGAGTATACGGGCAGACCCGTTCTGGGGGTAATCCCCTATCTTAGAGATATAAAATTGCCGGAAGAGGATTCAGTCTCTTTAATCAAGCAAGAGGGAAGATCAACCCTGCAGGAAGAGATTAAGATAGGTGTGATAAGGCTCCCACATATCTCTAACTTTACCGATTTTGCCAGCCTGGCCGGGGAACCGGATGTGAGTCTTACTTATATAGAAGAAACGAGAGAGTTAACTGAGCTGGATTTAATTATTATTCCCGGGACGAAGAGCACTACCACTGATCTGGAATACCTTAAAAAAACCGGTTTAGCAGAGAGAATTATGGAGTTAAGCCGGGATGGCCTACCGGTTATGGGAATCTGTGGGGGTTTCCAGATGATGGGGAGAAGGTTGCTTGATCCCCACCATACCGAAGGGCCAATAGAAGAAATATCCGGTCTGGGTATTCTTCCGGTAGAGACTACCTTTTTGCCAGAGAAAACGACCCACCAGGTCAAGGCCCGGGTAACCGGTCAAGGTTTATTACTATCTGGTTTAAAGGACCAGATTGTCGAGGGTTATGAGATCCATATGGGGGAAAGCCGGTATCTGTCTCGATCCCGGTCTCAAGCCCAATCTCAAACGCAATCTTGCCTGCAAAGTCAATCTCCATCTCAACCATATTTTATATCTCCCTTCCGGATCTATAAACGCTCCGGTCAAAGGGTTGATGTCAGGGATGGGGCGGTTTCCGAAAACGGATTACATTTTGGCACCTATATCCATGGGATATTTAACAATGATCATTTCCGCCGTTCCTTTCTTAACCGGCTCAGAAAGAGAAAGGGGTTATCCCCTGAAGGCAGCGGATTTTCTTACCGGCAGAAACTGGATGCTGATTATGATAAACTGGCTGAGATTGTCAGGGAGAACCTCAGGATGGAGTTCATTTATGACCTGCTAAAGATTGATGAGGGAGATAATAGATGAAGAGAATAAAGGACTGGAGCCACTATCAGGAGATAATCTTACTGCCAGGGAGAAAAGGGAGAAGGCTATGGAGTACTATTTATTAACGGCTATATTAATAGATTTAATTATCGGAGACCCTATCTTGATCACCCATCCGGTTATAATCATCGGAAGATTAATAACATTGATTGAAAGCGGTTTGCGTAAGATAGTAAGAACAGGAAGGGGGGAGAGATTAGCAGGAGTAGTTCTGGTAATACTGGTGGTAGGGGCTGTTTATTTGACAACCTTCTATTTAATTAAATTAGCCTTTTCCGTTAATTATTATCTGGGAATAATTATTAACTTATGGCTGCTATCGACGACTATAGCTATTACAGGGCTAGCCCGGGCCGGTATGAAGGTTTACGAGAATCTATCAGCTGGGGATATTGAGTCAGCCCGGGAGTCAGTGGGAGAGATTGTGGGAAGGGATACCGGGCAGATGGAGGAGGGTGAAGTTGTCAGGGCTACGGTGGAAACAATAGCTGAAAATACCTCTGATGGTATCCTGGCTCCCATCTTTTTTTACATCATTGGAGGAACCCCTCTGGCTATGGCCTATAAGGCCATTAATACCCTCGATTCCATGGTCGGTCATTTAAACAAAAAATATAAATATTTTGGCTGGGCAGCCGCTCGTTTAGATGACCTGGCTAATTTTATACCTGCCCGATTGACCGGTTTTGGCTTTGCTCTGGCGGCTTTATTGCTGGGGCATAATGCTAAAAGGTCCTGGCAGGTAATGTGGCGTGATGCCGGCAAACACCCTAGTATGAATGCCGGTTTTCCTGAGGCAGCAGTTGCCGGTGCTCTGGGAATAAGACTTGGTGGTTTAAATTACTATCAGGGCCGGGCCGAATTCCGGAACTATCTCGGTGATAAGGAGAGGGAACTAATTAGAGAAGATATTAAAGCCGTAATCAGAATGATGTTCTGGAATCTGGGTTTATTTGTTTTCTTCTTTTTAATTGTTAGAGTAATAATATCGTTGGTGTTCTGAAACTTAACTAGATACCATAGGAAATTTCTTTTTTGCAAACTACAAATAGATGTTTTCGATTCAGTAGAAATTTTTGTATTCGCCTATGTTCATCTCCATTAAAAATTCAG
>JARRCS010000008.1 GCA_029981855.1 Halanaerobiales bacterium | reverse complement strand
AGGATGACCCATTTGATAAGTTTGCCTGATTTTTAACGGAGATGAACCTTAGAGTCATCAAAAAATTTCCACTGAATCGGAAACATCTATTTGCAGTTTGTAAAAAAGGAATTTCCTATGGTATTGAATTAGTGTCCACTACTCCCCGTGCCTCTCTCACTATTTATAGATAGGCAATCTGATGGTAAAGGTACTGCCAATACCAACCTCACTGTCAACCTTGATATCACCGCCATGATTTTTAATAATACCGTAGCTGATTGATAATCCCAGTCCGACACCCTTGCCCTCCTCTTTAGTAGTAAAGAAGGGGTCAAAGATCTTCTGGAGATGCTGCGGCTCAATTCCCGTCCCCGTATCAGTAAAGGAAACCTCAAGAAAGGCCTTATCGGCACTGGGTTTAATCCTAATCTCCAGACTGTCACCCTCTGTCATCGCCTCAAAGGCATTAAGGATAAGGTTAACACAGACCTGCTGTAGCTGATTAAAGCTACCCATGACATAAGGTAGATCATCCCCAAACTCCTTAACTATTTTGAATTTCTTGTAATCCTTCTGGTACTGGCAGATCTTCAGGGCCAGTTCTACAACCTCCCTGATATCGACGATGCCGAATTCGGATTTGGACTGACGGGAGAAGTTTAGAAGACCATTAACAATCGAGGAGATCCTCTCTGTCTCCGAACGGATACATTCCAGATAGTTACGCTTTGTCTCATCCTCTTCATCATAGAGAATGGTCTCTACAAAATTAGTAATTGCCCCCAGGGGATTATTAATCTCATGGGCTATCCCGGCTGTAAATCTGCCAATAGAGCTTAGTTTGTCATTTAACAGAAGCTGCTTCTCCAGCTCTACCTTACGCGAAATCTCTTCTAAAATAATAACCGCCCCGTAGATCTCACGCTCCCGGTTGGTTAAAGGATAAATCTTAAGGTTAAAGATCTTAGACCCTTCCTGGGTCTGATAATGGAAGTCATCCTTGACAAAAATCCCTTCTTCTTTAATAACCTTCCAGAAATCATCTTCCAGTTGCCTGAAGGCGGATAACTCAGAGAGGTTCTTCCCGATATAATTCTCCTTATAAATCTGGAAGAGCTCTGCCAGAGACCTGTTAATCGATTGGATCTTACCTTCAGTATCAATTACAATCATACCTTCCCTGATACTCTCCAGGATATTTTCCTGAAACTCCTTTAATTGATAGAGATTATCACGGTATTCCTTAAAGGAAATAGCCATCTCATTAAACTGCTCTGCCAGCTCACCTAGTTCATCATTACTTTTATAATCAACCCGTTTATCAAAATTCCCTTTCCTGATCTCGTTAGTAACCTCGATCATCTTTTTGATCGGTCTGGTAAAACCGTTACTTATAAAGATAATAATAATAATTGCTAATAGCAAACTATAAAGGGTTGTTTTAAAGAGGATTAACCTGGTATTGGCAATCTTTTCACTGGTCCTTCTGGTAGAGAGACCTACCAGCACCGTTGCAACCTTATCTCCATTCAGATCGAGGTTTTGGCAGATAAAGTTATAATGCTCTCCCTGAATATTAACATTCCTGATTATCCTTCTCTCTTTATTGGTCAGAGAAAATAAATCACCGGGGAATAGGGAATGGGACATAGTACTGACCAAAGGCTTTTTATCTGCGATAATGGCTATATTAACCCCCTGGGCCCTTTTCAGGGTTGCCAGATAAGCTTCATTAATATATTTCTTCAGAATCAGGATACCCACCTTCTTCTCCTTCCAGAGAATGGGGGCCTGGGCTTCTAACAAAAACTTATCACCGGCTCTGACAAAACCAACTTTCTTTTCCCCGGTTATCTCCTCAGCCGGAGAATTGCCGGGAATTAGGTTTTCTCCGATACGGCGTTGATTTTCCACGGCAACAATCAATTCCTTATTCAGAAACCTGACTTCGGCAACATCGAAATTTAAAGCCAGGTTAAAGAGTAAAACATTATCTACGATAGAGCTTTCTAATTCCTCTTTATTGGAAGCATCCAGATATCGGTAATTCGAATATTTATTTAAAATATAGGTGGGTAGGGCTATCTTCTCGGACCGGGCAAAGGCCTCTACCTTGCTGCCATAATCAGCCTGCAGCTGGCTTAACTCCTTCATTACACCCTGGAGGGTATTTTCAATCATTAGGTCGGCTTCCTGGTAGTTCTGCTCCCTGACATTATCGATCACAAAATAGGCAGAAACGAACATGGGGATGACTACTATTACCAGTGCTAAAATTATTAACTTGAATCTAAGCCTCATCTTGACCACCTTCATCTTTCAATCTTATATTCCTTAATTTTATTATAGAGTGTCCTGGGTGTTATGCCCAGTTTTTGGGCGGTTTCATTCCGGTTCCAGCCGGTCTCTTCCAGTGTTTCGGTAATAATCTTCCGCTCAATCTCGGAGGTCAGGTTTTTGGTGATATCCTTCAGACTCTGGTTAGACTGATTTGCATCCAGATTAAAACCCTTACCTCTGATCTCGACAGGCAGATCGGCAGCAGTGATAACATTACTATCATTTAAGACTACTGCCTGTTCGCAGATATTCTTCAACTCCCTTACATTCCCGGGCCAGTCATAACTCATCAGTAATCTCATGGCATCAGGGGCCACACCGTTAATCTCCTTATTATGCTTTTGGTTATACTCTTTAATAAATTCGTTGGTCAGAAGAGGGATATCTTCAGGTCTCTCACGCAGGGGTGGCATGTTAATCCGCACCACATTCAGGCGGTAATAGAGATCCTCCCGGAATTTCCCTCTTTCGATGGCCTGTTGTATATCAATATTGGTAGCGGCCAGTACCCTGACATTAACCCTGATGGTCTCCTCGCCACCTAACCTCTGGAATTCGTGTTCCTGTAAGACCCTGAGGATCTTGGCCTGGGTAGCCAGACTCATATCCCCTATCTCATCGAGAAAGATGGTCCCCCCGTCAGCCAGCTCAAACATACCCTTTTTCTGCCTGCTGGCACCGGTAAAGGCCCCCTTTTCATAACCAAAGAGCTCGGACTCCAGCAGCTGGTCGGGCAGGGCGGCACAATTAACCTTGATAAAGGGGCCATCCTTTCGCTGACTATTTTGGTGGATAGCCTTGGCTACCATCTCCTTGCCGACACCGCTCTCGCCCAGGATCAAAACGGTTACATCCTTTCTGGCAATCTTGGCAATCAGCTCATAGACCTCCTGCATCTGTTTGCTCTTACCGATCAGGTTAGAAAAACTTTCTCTACCCTCTTCTTCCCTTTCATCCAATTTATTTTTAATCACCATATATTTAATCTTCAACGAGGTTTCTATCTTGCTACTTAATTCCTTTAGATTAAAGGGTTTGGTAACATAATCAACCGCTCCCTCCTTCATCGCTTCAACCGCCGTTTCAATACTGCCATAACCGGTAATAATAATCACATTTAAATCAGAGTTAATTTCTTTAATCTTTTTTAGGGCGGTAATACCGTCCATACCTGGCATCCGGATATCCAGTAGTACCAGATCTACGGTATTATTTTCAATAATCTCCAGACCTTCCTGAGCGGTAGCTGCAGTTAAAGTACTATAACCCTTCTTCTCTAAAAAGGCAGAAAGGCTAACCCGTAAACCCCGGTCATCATCGATTATTAGAATCACATTATCTGCCATCCTTTCACCTCCTCTATTAGGATACCTGGTTTATACACTGACCGGTTGATTAATATCTACCGGATTACAAAACTGTCGAATATTATATGAAATAGTTCTAACAATTTATTGTATAATAAAATATAGCTGAGAGCAAAGGTAATTAACCCCAAACTTCAGGCAAAGTAGTACAGAAAACGGATAAAATATTCGATACGAAGGATATTTAGCAATATTAAACAATTCTACATCTTCTCCCTGTTGTCCTGCAATTTTATATCTATACAGGCCACTATTTGATTTTTTTTCATTTACTTGAAGGAAATAAATTTTGTTTGTCGAAATAAATATTTAAAAGTCCTCTTTTCCTCAAACTTCAACCAGTTCATAATCCATTTTGTTTAATCAAAGAAAGGGTGAAAATAATATGTTTAAGGGTTTAAAACTTAAATGGAAGATCAGCTTAATTATTACAATTATCGCTATCTTAGTAATGATCATCGTTTCTTATATGACTTATACTAATACGAGTGATATGGTTCTAAACCAAATTGATGGCAAAATTAGTATCATTAAACAGACCCAGAAAAATATGCTTGCTAATTTATTCTCTCGGCTGGAGAAACAGGTTTCCCAGTTTGCTAACGATGATAATGTTATCAACTATGCCAATATGCTAAATTATGTCCTGAAGGATAATCAAAGTACAAACAAGCTTTTTGATTTATATAAGCATAGTATACTGACCGAGTGTATTGATTTGAGAAATAATCTGGCCAGAGCGGTGGATAAAATTAGTTTTTCTTATATCACCAGTGCTAACGGAATAGTGCTGGCCGATTCACGTTTAAAGGAAGATAAAAACTTAAGTAAATTTGTTGGTAAAAAGCTCCAGGAAAGCGAGTATAAGAATATTTCTTCCGATAAAATAAAATTTGTTAATGAAGAAGCACTTTTACTATTCAACTCTCCCATTTATAAAAATTCGGAGCAGATAATCGGTTATTATGTTATGGCCGTTCCCCTTAATACCTTAATTGAAAGTTTAAGTCAGTCATACATGGAAAATGCTACGGTACAATTAATTAACCAGGACGGAATCATTTTAAACCATACAAATAAAGACTTAATCGGAACAAAAAGCGAGGACCCCTGGTATCTTGAACAGATAAAAAATAAGATAGAATCAGTGAAGAGAAAAACTGAAACTACATATCAAATCCTGGAAAAACTGGCAGCGGATAAGAACCTCTATTTTGCTATTGATATTCCCATGCAGGTAATTAATGACCCTGTTGAGAATATCAGAAATAGCATCCTGCTGGTTTCATTGATAGGAGTTATTTTAATCTTTGGCAGCGGATATTTCCTTATCGGCTGGCAGCTCAATCCCCTGAATAGTCTTTTAACTTCCTTTAATCAACTCGAAACAGGAAAGATTAAAGAGGAGATCCTGCTCAAAGACAAAGACACCGAACGCAGAGATGAGATCGGTATATTGAGTAAAGCCTTCAACAGTATGTTATTAGAATTAAGAATAATCATCAAGAATATTATTGAGGCCGCTAATAAGGTTGCCGATTCTTCAAAACAGCTAAAATCCGTCTCCGATGAAGTAGAGTTAAGTTCCCAACAGGTAGCCGATTCGATTCAGGAAGTAGCAACCGGGGCCGATAATCAATCAGCGAATATAGAGAACATCAATATGAAAATGAAGAATCTGGCCGAGGGAATAGAAAGACTGAATAATACTAATCAGAACGTAGAAACCCTGGCCGGGGAAATGAACCTGGCTACAGATGAAGGACAAAAAGAGATCGAAAAGGTTAGCCAGCAGATGAATAATATTAAAACCTCCATTGAAGAAGTAGCCAGGGGAATTGATAGCCTTAACAGTATCTCCAACGAAATTGATGATATTCTGGAGATAATCAATAATATTGCCAATCAGACCAACCTCTTAGCCTTAAATGCAGCAATAGAAGCTGCCCGGGCTGGAGAATCGGGCAGGGGATTTAGTGTTGTAGCTGATGAAATCAGGGATTTAGCCGAGGAATCGGTAAACTCAGCCAGTAAGATCAGGGACTTAATTGAAGAAATTAAGTCAGAGACCGAAGATGCTAGTTTGAAAATGAAAGAAGGTACCCAGGAAATTGAAACCGGTGAAAAGACCGTAAAATCAGCCAGAGAGGCCTTTACCAATATCAAAGACAAGATTGAGGAAGTCAACAGAGGAATTAAGGAAGCCACTCAGGTTATAATAACCGTAACTGAAGACAGTAAAGAAATTGCCAGAAACCTTGATAATATCGCCAGTATTTCTGAAGAAACCTCGGCCAATAGTGAGGAGGTTGCCGCCTCCAGTCAGGAACAGATAGCCTATATCGAGGAGATGAGCTCCCTGGCCGAATCCTTCGCAGAGATGGCGGAAGAATTAAACCAGCTGATCAGAAAATTTGAGTTGTGATTTCTTTTCCATAATTTTTATTCAAAAGGAACTTAAAAATCTAGGGAAGGGCGTATCAACCGCACCTTCCCTTAATTATTACCTTTATTGCAATTATTACTATTTTGTTCAGGCAAAATAACGCTGAAAACGGGGTGATCAAAGGAGCTCCATGACTACCTCAACTCAAATAACCCTGATGGCAAATTCGGGGCAGTCATGGACACAGTAGCCACAGGTCAAACAGATATCATCATTAATCTCGGCTATCTCACCATTCATGGCAATAGCTTCATTAGGACAGACTTCCAGACAGGTTCCACATCCTTTGCATAAGGCTTTGACGATAGTTACCCTCTTTTCAAATTTCTCGATATCGGGAAGCTCTTCCCGTCTTTTACCGTTAAAATAAGCAATATTAAAGTCTATCTCTTCCAGGCTAACCATTCCTACGGCAATAGAGGCAATTCCGGGAATAGACCTGGCATAGGTCATAGCCTCATCATAATCATTAATCAGGTTGCCACCTGCCAGAACCTTCATCAGGTAGATGCCCTTACCGTTACTGATACAGTCCTGAATAGCCTCCTCCATCTCCTCCCGGTTCCCCGAAATGATACCCATGCCAATTTTATTTAAGATGGGAAAAACTATATCGATATCCTCCATAATTGCAGCCCTTTTGATTACCGGGACGGAATGGCTGGAAATACCGATAGCTTTGATTTTCCCTTCCTGCTTCAATTCCTTTAAACACTCCAGTGCCCCCTCCCGTTTCTCAAATACATTATTTTCAACCCTGGCTGCATGAAGATGAAAGATATCAATTACCTCAATACCCATCATCTCAGTTGCTTCCCTGTATGCTTCCATCATTTCCTGATAGGTAATTGCCGTAGACTTGGTAGCAATAACCGGCTTCTCAGCTGTCTCCCTGAGGGCCCTACCGATAGGCTCGTATGTACGGTAAAGCTGGGCTGTATCGATAAAATTGATTCCCTTCTTTATGGCCCGGATGATTAAATCTTTACACTCTTCCACCGGCAGGTCCTTCTGTAAGGGACCCATGGGCAATGCGCCAAAACAGAGCTCTGAAACCCTGGTCTCTAAGTCCCCTAGCTTCCTGTATTCCATCATAATCACATCCTTTCTAAGTAACCCGTAATGTCAAAAGTTTCTAAAAGCCTCCTTCAAATATTTGACTAAGCTATTCCTACTTAATAGCTTCAGGATTAAGCAGATTAGGCATTTCCTCCCCTTTAAGCCCCGCCAATTGTAACTACCTTATCGGTATGTACTCTCTAAGTCAAGGGATTCTTTAAAAAAAGCCAGGTAAAAAACCTGGTCCATCCATTCGACTAATCTATATAAAATATCAGATATTATTATTCAGTTAGCAAACCGATATTTCTGATAATGTGCTTTACACAATACAATAATAAAGCACTCATTTAAGAATGCTTCATTTTTGTATAAGCTCTATTTCAAATCCATCCGGATCAGTAACAAAGTATAATCCACTGGAACCTTCGGTCAAACTATGTATTTCTCCCACTTTATAGCCCTGTTCTTTATGGTCATCATAGAAAGTTTCCAGATCATTTACAGTACAGAAAGGTGACATAACCCGGATACAGGAATGGGCAAAATTATAATCCTGTAACATGTTGTTAAACCCCCTTATTAATTTTATTGTTAGCATTAACAGCTTCTTCAACCCTTGAACTAACCTCTTCTTTGTTCTTTAAAGGTTCTCTAAAGTCCAAACACTTAATAATATCATTTCCTCTGAGCATTTTTCCCAGCTGTTTTAAGGCCCAACCTGAATTACCATCATATGTACAGAATAAGGTAACCCTTTTCCCCTGAACAGGGTTCTCTTCCAGAAAACTCCTGATTGGTGGAGTAAGGCTCCCTGCCCAGACCGGGGTGCCAATAAATATTTCCTCATATTCATCGAAGTTAATTTTGACAGGTTTCAGTTTGACGATGATTTTAAATAATGCCTGAAAACCACCGATAATATACCTGGAAAAATCTGATGGATAATCATTGATAGTCTCTATTCTAAAAAGATCAGCTCCCTTTTTATCAGCGATAGCCCTGGCTACAAATTCTGTATTTCCATCCAGTGAATAGTATATAACAAGTGTTTTGATAACCACCACTTCCTTTCAAATAGTATTTTTATTATGCTACTAAGACTTTTTATAAATTCATTATATTTATACTCAAATTATTGGTCAGCTTTCTGGCATATAACCTTATCATCATCATCTTTTATTTTAACAATAACATCATCTATAGTAAAATTATTAATCCGGGATATTTCCTTCAGTTTTTGTTGAGCAAGTTTCAGACTGATTCTGTACAAATAAAAAAGTATTTCAATTATTGATTTTTTGTGATATTATTTTATTGTGTATTTCTTTTTATAGTGTTTGATAGTATCATCTCCCTTAAAGATATACTTTCAATCACTATTATAAAACAAAAAAAATGATTTGTCCAATCAATGGAAAATATTTACATCATTTCTTGTAAAGTGGTGCTATACTATATATTGCTGATAGAAACTTTTCTATTTTCTCTTGAGATTACTATAAACATTCTAAAAAAGGGGTTGATTAAATTGTTCACCTTAAGTAATCCGGTCAAATTATTCTTCGGAAAGGGATCATTTGAAAAACTGGGTGAAGCTGTAGACGGATTGGGAACAAAAGCACTGATTGTAACTGGAAAAAGTAGTGCCAGAAAACACGGTTTTTTACAGAAGGCAATCGAACTGCTGGCTGAAAAGGATATAGAAGCTGTTCCCTTTGAGAAGGTCACACCCAATCCCCTTTCCACAACCGTTGATGAGGGGGTCAAAGTCATTAAAGAAAAGAGATGTGACCTGGTTATCGGCCTGGGTGGCGGAAGTGCCATGGATACGGCCAAGGCAATTGCCATCTGTGCAGTAAATGAAGGAAAAATAACCGATTACCAGCCTGGCGGAAAGTATGCAGATAAAGAACCGGAAGAAACACTGCCAATAGTAGCCGTTACCACCACAGCAGGAACCGGTTCGGAATATAACAGATATCTTGTTATCACCAATGTGAAAACCAATGAGAAACCGGGGATAGGTTACGAATCTACCTATCCAACGGTGAGTATAGTTGATCCCCGGCTAATGCTTACCGTACCTTCAGAAATCACTGCCGATACTGGTGTAGATGTCCTTTTCCATGCCCTGGAGGCCTATTTATCCAGGGAGTCCAACCGGTACTCAGATCTGATTGCTAAAGAGGCAATTAAATTAACCGTCGAAAATCTGGAAGCGGCTATCAAGGACGGCAAAAACATCGAGGCTAGAACCAAGATGGCCTGGGCCAATACCCTGGCTGGCCAGGCAATCGATATTGCCGGTACGGTTGCAATTCATGCTGCCGGGCATCCCCTAAGCGGGCATTATGATCTTACCCACGGAAAGACCCTGGCTGCTCTCGGTGTTACCTATCTAGAGCAGAATTACCAGGCAGATCCTGAAAAATTCGCATCCCTGGCCAAATTACTGGGTTATCAGGGGGACAATTTAAGTATAGAAGAACTGGCTTCTAAGTCCCCGGAAGCTCTCAGGAACTTCCTGCAGAAAATAAATAGAAACCTCAGGATCAATGATCTGGTTAAAATAAATGAAGAAGACATCAAGAAACTTGCCAGGGATACCTTTAAAACAATGCAAGGAGCGGTTCTGAACAACCCGCGTCCATTAAATACAGATGATATAGAAAACCTCTACCGGGAATCGTTATAGTATGATAGGTTCTCTTGAATATACCAACTAACCTTCGTTATTTATCTACTAAGAGGCGGTTGACTCAGCAATCATCTAAACCAACCCATGCTCATCCTGGAAAAGACATAAGGAAAAATTGAAACAAAAAATCCCATGCCAACATTTTCAGCCGGCATGGGATTTGTGGTATAACAAGTGGTTAGCGATTATTTTAATTCTTCGCCCTCTTCTTATAGCTCGTATGAAGCAGTTTATGGGATTTCTCGCTTAAAGGCTCACCCAGGTAGTCTTCATAGAGTTTAATAATCATCGGGTTTTCATGGGATTTGCGGATATATTTATTTTTATCTATATTAGCTAAGCCCTGAGCCCTTTTATCTTTCTTTTCTTTACTCATCGGTAAGGGCTGACCGCCACCACCGACACAGCCATGGGGACAAGCCATTATTTCGATAAAGTCATACTTGGACTTGCCCGCTCTGACCTCATCCAGGAGTTTAGCTGCATTTTTCAGGCCATTGGCAATAGCAATATTAACTACTCTATCTCCAATCTCAACTTTAGTTTCATTTACTCCCCTAAAACCGAGATTAAGTCTTTCCAGTGGCTCTCCGGTCAGCTTTTCCTTAACGGTTCTAACAGCTGCTTCGGCAACTCCACCGGTAGTACCAAAGATAGTTGCGGCACCGGTAGACTTACCCATTAATTCATCATATTCCTCATCTTCCAGGTTAACAAAATCTAAACCGACCTCTTTAATCATCCTGGCCAGTTCCCTGGTAGTAAGTACTGCATCGGTATCCTTATAACCACTATCCCTTAACTCTTCCCTTTCCTTTTCAAACTTTTTCGCGGTACAGGGCATAATTGATACGGTAAAGATTTTTTCGGGATCAAGTCCTTCCTTTTCTGCATAATAGGTCTTGGCCAAAGCCGAGAACATCTGCTGTGGTGATTTAGCTGAAGAAACATGATCTAAGAGATCAGGATAATTGTGTTCAGCATATTTAACCCAGCCCGGACAGCAGGATGTAATCTGGGGGAGATTCTTATTCTCCTGTAATCTCTCTAAAAACTCATGACCCTCTTCCATAATTGTCAGGTCAGCAGTAAATTCTGTAGAAAAGACCCGGTCAAAACCAAGTTTGCGAAGGGCTGCTACCAGTTTCCCGGTAACAACGGTTCCAGGTTCCAGACCAAACTCTTCCCCGATGGTGGCCTGGATAGCTGGAGCGGTCTGAACAACCACATGTTTACTATCATCTTCGAGAGCGTCCCAGACCTTATTTATTTCACTTACTTCGGTAATAGCCCCAACCGGACAGATGGTTGCACACTGTCCACAGTTAGCACAGTTGATCTCACTCTGAGGAAGACCAAAAGCAGTAGAGACAATAGAATCAAAACCACGGTTACTAAACTGTAAAGCAGAAACTCCCTGGATCTCCTCACAGAGCCTGACACAACGGCCACACAGGATACATTTGTTAGGATCCCTCTTTAAAGCCGGTCCTATATCATCCAGTGGTAGATTTCTTCTCTCACCTGCTAGCAGGTCAACATCCTCACGACGAATTCCTAAACTATAGGCGATTTTCTGTAATTCACAGGTTCCATTCCGGTCACAACCCAGACAATCATTGGGATGATTGGCCAGAAGTAATATTACATTCCTTCTTCTGGCCCTTCTGGCCCTGGCACTCCGGGTACTGATCCTCATCCCGTCTACAGCAGGGGTAACACAGGAAGCCACTAAGATATTTTTTTCTAAATCCTCTACAACACAGACCCGGCAGGCGCCATGAAGAGAGAGATCAGGGTGATAGCAAAGAGTTGGTATCTCAATACCCACTTCCCGGGCTGCTTCTAAAATGGTTGTACCCTCTTCTACCTGGACGATCTGATCATCTATAGTTAAACTTATTTTACTCATTATCTGACACCCCTTATTATTCTTATATTCTTAACCCTGAGATATAGCATCTACAGGACATTTCTCTGCACAGGCACCGCAGGAAATACAGAGATCAGGATCAATCCTGTAACTTTCCTTCGGTTTTCCGCTAATCGCATCTACCGGACAGTTCTTAGCACACATACCACAGCCAACACAAACAGCTTCATCAATAACATAGGCAGCAGCCAGTCCCTGACAGACTCCTGCAGGACATTTTTTATCCTGAACATGGGCCTCATATTCATCACGGAAATATCTAATTGTACTTAAGACCGGATTAGGCGCTGTTTGACCCAGTCCACAGAGAGCTGTATCCTTAATATGGTGAGCCAGATTTTCCAGTAAATCAATATCCCCTTCCTTACCTTCCCCGGCACAGATCCTATTTAAGATTTCAAGCATCCTTTTTGTCCCTTCACGACAGGGGGTGCACTTACCGCAGGATTCGCTCTGGGTAAAGTTGAGGAAGAATCTGGCCACATCGACCATACAGGTACCCTCATCCATTACAACCATACCGCCAGAACCCATCATTGCCCCTACCTCTTTTAGGGAATCATAGTCAATGGGTAAATCCAAATATTCAGCGGGGATACAGCCACCGGAAGGTCCACCGGTCTGAACGGCCTTAAATTTCTTACCCTTAGTCAGGCCTCCACCTATATCAAAGATAATCTCACGCAAGGTTATACCCATTGGAACCTCTACCAGACCGGTATTATTAATCTTTCCTGTCAGAGCGAAGACCTTGGTTCCCTTACTATTCTCAGTCCCGATAGAATTAAAGGCCTTTGCTCCTTCTTTAATTATATAAGGGACATTAGCATAGGTCTCAACATTATTGATATTAGTAGGTTTACCCCATAAACCTTTTTGAGCCGGATAAGGTGGACGCGGTCTGGGCATACCCCTTTTACCTTCAATGGAGGCCATAAGAGCAGTCTCCTCACCACAGACAAAGGCACCGGCCCCCTTCTTAATATGCAGTTTAAAATTAAAGCCACTACCAAAAAGATCTTCACCTAAAAGACCGTATTCTTCTGCTTGAGCAATAGCCTTTTCTAAACGCTTAATTGCCAGGGGATACTCTGCCCGAACATAAACATAACCTTCATCAGCACCGATGGCATAGGCGGCAATAATCATACCTTCAATAACACGATGGGGGTCACCCTCTAAAACACTACGGTCCATAAAAGCACCGGGATCACCCTCATCAGCATTACAGATGATATATTTCTTATCTCCCTCAGCATCATGGGTAAACTGCCATTTTAAGCCGGTGGGGAAACCTCCTCCACCACGGCCCCGGAGCCCGGATTCCTTAACCTCATCAATTACTTCCTGTGGAGTCATCTCCGTTATAGCCTTACCAGCTGCTTCATATCCTCCAATAGCAATATATTCATCAATATTCTCCGGATCGATCCGCCCACAATTAGATAAAACGATCCTTTTCTGTTTTTTATAAAAATCAATCTGTTTATAAGAAGGGATACTTTCTTCAGTTAGCGGTTCTTTGAACAATAAGCGGTCAACAATTCTTCCCTTCAAAAGGTGTTCTTCTACAATCTCTTCTACATCTTCCGGCTTTACCTGACAATAAAAAACACCTTCAGGATAAACAATCATAATAGGGCCTTTTTCACAGAAACCATGACAGCCAGTTTCCACAATCTTAACCTCATTTGTTAGATCATATTTAGCCAATTCATCTTCCAATTTTACTTTAATATCCCTTGATCCCGAAGAAACACAGCCTGTTCCGGTACAGATTAGCACATGAGAACGGTAAATGGTCTGATCCATGCCTAAATTCCTCCTTCCTCTAAACGACCAACAACCAGATCTTCAACTATCTTACCATTGATTACATGTTCCACAATTATTCTCTTTACATCTTCTACTTTCAGATTACCGTAGGTTATCCTCTCTTTGCCGGGTAATTTTACATCAAGAAGGGGTTCCTTCTCACACATTCCTATACAACCGGTCTGAGTAATAGTTACATCAATCTTCCTCTTCTCTACCTCTTCCAGGATAGCTTTTAAAATATTCCGGGCCCCGGCGGCAATCCCACAGGTACCCATGCCAACAATAAGCTTAGGTTTATCACTATCACTTCTTGTCGCCATTTCCTTTTGTAGCTTTTCTCTTAATTCCCTTAACTCTGCTAATGATTTCAATTTATCAGTCACCTCCGTACAACTCATTTAAATTTTCTCTTAAATAATCTTCAATCCATTTTAATACCTGAGGAGCATTTGTCTCGATCTCACCCAGTTCCTTTTTTATCTCCTCTGTCTTAAAAATAAACTCCCGACCCTTAATAATATGCCTGTAAACAAAATCTACCTCAGTATTTGTTGCTAACAGACTGACTATTGTCCCGACTATATCCCCCAGCGGAGCCCTGTCGATATGGCTATATTTAAAACTAGCTCTTACCGCAGTACCCTTTCCCGGAGCTGATTTTATCTTAAGTTCACCAGCACAGCGTTCTGCTGCTGCTTTCAATAAGGGCAAACCCAAACCTACTTCCCTGGTCTTACGGGACGTAACAAAGGGATCAGTTATCTTTTCTGCATCCTTTTGGGGCATTCCCTGACCATTATCGATAACCTCGATAGTCAAAAGGTCATTTTTTAGGTCTTCATTTATAGTTAGTTTGATTAAACTGGCCCGGGCGGCAATTGAATTCTGGATAATATCCAGAATATGCAAAGATAGTTCCCGCATAACCAGATATATTACTTGTAACTTGCCAGGATACCGGGGATTTTCTCCGGAGTCAACCGGCCATGGGTATCATCATTGATCATTATTACCGGAGCCAGACCGCAGGCACCGATACAGGCAACCGTCTCCAGAGTAAATTTAAGGTCTTTTGTAGTTTCCCCGTTCTCAATCCCCAGCGCATCCTTAACAGCAGCCAGAACATCAGCACCGCCGCGAACATGGCAGGCCGTACCCATACAGACCCGGATAATATTTTTACCCCGTGGTTCCAGATGAAACTGGGTATAGAAGGTTACCACCCCGTAGACCTGACTTAAAGATAGATCCAGGTAAGATGCTATCTCCTTTAATACCTCCTCGGGTAAATATCCATACTCATCCTGGGCTTCCTGTAAGATAGGAATCAGGTACTTCTCTTCCTTCTCATAGTTCTTTAAAACCTCACGTAGTGGAGCCAGATACTTATCCAGGCTCTCTTTTTTGTTACCGCATTCACATGCCATCTTATATCTACCTCCTTAAAAATTAATTGGGTCGAGTAGATGTAACATCTATCCAACTTTAGGAGCAGGTTTGTTTTCCCCGTTAGCTCACCCTTTCGTCTGTGAGTGTCACAATATTTGCTCCATGGCTGGTCGATTGTACACCCCTCTCAGATCCGTACGTGCCCAATTAAGGCATACGGCTCCTCACATTACCATTCGCACAATTATCCGTATATATTAACATGAATTTTAGGTGTTGGTAGTGGATTCTTTTCTAGATATTTGTTAAATTTCTCCCAACTAAAGCTCTTTCTTTGACTCCTTCTGTTAAGCCATTTAAATAGTATTCTTATTATCTCGTATCTGTACTTGCATAACATTTTACCGTTATCGGTTATTCCAAAGTATCTATAGTGCCCAATTAGTTTAGCTCTTATCTTTTCAAATATTTCATGAATGGTTAGTTCGTTCCTTACTGATTTTATCCAGTTATTGAATTCTTTGAGCTTCTTACGGTATTTCTTGCGGCTGGTTTTGCGTTTTACTCTAAATTTACCCTTTTTGTTTTGTCCACAGTAGTGTGTAAAGCCAAGAAAGTCAAATGTTTCTGTCCTTCTCCCATATCGTTTACTGTTTTCTTCCGCAAATCTACCGAATTCTATTATCTTGGATTTCTCTTCTGCTATCTCTAGTTTAAACTTGTTGAGCCGTTTCTTTAGTGTGTTGTAAAATTTTACTGCATCACTTCTGTATTGAAAACAACATACGAAGTCGTCTGCGTAGCGCACCATCTCTGCCTGTCCCCGACAAGTTTTCTTAACGAAGTTCTCGAACCATTTGTCTAGTACATAGTGAAGATAAATGTTAGCAAGTACTGGAGATACTACTGAGCCTTGTGGAGTGCCATCTTCAGTAGCATGGAAAGTCTTCCCTTCCATAATACCGGCTTTTAGCATCCTTTTAATCAATCGGATAATATTGGGGTCGGCTATCCTGTGCTCGATAAATCTTATCAACCACTCATGGTCTACATTATCGAAAAATCCTTTAATATCTGCGTCCACTACGTAGCTGATTTTCCCTTTCTCTATTATCCTGTTTAGATGCTTAAGAGCGTCATGACAACTCCTCCCAGGACGAAATCCATATGAGAAGTCTAGAAAATCTTGTTCATATATCGCTGTTAGTATTCTGCATAGTCCTGCCTGTACCAGCTTGTCTTCATAAGCAGATATTCCAAGAGGTCTCATTTTACCGTTATCTTTTGGTATATATACTCTTAAGGCAGGTTGTGGTCTGTAGCTGAAATTCTTCAGTTTCTTCACTAAATTGCTGACATTCTCATCAATGTTTTCGTCATATTCGGCTTTTGTTACTCCGTCTATTCCTGCAGCTTTCTTGCCATCCATTTCATAATGACATTCTCTAAACATTTCTTCGTTTAACAGATGGTATAGTGATGTGAACTTTTCTTTTGCTCTCTCCTTCGCTACTCGTGCTATCCTTAGCAGTTTTGTTATCACCATTTCCAACACCCCTGAGTGTGTTTGATGTGTCCCCGCCAAGGGCGGTAATGTGTAACTCCCTTCCTTCCTACGGTATTACCCGCTATCATCAGTACTATTGAGTTATCCGACTCCCTGAGTGCCATTTGGGTTTCTCCCTTTGTATCGGTTGTTCCCCCATACTTGTCATTGCAAGAGTACTCAGGGTCTCCCGGGTTGCCATATAGTCATTGTATAGCATGCCTGGCTCTCCGACCCCGGGGAAGTCAGCATAATCTCACTTCTATCGACTATGCTGATGTTGTCTTCCGCAGCTGTGACAGCGTCGACCTTCCCGTTTTATTTCATATCGAGGCTCAATCACTTTCAGGCCTACTACCTTGCTACCTACGCTTAACATCTTCAGTTACCATCAGATGTCCAAGGCTTGCTACTGGTGGTTCAGCTTAAACCTTACCAGGCGGGATTTCCACCCGCTAAACTATACGACCTTGCCCGGCCGCACCACAGCCTAAAAATTAATATTTTCTTAATGATAAGCTGACTTACTAAAATTAGCTTAAACATATTTTTAGACCGGCAGCTTAAACCTTGAGAAGAAAACTTTGTGATAAAAATATCATATATTTTTAAAAAATAATATTCGTATGTTGTAAATTAAATTAATAGTTATATTATTCACATACTCTATCTAAGCCTATTATATGTTACCCCGGAGAAAAAGTCAATAACAGAAGTTAGAAAATAAATTAATAACAATTTTCAGGCATTTAGAAGCATTTTTATTCCTAACCGGTTTATTGTTAGTTAATTACCGGTTTATTATTGGTTTATTATTGGTTTATTGCCGGGTTTTCTAGCTGACACCTGGTAAATTAGCTATTTATCATTATCTGAATAAATTATATTATTTACTTAGAATTAATTAATTATATTTTTCACAAAATTTTTGCTGTTCTTTTTTGAACAAGCTGCTGTATTTTCTTGTAATATTTTCATAAATATGATATTATTAGATTAACTTATGTATAAATAAATTGGTTTCACCATAATATCCAAAATCAAATTTTCATTAAACATAGTTTCCGGCATTCAAAAAGAGAAAGAAGAGGTTAAAATGGTTTTAGAAAATAAAAATATAAAACTAAAACAGGTTAATACCGATGCCAGCCTGGAATCTGCACAGATTTCTCTAACATATAAACAACAGGGCTCAGAAGAAAAAGCTAGAGAAAGCAGCTATGAAATACTATCAGCCTTAAAGTCGGATAATGATGTAATTATCGAACTTAACAGTACTTTATTTAATCTGCCTGATAAAGAAAAGGATTTTTATTTCAGGAAATTTGTTGAAACCATCAGGTCTCTGGATCTGGAATACCGCTACAGAAAGGTATCAGTAAATACTCAATCTATCTTCTCCTTCCTTTTCGGTCAGAAAACTGTCCAGGCCCATGAAATCCTTGTTTATGTACCCCATGAAGTATGGCTTACAGAAACATTCCGGTCTATCCTGCCCATCTATGGAGCCAGATATTATGTAACTAAAGAAGCCGCTGAGGCCGATGAAATATTGGAGGAGATGTACCGGATGATGGATTTCGATAAACTGGACTTCTTCAAGCTTATCATCTTCGATGCCGGTACACTTTCAAGTATGGGGATTAATAGCAGCAGTTTAACAATAGAAGATCTTAAGGAAATGCTGGGGGTGTAACACCCCTTTTCTTTTATCTCTCATCTCTTAAATAACAGGATCAGGTCTGTTAATTGGGAACAAGGTTAAATCTACTTAAATAAACACCGGAGATTTAATCATATCTTACCTGTTATATTATAAGCCTTCCCGGTAACATAATCAAAGAGAACCACCGTCTGCTTCTCTTTAATATCCTCAAAGTTATTACTTAAGACATTTATGGTGAATGCTGCAAAGGCAACCCTGCTCAAAATCTTTCTTACAGACATACCCTTAAAGCCGGGCAAAAACTCCTCAATATTCTTTTCATTTTTCAGGAAACGGTAACACTTTTCCTTAAACAGGGGTATATCGATGCTATCTGCCCAGTAAGGTAGTTTTGCACCCCGGTTATTAAGGAGCAGATCAAATTTTAAAAACTGAGTAAAAACATTAGTCTCACTGTCTAATTCCCGGCTATAGAATTCATACAGGATATCATATAAGGCCTTTCTGCTATGAGAAATCCTGTCCAGTTTTTCCGCCTCAAAATAATCTACCAGGTCTGCGAAAAATTGAAAGGGCGAACCGTAGAATTTGTGTAAAATAAAGGATAGGGATTTTCGGAAGGCCCCCGAATTATGGTATTTTTCCAGAATGTCCTCTATCCCCTTCAATTTGATAACTTCCTCATAGGAAAGGAAACCATTCTCCAGCATTTCATAGGGGGGAATTGATGTATACCTATAATTATACTGTTGGGCCTGTTCTCTGATCTTTGATCCCTTCAGCAGTTTTAAAAATCCCAGCTGCAAGATCTGTGGTGACAAACTGTAAACATCATCAAAAGACTCTTTAAAGGAGCTATAATCCTCTTCCGGCAGCCCGGCTATCAGGTCCAGGTGTAGATGAATGTTTCCGGCCTCCCGCAATCTCCTTACATTTTCCGCTACCTTCTCAAAATTCATCTTCCGCTCTATTGCCCGAATTGTGTCTGGATTGGTACTCTGAACACCAATTTCAAAACGGAATAGACCGGCGGGAACCTTAGCCAGGTATTCAATCATCTCCTCATCAAAGAGGTCGGCCGCTATTTCAAAATGGAAGCAGGTATTCTTACGGTTCTCCACCAGAAACTTAAAGATTTCCAGGGCCCTCATTTTATTAGCATTAAAGGTTCTATCAACAAACTTGACCAGTCTGACATTATTTTCAATAAAAAACCTTAAATCCTCTTTAACCCTCTCTAGCGGGAAATAGCGCACACCGCTGGTGGTAGATGAAAGGCAGTAGCTGCAGTTAAAAGGACACCCCCTGGAGGTTTCATAATAGATGATCTTATCAGATAACTTCTGCAAATCCCCGGACCGGTACGGCCGGGGAACGTCCTCTAAATCAGAAAGAGGATATCTGTTTTCATTTACCCTCACCCGGTTATTTTCATCCCTGTAAACCAGGCCGGGTATCTCTTCCAGTTTATCTTGGTAATTTGTGAGATTGTTTCTGCCATTAGTGAAACTATCCCTTTGATTTGTAAGCAATTGCTTAAAGGGTTCCTCCCCCTCCCCCCTGATGATATAGTCGATAAAGGGATACCTCTCCAGCAACTCCGGAGCATCATAGGATACCTCCGGCCCGCCCAGGATAATTATAATTCCAGGTTTAACCTTTTTAAGCCGGTCGGCAATCTCCAGTATCTCGATGATATTCCAGATATAGCAGGAAAAGCCAACTATATCGGCCCCGGTTTTATAAATTGCCGCAGTTATCTTATCTATTTGATCATTAATGGTATATTCCTCAAGAACAATCTCGTATTGGTCACTAATCTTGTGCCGCTCGCTCTGACAGTACTTCTCCAGATACCTTAGAGCCAGTGAGGAATGGATGTACCTGGCATTTAAGGTGGTTAGTAATACCTTCACGAAAATTCACCTTCTCACAACAAATTAACCAATTTACCTCTTAACCTGCTTTAAAATGATTCCCCTCCCATCTTTCTCCCTGGCAGCCAGCAGTATCTCCTCCAGACTAACTTTCTTAATCCGGAATTCCATCATCGGTTCCAGGTCATCAAGGTAATGACTGTCGGAGTCCTTAATAAAGGAATAACCCTTTAAAAAAGGGAATCTCTTTATCAAATCTTGCGGATTAGTTCCTTTATAAACCTCCAGCAGGGGAAACTTAAGTTTGGGGGGAATAAAACCTAAGTTGGTAATAATACTATTATAGGGCCTATCTATATGGGAAGGGATCACCAGACCGCCCATCTTCGTAACTTTATCCACTATTTCTTCGACCGTCATCCCGGTGGCTACAGCCAGTAATCGATCCACCCTGGCAGCATACTCATCATTTAAGTCAGTAAGCAGTTGATACCCAAAGTAATCCTCATCGTTCTTGAGATCGGGTAGTGAGTTATAAACAATCTCCTGCCATTTCAGTAGATCATCCACCCTGTTGAAGAGGCAGAGTAAGTGTACCTCCTCCGAACTTTCCACCTCCATCCCGGGTATGACATGCAGAGGAGTATCTTTAGCCAATTCCATGGTAACTTCAACATTCTCGGCTGAATTATGGTCGGTAATGGCGATAATATCCAGTCCACTTGCCAGTGCTCTTTTGATTATATTCCCCGGTGTCATCAGGAGATCAGCACAGGGGGATAAAACCGTATGGACATGGAGATCTGCCTTGTAGGTACGTAATTTATTACTTGAAGAACAAGGGGTATTTCGCATTTTATAATTAGAGGAATATTTTTCAGCATTCATTTGAGGATTTGATGATTGCATTTCATTAAGAATAAAGCCCATCATTTTATTCCCAGCTCAAATAATTTCCCGGCCAGCTCATAGGCGGATAACGGTGTGCGCAATATATTAATACTCTTCTCCTCTGCCTTTTTCACCGCTTCCTCTTCGATATCAAAATCCTCAACAATGATAACGGCGGAAACCTCTGTTAGCAGGGCAACGGCCACCACATTCTGATGACCCTGAATTGTCAGCCAGAGGTTACCTGCCCTGGCCTTAGCCATCACATTACTCAAGAGATCACCGATATACCCGCCGGTAATCTCCTTATCCAGGGATTTACCGACAATTACCTCCAGGTCCAATTTCTCAACGAGCTCTCGAACCTTCATTACTATCATCCCCTTTCTCAGCTGCTTAATTAATACAATCTGTCTAACCATGAAAATTTTCTTGTACGACAGTAAATATCCATTTAAGATACTAAAATAATTCCAATTATTTATTATTTTCCTTTCATATCTTCCTTATTATCTTCCTGCTTATTCCGTGATGATTCAGCCCTACCTGATTCATTTGCATTATTCTTCTTAACAGTATCCTTCATCACAGGAGGTAGGGCATGGGCCAGCTGGGACATCCTGTCTGCCAGATCTCCAACCTGTTTCCTTAAAACAAAAATACAATCGGTCCGTTTAGCCATCCCGTTAACTATATCCTCAGCCAGGGTCTCACAGTCCGGGGCCCCGCAAGCCGCACAGTCGAGACCGGGTAGAATCTCGATCTCCTTTTTAAGCTGATTTAATTTCTCCATTGCCTTTTCCAGGTTATCATCTAACCTGCCAACTTCATCGGCTTCAAATCTGGTAGTGAGATTATAATCATAGAGGGAGAAATCCTGCTCTACCAGTCTATTCTGCTCCTGGATCAACCTCTGAATATTATATTTGGCCTGGAAGGGGTTGTTGACATTTAAAACACCACCTACACAGCCCTGATCACAAGCCACCAGTTCAAAGTATTTTATCCCGCTAATATTATCCCGGGAAATCTCTTCGAGCAGGGCCTTGACATTATGGATACCTGAAACGGAGAGAATATCCTTTATCCTGCCTTTCTTCAGAATCTCTGCCTCACCTCCGCTCTGTCCCCAGCCGATTCCCAGATAGGGAGGGTTATATCCCTTCAATTTATCCTCATCTTCCTTTATATCTTTAATCTTCGTTAATATTTCCTGATAAACCCTGTCAACCGCAATCGCTCCATCAAGAAAACTCTCTTCCATACCCAGTGGATTGGTTACGGTGGTTAATTTAGCGGGACAGGGGGTAATAAAGAAGATCCCCAGCTCATCTGCGTCAGCCTGCTTCTTTTTTTTATCAGCCTTCCTGGCTTTAATAAACTCCTCTCTAACCCGCTGGGCCGTTAATTCTACCGGTGATTTAAAAGGGATTAAATAATCTAATAATTCCGGATATAATTTCTCGATTAACCTGACCACCACCGGACAGGAGGAAGAAATATAGAAACCGTCATTTCTCTCCAGAAACTCCATCGTCTTGTAAGATATGGCCTCTGCTGCCAGGGCTACATCATGTACCTCTTTAAATCCAATTTGATATAGGCCTGCTACAACCTCGACCGGTTTAATGCCCCTCTTAAACTGCCCGTAAAAACTCGGGGGGACCAGAGCTACCGGATAAGAATACTTTTTAATATCCTGCAGACTATCGGTCTCCGTGTACTTGGCATGATAGGCACAGGTGCGGATACACTCGGCACAGTCAATACACAGTTCCTCTTTTATGGTTGCCTTGCCCTGATGCACCCTGATAGCTTTAGTCGGGCAGTTTTTAACACAGTTTGTACATCCCTCGCACTTATCTTCCTTTAATAATACAGAGTGTTGCTTGCTCATAACTATCACCTGTTTCCCTCTGTTAAGTAAACCACCTGCAAATATTATCTAAAAAATTCATCTCTATATTTAATGATAATTAATCCAGCCAGTCACTTATTTGAATCATAATTTAACTACAGCTCTATTAACTTAAATTTATCACCGCTCTAATCCGGGTGGCCTCTCCCGGACCTGTCTTAATATCAAGATTATCCGAATATCTTTTTACATTGTTAAGGCCCATTCCTGCCCCGAAACCCATTTCCCTTACCTCATCACTGGCAGTAGAATAACCCGGTTGGAAGGCCTTTTTAAGATCGGGAATTCCCGGGCCGGTATCCTCTACATAAAGGATAATACCCTCCGGAGCAATAGTTACTCTGATGCCTCCACCTTCCGAATGAATAATAACATTCATCTCCAGTTCATAGGTAACAATAGCTGCTTTACGGATAACCTCGGACCTGACCCCCAGTTTTCTTAAGAGCTCTTTTAATTTACTCGAAACCTCACCACCGCTATTAAAGTCCCCCTTCTCTATCGCTTTTTCCAAAATAAGCTGCTCTTTCAAAGTTATTCCTCCAGATCCAGCCGGTTTATCTTTTCCGGTTTCAGGCCCTTTTCATAAAGCAGGCCACAGCATTCAAAGAGGGGCTTTTTAGCAAGATAGAGATAGATTCCCTTTTTTCTGGCCAGTTGCACCGTCTCCTCCGGTGGTCGTTTGCCACGGACAAAGATTATAACCTTGATATCGATCATCTCTGCAGTCCTGACAACCTGGGGGTTGGTTAACCCCGTCAGGAGAAGTGATTTCTCCTGAGAAAAGGCCAGCACATCACTCATTAAATCCGCCCCGCAGGCGGTTACAATCTCCAGATCATCGTTACCGGGTACTAGCGGCTCTAAATCAAGTATTTCCTTAACCTCTGCCAGTTTCATATAAACTCCCTCCTGAAAAATCTCCTTTTGAGTCATTAACAAAACTAGTATGCTTATTAATATCAAAGAAAATGAAAATTAGCAAATACGCAATGCTTTTTCATCTTGAAAAATGAAAAAAATCACAATTATTGCTCCCTGAAACCTCTATTAAGTATTTATAAAGCTCAGGTTAGTACCCATGCTATCTATAGTATACTTGATAGCACCCCTCCAGGTCAAGCAGATAAAAATACCCTGAAAACCCGGAAAAAGGCTAAACTCCCTTGATGGCAAAAAGACCATAAAGGGAGTTTTTCATTTTAAATAATCTTATCCAGGGGATCTGGTAGTTTCATTTAAATCTACTCCTTATTTAAGTCTAACCGCAGTTCCGTAGGCCAGGATCTCAGCTGCCCCGCCCATCACCTGGGAGGTAGCAAAACGAACATTTACAACCGCATCGGCCCCCATCTTCTCTGCCTCCTCGACCATCCTCTTCAGGGCCTCTTCCCGGGCCTGGCTGAGCATCTCCGTATACTCCTTGATCTCACCACCGACAATATTTCTCAGACCGGCCATAATATCCTGACCGACATGTCTGGCTCTGATGGTATTTCCTCTGACTAGACCGAGTACACTCTCGATCTCGCTACCGGGAATTGTTTCGGTATTGACAGTTATCATTTTTTAATCTCCTCCAATCGCTCTTTAATTAAAGATATCAACAAAATCACCACACCGAGAACCACACCAATGATACCCAGTTTAACAACCAGCGGCAAATCAGTATCCATCACTAACTCCCTGAAAAGTTGATAGATTCCCGAACCTATCAGCAGTAAAATACCGGCAACCAGAATATATAACCCTAGTTTCCTAAATTAAATCGCCCCCTTTCTCAAACTTATTTTTTTCACCGAAAGACAATCTATTCCTATCTGTTTCAGACTCTTTGCTACATTTTATTAAAATATTTTGAATTCAATTCCTGGAGGAGAGGACCCGGGTCCAGGTAAGAAGATGTAAAGAAAACCGATTTAGATTACTCAGATTTAAACTCCTCTCCGGGTTCACCCCTTAATCCAAACTCATAAAGCAATCTCCTGACGATCCGCTGGCTGGCACTGCCGTCACCGAAAGGATTAACGGCATTGGCCATCTTATTATACTTGCTCTGGTCATGGAGTAGCTCACTAACAGTGGAGATAATCCTCTCCCTGTCGGTACCGACCAGTTTGACCGTCCCGGCCTCAATCGCCTCCGGCCTTTCCGTTGTATCACGCATAACCAGGACCGGTTTGCCCAGGCTGGGTGCCTCCTCCTGAATACCGCCAGAATCAGTCATCACTAGATAGGACCTGGCCATCAGATTGGCGAAGGGCTGATAATCGAGGGGCTCGATCAATTTAACTCCTTCAACTTTTCCCAGAATCCGGTTGACCGTCTCCCTGACCCTGGGATTAAGATGAACAGGAAAGACAACCTCTACCTCCGAATTAGTTTCAACTATTTCCTTAATAGCACTAAAGATATTTTCCATTGGCTCTCCCAGGTTCTCACGCCGGTGGGCGGTCAGCAGTATAACCTTTTTATTTTTAAAATCAATCTCCTTAAGCTCAGGTACTGTAAAACGGTAATCCTCATCAACCGTCTCCAGCAGGGCATCGATAACCGTATTACCCGTAACAAATATCCGATTAGCGGGGACATTCTCGGCCAGGAGATTATCCCGGGCTACAGGAGTAGGGGCAAAATGGAGATCGCTCAACACCCCTGTCAGGTGGCGGTTCACCTCCTCCGGAAAGGGCGAATATTTATTATAAGTTCTTAAACCTGCTTCCACATGGCCTACCTTTACCTGTTGATAGAAAGCCCCTAAAGCCCCGACAAAGGTTGAAGTAGTATCACCATGGACCAGTACCATATCCGGTTTCTCCCTGATGATAACCTCCTCCAGTCCCTTTAGGACCCTGACTGTAATATCGGAGAGAGACTGACCTGACTGCATGACATCCAGGTCATAATCAGTCCTGATGGCAAAAAGATTCAGTACCTGGTCCAGCATCTCCCGGTGCTGGGCGGTAACGGTTACGGTAACCTCTATCATCTCTTCTTCCTTTAACCTTTTCACAACCGGTGCCATCTTGATTGCTTCCGGTCTGGTGCCAAAGATAGTCATTATTTTGAGTTTCTTCATTTTATGCCTCCACCCTGAGCTTATTGTATTAGATTATTTGCTAATATCTGCTCTCTTGTCACATCTAACAGCTCTACCGCGGCCAATAGCCCCGAAATATGTACAAACCTCACCTGCAACTTTACTGGCCTTCTCCATTGAGGTTGTAATACCTAAACCCTTGCTGTAACAACTTAAAAACATGGCAATAAAGGCATCTCCTGCCCCCAGGGTATCTACTACCTCTACCTTAAAAGCGGGTTGATAATAAAGCTGGTCCTGATGGAGCAGAAGGACCCCCTCCTCACCGAGGGTTATAAAGACAAAGGCCGGACCAAGCCCATTAACCTCTTTCATAAAAAATGAATAATCCTGATCACTTCCGTAATTTTCCCTGATACCACTTGCAGAAAAAAAAGCAAAATCAATATTGGGGGCGGTCCTTTCTATGTAATCCCGGTTACAACGGAAGGAATAATCAAAGGAGACCATTAATCCCATCTCCTTAAAGATGGACAGGTAGTCCTCGGTAAAACTGTAAGTGGTAGTATGTAGCAGGTCAAACCCCTTGACATACTTCAGGTCTTCCCTGTTCAGAACTATCTCCCGATAGACCCCCTTATCCACCCCGAAAATTATTCTCTCACCGGATTCGATTCTCACCCGCGAAAAGGCATTGGGGCCCTCTTTGATTTCAACCCGGGAGATATCGACCCCCTCCTCTGAAAGTACCTGATAGAGATACCTACCGGCAGGGTCATTCCCCATTGGTCCCATATAGGCCGTTTTCATGCCGTATCTCCTGGCCAGAACGGCTACATTATAGGCACTTCCCCCCGGGTAGAGCTCTCCCCGTTCGAGATAGTAATCGGCTACATTATCCCCTATACAGATTAAATCCATAATTACCCATGATCATCTCGCTTTCGGAAAGGTTTTATATAAGCAAAAATCACTAAAATAATTGTATCTTATATCCCGGGCAGTGAAAAGGAAAAAATATTGCAGCATTTACGTTAAATGTTGCTTTTGGTCAGCCTGACCCGGCCTCCGTGGATTACCCGGCCGGTAACCGTACCCTGCTTCACCTCATCATCTTCTCCGGCAATCCTCAAGGCCCAGAAGACCGGAAACCTCTCGCTGATCTCTGTCTTGATGATCTCCGGGGCGGCAAAGGCAATGATCTGAAAGTTCAGTTTATCGGCAATCTCAAAGATGGGATCGAGGACATGCTCGGCCGAGGCTTTACCGAAGGGGTTATCCAGCATCAAAACCGTCCAGGGGTTCTCGTTGGCGATGGTCTTCTTCCGGTAGTTCATCAGCATCATAATGACAAAGGTATTGATGGAAAGGGTCTGGCCGCCGCTGCCCTCCGGGTCGTCTCCCTCTCCCTTATTAATAGCCTCCCAGGTGGAGTAATTATAATCATGGGGCCGGGCATAGAGAAACTCGTTCTTCTCGGTCATCTTATAGACCTCCAGCACCGGATACCTGCCCCTGACGGCCCGGGCAAAGATGGCCTGATCCCCCATATACTTCTCCAGCTCCCTATCGGTAAGGTTATTGATATCCAGGTCCGCTTTATTGATCTCCTCAATACACTCCAGAAAGTACTCCTTTAAGAGATGCTTGACATCCTCTTCCTCCCGCGGCAGGTGTTCGACCCCCCGCAATCTGACCAGAGGGAAGGAGTAGCCGTTCTGGTTGAGGTAGACCATCTTACCGACCATCTCTTTTAAGGACTCGACGATCTTGATTACCTGCAGAGAGGCTCTGTTGGCCCATTGTTCTCTGGCCTCCTCAGCCTTCATCTTGTCATGGCTTAAGCTGTTAATCTCTTTTTTAAAGTGCTCCCGCATACTGATAAAGGAATCAAGGTTATTCCGGTAATTTTCAATATTAATCCCCTCATCAAGAGATTCCCTGATCTTAGTCTTTAATGTCTCTTCCTGGACCTCCGTTTTTAGATCCTGGATAAACTGTTCAAAGTGAATTCTGGCTTCCCTTTGATGGTTATCCAGCAATCTTTCAATCTCGTGGAATCTCTTCGTCCACTCCTCCAATTCCTTCCTGGGGTTTTCCTTGACCTTTGTCAGGAGCCGCTGATTGGTCTCTCCCTTTTCCGGGTCCAGCTCTTTATATCCTTTGATATCAGCCAGCAGGGTCCTCATCTTAAACAGCTTTCCCTGCAGCTCAGCGATAATTTTCTCGGTTGTAGTAAGATAACGGTCATTCTCCTCGCTCGCCTTCCTGATCTTAACCTCCTTCTCATCCAGATTATATTCATCCCAGAGCAGGGCACTCCGGTTATACTTTTCCTTAATTTCAGCAAATAGATCCCGAATAATCTCGGTAATCGTCTCAATCTTACCCTTTAACCTCTCCATCTTCCTGGTAGCCAGTTTCAGAGCGTCTCCCTTTTCTACCAGTCTCTTTCTGATATTTTTTAGATTAATCTCAACAGTGGAAAGGGAGACCCCTTCCAGCCGGTAACTCTCCCAGCCTTCGTCTCTTTTTGCTAACTCCTCTCTGTATTCGGTAATATCCTTCTCCAAATGCTTGATCTCGTTATTGACAATCCCGATGCGGTTATTCTTCTCTTCCAGCCTGGCATTTAAGGACCTTCTCTTCTCCAGCTTGAGAAAGAGGTTATCCCCACCGGGCTCAGAATACTCAGGCTTGCTCTCTATCTCTAGGGGGGTTATAGCTGCCTCCTTTAAGTAGGCCTCCTGCACAACCTCCCGGATATCTTTAAGCTTTAGTTCAACCTCCCGCTTCCAGGTTCGGAAATCTATCTCTTCCTCCTTAAATTTATCGGCGAGAATATCCAGCTCTTCCTGCACTTCCTTTTCTCTGGCCTGATATTCCTTTAAACTCTCCTTCTCCCGGGTGATCTCCTCTCTCTCTGCCTCAATCTTATCCTTGAAAGCAATAAAATCCTTAATTACCTTAATCCTTTCTGCAGTAAGCTTATGTTTTTCTGCTAATTTCCCCCTTCTCTCCTCAAGCCGGTTAAGTTCTTCCTCCATCTTCTGAATCTTACCGGCCAGGTCCTTGCCCTTATCCTCAACCTTATTGATATCGAGCTGAAGCTCTTGTAGCTGTTGATTCAGGCTGACCGAGCTCTCCTTCTTTAATATCTCCCTGATTTCATTTAAAAGCTCCCTTAGTTTATCCAGATTATTCCTTACGGATTCAATAGCTGCCAGCAGTTTTTTGCTTTTAACGGCAAGCCCTCTCTTCCAGGTTGCAAAGGCCTCTCTATTAATGGCCAGCTCCTCAGCCTTATTCTCAACCAGGCGGAAGTTCTGCTGGTAGACCTGATTCATCTCCGAACGGATAAAGACCGGTATACCGGAGTGGAGAAAGATATCTTCTGCTAGATTGCTCTCGATAACCTCCCAGTCCTTCTCCTGTAAGATTACTAACCCGTAGGGGAGCAGGGGGAAACTGTCAAGGGTTGCCGAACGTTCTTCCTCCGGTAGTGACAGGAGAAACTTACTTCCGAACTCCACCTTGACCCCGGTCTCGATAATTTTCTCCCGCAGTGAGAGCAGGTCATTACTGGCAATCCAGAAATCCCCGTCATTCAAACTGAGGTCGATATTATTCTCCCAGAGTTCTTTCTGGAGTGCGGTCAATCTCTCCTCCTTTTCCCTGATGAGGTCGCTTACGGCTCCCTGTTTTTTCTTTAACCAGGTCTCCTGATAGACCTCCTGAAATTCATCCAGGTTAAGGGCAAGAAGGATTTTCTTAAAGAGGACCTCTTCCTCTCCCTTTCTCTCCTCATATCTCCCGGTCAGGGAATCCCTCTCCTCTTGCAGACGCTTTAATTTGAAGTCATTTTCCAGTTTGCTTACCTTTAACTCTTCTATTTTGGAGCTTAAAGCGGTGAGCTCTTCTGTCAGTTCAAGGGCTTTTTCTTCCTCTTTCTCATAATCACCTTCCAGTTCTTCCAGTAGTACCCCCGGGACCTGAAGCTGCAAGGGGTTAAACTCCCCGCTCAGCTCTCTTTCCTTAGCCTTAAAATCCTTTAAACGGTCCTCAAAGGCCTTGATATTAACCTCAATCCGGTTAATCTTCTCCTGCAGTTTAGCTCTACTTTTTTTTAGCTCCTGCTCCCGGGACTTAAGGAAATTTAAGTAAGCAGTATGTTTTTCGGTCAGACCGGTCCAGAGGGCAGAGGTATTCTCCCACTCCGCCTCAATCTCCCGGTCGAGGGTCTCCATCACTTCCTTAAGTTCCTTAATATTAAGGCTGGCAGTCAGGGTCTCCCTTAATTTAAGCTTGTTCTCCTTCTCCTTAATTGCCCTCTCCAGGGGAATGATCAGCTTATTAAGCTCATATCTCTTCTCCTCTTCCTCAAGATTAGCAATCTCCTCCTCCAAGGACCTTACCTCTCTTTCCCACTCCATTCTCTGCTTCTCTAAGAGCTGCATCTCCTTATTCTTCCGGGCATATTCCAGGTTATCCCTCTGAAAGGCAAGCTCCCTTTTTTCCTCCAGGGCCCTGGCCTTCTCCTGTTCGCTCTTCTTCAGCTCCGTTTCCAGGGATCTAAAGATATTATTAAAGGTCTGATAGAGGTTATTACCATCATCGATACATCTTTGCAGCCGTTCTTGATATCTAACCCCCAGCCCGGCATCCTCAATTAAGGGTTCGAGCATGATCAGGAGATTCTTATAATCCTCCTCCCGGGCCAGCAGAACGGGAAGTTTTCTGGTAATAGTGAGATTGCTTCTGAAGATCTCCTTGAGGGCATCCCTGTATTCCTCAGACTGGTTATACATATTCTCCGAGATGGCCGGGATAATCAGGTTATCGAAGACAGCCTTGTTGTCACCTGATTTGGCAAAGTACTCCCCCATGCCACCCTCGGCCTTATTGATCAGTTTCAGAATCTCCCATTCTGAGCGGTAAATGCCGTTACTCTTTAAGTACTGATAGTAATCGGAATTGGTCCTCCGGGCAGCGGTCTTAGAGTACTTCCTGAAGTATTTTCTATTTTCGGAGATAAACCTCTCAAATTCGTCATAGGGGACCACCCTCTGCCTGGACTTATCATAGGCCGGAATATTCTCAAGAGTAAAGACACCGTTATTGTTATGCTCATAGGTATAGAGGAAGTACTGAACACCTACCTTCTCTTCCTCCTCTTCATCCTTACCGGTATTGCGCTTATTAGCCGTCATACAGATACCGGTAATCAACCACCGCTCGGGGGTGGTATCCAGTTTCCATTCCAGCATAACATGGAAGGTATAGGGGACAAAATTCTTATAGCGGTTATAGAACATGGCCGTGACCTTGCTCCCGTTATTGCTGCCCCATCTGGTTTCCGGCAGAACGATCTGGGAGATGAGCTGCATCATTACCCCCTTCCCGCTGCCGTTCTTCAGGGTAAAGAGGGTATGGTCGGGCTCTCCATCTCTGGTTAGATTAAAGATGGAGTTCTCATGGTGTTTCTTAAAATTATCATACCTGTTCCCGACAATCCTGATCTTAGTTAACCTCGGCATCTTCCATCTCCCCCCTGCTTTCCATTATTTCCCCCTTGCCCCTGGTTCCCTTTTTTCTCTCTTCCTCTATATCTTCTTTCTTCTTTTCTTCCCTGGTTTTCTCGATTAGAGAAATAAACTCTCTGTATCTCTCCTTATTATGATAGATCCGGTCTAGCCGCTCGTAGAGCTCATTTTTGGGGATAATCTTCAGCTCGCTGGTATTATTAATAATCAGCTTCTGGTCAGCCAGGGGTTTCAGGGCCGTATAGATAAAACTGTAGCGGTTTCCGGTAGTCTGGGTGACATTGATCTGGTCGTTAACATTACTTACTTTAAAAGGGGAAAAGGTGGTATTCCAGAGCTTCTCGATCTCCTCCAGGGCTATTCCCCACTCTTCAGAAAAGGTCTCTTCCTCTTCCTGCCTCTTCTTCCAGGAGTTAAGGGTATTGGTTACCAGGTCCTCCAGCTTGGCATAGGAAACCCCTTCTTCCTCCCAGCGGACCCTGACATGGCTCTCCTTATCTACCTCGGCCAGAAAAACACAGATAATGATATTGGCCAGGTAAAAGTACTTCTTCCGCTTTAAGCCGTTGTACTTTTCCTTCATCTGGGTATAGGAACTGGCAAAGATGGAGCCATAGGAGTTGGTAACCAGGTGGATATTCTCCCGGGTATTGAAGACGGTCATCCCGGCTTCAGCAGCCATCGTTTTGACTACCTCCCTGATCTCGGGGTTATTTAAAAACTCCTGGGCCCCGGTGTCTTCCAGAGGAATGATCTTTTCCTTCATTAGATTAAAAAAGAGGGCCGAACCCTTCTGAATACTCTCCAGACTGATGGACATCTAATTTATTCCTCCTTGATATAGATCCTGTAGGGTGAAATATATAATTCATGCCAGAATAAAGGCTCTTTTTCAACTTCATTAACGGCTGTGATGGTTTTTCCAGTAAGTTTTCTGTATTTATCATCCTGCTGACACAGTTTATTAAAGAGAAGTAACCTCTCGTCCATCTCTTCAAATTCAACCTCCGTCTCCATCAGGGTAACCTCGGTAATGACGAACATCATAAAAAGCTCAATATTCTTCTGCTGGCTTAACCATCTCTCCCGTTCAATCTCATCTAAATCTCCCAGTTCGGTAATAGAAAAACTCCCGCTGGTTAATAATCTATCAAAGACCGGCCGCCAGAGGTCAACAATTAGCCCCCAGTCGACCGGTATAATCTCCCTCTTTTCCTCCTCTTCGACCGGCTCTTCTTCCTCAGTAAACTCCTCCTCCACCCGGTTAACAAGCTGCTCCTCCCAGGCCCAGTCCAGGGGGTAGATAAACTCGATCTCCGGTGAAAAGAGCGGGGTCAGAAGGTCCTCCAGCAGGTCGAAACTGGGCAGCCCCTTTTTGACAATAATATTCTGCCAGATATCCTTTTTAAAGGTGAGGTTAGAGGTCTGCCAGAAACTGTCCGGGTGTTCCACCCTGACCTTTACCTCCAGGGCCAGATTATCGATTACCAGTTTGGCCAGCTGGTTATGGAGGATCCGGGCCTGCTCCAGTTCCTCAAAGAGTCTTTCCCCCTCCTCCCTCTTATCGTCCGGGAAGTTGGACAAGCGGTCCCTCCAGGAGAACATATCATCAAAGATCTTTCTCTCTTCGGCAAACTGCTCCTTAATCTCTTCCTCACTCCTGCGCCTGTTCCGTTTCTTATCAAAGAAAATTATCTGGGGATTACGCAAAATATCCTGCTTGTAGTCCTTTTCCCGTCTGATCAAAGTTCTGACCCTGGCGATCAGGTTGCTGACACTATTCTGGGCCTGATTAAAGTTACCGCTCTTGATCAGCTGCAGGGTGTAGAACTGCTCGATATCAAAACCGAACTCCTCCAGGATCTCCCGGGTGATAAAGATAATCTCCTGGGCTGTCTCGGTGAGCATATAGACGGTACTCCCACCCTCTTCCCAGTGGGAGTGCTCCCGGTCTTCCTTTAAGTATCTAAAGACAAACTCCTCATGTTCTCCGGTCTCTTCATTATAAAGAGGGCAGGTAAAAGCCTCCTGCCTGGCTGGGTCCTGAAACCATAAGATTCCGTCGACCAGCCTCTCGATCTCTTCCAGTGAGGCCTCAAGGTTCATCTCCTTAACGATATCCTCCGTCATATAGATCAGGTCATTCCGGGTCCGGTTGGGATTATCGGTGATCTCCCTTCTGAAGACCCTGAGCAACAGATAGAGGGCTATCTCATGGGCATAGGGATTTAAAGTACCGACGTCCATCCCTGTCCCCAGCATCCGGATAGCGTTGATCTTTTTTAATCTATCCTTAAAACCGGTCAAAACCCTCTCCATCTTCTTCACCCTTATTTACTGTTTTATCTTATTCACCATGATTCATCCTTATCCTATCACCATTTCAAAATCTACTAAAGTTTCAGTGCGAGTAGCATAAAATTAATATCTCAGTTCCGTTTAGCAATAACTACAAATAGATGTTGGAAAGATGTTTGAAAATTTTTTATAAATGAGCCTTAGTGAATCGGAGACATCTATTTGTAGTTTCATTTATCTTTCAGCTTTAACAGGTATTCGTAGGTGATCAGCTCCTGGGGAATCCTTAAGCCCGAATTCCAGATCCTGGTTATTTCCTCAGTTTCCTTTAGATATCCTCCCTCCCTAAACTCACTTAACACGAATTCAAGGTCCTCCCGTCTCCCCTTCTGCTCACAGGGAAAATCCCTCCCGGCAGCCTTTATAAGGGCACTATAGGAAAGGAGATGTAATCCTAGCTCAAACCCGGGGTATTTCTCCTTTAAGGAATGATAAATCAAAAATCCCTCCGGGTCTATATCCCCGAAATAATATAGCTTTACCTCTCCGGGGTCGGCTATTTCCTCTAAAAAGGAGAGGCTTTTAATTATCCTCTTACCCTGACCGAAGATCAGGGCATCAGGGTTGAGATCAAATATAGCTATCCCCTCTGCGATAGCCCTTTTAAAGGAAAAAAAGGTAGAATGGTTCTCCAGAATCAGTATCTCCTTTATCTCCTTAACACCCTTATTCCAGTAGACAAACATCTGCCCGTACTTTCTGGCTTTAAGGTCCTCCGGAGTAAGGCCCAGCCGGCTGAGAATTCTATTATCCTTATTTCTACCCTTTCCTGAAAGAAACTTCTCATCCCCGAAAAGCTCCAGAGACCTCTCCTCCAGACTCGCCCATTCCCGTTTTTCTCTTTCCTGAAGAAAGCGGTAGATACTCAGAATTCGCTGCCACTCTTTCTCTGTCTGTTCCTGGGGGTGATTTAAGTAATAGCTTAAATCCAGGAGATCGGAGAGCCGGAAGATCTCCCCCTCCTTCCAGGCGGATTCAATCTTCTCACTGACCTTGATCCATCTCGTCTTCAGGGGTGGAATCTTTCCATTGAGGGGTGAACTCTTTATCTCTCTGATAATATTTTCGAATTCCAACTCTTTTAAAACCCGGGCAAGCTGCCTGTAACCACCGTGATCATAATAACCGGTCTGACCACCGTATTCTCTGATCAGGAAATCCTCCAGCTCCACCAGTTGAAATTTTTTTCGTCTCCGGTAATTAAGCCTTAAAAAACGCTCTACCTTGTTGCGCATAATCCCACCACATTTTTTCGTAAAATTTCTCTTCTCCTTTTTTTAATTCTTGACTGATTTTTTCAGCCCCGGTAGTAGATCTCAACTGACATCAGTTCCCGCTCCAATCAGTTATTTTGGATAATCCCTTTTAACTCCTTCAGCAGCCGGTTGAACATCTCTCCGGACCTGGCCTCCAGTTCGGTAAGGCTATTCTTAAACCTCCGTTCCGTCTTTTCATCAATGGCCGATTCCAGTTTCATCACAGTTTTACCATCCTGCGTCCGGACCGGTCTCATCCTCATCTGGGAGTTATTTTTTATTTCCTTTTCCAGCAGATCGTTTATTCTCTTCCTTTCCCTGGTATATTTCTCCTGCAGGCTATGGACTTGATTAAGAATCTGCTCCAGAAAGGAACTGTTCTGTTCCTCCTTGAGGGTTTCTATGGCCAGGATAGCCTCTTTCCTCCTTTTGAACTGCTCCTCAGGGGTTCGTAGCCCAAGAGAGTCGATCAATAATAGCTGGGCCTCTTCAAGTACTTCACAATCCTGCTCTTCCTTCAAATTCTGCCATAGCCCCTCAGCGTCAATCTCCCCCTTATAAAACCTGGCCAGTAAGGGTTTCAATTGCTCCCGTTTGACCAACCTCTCTTCCTCAGGGGTCAGATGATCATCAATCTGATTTGCCTTCTCCATAGCAATTTCAAAAGCACTCTTAATCCTCTTCACCTGCAATCACTCCTTCCTGAAAAGATCAAAGAACCTGTCTTCATAGGCGGGGAAAACACCCCATCTATCCAGTTCCTGCTTTAATTTGGCAGGATCAAGCTCTCCTCTCTTTACCTGATCAAACATCTGCTCTATCTCGTCCCTGGCAGCAATGGGAAGGCCCTCCAGATTACGGGTAACAACCGCATAGCCCCCTTCATCCATCCTTAGCATACCCAGATTAGTATAATAGGGAAATTGAGATTGATAGGCACTTTTCACAATAAGTTCTTGGATAAACTTCATTAGAGAAACATCCCAGAGCTCATCAACCCCCTTGATAATCACGGTCAAAAAATCATCCTTTTCCTTAAGCTCATCCTTCAATCTCCTGAAGGTATCCTTAATAGTCCGGGATACAGTTACCGTTCTCTGTGACTCCTTTTTATATCTCATCCTGTAAAGTAGCCCGGCCATATCGGGATGCTGTCTAGCTAAAATCTGCAGGGCCTTTCTGGCCTCTTCGCTAAATCCTTCCATCTGCAATAGATAACCGGGGGTAAGCAGCTTAGGTTTTTCCCAGGTTATCCTCCCCTCCCTGATCTTCGTTTCCGGACCTTCATTCTTAAAGACCTCCAGATAGGCCGGCTCGGCCAGAACGTAGTAGTGCAGGGTAGTCGGTTTGAAGGTAGAAATTAAGTTGCCCGGAAATTTTAAAATCTCAGTCTCCTCCAGGGCGTATTTGATCCTTTCTCTGCTATTCATCACTCTCCCCCTTTCCAGCTTACTCAATGGTAATGACAAATACCCTCTAACCTTCTTCTTCTAAGTCATTAATTATATCGTTAAACTAATAGCTTAAATAGCTCACTTCCGTTCGGTAATATCGGTAATAATTATAAATAGATATTGGAGAAATGTTTACACTCGATCAGAAACATCTATTTACAGTTCTCAAAAAGGAATTTCCTAATAGTTTTAAATTATTCCTCTATCAATATTATATTATAAGATTTGCCCGATGTTCAAGTCCTCAATACTTGCAATCTAACCCTGATTGAGATATAGTTAAGATTGGAAATATGTTAAACAAATTAGCTTTGTCATAATCATTTAATAGGTAAATTTGTTGATGTCGTAAATTATGCCACAGATTCATCTGTGGATAATTTACTAGATATAAAGAAAATACTCTTCTCAGCAATCGGGGGTTATCCGAATGATAATAGGAATAGATGTTGGTGGAACCCATACAGATGGTGTTTTACTGGTTTCAGATTTAGCCAAAAACTATAAAATTGCCAGAACCTCCAAGGTTATGACCGACCAAGAGGATCTTAAAAACTCCATTCTCCGGGTTCTGGATAGCTTAATCTCCGGAGCAGACAGACAGAAAATAGAGCGGATCGTTTTAAGCACCACCCTGGCTACAAATACTTTAGTCGAGAAAAAATATCAACCGGTAGGCCTGATCTTAATTCCCGGTCCGGGTCTAAACCCGGAATACCTGCAGTTCGGTGACGAAAATGCGATTCTCTCCGGTTACATAAACCACCGCGGCCAAGAGGTCAAACCTCTTTCCGGAAGTGAAATAAAACAGGCCCTGAAGAAATACCACTCGGCCGGAATCAGCAATCTGGCTATTGTCGGTAAATTCTCCATCCGTAATCCGTCTCAGGAACTGGAAGTCAAAAAATACGCTGAGGAGTTTAAATTTCAGCAAATAACTGTTGGTCATAGACTCTCCGGAGGCCTGAATTTTCCCCGGCGGGTAGCCACCGCCTATTTTAATGCAGCCATTACCCCGGTGCATCTTGACTTTATCAGAGCAATCAGGAAGGCATTAGAGCAGAGAAAAATAACAGCACCGCTCTTTTTATTAAAATGTGACGGAGGTACCATCCCTCTTGCGGAATCAAAAGAGAAGCCCATTGCTACAGTAAATTCCGGTCCAGCGGCAAGTATCATGGGGACCCTGGCTCTAAGCAATCATCAGGATACCTGCCTGGTCCTTGATATTGGAGGGACAACTACCGATATTGGCCTCTTCATTGAGGGAGTACCGGTTTTTATGCCCCGGGGAATTGAGATTGCCGGTCTACCAACTTTAGTTCGGGGTCTCTATACCCGCTCTGTCCCCCGGGGAGGAGATAGCGAAGTCCGGGTTGTAGAAGGCCGGATCAAGGTCGGCCCCCGGAGGCTTGGGCCGGCAGCAGCCCGTGGTGGTCCTGCTCCGACTCCCACCGATGCCCTGCTAGTTCTTGGTAAGATTAGGGAGAAGGCCCAGTTTAATGGGGAGAGCGTGCAATTTAACCGGGAAACAGCCCTGAAGGCTCTGTTACCGTTATATGATAAAATTAATTGGCAGCAGGAGAGGCCGGGCAGATCTGAAGTTGGTGCCCACCGGACTGAACCGGCCTCCCCCCGGGAAAAGGCCATAAAAGTAGCCGAAGGTATTATAGCCGAAATATCGGCCAGAATCGGCAAGGAGATAGAAGATATTCTTTCCTCACTGGAAAACCGCCCGGTTTATACCATCCATGAGCTGTTAGCGGCCTCGCGGATCAGACCCCGGATGATAATCAGCATGGGAGGACCGGCCAAGGCCTTTACCCGGGAATTAGCATCCCGCCTTGGCTACAGTGAAGAGGTAATTCCTTACTCAGGAGTGGCCAATGCTGTAGGAGCCGCCTGTGCCCGGCCAACACTAGAAACCACCGTCCACGCCGATACGGCTCAAGGCTATGTTGATATTATTGAGGCCGGTATTCACCGCAAGATTAAACCCGGAAGCCGGTTTACCTTAGAAGAGGCAACCAAACTTGCCCGTAAATGGACGGAAAAGCGCAGCCCGTTCAGGAATATACCGGTTGAAATAACGGAAAAGGAAAGTTTCAATGTCATCCGGGGGTTCAGAACTACCGGAAAGATTATGGAAGTTAAAGCCCAGATCAAACCGGGGCTCTTGACACTCCTCGGGGTAAGCCAACGATGATTCCATATTCATAGAACCTTACCTTTTTACACCTAATCTCAAGGATTAAGTATAAAAAGGTCCTATAAGTTCTAGGTTTTCTGGCTTTAAAAATTTATAACTATCGAGGTGAAAAGAAATGTCTGCAACCGGGAAAAATGAAACACCGGCAAAAAGGGAAAGACAACTAAGCAGCAGAAAACCCACTGCCAGAAATTCTCTCGGCCTTATCTTCTTTCCTGCCTTCGACTGGGCCATTTCACCCACCCATCCGGAAAGGGAAGAGCGCCTTCTCTATACCCGGGACCAGGTCTTTGAAGAAGGGTTAATGGATATTGAGAATATATACGAATTTAATCCCGGAAGAGCAGGAAAAAAGGATGTCCAGAGGGTTCATATCTGTGTGCCCGATGTAGAGGATGTAGCCACAGACTCCCATCTGATCTCCGCCGGCGGGGCAATCAGGGCAGCCGAGCTGGTTCTGGAAAAGAAGGTCGATAAAGCCTTTGCCATTGTCAGACCTCCCGGCCACCACGCCTTCCGGGTAGTCCACGGGACCCGCGGCTTCTGTAATATAAATAATGAAGCAATCATGGTGGAAAGGATCAGGGCAACCCATCCCAAAATGAAGATTGCCTTTGTCGATACCGATGCCCACCATGCAGATGGAACCCAGGAAATCTTCTACCACGACCCCAATATCCTGCATATTTCACTACATCAGGATGGGCGAACCCTCTTCCCGGGCTCCGGTTTTACTGATGAACTGGGAGGGCCGGGGGCCTTTGCCAGGACGCTCAATATCCCCCTCCCACCGGGCACCTCTGATGAGGGATTACATTACGTCCTGGACAATTTAGTACTCCCCGTCCTGGAAGACTTCAAACCCGAGCTAGTCATTAATGCAGCCGGTCAGGATAACCATTACTCCGACCCCCTGACAAATATGCAGATATCAGCCCAGGGTTATGCCGAATTGAATGCCAAACTTAATCCTGATATCGCTATCCTGCAGGGTGGTTATTCCATCGAGAGTGCTCTGCCCTATATCAATGTCGGACTGATTCTAGCAATGGCCGGACTTGATTACAGCTACATCCACGAACCAGACTACAATCCAGCAGACCTCAAACAGTCTCCGGCAATAACGGAGACAATTAAAAAAACGGTAGAGGAGCTTCAGCAGCTCTGGCAAAAGCGCTCCCGGGTCGATTTAGAGGAATTCTATGATTTTACAGGCCGCTTTTCCACCCGGGAAAAGAGGATCTATTATGATACTGACGGAATCAGCGAGCTCCAGCAGGAAACTGTCAAAGTCTGTCCTGACTGTCCCGGATACCTGATTATCAGCTCCACGGCTCAACACAGCAGTAGTTTTAGACAGAATCGTATTCTGGCAGTAAGTATTCCCCGACTGACCTGTGACCGGTGTCATGAAGAGGCTAGAGTCTTTTTTGCAGAGATAGAAGAAAAGGAAAAAGAGCGGTTTGATTATATCTATCTACAGGACCTGAAGGATGATACCTATTTTCGATATTAAAACGGGATCCGGTAGAAAACCGAACCCCTCCGAAAAAAACCTATATAGCATTAAACTGCAAATACATGGTTGCCGTACTGTGTTACAATCGGTCTGGACCATATCCAGGGATTAACCTGACGATATGGGTTCCAGAAGAAAACCGACCTATAGGTTGGGTCCCATCCGTTAAGGGCATCCTGAACCGCATTATAAGTCTCCCAACCTGGTGTAAGCCGCCAGATAAAGCCATTAGATACAGACTCAAAGGCGTATTTCTGGAAAATAACACCCCTGATTGTGTTCGGGAAACGCGGGTCACTCACCCGGTTCAGGACAACTGCAGCAACACTAACCTTTCCTATATAGGGTTCTCCGCCAGCTTCAGCTTCTACGACACGGGCCAGCAACTCCCGTTCCGAGGAAGAAACTCTACTCCCATAAGTCCAACCAGCATGAACTGTGCCCATCGGAATGACGGTTAATAAGACAATAAGAAGAAATAGAATAATACCGTAATGTTTAACCTGCTGCATATTTGATTCCTCCTTTACTTTAATTTTAGTCAAATCATGATAGCTTAACAAGAATATGATAGCTTAACAAGAATATGATAGCTTAACAAGAATATGATAGCTTAACAAGAAATAATCATAATAAATATTAAAGCACTAATAATACCACAGATTATCCTAATAATCCCTAAATAGCCTCCTGCAAAAAACAGCAATGAGATTCGCCAGCTTCCGGGGCACATCGCAAATTATAACCCAGATATCGAATAAGGTCAATGGTATTTTATGCCGGTATATGAAAAAACCCCCGGGGGTATTAATTAATAAACCCCTGGGGCTAAGTTTCATTTTAAAGGCTATCTTTTTTTAATTCCCCTCCCCGGTAGCAGCAACTTGATTATTCACATGTCCGAGGAGTTCCAGATTATTGATCAGTAACCTGAACCGGCAGCCCAGATAGGAAGCTGCCTCCTTGCACATTTCCATCCGGTGGAGATAGATTTCGAAATAATCCATAACCTGACAGATAGAAGAATCGTAATCAATATAGAGGGTGATGTTTTTCCTGTAGGGGTCAACCTCTATCTTTGAATCCCGGATAGCCAGGTTAACCCGGTCGTGGATATCACTGGCATTACGTTTATGCACCCTGGTGCGGTGGGCATCACTCTTATCAGCCAGAATGAGGGCAGCCGTAATAGGGCTTACTGCATGTCCTATCTCCTCTTCGTGGTTGGCTATTGCTGTAGTTATTGTTGTAATTTCCTCCAGGGGGACACCCATCCGGCGCAGCTCTGTATAGACAATATGAGCACCGGAAACACCGTGATATTTACGGTTAAACATATTCCCTATATCATGAAGATAACCGGCAATAGCACCCAGTTCGACCGTGCGCTCATCATAGTCTAATTCTTTCAAGATATAGGCGGTTACCCGGGAAACATAATTAACATGGCGAAAACCGTGTTCGGTATAACCCCTCTCCGAAAGATAATCATGAGCCCGTTCGATCATTAGCTGAAAATCAGGATTATTCTTCACCTTATCTAAAGTAAGCAATGTTACCCTCCAATCCTTTTTAGTTATATATATATTTTAATTATATATAATACACGATTTTTATATATAACTCATATTCCGCATAAATGAATAGTAATTTCTAATAGTATAAAATTGCCATTTTTAATTATCTTTTTAAGTAGTATCACCCTCCACATTCCAGGCAAAACAATTTTCGTTTAGTCCAAGAAATTTAATGATTTTCTTACAGCTATCATCTAATTCTCGAATTTCACGGTAAGTTTTTCTGCCAACTTTATATGTAACAACTCTGACTCTATTAATTATCTGTAATATTGCATCTAACGTAGGCTGTTTTAGCTTTCTTCTATCAATACCAATTACCAGATCATCAGTTTTTTTAAGACCATTACGTACAACTTTTTCAGCAATAGTTAAGATCATTAAAACCATCAGGAGTAGATATACGAGGGCTTCAACCCTTTTAGGAGATTTTAAAAACAATGAATTCATATATTTAGGAGATTTAAGATTCCTGAATCTTTTTTCCACTTGACTTTGTGTTTTGTACTCTCTTAACATTTTTTCGCCTGATATAGATAGATCATTACTGGCTAAAATGAATGTACATTGTTGGCGGATAAATTCTTTTACCTTTACATCATTCAATATTATTTCAGCTGATAGCTGGTATTCTATTCTTGTTATATCATTTTCGGGATTTTTACTGGGTCTGCCGGGTCTGCGTATTTTATGTTCTTTAATGGAGAAGTTAATGTCATGGAATTTTAATTTAGAAACCAACTTATCATTCAACAATTTTATTTCTTTTTCAGCATCAGAGAGGCATTTGAAGCTGCGATTGTTATATTTTTTAAGACGCTTTGCAATTTTTTCTTTCTCTTTTGCAACTTTTTTCTGAGAGGTTTTTTGTTTGGGTTCTTCTAATTGACTGGAATATATAACGGCAAATTTACAGGGATGACCTTTATAGTTAGTTTCTGTCTCTATCAATCGATATATTGATGGTTCTCCCTTTGCTTTTTCAATTTCAACAACTTGTGCATCTTCTGGTAAAGGATTAGCCATCAATTCTTTTGCCAAATTAGTATTATCAGGCACTCGTGTAATAAAAGAAATATTATTGTCATTAGCTTTAGCTATATTTTCTTCAGTAAATAGTGCACTATCTGCAATATAATAGAATTCGTTACGATTAACATCCATCTGTGTTAACAATCGGTCAAGATCCTCCAGGTTTTGATTATTATAAGTTTTATCATCCATATTACCTGAAAGAACTTTGGCATCGGCTACAATACCGTTGGCCGTACCTATACCTATTTTTATCTGTTTTTTATCATTTCTTTTATCTTTACTATGACCAAAGTCAATAGAGATATAGCTGGTATCTCTGCCATCGTCTTCTAGATGATTTGTAGTTTCATATTTGCCCCACATTACTTTGGAGGTGGTATCATAGTTTATATTTATAATCTTAAAACCATACTCAGCAAAGGCAAGGCTTGAGGCTTCCATAAATATTTGACGGCATCCTGCTTCATAAAAAGCATCAAGAAAATGACCAAATCGGTCATCATTTAATTGTGATAACTTTATTGGATAATGAAAAATACCTTCAAGATCTTTATATCGATAATAATCCTGGAATGAAGAAAGAGGTTTGTACCCATCATCAGCTATGCTAGCAATCATAATTGTTGCTTCAATACCAGCAGGAATATCTGATGGTCTACCTAAATTGTTTTCTAAATGTTTATTAAAAAGATCTACGATGCCTATTTTTTCACACAAACCAACAACTAATTGAAGTTTACCATCAGACCAGACATTAACATCGTTAATATCAACTTTTTTACTCATATTTCCCACCTCATTTGTTGTATAACATAATCCTGCAATCTATTATATAATTTTGGTGAGAATTTGTCCAGTCATTTGGCAATATTTTCATGAATTATTTAAACTCGGTTTATTATTCAATTGGAAAAATTAGTTATGCGGAATATGAGATATAATACAAGGCTTTTTCAAAAAATCTTATTTTAACATTTGTCTTGCAATTCATCCTAAAATTATATATAGTAGTCACTAGAAAGCCCTCCTTTATGGTTTTTTGTGACTACTTTAATTATAAAGGATGAGGGCTTTCTTTTCTATATTTAATAGGGAATTTTTTTCACTTATTTAGTGAAAAAGTTGTTTTTAGTAGATTGTTGTTATTATGGGCTTTATTAAACTTGGGGTTATAAGTTATGAATATTTCGGGTTAACTATTATGTCAATCTATACCAATCCCAACCAGAAAAAACCCTGAACAAGAACCGTCCAGGGTTTAAATACTCTTTTTATTTGAAGAATAGGAAAATGATTATCTAAACAGCGGCATCAACCTGATCCTCTTCCTGAATAAATTGCTGCTAATAAAGCTGGCAATATATTCCGCCAGCAGCAATTAGTTCATCATGGGTACCCTCTTCTACAATCCTCCCTTCAGAGAGAAGGAGGATACAGTCGGCATCCTGAATAGTAGCCAGGCGATGAGCTATCACCAGGGTTGTCCGCCCTTGCATCAGTTGATATAAAGCCTCCTGGACCAGGTATTCAGATTCTGTATCCAGGGCAGAGGTAGCTTCATCCAAGAGTAAAATGGGGGCATCCTTCAAGATAGCCCGGGCGATAGCAATCCGTTGTCTCTGGATAATTTAAATTAACTTGCAATATACTGGATTTAAAAATAAAATTATAATTGTTCACAGGAAGCAAAAAAAATTCTTAAACATTAAGAAAAGGATGGAATACATGTTAGATGATTTATTTGAAGAATTAAAAAAGTGGTTTAACCAATATCTACAGAGATATCAATTTAAGAATAAAGAAGATCAAAAACAGATTGATTTAAAATATCACCATAGCTACCGGGTATTAGAGGAAATAACAGAACTGGCCAGGTCATTACAACTCTCTAAAAAGGAAGAAACTATAACCCAAATCATCGGTCTCTTTCATGATGTTGGTCGTTTTGAACAATATGCCTGCTATCAGACCTTTTCTGATGCCCGCTCACTGGATCATGCAGAATTGGGGGTCAAAATACTAATTGAAAATAACTTATTAACAGAGTTCGAGCAGGCTCTCCGCCAGAGAATTATTAAAGCCATCGCCTATCACAACAAAGCGGTAATCCCGCAAGAGGCTTTCGCTAAAGATCCGGCTGGCTTAAGATATGCCCAGCTAATCAGGGATGCCGATAAACTTGATATCTGGAATATCTTTGTCCAACGTTATTATAGTAATGAAGATAATAGTAAAATCAGCCATGGTCTCTCCCCTAAAGGAGGTATTACACCTGAAATCTATGAAAAGATGAAAAAAGGAGAGGTTATCAACTATCAAAGACTTCAAACCCAGGATGATTTAAAACTAATGCAGATGGGCTGGATCTATGACCTCAACTTTAAGGCAAGTCTCAGAACAGTAAAAAAACGGGGCTACATAGACAAAATTTACCAGTCCATGTCCCCGTCAAAAGAAGCAAAAGAGATTTATCAGCAGATTGTAGCTTATCTAAACTCTCACCTTTAACTGTTCATTTTAAAAATGCTTTTCCTTTTACCTGATTAAATCAAGCAGATTATAATAATAGTATTTTCTTCCCCTGGCTTTACCATCTGAAAAAATAATGTTTTCATCAACTAATTTACTAAGATACCTCCGGCAAGAAGAATCAGGGATTCCGGTGATTTCACTCATCTTGTTTACTGTAAATATCGGATACCTATACATAGCATTAACAAGATCTACAATACTGCTACTAGAAATAATTTCTTTCGCTCTATTTAAATCTTGTTCATAAAGGTTATTAATCTCTTTAATCAACTTAATACCTTTCTTTGCCTGCCTATTTACAGCTTGTAAAAAAACATAATCCATTCATTCCAGTTCTCTTTAAACCTGGTCTCATTTAATAATCCATAATATTTATATTTATCTCTCTCTAATTCTTCACTAATAAAGAGATTGGGGGAATCAAGTATTCCCTGGTCATATAAATATAGAGGTATCATTATTCTCCCTACCCTACCATTGCCATCTAAAAAAGGATGAATAGTTTCAAACTGGGCATGAATAATAGCAACTCTAACCAGAGGGTGAAGATCATCCTCTGGTTCATTTATATACTTCTCCAGGTTTGATATATACTTGTCAATCAACTGGGGTTCAGAAGGTACATCAGTATTCAATCTAATTCTTATAAGTACACTTGTTAATTCTCACTAACTTTTTCAATAAAATTTGTAAATCTCCCTAACTCATCCTTTATTTGAAAAAAGATATTCTCAATATTATCTACCAGAGGTTCTATTCTCTCCATTGATAAGTTAAAGGTATATACATTCCTGACCACATGTCTAAAACCCCTGTATTCATCCAGTCGTTGATAAGTTTCACGGGATATTACAGCCGGTCTAACTTTTTTTATCTCTGTTTTCATCTGCATTAATAAATCCTGATGCCAGGAACCCCCTTCAGGAATACTTTCATCAATCTCCTGAGCAATGAGTAAAAAAATCCTTTCCAGGGCTGAATAGAATCCATGTAGATTAAGGGCAACACTATCTAAATAGAAACTATCTCCAGTTTTTTTTACATACTTCCAACCATTAATAACTTTATTAACAAGGATTTCAATATCAGCTAACTCCTCTTCAATCCGACTTATCAAAGCTAAATATTTCCTGTTCATACCTTAATCCCCTCCTTCACTATGGCCTTCTTTAAAACATTCCGGCAACTTTCTGCATCAACGAGGTCTATCTTAAAATCTCTAATCTGCCTTGTTATAGCTGCAAAAGCTGCATAAAATTTATTATCAGGAATACCAACTTCGGCTAAATCAATATCTGATTTTCTATGAAATTTATTCTTATCTGTTAAAGAACCAAAAACCCAGACCTCTTTAGCCCCATATTCCTTCTTTAAAATAGCAGCAGCCTCTCTAGCTCTCTGCCAGGCCTTTTTATAACGGGAGTCTAGATTAATTTTACTGTCCTTATCTTTAAATAGGAGGGGGTATTTATCTTTTATAGATCTGTCCATCAAGCCACCCCGTTTCTTTTGTCTCTTATCCATATTATACCACGTCAGAAAACAAATAAAAAGACAACTACCATTCCAGCTCAAGCTGATAAGCAGTCTTTTCAGCAAATTCTCTCTGCATGGTTTTAAGCGTATCTTCGTCAATCTCACCGGCAACCTTTACCTTCACCAGGGTTTTATCCCGGAATAATCCCGGATTTTTCAACAACTTAAGTCCTTTTGACAAGACCAGACGACGGGCCAGATTAATAATCTCATTCTGGATGGGGGTCTGACCCAGTTTAATATTCCAGCCGGTATCCTCTTCTAATTTTTCAATAATATCAAGATATCGCTCCCCTACTTCCGGTGAGATAAAATATAATTCTAGGTAAGGAACCCCTCCGGCTTCTTTCCGGCTCTTTTTATATAATCTAAGCCCATGAGCACGAAAGGCCTCATCAATATAGGCAAAGGCTTGATTCTGCTCCATCATCTCTGCAGGGTCCTTCTCTTGCAAAGATAAACTCTCTTTCTCCCTATTCCCCATCTCTCCTCCCGGATAATCAAGAATAAGGTCAATTCCAGTTATATCTTTAAATCTAGCAATAATTTTATTGGCATCTTCCGGTTCTTGATCCAGACTAACCTGGCACTTTCCTTCATTTCTATAATAAGAAATCTTCTCAATACCAAGTTCTACAGGAAAAAGACGGTAGACCTCTTCTTCCAGGGCTACCTGATTAAGATCTTCATTGATCTCAACCTGCCAGCCCGTCTCTTCTTCCAGCTCTCTTATCTTATCCTTATATTTCCTGACAGCCACTGAGGGAAAATTAAAGTTAAGTATGACTACCTTTTCTTCTCTTCTGGCCCCCCGTTTATAGAGACCGGTCTCCGGCGGGAAGAGTTCATCGACATAGGCAAACATCTCATTCATCTCCATGACCCCATCCTCTTCCTTGAGTTCCTCTTCTGCCACCGGATGATAGAGGAAGAGCCGCCGGCAATTAGGAGTAAAAAACCTGCTATTATTTAATAGTTCACGGTACCTCTCCACTTTCTCTTCTGTCCAGGTTTTGACACCTTCCTGAAGATAGATTAACTCCTCAACCGAATAACCCGTATCTGTTCCCGTCTGTTGATAGATATACTTCCATAGCTCCTCCAAATTCTCATCAGAAAGCTCCTGACCCTTATTTAAAGGCTTCAAATCCCGGAAATTAGCAAGCTGTTTACGGGGATTCCGGAAATTAACCTGATAACTCTCTCCATTGGAGGGCACATAGATTCCGGCCCTGATCTCCTGATTCATCTCCAGGGCCAGCTTCTCAATTACTTCCTCATTCCCGTGAACTAAAAAGATCCTCCGGGGGGTTACCCGATGAATTAAACCCAGAAGTTCACCCTTATCGGCATGGGCAGAGAGACCATATTTACCAAACTCACAGTTAACCGGTAATCTCTTATTATTTAGTTCCAGTACCCGCTCATCTGATTCATCATCCAGGAGGTCCAGGATATCCCTTCCCGGCGCCTCTTCATCCTGATAACCGGTTATAGCGATGAAATTCTTTTCTTCTGTTAGTATCTTCTCAGCATAAAAACAGCTGGGACCTCCTTTTAACATGCCTGAGCTGGAGATAATACAGAGGGGTTCCTCGTTTTCCAAAATTTCTTCCCTCATCTCCTGGTCTTCAACTTCGATGATATTATCATCATAAAAGATATCATTTCCCCGAAATATCTTCCGGGCCAGATTGGACTTCAAATAATTGGGATTTAAGCTGTAAATCCTATTAATGGCCCTGACCATACCATCTACATAAATCTTAAATTCTGGAAGTTCATTTTTATTCATAGCCTTCCGCAAAATTAAAATTATCTCCTGAGCCCGGCCCAGAGCAAAAGCAGGAATCAAAATCTTTCCCTGACCCTCAATTACTTCTTTGACTGTAGCTATTAGTCGCTTTTCTTCTAGCTTTCTATTGGAATGAAGCTTGTCTCCATAAGTAGCTTCGGTAATCATGACATCTGGCCTAAGACGAGGTACAGAGGCGCCAATAACGGTCTGCTGGTCTGTTACCGAAAAATCCCCGGTATATAATAGAGTTCCTTCTTTTCCCTGAATATAGACCAGGGCTGCCCCGGCCACATGACCAGCATTATAAAAGGTAACCCTGATATCTTTGCCAGGTATAGGCTGAAAAGGATACTGGGGTGAAAAGGAGACTCCCCGGTCCAACATCTCAACCACGTGTTTTTCGGCATAGATAGGTATATCTGCCTCAGCCCGCTCCATGATCTTCAAACTATCATAAAGGAGAACCCGGATTAAATCTTTAGTAGCATGGGTCATATAAATCCTGGCCTCAGGATATTCACGGCTGATAACGGGCAGAGAACCACTATGATCCAGATGGGCATGGCTAACTATAATAGCATCCACACCCCCCTCTTCCTGAATCAAGCGGAAATCAGGGAGATTATCACTACCTTTCATTCTAATACCACTATCTAGTAATATATTCTGACCATCAATTTTAAGTAAATAACAACTAGCGCCGACTTCCCGGGCTCCTCCACAAAACGTAATCTTCATTTCGACCAGCAGATACCTCCTTTTATCTTCAAAATTATTTCCAGTACTGAGTTGGACTCAAGTAGTTACTAGAAAGCCCTCCTTTATGGTTTTTTGTGACTACTTTAATTATAAAGGATGAGGGCTTTCTTTTCTATATTTAATAGGGAATTTTTTTCACTTATTAAGTGAAAAAGTTGTTTTTAGTAGATTGTTGTCATTATGGGTTTATTAAACTTGGGGTTATCAGGCCCAGATCACCCTTTTAAAGTAGAGGTAGATAACCTTCCCTCCTGTTTCCCTTCTCAATAAATTCCCTTAAAAGACGGGCCAGCAAATCCATACCCCTTTTTATCTCCGGTTCATCAACAGCAGCGAAGCTCAATCTAAATAAGGGCAAATTCCCTTCCTTAACACTGAAGACCCTACCGGGCAAAAAGGCTACTCCGTTCTTCAGGGCCATTCTATAGAAACTCTCGCTATCTACATCCTCCGGTAGGGATAACCAGAAATATAATCCTCCCTGCGGCTCAAAGATTAAACTAACCTCTGAAGGAAATGATTTCATCATAATCTTCATCATTTGAAAACGTTTCTTAAAGAGCTGCCTCATCTTCTCCAGGTGCCTGTCCCAGAGACCCTCTCTGAGATAGAGGTCGAAGGCCCGCTGGGTCAACCCGGAAGAGGAAATATCGGTGGCATATTTAGCTGCCAGGATGGAAGGAATTAGGTTTTTCGGCAAAATCATAAAGGCCAATCTCAAACCGGGCATAAATATCTTGGAATAGCTTTTTATATAAATTACCCTGTCATCCCGGTCATAAGCCTTTAAGGGGACGGGCCTTTCACCCTGATAATATAAATCTGATAGACAATCATCCTCAATAATTAAGAAATTATATTTGCCGGCCAACTTTAACAACCCCTCCTTCGCCTCCCTGCTCCAGGAAATACCGGTGGGATTTTGAAAGCTGGTCATAACATAGATAAAGGAAACATCAATATCCGGTAATACTTCCTCCAGTTTATTTAAATCCAGACCATTACTCAAGAGAGGAATCGATTTAATCCTGGCCCCCCGGCTCTGAAAGGCAGATAGGGCACCGGAGTAGGTCGGTTCTTCAACCAGAACCGTATCTTCAAAATCGACCAGGATTTTGGCTATCAGATCGATTGCCTGCTGGGCCCCCGAAACTATCTGAATATTATCTATGTCCACCTCGATCCCCTGTTTATTGAGTTGGGCCTGAATCGATTCTCTTAGAGGATAATAACCCTGACTCTTCTGGTAAACGAAGGCCTCTCCACCGTCCCTATCCAGAACCCTATTAATCATCCGCTTAAAATCTTTAACCGGAAAAAGGTCGGGTGTCGGTGTGGCACTGGCAAAATTAATATCGGAATCAACCTGAATCTGTCCGTATTCCAAAAGGTCAGGTTCATCAGCTACTTCAGAAGAAACTCTATCTAAATTTATCCTCTTTCCGGAAGAACCTACATAATTTCCACTGACATAACTACCGCTCCCTACCCTTTTATAGATTAGTTGCTCCCTTTCCAGAAGATTGTAGGCCTTCACGACTGTTGCCGGGTTAATGTCCAGCTGATCGGCCATCTCTCTAATTGCAGGCAACTTACTATTTGCCTTTAGCCTATTTTCGATAATCGCCTTCTTTATTTGCTTATAGAGTTGAATATAGAGACTGGTCTTTCCCCCTCTATCCAGATTAATTAATAAATCCATCCACCGACCCCTCCTTTTTCTAAAATTAATGCCTCACTCCGTTCGGCAACTTACTTACCTTCAAACAACTGCAAATAAATGTTGGAGAGATAAAATATATTTGCCGGCAAAATTGTATTACTACAAAGAAATGTAATATCTATTGTGCTGTCTATTGACAATACAATGTTGTTATGTAATAATATAATAAAGCAATTTATCTTCATCTTACATATTGTATTATTACATTTTTATTATAACAGATTTGGGCAAACAAAATCAAACAGGGAGGAATAAAAATGACCGAACAGATTGAGGAACGTTATCGGGTTAATAAAAATCTAGCCCAGATGTTAAAGGGTGGAGTCATCATGGACGTAACCACCCCTGAAGAGGCAAAGATTGCCGAGGAGGCCGGTGCAGTAGCCGTTATGGCCTTAGAGAGGGTTCCGGCAGATATCCGGAAAAAAGGAGGGGTGGCCCGGATGTCCGACCCAAAGATGATTAAAGAGATAGTAGAGGCCGTTTCCATCCCGGTAATGGCCAAGGTAAGGATTGGCCACTTTGTTGAAGCCCAGATCCTGGAGGCGATCGGGATCGATTACATCGACGAGAGTGAGGTTTTAACCCCGGCCGATGAGGAGTTCCACATCGATAAATGGGCCTTTAAGATCCCCTTTGTCTGCGGCGCCCGTAACCTTGGTGAGGCCCTGCGCAGAATCGGTGAAGGTGCTGCCATGATTAGAACCAAAGGTGAAGCGGGAACCGGTAATGTTGTAGAGGCGGTCCGCCATCTGAGAACGGTTAATTCCCAGATTAAAAGATTAACCAACCTCGGTAATGAAGAACTGATGACCGAGGCCAAAAACCTGCAGGCCCCCTATGATTTAGTCAAATATGTAGCCGAAAAGGGTAAACTACCGGTAGTCAACTTTGCTGCCGGTGGAATCGCTACTCCGGCCGATGCAGCTTTAATGATGCAACTGGGTGCCGACGGCGTATTCGTGGGTTCCGGTATCTTTAAATCGGGCAATCCCGAAAAAAGGGCCAGGGCAATAGTTGAAGCCACCACCCACTTTGATGATCCGGATATCCTGGCCAGAGTTTCGGAAGATCTAGGAGAACCCATGTCCGGACTGGATATCAGGGAAATACCGGCGGAGCAAAAACTGGCCGAACGGGGCTGGTGAGATGGAAAAGAAGGTTGGAGTTTTAGCCCTACAGGGTGGAGTTAGCGAGCATATTGATCTGCTAAAAGAGATAGAAAATGTCTCTCCAATACCGGTAAAAAAGGCAGAGCAAATCCCCGGTCTGGATGCCTTAATCATCCCGGGTGGTGAAAGCACTACTATCGGCAAATTACTGAAAAAATACGATATGATAGACGCAATTAAGGAATTAAAACACCGGAATAAACCTATCTGGGGGACCTGTGCCGGGCTGATCCTCCTGGCTGATAAAATCGAAAATAAAGATATGATCCACCTAGGGCTGATAGAGATAACGGTTAAACGCAATGCTTTCGGTAGCCAGCTGGATAGTTTTATAACTAAAAAGATAATTCCCGCCGTCTCCCCTGAGCCGGTCGAGCTGGTCTTTATCAGGGCCCCAATCATTACAGCAGTTGGGGAGGATGTCAGGATTCTCGCTAAAATTGAGGATAAGATAGTCGCTGCCGAGAAGGATAATATCCTGGTTACCTCCTTTCATCCCGAATTAACCGACAATCCTACCTTCCATCAGTATTTTATAAACAAAATCATTCATTAAGCCGAAAGAATAGATTGCAAAAAAAGCCCCATTCCGGCTAAAGTCAGCTGAAATGGGGCAAATCATTTATGCAGATAGCTCATCGGCAAACTCAAAGGGTGAGATCTCCTCTGTCTTATACTGCTCCCTGGCAGCTATCAAGCGCTCCTTCTGAGCTTTGAGTTCCTTCATAAATTCCTCCGGAATACCTGCTATATCCGAGTATATCTCTTCCATTCTCTCAAACTTGGCCAGGTAGTTATTGATCCTGATGGTAAACTGCTCTTCATAATCTTCTTCAGTATATTCCTTATCAAGATGCTCCTTAAATAAACCCTTAAGGTCATCGTATTTAGGAATATAGCCAATCGGGGTTTTGATGGCTGCAAATTCTCCATTTACCCGGCCTTCCATCCAGAGCATCCAGATCTTTTTATCCAGCATACCGTTAAGATACCTACCGGTGCCATTCTCCTTAAGGAAATAGTTCACGGCAAAGATCCTGGGGGTTTCTTCCGCTTCCTTACCGAATTTCAAATGATTCTCGATATAGGTACCGATGGGTATAGCCAGGAAATCAAGGTTAGCCATCGGGTTATGTTTTCTTTCGCCCTCCTTACCCAGGGTCGCGGCCGTTGTTTCCGACTCCAGACAGGCCCCGGTAAATACCCCGTGGGACCAGCTTAAAGTCTCTGCCACCGGGACACTGGTATCGGAATCACGTCCCCCGTAGACAACACCTTTAATCGGCACCCCTTCCGGGTCATCATATCTTGGATCACAGTTTTCCAGATCACTTATGCGGATAGTGTAACGGGCATTTTTATGGGCCGGCGGCACCTCTTTGCCATCAGGACCCTTTTTACCCTTATACCACTCTCCGGAAAAGTTAATACCTTCTTCTGGCAGCTCCTGGCCCATTCCCAGCCAGTAGGGTTTACCATCCTTGATCAGGACATTGGAGAAGATCATTTCCCTGGGAGTGGTTAGGGCCTTATAGATTACCGGATCATCCTCCGGATTAACATCTTGGATAATGCCGAAGATCCCTCTTTCCACATTGACCGCCCGAACAACCCCATCAATAATTTTCAAATAGGCGATATCATCGCCGACAATTGTCTGTCCGGGGATCATAGCCGTACTCGTCTTGCCACAGGCACTGGGGAAAGCGCCGGTAAAGTAGGTTACCCTGTCATCAGGTCCGTGGACACCGGTAATAAACATATGCTCGGCTAACCAGCCCTCCATAGAGGCCTTTTTAATGGCAAGCCTGAAGGCCAGTTTCTTTAACCCTACGCTGTTTCCGGCATACTGATTATTCACCGTCAAAACCCTGTTTTCCTGCAGGTCGATATAAATCCTGCGTTTATCTACATCCTTACTATTACCCTTTTCATCTAGCCTGCCGGCCGAATGCAGAAAGTAAAAAAATTGATCAGAGCCCTGCAGACTCTTAAAATTCTCATACCCCGGCCGGTAGAGGATATCCTCGCTATGGGCAACATAGGCGGAATCGGTTATCTGTAAAGCAGGAAGGGAAAATACAGAATTATTAGGCCCCAGAGAGAAGAACCTAACCAGCATCTCTTTCCCCTCCATACTGCCGTCTAAGTAGGAGAGGATCTCATCCAGACCTTTATCCCTCTCTATCCAGTTAATATCAAGGCCTAAATCTTCGTATTCTGCCAGTAAGTACTTTGTATGCTCCTTATCACGGGCCTGGTCATAATACCCATCAAAATGATAGGTATGGCCTTCGATGGCCAGCTTTTTTTCCTCCCCCTTTTTCAGGGCCAGTTGCCTTACATAAGCTATATCTTCCGGGGAATCCGTAATTACAGTAACCTTTTCCGGTTTACAAAGGTCAACTGCCATTTCCACAATCTCAACAACACGGTTATTATTCAGTTTTTCCAGCTTTTTACGATTTTCAGCACTAATCATTTTATCCCTCCTGTTTGGTTTTATTTGATTAAATTTTAATTGGGCCTAATGGCCATTATATATATAAGGAAATTCCTTGATACCTTTGGAACTTAACAAAGTCGCCTATACACCTTCAAAATCCATTATTTACCATGAAAAAAAGCCAACACTTATTAAGTAAACTAAATACTTAATAAATGTTGGCTTACACTGTGACTGGTATTTTCATACCCTTCAACAGGTCTTCCAACTTATTTCTGATATTTTTTTTCTAAATCCTCATTAACGGTTAAAACAATTATCTTTTCACCGGTTCTGGTACTTACATCAGAATAAATACTGATTATATCAACCCCAATTATGTCTTCAATTAATTTTTTGAAGTGATCTGCCTCATTCTCGAATAACCTGGACCTGACTTTTTTTAGTAACTCTATACCACTTTCATTTTCGGCTAATCTCTTTTCGGAAATGCTAAAGAACCCTTTCAGTCTAATAATGACCAGATCCTGAATAATTATCGTATTTATCTGCTTGGGGCCCCGGCCCATAATGTTAATCTCAAACTTGGTAACCGTTTCACTGATTTTTGCTTCAATCTGGCCTTTGGTCATCTAAACCATCCTTTAATATACTGACAGCCATAATATTTAAAAATTTTATATAGACTTAAATAAATAATATCATATTACTCTGAACAATGCAACAGAAAATTATTCTGATTGAGCGCCTCAGCACCTGGGATAAAATATTATGGTCAGAGGCCAATTTATTCAAATGAAGCAATAACCTCCATCTCAATCCCGACATCCTTAGGTAACCTGGCTACTTCTACACAGGCGCGGGCAGGTTTGTGTTCGCTGAAGTATTCGGCATAAACCTCATTGATTCTGGCAAAGTCATCCATATTACTGATAAATAGGGTTGTTTTAACCACGGCCGAATAATCCAATCCGGCCTCTGCCAGGATCGCTCCTACATTCTCCAGTACCTGTCTGGTTTGCTCCTCGATATTACCCTCAAGTAGTTCCATTGTTTCCGGAACTAAAGGGATCTGGCCGGAGACAAAGAGAAAATCTCCCACCTTGATTGCCTGGGAATAAGGCCCGATAGCCGCCGGCGCCTTATCGGTATTAATGACTTCAAATCTTGACATAAGATTCTCCTCCCTTTAATTCATTTTTTAAACCCGGCTGGAGGCAAAATCCCTCCGGGATTAATTTAGAAAACTATCTCGATCTCATATCCTCTTTCCATTAACATCCGGTAAATCTCCTCTGCATGCCCTTGATGCCTGGTTTCCAGCTCTACTTCTACCTCTACCGTATCGATGGGAATTCCGGGCCGGTAATGGTCATGCTCAATCGAGATTACATTGGCATCGAGGGCAGCAACTTGACTTAATAGCCGCTGGAGATTACCGGGTTTATCCTTAAGACGGGTCTTAAACCTGATCCTTCTACCCGCCTTGGCCAGTCCCCTTTCAATGATCCGGGATATCAAATTGAAATCAATATTTCCTCCGCTTAAAACCGCAACAACCTTCTTACCCGTAAATCCGAGTTTATGATTTATAAGGGCGGCCAGGGCAACAGCCCCCGCTCCTTCTACTACCAGTTTCGCTCTTTCCAGCAACATCAAAATGGCATTGGCAATCTCCTCTTCAGTTACGGTTGCTACATCATCAAGATATCTCTGACAGATCTTAAAAGTCAATGAACCGGGGGTTTTAATGGTAATTCCATCGGCAATAGAATTGACTTCCTTTAAAGAGTATAGTTTCCCGTTGGCTAAAGACTGCTGCATTGAAGGGGCCCCGGCTGCCTCAACACCGATTACCCTGATAGCGGGATTAATCTCCTTGGCAGCTGTAGCGATACCGGAAATCAGTCCTCCTCCCCCTATCGGAACCAGGATAACATCTACCTCCGGTAGTTCATTAATAATCTCCAGGGCAATTGTACCCTGTCCGGCAATAACGTCAGGATCATTGAAGGGGTGGATAAAAGTTGCCCCGGTCTCTTCCTGCAGCTCCTCTACTTTATCATAAGTTTCATCGTAAACATCCCCATGTAAGATAACCTCCGCACCGTAATTTCGGGTAGCGGTTACTTTAGCTATCGGCGCCCCTTTAGGCATAACAATAGTTGATTTGATACCGTTCATGCTTGCCGCCAGGGCAACCCCCTGGGCATGGTTTCCAGCAGAACAGGCAATAACCCCGTACTGCTTCTTTTCTTTGTTCAGAGTAGCTATCTTATTATAAGCCCCTCTGATCTTAAAAGAACCCGTCTTCTGGAAGTTTTCCGGTTTTAGGTAAACCCGGTTACCGCTAAGCCCGCTAAAGGTAGTCGAATAAATTAAATCCGTCTGATGTATAATTCCCTGTAATCTTGTAGCTGCCTTCCTGATCTCCTCCAAAGTAACTCCCATGGTATCCCTTCTTTGATTTTTTATGCATAGGAAAATATGTTATGTTGATAACCTGAAAAACTTTTTGTTCTAATTAACCTGATACTTATACCTGCAATATTATTATGCCACACTTGAAGAGACTCTATCACATTCATGTTCTTTGGCCTTCACTTCTCCTCTAAAGCTGCAGCAACCTCTTCCATGCCCCGCATCCGGGCATAATAGGCTATCGTCCGGGTTAAACCCTGGCGCAGATCGTATTGGGGAGTCCAGTCCAGAACCTTCCTGGCCTTACTGTTATCGAGGTAACTGTGGCGTATATCACCCTTACGTTCCTTTTCGTACCTGGCTTTAAGCTCAAAGTTAAGAAAACCGTTGATGATCCGGTAGACATCGTTAACACTATCCCGGGTATGACAGCTAATATTCACCAGCTCATTATCCCCTGCCATAAGCGCCCTGACATTAGCCTCTACAATATCTTCAACATAGATAAAGTCCCTGGTCTGTTCTCCATCTCCATAAATTACAGGGTTTTTCCCTGCCAGCATCCGGTCAACAAAGATGGCGATAACCCCACCTTCCCCTTTGGGATCCTGCCTCGGACCGTAAGCATTGGCATACCGGAGGATGGTATATTTAAGCCCGTACAACTGATGGTACATCTCTATATAATGCTCCGGGGTATGCTTGCTGACTCCGTAGGGAGACATCGCCTTAATGGGGTGGGCTTCATCGATAGGCAAATATTCGGGCTCACCGTAAACAGCAGCAGAAGAAGCATAGATAATCTTTTCAACACCAAATCTCCGGCAGCATTCCAGTAAATTAATCGTCCCCATTACATTGTTGGCGGCATCAAAAAGAGGGTCATCTACAGAGCGTTGAACATCTATCTGGGCGGCATGATGAATAACATGGGTTATTTTCTCCCTGCTAAAGACCCTTTCTAACTTAACCGAATTGATATCCAGCTTATAAAAGTAAGCACAGTTATTGATATTCTCTTCTTTTCCAGTAGAGAGGTTGTCCACTACTACTACCTTGTAACCCAGTTCAACCAGTTTATCAACAATATTGGAGCCGATAAAACCGGCCCCGCCAGTTACCAGTATATTCATCTTTAACTCCTCTCATCCCAGCTGAACAAAGAAATATTTTGATATTCACCTGAATTATGTACTAATTAACATTGGTTAAGCCCTTAAAACTAAATTCTACAATAATTTCTAAAATCCTGCTTTTCACGCAGGATAAGGGCCAATTTGTTTTTTTATTTCATGGATATCGATTATCTTCATTATTGATTCAAAACCTTCGGAATAAATCCCCTCATCAATATATTCAGCTTCTCCCACCTGATTATCATAAGGGTCTATCCGCAAATAGTTCTTTTGAGGTAAAAAATCATATTGAAAGGCCGAATTGGCCACCATTCTAAAGGGGTCAAGGTTCCCAAAATAGAAGTTCCACTTCTTTTCATTACCCCTTCTATAGCCGCTTCCCCCAAAGGATAGATCTGCAAAAAGCCATCCATAGGGCTCGATATAAAATTCTGCCCAATCATGACAACCTATTGAGAAGGGATTGACATAGAGCCCTGACTGCCATCTGGCAGGAATCCCGGCAATCCTGCATAAGGTGATAAATAGTAGTGCCTGTACTCCACAATCACCCTTCAAATTGTAGGCTGCATATTCGGGAATATTTAAAATACCTGCATACTGTCTGACAAAGGAATACTGTACATTTTGCGTAATATAATCATAGATCTTTCTGGCCTTCTTAAGGGGATTTGTTTCCTCTCCTATTATCTCTTCAGTTAAACTAACTAAAAAAGGCGTAAATCGTATATGAGGCAGCCATTCCTCAGTGTAAAAATTGGGTTGAATATCTGATACATTGGTAAAATCAAGTTCATTATATTTGATATGGTTTTCATAGGAGTATTCAACTGTAAAAATATCTTCCCCCTTTACCTTTTCCTCAAAATAGATCGTCCTCTGGGGATAATCTTCCGGTGAAATGAATTTCGGTTTATGGGAAGTATTTAATATCTTGATATTCCTAATCTGCTGTGCCTTTTTTGGTATAGGAAGATATACCCTGATAGTCTCCCCGGTTTTGGCATACTCTTTTTTCAACTTAATCCCTGTCTTAAGATGAATAAAGAAACTCTTTTGACCCTCATTTATTATTTCATCAATTGTATCCTCCAAAACCTGTGCCTTCTTAGCATCTTCATCATTACGGTCAATTAACCTCTTTTCCATCTCAGGATGGATCTTGATTATGTTTTCTAAAAATCTCTTGTGGAACATCACCTTTCCATCGATGTAGGCCCAATCTGCATACCGTTCTTTCCTTAACTCGTCAAGCTCTTCTTTGGTAAAATCTTTTATCTTCTCCCCGGCCATTTTTAGAGCCTGATCATAAGAATAGATATATTCATTTTTCAGCCGGTTCATCCGATGTCTTTCAAAAGTTAGCCTTTCCTTGAGAATTGGCGGTATATTCCTTTTCATATAGATATCAATAAGTTCCTCTGCTCCATTAAAATCACCGTATGTTACCAGTTTCTTTACATCCTCCGGAACATCTACAACTAATGATTTTAAAGTATTCAAGATATTCACCTCGCCTTTTCCAAAGTCGGGTAGTAATTCTTTTAACTCCGTAAATGTATTTTTATCATCATTTCATAACATATTGCAAGGTTTGTTAAGAATACGTTCCTTTTTTAGACCTTTTCTGAAACCTCAAGTATTTTTTCAAGTTCAATATCTGCTACCTGGTCATACCTGTAATGGGCCTTGCCTACCCTTTCTTCAGGCCCGATGCCGATAGCCAGCATTCCAGCAGCCAGAGCGGCTTCAATGCCTGATTCAGCATCTTCTACGACAGCACAGGCTGGTGGTTCTACCCCCATTTCTTTGGCAGCATGAAGGAAAAGATCGGGAGCCGGTTTAGTTTTTTGAACACTGTAACCATCAGCAATAGTATCAAACATATCTTCTATACCCAGGTTTTTAATTACCGGTCTGGCATTTTTACTGGCAGAGGCAATAGCCATTTTTATACCCTTTTCTTTTAAATATTCAAGTATTTCTTCAACTCCCGGTAAAAGGTTATCCGGGGTTATAGTTTTAATTAGTTCCCGGTAATACCCATTCTTTCTGTCCATCATTTCCTGCATCTTCTTCTCCGGTAATTCTTTGCCTTTTAATAAAAGCTCCAGAGACCTCCTCCTCGATACTCCCCTTAACTGTTCATTATCTTTTCTACTAAAGGGTATACCCTCTTCATCGGCCAGTCTTTTCCAGCTCAAATAATGAAATTCTGCTGTGTCGGTAATCACTCCATCCAGATCGAAGATAAAGGCTTCAAGTTTTCTGCTAATTTTCATCACCTCTGGTTTCTAAGATTGGTTTTAAGATTTAAGTAACACATAGTTTTAAATTCTAAAGATAGTCATATAACTAACCCCTGGTTATGCTAAAACAGGGGATTCAAAACAAAGGATATTCATTCCCTTTCCCCTTTACTTTATAATTATAAATTACCTTTAAAGTCTTGTCTAGTATCTTATTTGCTTTGGTAATGAAAACAGGATGCCTTATAATAAGACGCTAGAACCCCGCCTTTCTCAATCATTAGTCTCTGGCCATTTCTCCAGACAGGGGTCTGACATCACCTAAAGGGGGTTTTTACGGTAATACTACCTTTCTTTCTTCCATTAACACCTCGCCGGTGTTAAAGTCTTTAAGCTTAACTCTATTCTCTTCAATCTTAAGCAGGTATTTTTTACCCCGCCAGTTAATTTTCAGTGTGATTTTCTGCCAGCCCCGGGGGAGACAGGGGTTAATCCGTAACTTGCCTTTGGTTAACCTTACTCCGGCAAAACCCATTACTACAGCCTGCCAGATACCTCCCAGTGATGCAGCATGCAAACCATCATCACAGCTTTTCATATCCTCTCCCAGGTCAATCTTACAGGACTGTTGAAAGTAAGTGTAGGCTGTTTCTATATCCCCCAGATCAGCGGCTATTATCGCATGTATAGCCGGACTTAATGAAGAGTCGTGCAGGGTCTTTGGCTCATAATAATCCCAGTTTGCCTTTTTAATATCCCTGGTAAACCAATCCCCCAATAGGTAAAGGAGTATAACCACATCGGCCTGTTTTAAGACCTGGCTACTGGTTACCTCCTCCCAGCTCATATCATCAAGAATGGAGCCAATTTTACCCCGGTAGGGTGAAAGGTCTATTTCCTTTTGGTTCATAAAACCCTCAAACTGTTCTATTAAACCACTTTCTTTATCTAAAGGGGTATACATTTTTTCAGCAATTATCTCCCAGTTTTCTAATTCCTCTTCAACAATCTCCAGTTCCTGGCAGAGCCTTTCCCAGCACTCCTTATTCCTTTCCTTTAACCAGTCCGCAAGCTCTACCGCCTTTTGTAACTGCCACTTAACCAGGTAATTGGTATAAGCATTGTTATCAACATGCTCACTATATTCATCAGGGCCAATCACATCATTTATTTCATAGCTATCCCTCATCTGGTTATACTCAACCCGGCTGGCCCAGAATCTTGCTATTTCCAGAAAAATTTCAGCACCGTAATTATACATGAAATTACAATCATCAGTAACCTGAAAATAATACCAGATGGCGTAAGCAATATCCGCAGATATATGTTGCTCAATATCACCACACCAGATGCGGATCGGTTTTCCTGTTACCGGATCTATATGACCGTATTTGGGAGTAGTCTCTTCACCAGTTCTGGCACTCTCCCAGGCATACATCGCACCTCTATACCCGTTTTCCTTCGCTTTTTGGCGTGCCCCGGCCAGGGTATGGTAACGATACAAAAGCAAATTCCTGGCTATATCCGGGAAAGTATAGATAAAAAAGGGCAAAATAAATATTTCCGTATCCCAGAAAACATGACCTTTGTACCCTTCCCCCGATAGCCCTTTGGCAGCAATACTTATCCGGCTATCATGGGTAGGAGTCATCTGGAGGAAGTGATACAGGGCAAATCTGACCGCTAGCTGGTCAAAATCAGGACCTGTAAGCTCTATTCCCATCTCCTTCCATAACCTGGCCCATTTGTCCTTATGTTCCTCAAATAGTAAATCAAACCCCTTTCGTTGGGCTCTGCCCAGATTATCCAGGGCAGTGGGGACAATGACTTCCTCCCTTTCCCATTTATTAAACTCTATGTCTATTCCAGAATAGATTGAAACAGTTTTTTCAACAGAAAACTCGTCCCCCTCCTCCAGCGGGAAATCGAAGGATAAAAGTATTTTTCTCCTCCCGGTTCTAATTCTGTGTTTCAGATTGATTTCATTTTCTGACCCATTTTCCTTTAGTAAAAACCTGTATCCGGCAGCCAGTACGAGAATAACATCGGACTCCTGGGTTCTGGTTGTCAAATAAATATCACCATTGGGTGTAATCCGTTTATTCCCTTCGATTAAGTGCTGGGTCCCACTATTGGTTACCTGACCATTAAATCCTGTTGTAATATTGACAGGACCGCTATAATTTACTGGTTTTATGATTACTTTCTGGCAGACTATATGTCTATCTGCCATGGAAACAAATCTTTTAAAAGTAAGTTTTGTTCGTCGCCCTCCAGGGCTTTCCCATTCCACATCCCTGATTAGAATACCTTCCTTTAAATTCAATCTACGGTTATATGAAATAACCTTGCCTTCCATTAAATTAAATTCCTCTCCGGCTAATAAAATATCAAATTGAATAAAATCCGGGATATTGGGAAGTTCAGTCACTTCCCCATCAAACCGGTCAAACAAACCAGCAATGTAACATCCCCTCTTTTCACCGGGATAACTTTCTTCAGTTGCTGCTCTCAAACCCATATAACCGTTGCCAAGGCTAAAGATTGTTTCAAATTTACCCTGATTGTAGATAGAAAACTGATTTTCGGCAATTATCCAGTTTTTATACTTACCGGCACCCTGAGTATAACTGATTACCATCAATAAAACCTCCCTGCATAGATAATTCCTTACTTAATCTAAATTATTTCAACTTTTTGCTGTTACCCTTTCAAGCCACTGAAACTGATTAGTATCACAGGAATCCCTTATTATTAGTTCAGGCTCAAGCAGTATTTTTTTGTTCCCTTTTTCACCATTAATCCTTTTCAATACCCAGTTAACAGCCTCAACCCCCATTTCAAAAGCATTCTGGCCAATTGTCGTTAATGCTGGCTCATTAAACTCACCCGGAAAGATATTATCAAACCCAACTATGGACATCTCCTCTGGAAGTTTCAGCCCCTCTTCTTTAAATTTTTTGATGACCCCTAGCGCCATCAAATCACTGGCCACAAAGACTGCGGAAGGTCGATCCTTAAGCTCAAGAATTTTACCCCCGCAGAGATACCCACTCCTTTCAGTAAAATCACCGGTGAAAACCAGCTCTTCTCTAAATTGACCCTTCTCTTCTAAAAATTCCTTATAGGCATTGTATCTAAGATGAGAGACCATTGCTTTTTTATGTCCATTAATAATTGCAATTCTCCGGTGACCCAGTTTCCATAGGTAGTTTAGAGCGAGGCGAACACCCTTTCTATTATCCGTGCTGATAAAGCTTACATTATTACCTTTTACTTCTGTATCGATGATGGAGATAGGAAAGGGTGACTCTTTTATTTCTTCAAGATGGGGATCATCTAAACGCAATCCGGTAAAAATTGCTCCCTCAACCTTCCTCTCCTTACAAAGCTTTATGTAAGATTTTTCAGCTAACAGGTCACTATCAGTCGAAAACAGAACTATATCATAACCATTCCTGTTAGCCTCTTCCATTATTCCAGATAAAAATTGAAACCCAAAAGGGTCATGGCCGGAATTCTTCTGACGGCTAAACATAAAAACCCCGATGGTATTACTTTTATTGGTTACCAGTCTTTTTGCAAGAGAGTTTGGTGAATAGTCCATCTCTTCGGCAATTTTTCTGACCTTAACCTTTAACTCATTGCTTACATCATCCCTATCATTTAAAGCTTTAGATACGGCTGTAGCTGATACACCTAATCTTTTGGCGATATCTTTGATTGTAACTCCCATGGTTATACTCCTAACTTTAACGTTAAAGTTATCTAAGAACATTATATCTTATCACCAGTAAAAATGCAAGAACTTTTTTAAAAAAAAGTGGTGCCATCGATGATGCTACTGGCAAAATTGTTGGCCTTCATTTGTCTGATAAGGAATTCCTTTTTATCCACCTTTTTATAGAAGGTCCTTGCAAATAGCTCCACTTCCCTGTCAAATTCAGCCTGCTCAACACCATCGGGTCGCTGCCAGCTAAACAATCGATTATCTCATCATAATGATCACTGATCTCATAACCGTATCCCTCTAAAAAAGAAATAATCCTCTCCCGCTCAATAGACTGGTTTTCCTTCAGCCTTTCATAAATAGACTGCCATTTAAACATGTAAATAGCTTCCGCAAAATCATATTCAGAACCAGGTATTAACCCCGGTGCATCCTTGACCTTGGGATAAACCGCCTTTGAGATATTATAGGCCAGTTCCGTCTGGTTGTAAAAAACTACCTTATCCAAAAGCGGAATTAGGGTATCGATTGAAGCAACCGGGTTATTTATGAAACTAACAAAATCAGATTCGTCAATATTCTGGGTTATTTCTCGGTATCTTAATTTTACATCCCTCCCATATTTTTTGAATTTGCTTCTGTTTCTATTGACTTGAAAAAATTCTTTATTCAAATTTTATCCTTAACCCTAAAAGCTTTCATCCCATTAATTAAACAATGACTGAAAGCTTGCTACTTATAGACTCGGTAAAGCTCGGTTGTTAACATATCAGGTTTTTTTAAATACCTGAAGATTGCCTGTTTATTATTATAACGGTAAATTATCTTAAGTAAAGGTAAATAATATTTGCCAAATGTATTGAAGTATCGTCTATTAAGCCATCTAAGATACTTCTCCCAATTTTGACCATTACTCCTGAAGGTTAACCGGATGACTTTATTAAGATCTATATCAAAATAGTTATCAGGAATGCGGTCGGGAACACCCGGAATGGGCCAGTACTATGCCAGCTTATCCTCCTTGAAACACTGCTCTGCAAAGTTAAAACATTTCCCTTAACCGTCAGGGCATGGGAATCACCGGGGCTTTTGAGCAATATTTCATCAGCCAGAGCAAGCGCTTCTTCTTTTATTTGAAACTACCAGAGCATCTATTCTTCTTAGCTTTCTTAATTTTCTCTTATGTTTGCTTTTACTATAACTTTTACTATAACAAATACTAAATCAAAAATATATCCTGAAAATCTCCCGGAGATCTTCTCTACCTGGAATAATTTAGATAAGCCACCAAAAATCCATTTCTCCAGTCCAAAAACCATTTAAATCTATGGTTCTATACATCCCATTTTTTTATTTAGCATATGTTGATCATATGAATAAATATTATTGACCCCCTCAACTTTATAAGCTTTAATAATATAGGCATCAGCAAAATCGATACTATTATCCTGCCAAAAACTCAAGGCAGCAGTAATAAGCTCTTTTTGCCTGCATTTAATACCATCTAATTCCAAAAAAAGAGATAAAATATGGGCTATTTCATCCCTGGGATTTTCAAAGAATTTTTCCAATACCCAGACCGATTCCCAGATATTTATGGGTAAAACTAGTAGTTCTATTTCACCCTTTTCAGCCTTTTTCAATAAATTTAAACATTCTTTATGTTTCTCCTCCGGTTGGCCGGTAAGATAATAAATAATAATATTTGTATCAAGGCCATAGATAACTGCCAACTTACTCTGCCCCCAATTCTTTAATCCATTTGCTTTTCTTGCTCTCATCAACAACCTTCTGCCATGCAGCTAAATCACCTTTCTTATTTTTAGGATTAAGGGAAGCTGCTAAATCTTCAACTCTTGGTTTTTCTTTAACTTTAATAACTGCTTCATTTCCTCCGGTAACTTTAAAAATTAATTCTTTACCCTCAGTAGCACCAATAGCCTCCCTTATTTCTTTGGGTATAGTGACCTGGCCTCGACTTGTAATTCTTGCAATAGGCATTTTCTATCCCCCTTGCACAGATATTTCTTACTCATATTATATTACTTATTTATTCCAATGTCAATTTAAAATCTTATTTTACAAAACAATACTTATTAATATAATATACTTATCTATTAAGCTTTCTTATTAAGATCTGAGTTCGACAGCTCATTGGTAAAAAAAACATTCCTCCTTCCAGTTTCTAAGATTTTCACAAACACTCCTCCATCCCGTTCTCCTCCAGAATAGCCCTAATCTCCTTAACCTCCTGAGCCCTCTTCTTATCACAGATAAGGATAGCATCCTCCGTATCCACAATCACAATATCCTTCAAACCGATGGTTGTTACCACCTTATTGGGGCTGTGGATGATTGAATCTTTTGTATCGATACCGTAGTGCTTACCCACAATTACGTTACCGTTATCATCAACCTTTTTCACCCGCTCCAGGGCCGGCCAGCTACCCAGGTCATCCCAACCGAAATCCCCGGGGATAACATAGATATCTCCAGCCTTTTCCATAATACCGTAATCAATTGAGATCGCTTCAAGCCCTTTAAATTCCTCCATAATAACCTTTTTTTCCAGATCCGTACCAAGGGCCTGTCCAATTCTCTTTAATGAACCATATAAGTCAGGCATATGTAATTTAATCTTTTCCAGAATACTCTCGACTTGCCAGATAAACATCCCGCTGTTCCAGAGATAGGTTCCTTTCTTTAAAAATTCTCTAGCGGTAGCAATATCGGGTTTTTCGGTAAAGGCCTTTACCCGGTAAACTTCCTCATCATCAATCGTATGGCAGAGCTCTCCATAATGAATATAACCATAACCCGTTTCCGGATGGGTCGGTTTAATCCCCAGGGTCACCAGATTTTTACCGGTTGCCGCTACCATGACGGCCTTCTGTAAAGTACTAATAAACCTCTTTTCATCCTTGATCAGATGATCTGCCGGCAGGACTATCATAGTAGAACCGGGATAGGTCCGATCAATATATAATGCTGAAAGGCCGATTGAAGGAGCGGTATCCCTCTTTAATGGTTCAATAATAATATTTTCTGCCGGTACTTCTGTCAGCTGTTCCCGAATGGGCTCACGGTAATTCTCGTTTGTGGCAATAAAGATCTGCTCCGGAGGTACCAGACCCTTAATCCGCTCAACCGTTGACTGTAACATCGTCTTCTGATCATCCGTTAATTTCAAAAACTGTTTAGGTTTATGGGTCCTGCTCAAAGGCCAGAACCTCGTCCCCTGACCCCCGGCCATAATCAATGCAGTTATCACTTCAACTCACCCCTTATTTTGTTCAATAGACCAAATAAGCTCTTTTTATAATTCTACAAAATCATTATGAATCCTTTAAAATAGTTAATAAAGAAAAAGCCCGGCTGGGCTTTTTGGGCGTCTTAAAATAACTCATATTAATCTCCCAAAATAAAATTTATATTAAGTCTTTTATAAAGCGTTTCTCTCTTCAGTTTCCGAAAACTCAGCTCTTCATAGCGCAATTTCTCCATATACTGGATAAAATCATAAAATTTATTTATCATCTCATAAATGGGCTGCAAAAGACGTTTTGCATCTTCATACCCCTGATCTATCCGTCTTTTCGCATTCTCGGGTGTAAAATTAAGGGTACCTCTTATAAATCCACCCTGATCCTCCTGGGGTATAATCTCAAGAATCTTAGCATCAGGGAATTGCGAATGATCGATATAATTCGTCCTGTCTAAATGAACAACAATAATAAGATCACACCCCATATCATATAAAGGTTTAACAGGTATATTATCAATACAGTTTTTTCTTTTTTATTATAAAATACTTGACAAAATCAGGGGAAAAGCATACACTATGATTGTTAGAAATCTAATAATAATTTTTCTAACTAAATATTACTTTGAAAGGGGAGTGAAAATGGACTACTTTAAACTGATGTTAAAGATGCTAAAAACATTTCATCTATTAAGCCAGAATCTATTAAGCGATTTTAAAAACACAGATTTTGGCATAGATTTAAACAAAACTCAACGGAGAGTTTTGATGTATTTATACCTTGATGGAAAAAATACTATGACTGGTCTCTGTAAAAAGAATGAATTACAAAGAGGCAGCATGACATCTGTGATAGATCACTTAGAAGAGAAGGGTTTGGTGAAACGAGAACGAGATAAAATCGATCGCCGAAAATTCTTTATCCTCCTGACACCTGAGGGAGTTAAGATAGCAGAAAAATTAAAGAAAGCCATGAATGACTACCTTGAAAAAAAATTAGAGCATCTGTCTGAAGAAGATATTCAACTCTTCTCTAAAACACTGAGTCAACTATATGAACTTAATGAAAAAATAGTAAAATTAAAGGAGAATACTTATGAACAACAACCGTAAATATGAATTGGGACACGAAAAAATCAGTAAGCTTCTGCTTAAATATTCAACACCTGCAATGATCGGAATGATTTTCAATGCACTCTACAATCTGGTAGATACCATCTTCATTGGGCGGGGAGCAGGAACCTTAGCAATTGCCGGTCTTTCTATCTCCTTTCCGATGCAGATGTTAATTATGGCCATTGCACAGACTGTAGGAATTGGTTCAGCATCACTGATCTCAAGAAGTTTAGGTGCTGGCGATCATAGGAAGGCGGAACGAGTAGCCGGAACCTCTTTTACCACAGTAGGGGTGCTAAGTATTATCTTTACAATCTTTGGAATGATCTTTATAACCCCACTGTTACGACTTTTTGGAGCAACAGATACTATTCTACCTTATTCCATTGATTACCTTACGATTATACTTATAGGAAGTCCATTCTTTTCCTTTACTGTTTCTTCTAATAATGTGGTCCGCTCTGAAGGAAATGCTAAAACTGCAATGTTCAGTATGATTATTGGAACAGGGCTTAATATTATCCTGGACCCCATCTTTATCTTTGGATTTAATTTAGGAATCAAAGGAGCTGCTGTTGCTACAGTCATCTCTCAGTTCTGTTCCTTTATCTATCTAATCATTTACTTTTTAAGCGGGAATAGTCTGTTAAAGATTCACCGCAAAGACCTTGTACCGGATCTGAAACTTTTACCTGAAATTTTCAGTATTGGCATATCATCCTTTACCCGGACAATAGCAGGAAGTCTTTTGGCCATCGTACTCAACAACTCCATTGCCTATTATGGAACTGATCTCCATATTGCAATTTATGGAGTTATTAACCGGGTTTTAACATTTATTCTCATGCCTCTCTTTGGTATTGTACAGGGTCTCCAACCGATTATTGGTTTCAACTATGGGGCAAAGAATATGAAGCGAGTAAAAGATGCTTTAAAGCTGGCCATTGGTGTTTCCACTGCTATGGCCACTTTTAGCTTTATACTGCTAATGACTTTTACCGGGCCGATCTTAAGACTCTTTAATAATGATCCCAATTTACTTCAGGAAGGGGTTCCTGTACTTCGAATTATCATTATATTTACCCCGCTTATTGGATTCCAAATCATTGGTGCTTCTCTGTTCCAGTCAATTGGTAAAGCTTTACCAGCTCTTATTTTATCCATGTCCAGACAGATCCTTTTCCTGATTCCAGCAATACTGATCCTGCCTTTATATTTTAAACTTTCTGGAATATGGTACGCTTTTCCACTATCTGATCTGCTGTCCATAGTGGTGACAGCGGTCTGGGTGATAAAAGAGATTCGCCTGCTGAACCAGCATGTGGAAAAGGAACAGGAGATAAAAAAGAACCAACAACTTCTGTAATTATATTACTCATAGTGTGGTATCCTTTCGGTTATATCCGTACTTTTCTACACTATAGTAACACAGAAAGAAAAAAATGTACTTTTTTCCAGAAAAATATCATTTGTTACTTGACATTATTAAAAAAATGGAGTAATATAACAAAGACTACAAACGAATCTATTAATCTAGTTAAAAATGGATATTAGAATAATTAAATTATCTAAAATTTAAAGGTCGAAACGTAAGTATTAAGTGAGAAGTTTGAAATTTTAGATTGAATCAAGAAGAAATTTGGCTACTTATATTTAAGTTTTCATGATGAAGAATAGTCTACACATATATTTTTTTGTTTTATTGTCACTAATTTAGTGTTGCTGGAAAAAAATGAAGGAAAATATAAATTTTTATTGAATTTTATAGATGTAGTATTTTGTCCTGATGTATTTTTGGAAAACGTTAGGTAGCAGGAGGCAAAGTATGACAAGCTTTACACGGAATAATATTATAATTAAGTTTTTTACAAGATTTATATTAGTGATTATATTACTAAACCTAATCTTTCTTTTAAAAACAGATGCAGAAGACAAAAATAATCAAGTAACTTTATTTATTAACGAATTTATGGATTCTAATGGAGATACTATTTTGGGTAAAGACGGTGATTCCAGTGATTGGATTGAAATATATAATCCCACCGATAAACCTAAATACATCCTCCAACCAACACCAGCTGCCCCTAATAATACCAGGGGATTCTTTTCTTTAAAAACGGCTGGTTTTTATTCTTTTTATTTGAATAATAAATTGTTAATACATCTTATCATTATTCTTTTATTAATCCTGGTATTTTTAAGTATCATTTTTTTTCGAGCTACAGTCAAACTCAAGCAAAGTAAAAGTCAGCTAAAAAAGATTAATGAAGAACAGGCATTATTATTAAATAATATTCAAACTCAAATCTGGTATCTTAAAGATGTAGATAGATATGGTAGAGCAAACAAAGCTCATTTAGATTTTTTCGATATAAATATAGAAGGACTGGAAAACAGAAGTCTTTTTGAAATACGCGGTGAAAAAGAAGCTGCTGTTTGTATTAAAGGAAATATAGAAGTTTTTAAAAAGAAAAAACAGATCAAAACCGAAGAATGGGTTAAAAACGGAAAGGGAGAAAAACGCTTATTATCTATCATCAAAACTCCGAAACTGGATGATAACGGCCAGGTGGAATTTGTTATCTGTTCAGCGGAGGATATAACCGAAAAGAAACGGATAGAAGACCAAATAAGAAATCTGGCCCAAGAATATGAAACTATTATTAACTATACTCAGGATGCGATCTTTCTGGTTAATGTAGAAAATCAGGAATTTAAATATCATAGGCTTAACTCTATTCATGAAAAGTTGACCGGATTTACCACTGAAAAGATTAAAGGAAAAAGCCCAATAGAAATTGTTGGTAAAAAACTGGGTAAAATTATTGAAGCTAATTATCGAAGATGTTTAGAAGAAAAAAAGACAATATCTTATGAAGAAGAGCTAGAGCTTCCGGCCGGAAAAAGAGTCTGGCATACCAATCTTTCTCCGGTGATAGTTAATGGTGAAGTTGTTCAGTTAGTAGGTGTTTCCCGGGATATAACAGAACGAAAGCAAATGGAAAAGAAATTAAAACAAAATGAAAATGAATACAGAAATTTATTCGAAGAAAGTCCGATAGGCTTAGTTAAAGTTGATAATAAAGGGAATATAATCGATATAAATAAAGAAATGCTTAATCTCCTTGGTTCTCCAGGGAAAGAAGAAACTCTACAATTTAACTTACTGAAAATGTCTAATCTACAAATAGCTGGGTTAAGTCAACAACTTGAGCTTGTAATTAAGAAAGGTAGGCCGATTTCAGGAGAAAAGTTTTATACTTCATATTGGGGCAAAAAACTTTGGTTGAATTATAGTATTAAACCCATTTTAGATGAAAAAGGAGAAGTAACTGAGGTCATTATAGTTTGTCAAGATACTACTGAAAAAAGAAAAGCAGAAGAAAGGATCAAATATTTAACTTTTCATGACAGTTTAACAGGATTATATAATAGAGCTTATTTTAACGAAGAAATGAAACGATATAATACGGAAAGACAATTGCCTTTAAGTATTATTATAGGTGATGTTAATGGTCTTAAACTGACCAATGATGTCTTTGGCCATCAAGAAGGTGATAATTTATTAATTAAAGTTGCCCGGATAATTAAAAGCTCCTGCCGCCAGGAGGACCTTGTTGCCCGCTGGGGAGGGGATGAATTCGTAATCCTCCTTCCTCAAACCGATGAAAAAGTCGCCAGGGAAATTTGTTTGCGGATAAAAGAATCATGCAGGAAGTCTAGAGCAGAGCCAATCAAGCCGAGCATTGCTTTGGGATATGCAACCCAAAAAGAGCCTGGTGAAGATATTCGCGATATATTTAAAAAAGCAGAGGATTGCATGTATAAAAATAAGTTAAACGAGAGTAAGAATACTCATAATGCTATTATTTCTTCTTTAAAAAAAGCATTAAGTGAGACGGCATATATTAGTTCAGAACGCAGTCAACAGGTAAAGAAGTTAGCTTTAGAATTAGGTAGGGCCTTGAAATTAACAGATTATGAATTAACTCACCTGGATTTACTTGCAGAATTATATGATCTGGGTAAGGTGGTAATATGTCCCAATATAATCCAGAAACAGGGCTCACTAACCCCAGAAGAATGGAAAGAGATAAAAAGACATCCCGAGATAGGGTACCAGATTGCCAATAGTTCTCCCGAATTGAGTAATATTGCCGAAGGGATTTTAAGCCACCATGAATGGTGGGATGGCTCAGGTTACCCCCGGGGATTAAAAGGGGAGAAGATCCCTCTTATTTCCCGGATAATTGCCATTGTAGATGCCTATGATGTTATGACCAATGGGGGACCTTATAAAGAAGCAATAAGTAAAGAAGAGGCAATAAAAGAATTAGAAAAAGGGGCCGGGAGCCAGTTTGATCCCGAGATTGTCGATATATTTATTAATCAGGTCTTAGCCGAATAAGGAGGGAAGTAAAGAATGACTAATATCCTGGTTATCGATGATTCCGGACTAATCAGATTAAAGGTCCGTAACATGCTGGAAACAGAGGGGTTTAAAGTCTTTGAGGCTGTAAATCTAAGACAGGTTAAAATCGGCTCATTTTCTAAGGAAACCCCTTTAAGTAAAATTGATCTCATCCTGCTGGATATCTATTTAAAGGATGAGAGTGGCCTGGATTTATTGTCTTTTTTAACTGAGAACTATCCCAATATTCCCGTTATTATGATCAGTGTTGAAGGAAAGAGGGAAGTTATAATGAAGGCACTTGATCTGGGAGCCAAGGATTATATACTAAAACCTTTTGATAAAAGAATTCTGTTAAACAGGATCAATTCTCTTATTTCAAGCCAACCTATAAGAACAGTAACGAAAGAAGAAGATAGGTTTACCAATAACTTTAATTCTTTTAAGACAAACCTATCTTTAGAGATCAATCGTTCAATAAGATCGAAGCTACCGGTTTCAGTGTTAAAACTTAAATTAAAGGAGAAAGTTCTGCAGGATAAGCTAAATAAAGTAAAGGAGTTTCTCACTGAGGAGATTAGGGATATTGATCAGGTATTTACTATTTCTAAGAGAGAATTTATTCTTCTTTTACCCCTTACAGATAGAAAAGGAGTTCAGGTGCTTCTTGAAAGATTGAAAAATAGAGCAAAAGAAAACATCGAAGATATAGAAAAGAATATTGACGTCATTATTTTGACCTTTCCGGATCCTGAATCCGGTGAGTTAGAATTTACTAAAAAAGATAACTATCGAGATAAACTCCTTAAAGAACTTGAAGTTATTTAAGAATTATTTTGGATTGGTTAATTATATTGGTATATGCATATTGCCCACATTCCGCACCCTAAAAAACTAATAGTATTATTTCTCTATAACCATTGCATTCTCCTGTAAAAAACACAGCGCTGACGCATGCCCCTAAAAAGGAATCATAAATCTTAAACTATAAGGATTAAAAAAAAGCATTAAATATTTTTATCGAAAAAAAGCACTGGACATTAAAATTTAGATATGATATGATAAGTGTAGTAAATCTAAGAAAGGCAGGTCTACACTTATGGAAAAAGAAGAAAAGATTTTGTTATGTGGGAGAGAATTTACCCAAAAAGAACTGGAAGAGATAAAAGAAACTATAAAATTGTTTACCAACTTAAGCAGGAGGGAATTAGCACTTACAATATGCGAACATTTAAACTGGTTTACCCCTGCCGGTAAATATAAATACAAATCAGCAATTAATCTTCTAGAAAAATTACAGGAATTAGGAGAAGTTAATTTACCAGAGAAAAGAAAAGTCAAAAAACATAAGCGAAGGAAAGTAAAAATAACTCCTAGAACTGATGCCAGGCCCGAAATAAAGGGAACGGTATCGGATTTTGAGCCAATCGAACTTGAGCTGGTAAAAAACAAGAGACAAAGAGATTTGTGGAATGAATATATTGAAAGATACCATATCTTAGGATATAAAGTACCCTTTGGAGCTCATCAGCGGTATTTTATCATTTCAAGATCCAGGGGCGAGAAAGAGCTGTTAGGCTGTCTGCTTTTTTCAGCAGCAGCCTGGGCTCTAGAAGAAAGAGACAAATGGATAGGCTGGGAAGAAAGCGACCGCAGCAAGTATTTAAATGGGATAGTCAACAATACCCGTTTTTTAATCTTTCCCTGGGTAAAGGTAAAAAACTTAGCCAGCAAAGCTCTATCTTTAGCGGCAAAAAGAATTCGTGCTGACTGGAAGGAAAGGTATAATTATGAGCCTGTCCTTATGGAAACCTTTGTAGATGAAGAAAAATATCAAGGGACATGTTACCGGGCAGCCAACTGGATATATTTAGGCAAGACCAAAGGTCGTGGCAGGCAGGATAGATATACTGAATATTTATCTACACCAAAACTAATATTTGTCTATCCTCTGGTCAAAGAATTCCGTTCCTATCTTAGAGGGGAACGTTCAGACTGGGAGTTACACTGATGGTTAGTCCAACTATCGCGTGCGCGGCATGGTTTTTGCCAACGGTCAGAGGGGTTAATGAGCTCAGCGGGATGATTTTACCGCTGGGCGAATATACTGGCGCAGAGCCCCAGGGGGGCGTTCCATATTAACCAATAGTAACAAAAAATATATTCAATAATATTATATACTATAATATAATAAGAACACAAAAAGTAAATTTGAAATATTAATAAATTTTTCATAAGCCTAACTTAGTAAATTTGAAGGAGAAATTAAACCTCACCACAGGACAGGAAGTGGTAAGATAATCAAGTGTCAGGAGGACATATGGATTAAGGAGCCTAAATTTCGACTGAAATTGAACTTTAGTAGGCTTGAAAAATTTATTTCAAATGGAAAATTTACTTTTTGTGGTCAAACCATAATATAATTTAAATATAATTTGCTGTTAGATCAGTGAATTATAATTATTAATAATTAATATATCAAGAAGGTGATAAAACTGACTGAAAAGTTTTTTATAAAAAGACCTAAAAGAAGGTATTATAATCTTTATGCGACTGAAGGGTTTATAAACCTTCCAAATGATCTTACGGGTACTGGCCCCAGAACTAAAGTATATGTTGTTGGATTTGTCGGCGGCCTGGTGAGGACGGAAGAAATCGATTTTGATGGTACACCAATACCTGGCACTACCAAAACTTATAATCCTCAGTTCGAAAATACTAAAGAAAATAGAGAAAGACTTAGAGGAACGGCAGTAATCCCAGGGCCCGTTATCTCAGGTGATGTAGGTGATGAGATTTATATGTCCTTGACCAACCTGGGTATGCCGTTAGCAGGCATTGATGATCCTCATACCATCCACACTCACGGAGGTCATGTAGCTACTCAGGTTGACGGATTTCCTGAAACATCCTTTGGTGTGCCGGAAACTCCAATTGGAGCTGATGAACCTATTACTATCACCTATTTCTATAAAGCTACCCATCCCGGTACTTTTATGTACCACTGTCATGTAGAAGCCTCAGAACATGTTCAATTAGGTATGTATGGTTCTTTTATTATTTATCCTTCCTATCTTAGCTTATTTAGAGCAGGGATTGTTAGATGCCCTATAACAGGAAAATGGTTTTACAAAGGTAGCTTACAACCACAAATCCCTGATACAGCAACTAACCGTAACTTTGCCCTGAATAATATTAACACTTACTTTGATAGTGAATGGATCCATCTCTTCTCTGATATTGATTCCAAATGGCATAATTACGTATTAACTGGAGGAGCTTTTAATGCGGTAGATTATAAGCCGGATTACTGGCTGGTAAATGGGCGTGCCTTCCCCGACACCTTATTACCAACTAAATTACCTGAACATCTGGAACCAGATTATGGTTACAGTATTCCTGAGGGATATGAATCATATGTTAAAGTTAATTTGGAAGATAAATTCCTTATTCGTATGGCAAATATAAGCTATCAGCCTGTTCCCTGGCATACCCATGGCTGGCATGGAACTATAGTAGCTAAAGATACTAATCCCAGAATAGCTGACCCCAATAATCCTGGCATTGAAAGAGCCTTTACTGTCCTGGTAGGCTCAGGTGAAACCTATGATGTATTGTTTGATGCTAGTGATAAAAGGGATGAATATGCGAACTATATCTTCTGTGGTCAGGGAGGCTTCCCACCATTAATGGAACAGGTTGCCAGAGCTGCTGAAATGGCCGGAGAAGAAAATATATGGGAAAATATCCCTCTTGCCAATGGTTTAGGAAAAGGAGATTTCTTACCACCTTATAACTGGGCAGTCTGGAACTACGGCTCCGGTACTGCTAATAACTTCTTCTTCCCCCAATTCTATCCAGCTCATAATCACGATGATTATAAAGTAACAAATAATGGAACCTATCCCGGAGGCCAATTAACCCTAATTGAAACTGACTTCCCAGGTTCTGATTATACGGCTAGTCCACCGGTAATTACTGAACCGGCCTGGGAATGCCCGATTACAATTGAAAATGAAAAACTCATAAAGGAAAATCTATCAGAAGCAGATAAAAAGTTAACACTGGAAGAAGTAGAAGAATTAATAGATAAATAATCAAATGATTATGGTTTAATAAAAAAAAAACTGAAAAGTAATCCGATTTAATGGGCTTGACTTATATCATTTTCTTCTTAAATAATTTATAATAATTTATAATAATTTATAATAATTTATAATAATTTATAATAATTTATTATTTATAATATATTTAAAGCTAACAATGATCTTCTGTTATTCCAAAATGAACAGATATCATTGTTAGCTTTTTTTGATTAATTATTCATGTGTGTTTGTTAAGCAAAAATATGTGGTGGTATATTTAGAGGTTATCTAATTTTTGGGATGTTGGCAAAAGCTTTTTCCATTTTATGATGTACATTTTTACGTTGCCATAATATACATTTTTATATTACCATAAACATTTTCAGTAATACCGATAATAATAAACTTATTATGGAAGGATTTTTTCTCTGTACCCCAAGTTCTTAATATTATCTAAAAGGCTTAATTTTTCTGATATTCAAAAAGACATTAACACTACTTTTCAATAAAAGGACAGGTTCCAGAAGGCCCTATATTACTTCCCTCTAAAAACTTAACTAATTCCTGCTGGAGTTCATTTATATCCTTTAACAAGGGATAATAGTAAACAGACTGCCGCGCTGATTTAAGTTTCAAATATGTCAATATTATGTTATATGTAACAATTAGATTATTTAATGCACACTGATAGTTAGCATCATTAATAAATGCTTTAACCTGATTAATGCCATTTAATACCTTATTTCTAACAGCATTATTAAATTGCATCTTTTCATCTTTAACTTTGCTGGATACATTCTGTAATAGAGAATCTAACTTGTTAATAGACATAACAATCCCCCTTTTTTCAAGAATATTTATTACATAATATGTTATCAGGATAAAAGTTGTTATTGTTTATAATTAAGTAAACCCTTTGTAACTTTTAATTAAACAAAATCATATATTAAATTAGACTATGCAAGGCTTGATCTAATTCCTTATATAACTAATAAATTATCACTGGTTTTTTTAAAATTAAAAGCTTAAGAAAGCTAAGATATAAAATATTAAGATAGGGGGGGATATTTCTTGAATAAAGAACAACCCGGAATGGAAATACAGAACAACGGTAATAATGAAGTAGAAGGCGTAGGCGTAGGACTATCTGAAGATGTGGAATGCATTGAACCCCGTTTACAAAGAAGGGGGTTCCAACTTGTTCAAGTTTATCCGGTAAAATTCCTATGTGGAGAACAAACCAAAAAAGAAGGTCCGGTAAAACCTGCAAATTACGCTACAGCTATCAACATTATTAATATTTTTGACCTAAATGTTACTTTTACCAAAAAGGCCGTTCTGGCTCGTTCCCAACGCGAGGAACCAGGACCTATCAGCAAAAAGGTTAAGGAAACCCTAAGACCGAATCAAGCTCTGGAAATTGACTGCATGGATATTCGAAATCTCTTAGACATTCCGACAGGTTTTATAAAAGGCTTCGTGGTCATAGAAGTTCCTATAACACCTGGAATTTTACCAATAACACCTGGAATAACACCTGGATTTGCAGACCGAGTATTGGAAGTAGTAGCGGTTTATACAGCTCTTCATAAACAGTTTGCATTTGAATAATTATTCCAGATATAGTTTAAATAAGTTCTTTAAAAGCCCCTAATCGAAAGGTTAGGGGCTTATATAACATATCTAATTATAATTTTTTCTTTCCACCACCCACATCCTTTACTAATTAATCATAACTCTAATTTCCCATTTCATAATTTATTAATCATACTGGCCAAATATCCTGCTCCAAAGCCATTATCTATATTAACCACTGCTGTTCCACTGGCACAGCTATTTAACATGGACAAAAGAGCAGATAATCCTCCGAAGTTTGCTCCATAGCCTATACTTGTAGGAACAGCTATTACTGGTTTATCAACCAAACCGCCCACCACACTGGCTAAAGCCCCTTCCATTCCTGCAACTGTTATAACCACTTTTGCTCCTGTGATGATATCCAGGTTAGCAAATAGTCTATGAATTCCTGCAACTCCTACATCAAATACTCTTTTCACCCTGTTCCCCAGCATTTCCGCCGTTATGGCTGCTTCCTCTGCCACCGGAATGTCTGAAGTCCCTGCTGTTACTACTGCAATATAGGTATCTGTAAGCTGAATCTCTTTTTTCCTGATTGTAATTATACTTGCCCGGTCATGATATTCTGCCTCCGGGCAAATAGCTTTTACTGCTTCATATGTTTCCCTATTAGCTCTGGTTCCTAATATGTTGTTACCCCTTTTCAGCATTTCACTCGCTATTTTCACCACCTGGTCCTTTGTCTTCCCTGCACAGTATATGATCTCAGGATAGCCGTTTCTAATCTCTCTATGGTTATCTATTTTTGCAAAGCCCAGGTCCTTAAAGGGCAGGTCTTTTAAAATTTCTACTGCGCTGTCTATGGAAATCTTATTTTCCTTTACATCATCCAATAGCTTCTTTATTTCTTCCCTATTCATCTACAACACCTCATTTAAGCTTCCCGTTCTATAACCCTCCAGATCCAGGGTTGCATATTTAAAACCAAAGCTTTTTATGTTTTCTGCTATTCTATCTAGAAACTCCGTATTAAAAAGTCTTTCTCTTTCCTCAGGGGAAACCTCTATCCTCGCCAGGTCCCCATGCAACCTTACTCTTATGGTTTTAAAGCCCAGACGCATCATGTATAACTCGGCCTTTTCTATTTTTCTTAGATCTGTTTCTATTATCTCCTGTCCGTAAGGAATTCTAGATAAAAGGCAGGCATAAGCCGGTTTGTTCCATGTAGGTAAACCTATTTCCTTTGAAATTGCCCTTATATCTTCCTTTGTAAAACCTGTCTCCAGTAAAGGGCTTTTTATGTTGAGTTCCTTTAATGCCTTCATCCCCGGTCTATAATCCTTTGTATCATCTACATTTGTCCCATCGGCCACATACTTAAAGCCCTGTTCTCCTGCAAACTTCAATATTTCTGTAAATAAGGCTTTTTTACACAAGTAACACCTATCCGGTGGATTACTTCTTATCTCCGGTAAAATTATTTCCTGTCTCTTTATTACCTGCTTTACCCCTATTTTTTTTGCCAGTTCTGCAGCCTCCTGTATCTCCCATTGAGGATGATATGGAGATGTTATGGTAAAAGCCACTACCTTATCTCCTAAAGCATTCTTTGCTGCTCTAAGTAAAAAACTACTATCTACTCCTCCTGAAAAAGCGACTACCAGGCTGTCCAGGGATTTCAGATAATCTATAAGCTTATTGTATTTACCTTTTACATTCATCTCATCACCCTTTTCAATATATTAACCGCTTCCTCTACAGTAACAGGAACTTTACTTCTTTGATAACATGCCTGCAAGAATATGCTGGACACAATGGGAAGGGTTAAATTTGCCTGTATCAATATTTCTTCTTCTAAAAGCAGGTTTCTATCTCCTTCTCTCAGAAGTTGCCCCTCTTTCAAGATAATTATCCTGTCTGCCCATTCTGCTACAAGGTTTATATCATGAGTAGCTATTACAAGTGTTTTTTTATTCCCATGCAACTCATTTAATATTTCAAATAAATCCTGTTTCCCCCGGGGATCTAAATATGCCCCTGGTTCATCCAGAACTATTATATCTGAATCCATAGCAAGAATTCCCGCCAGGGCCACCCTTTTTTTCTGACCATAACTTAAGTGATAAGGCATCCTGTCCTTTAACTGCCACATACCTACTAACTTTAATGCTTTTTCAACCTTTTCCCTTACTATCTCTTCTGTCATACCCATATTTATAGGGCCAAAGGCTACATCCTCCCACACTGTAGTGGAAAATACCTGATCATCCGGATCCTGAAAAACAACACCCACTTTCTTTTTTATTTCCTGTTCTGTTTTTTTATTTACTTCTTTGCCATCTATTATCACCTTTCCTCTCTGAGGTAGGATAATACCATTTAAGTGCATTATTAAGGTGGATTTCCCCGAACCATTAGGACCAAGCAAGGCAGTTTTACTGCCTTTATCTATGGAAAAGCTTATATCTCTCAGCGCTTCGGTGCCATTAGAGTATTTAAAATTAAGATTTCTTACTTCTATTGCTTTTGTCATATTATTAAACTCCTATCAACAATAAGTAGAATTGTTGCTGTTATTATAAATAATGCTGCCAGAAGAACATCTGATAATTTTATTTCATGGTAGTGGCATTGGGCAGTATAGCCCTTATACCCCCTGGACAGCATGGAGTTGTATATTTTTTTACTTTTGTCATAGGAGCGAATTAACCCCATTCCTATAATATCTCCCAGGGTTTTAAAGGTTTTTTTGTTGAATAAGTGTTTTCCCTTTACATAGCCTCTGGATTTTCTGGCTACATTCATTTTCTCTATTTCGTGATTAAATAAATCAATATATCTAAGGATAAATTCCATAAGTGCAACTATTATGTTTGGAAACTTTAGTCCCCTTAAACCATTTATAATTCCATTTGCCCCTGTGGTAAGAAAAAGAACTGCCATAATCACACAGGCTGTCTCCATTCTCAAAAATAAAACAAGTGCACGATTTAAGCCCTCGGCTGTTATACTTAAACCTAAAAAGCTTACTACCTCATGCCCCTTAACTGTAAAGGGAACAAATATAACAATTAATAATTCAAAGGGAAAGGCCAGGAATAGCCTTTTTAAAAGTTTTCTTATCCCTACCTTTCCCAGTATACTAAATAATACGACTGCTGTAAGTGCTGCAAAAAGTGTATATATTTTATTCAAGGATACTGCTAATGCTATAAAAACTACAAAGCTTATTATTTTTATCCTGGTTTCCAGCCTGTGTATTATACTTTTATTTCTATCATCCAGGCAGCTCATCTGCTTTCTTTCCTTGATACTACCTTTCCGATCGCCATTGCCGCCCCAAAGGTTATTATTACCCCTATAAACCCTGCAAGGGAGGTGGCCAGCTTTTCATTTTCTACACCAGGAAAGGCATAATCGGGAATTAGAGATGGAAGACCTGATTCAACTGCACGTTCAATAAAACCCTTGTCTTCAGCCACTCTTTCCAATCCATCCGGAAAAGAGCTGGCAAAGGGTGATAAAAATACTCCTATAACAAGAGCTATTAAAAGCCCTACCACTACGCTGTTAAACTTCTTCATCACCATTCCACCCCATTCTCCAGTATTTCTGGTTTAACCTTCTTAACATAGCTTATCACGAGAACAGTTATAATACCTTCACCTATACCTATAATCACATGCCAAAAAAGCATTGCCGGCAAAACCACACTAAAAGGAATGGTACCGGATACTGCTAATTGTATGGATGCTGCTAGAGCCGCCATCACAACTGATACCCATGCCCCAACAAATAACGCGAAGGGATGTAAGGTGTTTTCTTTATCCAGTAGCCTGTAAATATAGTAGCCTCCCCAGGTAGCTATAATACCCATGTTCAGTATATTGGCTCCTAGAGCCGTTACTCCACCATCCAGAAATATAAAGCATTGTATTATAAGAATAGTTGACATTATAATCATAGCCGAAAAAGGTCCCATTATAGCTGCTGCTAAAAGTGCCCCTATCAGATGGCCTGAAGTACCCCCTGCCACGGGGAAGTTTATCATCTGAGCAGCAAATATGAAGGCCGCTAAAACCCCCATAAGAGGTATTTTCTTATAATCAAATTCTTTTTTTAATTTCTTTATCCCATAGCCTACTGATACCGAGCTTACTCCAATAGTTGACACCCATGTCTTTGCATCTAGAAATCCGTCCGGGATATGCATTTATATGCCTCCTTTACAATCTCATACACCTTGTTTAAAGGTAAATTATTTTCTTCCGCTAATTTTTTACACTGATCATATTCTGGCTTAAATTTCAGTATCTTACCATTATCTACGCCCAATTTTATGTCAACCTGTCCATAAGGAGTTTCCACGGTCACCACCTTTCTATCCATTATCTTTCTTTCAACACTGTATTCTCTTATACCGAGTGTAGTTGTTTCTTCAAAGAGGATGTTTGCCATCTTATCAGCATCTTCCTCTCTGCACAGTACGCTTATTTGAACAGCAGGTCTATTTTTCTTCATTATAACTGGAATAAGATATGCGTCCATTGCACCATTTTTCAAAAGCCTTTTTATTATATAATCATATATTTCCGGATTCATATCATCGATATTGGTTTCTATGATTACAGCCTTCTGGTATTCATCCCGGCAGCAGCCCTCATCTATTTCTCCCATAAACACTCTAAGTACGTTGGGGATTTCATTATCCCTTTCACCTATGCCATAAGCCGTCTTTAATATCTTAAAATCCTTTTTAGCCGTAAATTCTTCAGCAAAGGTTACTGCTATAGCCGCTCCCGTAGGTGTAGTGAGCTCACATGGAATATCCCCTGACTTTATAGGCACATTCTTTAAAATTTCAGCAGTAGCTGGTGCAGGTACCGGAAATCTGCCGTGGGCACAATTCACAAATCCGTTTCCTACCTCTATCGGCGAGCATATTATTTTATCTACATCTAGCTTGTCTCTGCATATAGCTGCTCCTACAATATCTACGATGGAATCTATAGCTCCTACCTCATGAAAATGTATTTCGTTTATGCTCTTTCCATGAACCTTTGCTTCTGCTTCTGCCACCTTCATAAATATCTCCATGCTCCACCTTTTTACTCTGTCATTTAAACTGCTTTCCTCTATTATGTGTTTTATATTGGAAAGATTTCTGTGGTCATGGTAGTGGTGATGTTGATTGTGGTGATGATGTTCATCTAATAATACATCTACTTTGGTACCGGTTATACCTTTTCTACTATCTTTATATATTTTTAACTGATAGCCATGCAGGTTGAGTTTTTTTAATTCCTCTTTTAGATATTCACCGCTTACTCCTAAATCAACCATTGCCCCAAGGTTCATGTCACCGCTTATACCTGAAAAACAGTCGTAGTAAAGTATTTTTTTTGTCTCCATTTTTTCCACTTCCCTTCAAAAAATAAAAAATCACGAAGATCCCTCCAGCTTTCGAACCGGATTTAGACCTTCGTGATCTAATCATCCAACTAACTTTATTTACTTTGTATAAACTCCTTGACCCTTGCTATCAGTTTTTTAATCAGCACAGCGACCGGCTAGTTCTCAACCTCGATAAGCTCCACATGGGGCTGGCTAATACATATTAAAAATTATATTTACAAGTTTATTATAGCATAAAATCTTAGTTTGTCAATATGCACCTTCAAAATTGCAGGAGTTCCGCAAATAAAATATTTTTTGATTATAAAGGCGTGAGAGAGTTAACTAGGAATTCTCATGGACTTCACCTGCCTGAGTAATGGCATACTTGGTCATCATTGGCCCCACAACCTCGGTAATAGCGGTTGTGAATAATAAGATATTAAAGACTAATAAACCAACCTGAGGCATATTAATAAAGTCCCGTTGTACCGTGTAAGCTAGAGCTACAGCTACCCCAATTTGTGACAGTAATCCTAAACCGATATATTTTTTGATTTTGGGTTCAGCCTTAGCTAAATAAGCACCTAAGGAGGCCCCTCCTATCTTACCGGCAATTCGGGCCAATGTATAAACTAAAGCCATAATTAAAAATCCGACCGAGGTTATAGCCATAATCCGAATTTTTGTTCCGGCCAACATAAAAAACATAGCATAGAGAGGTATAGTGAAAGTCTCCAGGTAATCAGCAATTCCTGGATTTTTTGTGGCAAAGTTTCGATAAGCAAAACCAACCGCCATATTGGTAATAAGAGGAGATAGGTCAAAGAAGACTGCTAACGCTGAGGCTCCTAATACCGCAGCTATCAAGGTTAATACCTTCTTGGTTTTCTCCTCAAATTTAACAATTAATTTAACGGATAAATACCCCATTAACAAACCACAGATAATTGCTCCTATTATTTCCACTAATGGTGTTAAAAAGGCATTGGTGATAGATAAATGCCCCGCACCGGAGGCATTAATTAGGGAAATAGGTTCAGCAAAACTAAAGATAGTTAGGGCAACGGCATCATCAATTCCCACAACTGCCAACAGGGTGGAGGTTAATGTTCCCTTAGCGTTATATTCCTTTAATACCATTACCGTAGCAGCCGGAGCGGTAGCAGAAGCTATTGCCCCCAAAATAATGGCCAGGTAAAAGGGCTTACTTATAGCCAACATTGCTATCGTTACCAATAAAAAAGCTCCAAAGGATTCTAAGATTACTATGAAGAAGAGCTTTTTGCCCAGATTTCTTAAAATCTTTACAGATAATTCACTACCAATAGTAAAGGCAATAAAGGCTAAAGAGACATCAGCTACATAATCAAAGCTTTCTACAGTAAAAGCATACCACTCCTTTTGCGTTGTTGATAAAAAAGGAAAATGTTCAACAACACTTATACTTAAAAGAATACCAAAAAAGACATAACCAACTACAATAGGAATTTTTAACTGTTTTGTTAACAAAACAACTACCAAAGCCAATATAGCCAGGACTCCAATCATATAGAGTTCTTTATTACTTACTTGACTAACCAGGAACCACATACGTAAATCCTGTAAGTTTTTAACTGCTTCTAGACTCATTTTTCTTTCCCTACCTCCAGTAAGTAATAAAGCAAATCTGCCCGTGTAATATATCCCCGCAGCTTATCTGCTTCATTAATTACATATAAATAAGATTCTTTATTATTTAACATAACATCGGCAATATTATCCATTGTATCCGTCTCTCTTACAGCTATGGTATTGGTAGACATATAATCCTTTACCCGCTTACCTTTGATCTCTTTTAAATTTTCAGCAGCCTGATTAACATCATAGAGTAAACGGTGGCTCTCCAGATAACCATACTCTTCTGGTAGGATGTTTTTTAAGATATTCCTACTATAAATTGTTCCTAAAAACCGATTCTCACTATCTACAACAGGCAAGATAGTCATCTCGTATTTATGCATATACCTTATTGCCGAATCTAAGGTATCATCTTCACAGACAGAATTAAGATTCCGCACCATATACTTTTTTACATTCTCCATAGCTAAACCTCCAATTCTTTAATAATAATTCTATCTAAATTATTTACTATTTGGGAACGGTCAGTGATAAATATTGCTTTTCTTTCGGCAACGGATAAGGCAGCAGCACCTGCATATTTATTTGCTTCAATAAAGTCAAATCCCTTTTGAAAAACATAGTCTAAAAAGGCAGCATTATAAGCATCTCCTGCTCCGAGCCAGTTTTTTAAACAAAAATCTACCGGGGAAAGGGAGTATACTTCCTCTTTAGTAAATAATAAGCGATCACAGTGAAAGGGAAGGATTACATACTGGGCTCCTTCTTCTAACAACCGTCTCCCTGCTCTAATATAATCCTCGAATTCAACTACCTTTTCATTTAAGATTTTTCTTGTGTGTTTAAAGTAGGGAACAATAACCTTAGGTTTTTCCGGTAAGGCTAAATTTAAGGCCTTACCACTGGCCTGTAGATAAACCTCCTTGCCCAGCTCATTACATATTTTAACTAGCCTCTGGTAGATGTTGAAATCTATACCAGCCGGAATAGAACCGGCAATTAAAATAAAATCACTATCGACAATTCCTCGCCTGAATCTTTTAACAAATTCTTCAACATCCTGAGGGTCAACCTGATAGGTATAATCATTAAAATGAGTATAGGTTACAGGTTCCTTAGCAATAATGAAGACATTGTTCCTGATTTCATTTTCAGTATGGATATAATTAGTGGTAACCTCATATTCCTGAACCATCCTCTCAAAAAAGAACCCCTGTCTACCACCGGCAAAACCCATGTTCTGCACATCGGGATAACCTAGATTTTTAAAGTCGATGGCACTTATTAAACCCTTACCTCCTGGATAGACCTTAATATCCTTTTCCTCATAAATATATTGATGGTTTTTGGGCACATGATTGGTTACAAAGTATTCTCTATCTATCGCAGGATTTAAGGTAACAGTAGTTATCATAGCCTTTCACCTCTTTTCAATAATTTATGGGCTAATTTTAATTATATCATTTAAAATACCTTTTATCTAATTCCATTAGACTAAAGTAATTCAATATTTTTCGATAATATCCTTCTTAGAAATAAAAGTAGAACAAAATCAAAGTTTATTTTTTCTTTTTGTAAAACAGTACTTTGAGGACAAGATTGATGACAGTAAAAGTTTTTTTAATATTTGATATATTTATCTGAAACATATATCAAGAACCCCTGGTAAGGATAAATTTAACTGTGTGATTTATTCCGGAGGGCAAAACTCAAATTATCTACTTTCAGTTTTTTTACAACATCCATCACCCTGACTACCTGTTGAAAGGCAACTTTCTTATCTGCGTAGATGGAAACATCTCTTTTGGAACTATGTTTTAATCTCTCCTCCAGAAAATTCCTTAAATTATTTAAGGAGACCTCCTTTTCCCCGAGATATATCTTGCCTTCTTCTGTAATTACAATAGCAATTTCCGTCTCCCTTCTTTTTTCTACAGCCTCTGTATCCGGAAGATTAATAGTCGTCTTAACCTCCCTTATATTTAGGGTAGAGGCCACTATAAAAAAGATTAATAATAAAAATACTACATCGATCATTGGGGCTAAATTTAGATCCAGTTCAGATTTATTTAGTTTATATTTCATTTTGATTCACCCTATCTTCAAATTTCCTGTCATTAAGAAAATTAATAAGCTCTATCTCCCTCTTCTCGGTATGGGTTAACATCTGTTGAATTTTATTAACAAAATAATAGTAAGCACCCAGGGAGGGGATAGAAATAATTAAACCAATAGCAGTGGTAATCAATGCCTCAGATATACCTCCGGCCAATTGTTGGGGCTCACCATTTAAGGATAACACATGAAAGGTTTTGATCATTCCTGTTACCGTTCCCAAAAGACCCAGGGAAGGACTAATCTTGCCTATGAAATGTAAAGCTTCCAGGCCTTTTTCTAGCCTGGGAAATTCCTCCCATTTAATCTCTTCCATCATTTTTTCTATCTCCTCAGGCCCTTTATTAGAGTTTAAAACCCCCCTCTTCAAAACCTTACCGATTGGACCCTTATTGCTTTCACATATATAAGCTGCCTCTTCAATCTTATTATACATAATTTTCTCTTTGACCTTCTCCATTAAATCATCAGATAGTCGTTTGGGAACTCTGATAAACCGATAAAATCTTTCCAGAATAATTGTCAGGGCAATTAAAGAAGATAATAATAGGGGATAAATTACAATACCACCCCTGGCAATTAAATACTGCATCTAGATCACCTCTTAGTTTAACTTAAATCTTATAGGAACCAGTATCCATGACTCTACCTTCTTACCATCCTTCCTGGTCGGCTTGAACTGCCAGCCTAAAACCGTTTCTTTAGCTACCTTATCAAACTGTTTATATCCCGACGACTCCTCAATCCGAATTTTAATCACCTTCCCTACAGTATCTATCAGGATTTTCAGGATAACCCTTCCCTCAATCCCTCTTTTCCTCATTTCCTCAGGATAAACAGGTTGTTTATATTCAATAATACCCGGGGGAACAATTCCTACATCCGGCACCCCCTGGGTCAGGTCAACCCTTTCAACCTCAGTCTGTTTACTGTTTTCATTTGGCTCCTTATTAGAATCACTAAGCTTTTCAACTTTCCCATCATTCTGTTTTTGTCGATCATTATTACTTGTTTGTAGACTTTGGGACTGATTTTCTCGCTCTTTTTCCTTATTTTTTTCAGCAATTATATCTTTTTCTATTTTCTTTTCCCCTAATTTATTTACTACTTTTTTATCTATTGTTTTATTTATCGGTTCATTTCTTTTATCTACAGTTTCACTCATCTGCTGATTAATTAATTTGCTTAACTTTTCTATATTTTTCAGCGTATTATCCTTATTATTTTCAGCCACTTTATTTCCTTCAAGGTTACTAGTTATTTCAGATTTATTAATAACCTCTTTTTCTTTCGTATTGATCTGATTTATATTTTGAACTATTTTCTCACCTTTTGTAACCATAATTTCCTTCTTCAGTTGATGTTTAAATAAAGCTTCTCTTTTTTTATTTTCTTCTTTAACCTCAGGTTCATGGTTCTGGGTAGTTATCTCTTTATTCCTTTTTTCCTGATAACTTTCCTTTGCTTTATTTTTATCCTTATCTTTTTCTATATCTATATTAAAATTTTCATCCTTTTTATCATTTAACTTCATCGTTTCATTAGATTGTTTTTTCTCATTAAAATGTTCCTTCTCTTTTTTCAGGATCTTTTTCTGCTCAGTTTTATTAATTTCTATTTCTTTCTTTTCAATTTTAACTTCATCTATTGTTTCCTCTTTTTCCTTATTAAATTCTTCAGCTATCTGTTCATTTAGAACTACCCTTTTTAACACCTCTTCCTTTTTATTATCAAGAAACCCATTGGAATAACTTCTATCTTCCTTGGCATCAAGATTTTTTTCATTTTCAATATTATGGTCTTGGGATAATTTGTTCTTATCTATCTTTTCCTCTTCTTTCTCTATATCCGGATTTTTATTATTAAGACTCTTCTGCTTTTCAACAGGTTCATTTTTTATTTTTATAGACGGTTCTTTTTCATCACTGTTGGATGTTACTTCAGTTTTTTTGAGGGGTTTTTTAAAAATCTTCTTTTCATTATCTTTCTTAACCTCTTCTTTACTTTCTTCCCTGATTTCAGGAGGATCTTTTCTTTCAGGCTCCTTATCATTTGCCATTGCAAGTGCGGAGGGAGGTGGGACCATTTTAAAGGTTATTTTAGTATTTATCTCAGGTTCATTCTTGACCTCTATTTTAATTAAATCACCGATAAAATTCAGTAAAAAAATATGGATTATTAAGGCAATAGTAAAGGATAATTTTAAAGGGGTAATCTGAGATCTTATGATTTTGTTTATATACTTCATAATGACAACCATCCTATTTTGTTAAGGGCAGACTTTACGCCTGCCCTGTTTTAGTGCTCAGGTAATTTTTTTATCTACAATAACATTATCTCTGGCTTCAATTAAATTTATCTCATTAAAACCCGGTACTTATCTCCAACATATAGTTTCGTCCCGGCATCGGGTAACCCTTATTTACCTCATACTCTGCATCCAGTAGATTATTGACTGCAAATGCTACTTCTATCTCTCCATTTTTAACTATAAAGTTTTTACTTACCTTTGCATTAACTACCGAATAGCTTTCTAAATCATCTGGTCTGCCATCGATCATGTGGCCGATTAGACTGGCACTAATACCGTCCTTATTATAGGTTAAACCCAAATTGGTATTATGACTGGCTGCTATTTTATCATCCGTCTCTTTATCTCTGGAATCGAGATAGGTGTAATTTAAACTGAGAGTTAATGCTTCTGTCACCTCCCTGGTGATATTCAAGTCAATACCCTCAGTTTGGGCCTGGTTAATGTTATATGGCCTCCATATTCCATCATTCCCTGCAGCCCAGTCAATTAGATCCTTAACATCTCTATTAAAATAATCCAGTTCAGCCTTTAAACCCTTATCTAAATATCTTATTCCGGTTTCATAAGCGATAGCAGTTTCCGGTTCTAAATCAGGATTGCCTTCGGCAAACATCGTTGCCGGCCAGTATAGATCATTAAAGGTTGGAGTACGGTAGGCTTTACCCACAGAGGCATGTATATTAAGATTATTATTGAAGGAATAAACAGCGCCGAATCTTGGGCTAACCTCGGAACCAAAGAGTTCGTGATCATCAAACCGGGCACCAATGGTAAGTTCCAGTGGTTCCATTACTGTCCATTTATCCTGGATAAATACAGCTTTATTTAGGATATCATGCTGGCCATTTTCAGTACTATCTATTTTATTCTTTGTAAATTCCAATCCATAGGTTAGGGTATGTGAGTTAAAATAATCAGTTCTATTAAAATCTATCCCTGTTCTCTTTGTGTCATGCTCACTTGGACCGGTATAACCCCATTCATCAGGATTATCATAAACCTGTTCATGTACATTGTGATAGATAGCCAGGTTTAAGTCGTATTTCTCTTTTTTCTGTTTCCATTGTAAATTTAAGTTAGTATCTGTATCATCCTGCTCAGCATTTGGACTTGGATAGGCAGTTGAGCCCGGTACACCTTTATCAGAATCATTATGCTGGAATGTAAATAGTAAATTAGAATGTTTATTTAACTTTACATCAAACTTTGTAAAGAAATTAACCTGTTCTAAATAACTATTCTCCCTATATCCATCAGAACTCTTTTTAATCAGGGATAAATTAATCCCAACATTATCTACTCTATTACGAATTATGTAACTATATTTTTTAGTATTAAATGACCCATATGCCAGGTTAAATTCAGCTTCGGGGACTTCACTGGCACCTTTAGTGATGATATTAACTACCCCTCCCAGGGCATTAGCACCATATAAAGCTGAAGCTGGCCCCTTCAGGACCTCAATTCTCTCTATTTGTTCAGTAGTTAACTGACTCAAATCTACCTGCCCATTCTGTCTGCTATTCATAGGCTGGCCATCGACCAGAATCAATACCTGGCTTGGTTCTGAACCGCGAATACTGATAGTCTTCAAACCGGCTAAACCGCCATTATCGTTAATATAAATACCGGCAAGATTTCTTAATAGGTCCGCTACATTTTGAACATTTTTCTCTTTCAAATCCTCTTCCGTTATAACCTCTACACTTACCGGAGCCTCCGATAACTTCTCCGGATATTTTGAGGCAACGACGACAATTTCATCCAGAACAAAAAACTCCTCCTGCTCCTCTGCGGCCATAACAACAGGTACAACTAATAAGTTTAAGCTGAATGTAACTAATAAAACCAATATAATTTTCTTCCGAAACATATATTAAATCCTCCTCTAAGAATTATTAATTTGTATCTTCCAGATGATATAGGGCACATAACCAAAAAACCCCTTTCCCGGATTGGAAAGGGGTTTTAACCTTAGATTAACCTACGTAAATCCTGCAGGTAAATAACCATGAGAATTTTCACCTCCCCTCCGGAGGAAGTTATCTCTTCAACAGGCAGGTCTCCTGGCTTATGGTTCATCACAACCGACGGCCTTCCCAGTCTCCCGGTGGCATGATCTATCGGCGTATCCCCAAATACAGTAGCGGGGGCTGCAACGGATTCTCACCGTTTTCCCTTTTCATCCGGTTTTCCGGCTACTCTCAGCCGGTTTCCCGGACACCTGCTGAAAATCTATTAAATTGTATAGTCTAGTAACATTTTACCAAACCTTTAATAAAGTTTCAAGTAAAATATTTATATCTCCTGCAATCCGCTTTTTTTCTTTAGAGGTTAGAAAGTCATGTTTACTAATATCCCTGGTATAATCAATTATCAGCTCAATGCTTTCCAGGATATGTTCTATAAAGACCTTTGGTTCCTTACTCATAGCAATACCCTCTGTTCTTTCAGAACCTTATCCTTAATTTTAGGATTCAGTGAATTGTAAGTAACCACGTCAACAGGCTGTCCCAGAGAGTCTTCTAAATCAAGTTTCAAAGATACTAAGTCCAGAAGGGTTTTAGTACCTGCCATATCCACAAGAATATCAATATCGCTTTCCTCTCTGGCTTCTTCCCTGGAATATGAGCCAAATAGTCCCGCCTTATTAACTTTATGCCTCTTTAAGATCTCCACAATATTCTTAATCTTGTCATCAGTTAGCTTATTCACAACATCACCTTCTTAACAATAATTTTACAGTATTTTCTATTGCATTGCAACTAACATAGAGGTTTTACATTAAGTCTAAATACAAATCCAAACTCCTGTTTAAAGAATCAACAACTAATTTAATAAAATCACTATAGTCCCCTTCACTACAGCCTTTATCTAATTCATCGTAATATATATTTCTATCTTCTTTTTTAATTATCACAATAGGATAACCATGTTTCATTAATTCCAGATTTAATAATAATCGAGCTATTCTACCGTTCCCATCAATAAAGGGATGTATACAAACAAATTTTGTATGTAATATTGCCCCTCTTTCAACAGGGTGCATTTTTTGTCCATCATTATGATACCACTCTAATAAATCTTTCATTAAAGCTGGTACTTCCAAATTTGCTGGTGGTCTATGAGAAGCACCACTAATAATAACTTCTTTATTTCTATATACTCCTGCATTTTTGGTATCTATCTTATCTAAAATTAACTTATGAATATTTTTAATATGCCACTCTGTTAAATTTTCGTTTACTATTTCTTCAATATATCCAATCGCTTCTCTATGGTTAATTGCCTCCAAATGCTCTCTTAATGATTTACCGCCAATAGTTATACCATCTTCTAAGATAACTTTTGTTTCATTTAAAGTTAATGTATTTCCTTCAATAGCATTAGAATTGTATGTCCATTCCAAAAATAAATGTTTTCGAATGCTTTCAACTGTTTCAACTGGTAGTGGTCTTTTGCTATCGATTATTGCTTTTTTTCTGTCAATTTCATTAAACATAAATACACCCCACTCATATATATCATGTTTATCTCTATGACTTAATGGTTTTTGGGTTAAAGCTCACGGAGCTTTTTGTCATTAAGAAACCTGTTCTAATATATTACCTCTAACCCCTGAAAATAATTTCTATAAAATCCACGATCCCTTGTTAAAAGTCTTCCGCCTTCAACAAGGGCATGTCCACCAATAAGAAAATCAGATAAAATATGTTGTTTACCTGTAATGATCGCACCACAATTATTACATTTAATTATTTCTTTATTACCACACTCAGCACATTCTAATTGCCTGTCTCGTTTTTTTAAATAATCTTTCCAGGCCTGTGATGCTAACCATAAAGCTTTTTTGGAAAATGGAATTAGATAAATATTCGTCTCTGATAAAAATTGATTTAAAGTATCAATATCATTAAAATATACAGCTAATTCTCCGTATACAATACTAGAAATTATAAGCTTATCTATTTCCGAATATTTTTTTAACAATTCTAATGATGTGTTCTTAAATTTTGGATCCGGTAAAAGGATATCAAATAATATATTCGTATCAATTGCAATACTCATTTCCCTCTTAGCTCCTCAATAATTTTATCACTACTAGCCGGTTTATTTAAAAACCCGACATATTTATCAAAATTATCTTCTCTAACCATTTTTTTTATTACATATCCTTCATCTGTTTCTTGAATACATAGATAATCCCCCGGTTTTAATCCAATTTTTGTTCTTAACTTCTTCGGTATAGTAACCTGACCCTTAGATGTCATTTTCGCTCTATACATATTTTCTTACCTCCAAGTAAGAATTATTTTTCTTACTTTATTATAGCATTACAAACTACATATTGTCAAAAACTATTTATTTCCCATTATCAGAATTTATTCAGGGTTTCCCCCTACCCCTTCTCTAAATACTCCTCTAACGCCTCTTCCCAATCCCGCATCACGTAAATCCCCTGACTCTCCAGAGCAAAATTGCGCATCACCGAATAGGCAGGTCGCCTGGCAGGTCTGCCCAGTTTATCAGAGGTAATCGGTTTAACCTCAATATCGATCCCTTTAAGCTTAAATATTTTCCTGGCAAACTCATACCAGGAACAACTACCATTATTGGAGGCATGATAGGTGCCATACAAGCCAGTCCCTACCAGCTTAGAAATAGTAATAGCCAGTTCCTTAGCACAGGTAGGGGTCCCCACCTGATCATCTACTACTTCCAAATACTCCTTTTCCTCAGCCAGACGTAACATGGTTCGGACAAAGTTATGCCCCTCTCCATAAAGCCAGGCTGTTCTGACGATATAATACCTGTTTAATAAATTTCGTACATAATTCTCTCCGGCCAGTTTACTCTTTCCATAGACACTCAAAGGACCTGTTGCATCAAACTCAATATACGGCTCATCCTTATCCCCGGCAAAGACAAAATCCGTACTGACATAAACCATCTCAGCATCAACCTTCTGACAGGCCACTGCTATATTCTGGGTTCCAAAGGCATTAACCTTATAAGCCATGTCCGGATCCCCTTCACAGCCATCCACATTGGTCATAGCCGCACAATGAATCACCAGATCCGGCTTTATAGAACTAATAAAGTCCTTCACTTTACCTGCAGCTGTTATATCGAGATCATCTTTATAAATTCCTGTAACCTCATGTTCATCATCAAAAACTTTAACTAACTCCTGGCCCAACTGTCCTTTAGCCCCGGTAATAACTACCTTCACAACATAACCCTCCCCCTATTCTTCCATTCTGGTTGACTGGACATTTTGTTTTATTTTGAAAATAAACCCCCCACAAACAATGACATAAATCATTGCTGTGGGGTTATTTAAAAAATTCTTCCAGCCCCTGCAACATCCTAATTTATAATATTCGAAAAGGAACTGCTATATTCTCACTTTATATATAATCACCTTTAAAAACCAGACCCATCTGCTCCAAATTAATCTTTGGTGTTTCTCTTCTAAAATCAACCTTTTTAAAATAACTTCTGAATCTCTTTCTGAGTCTCATAATCAGTTTTAGCCAACTTAAATCCATTTGTAGTGCTGCAATATTCAAAATACCACTTTCATCTCCTCACCAGGCCTGTCATATAACCAGCTAGCATAGGGTATATCAGGCAACCTTTCGGTCCAGTTGATCCTCCCTTCCAAAAGAATAGATAACTGTGGTTTTGGAATAACCGGCTTCTGAATCCCAGTAATTATGGCAAAGCTGCAGATATGAAACTTTGGTACCGTCAGTGAATGTAGAAGTAGTTTTTCTCACCTTCTGAAGAAGTTAAACAAACCATATTTAACCTCATCTAAAAGAGGCAATCCTTTCATAAGTATAATATTAAAACGGAATTTTTTAGTCGCAGTTTTTAATAATTCATAAGCTTCCTGTTTTACAACAATAATATCACGAGGAATTGTCTTCATTTTTTCCATAGTTTTAATAAATTCCTCAACAAACCTTTTTTCTCGACCTTCATAAGGAAACATATTAGAATGAATGATCATCCCTGACTTTGAATCTAAACACATAAAAACAGATGGATAATAGGGCCTTTGACCCTTTTTTTCCTGAACAGGAGAGGGAGCACTGAAATAATCTAAAACCCAGGTCGAACGCGTCTTTTTACAATTATTTTTGATTCTTCTTTCTGTTAATTCGTCTATATCTACTGTCATAACTCTCTGTGCAATTTGAGGTTTTATCCACTCTTCCCTCCAGCTGATCTCATCACCTTTTAATTCCGGTACACGTATATAATAAAGGCCTTTTTTATAAAAATATTTTTCTGGACCGACATCTTTAACCTTATCAACAACAATTAAAGCCTGTTCTAAGGCAGTAGTTAAAAATTTAACCTCATCTTTTTCTAAATACCAGGGGAAAAAACCAGGACGGTAACTTCTAAATTGAGGCCATTGCTTTCTTCCGCGGAATCGTAATCCCAGTTCTTTAATTGTTTTATAATCTTCTTTATCCAGGTCCTGTCGGTCTTCAAAAGAGGCCATCAAACATTTCTGAACATTTATCATATCAAATTCATCAACATTATCGGTCTGCATCCTTTTTATACCTGCTAATCCTTCGCTTCCTAAATAAACACCAAGTCCAAAGAATTCTCCTATATTCCCCATAACAATACAATAACCAATCTCTCCATTTTCGGGATTTTGTACCCCAAAAATCATGTCATCATACATCCATTCCCAGCTTTTTTTATCCCTAAAATCTACTGCAACCTCATATAATCTTTTCCATTCTTCTTTTGTAGCCATTTCTTCCCTCATTTTTTATACCCCCTCAGGCTCCCCATGTCTTTGGTAATTCCCTCTTCCATTATATCGATAGCCTGTTTCTGCTTGTTTTTCTCCTTTTTTTCTTCTATTGACCGAACGATAACATTTAGAGCTAATCTGTATTTATCCTTTCTGCTGACATAAATGCCAATTCCTCTATCGCCCGCAGCACCTCTTATATTTCTTACCGCTCCCGCAGGGGCAGGGATCATTCCGGCCCACTTTTTCCTGTGTCCGAACTATCGTCCCATCCTTATCTCGAGCATATTCCTCTTCCATATTGGGGAGAGACCTTAAATGCTTTTTTTCTTCAGCAAACAATTCCCGGGGAGTATGCCCTTTTATTACCCACTGTCTGGTATTGTTATGAAGTTCACTTAGCTTTCTGGACATTTCATTGACCTCATCCAGATCCGAAAACTCAATAAAATTTTGTATAAATTTGATCTGTTCCGCAATTCCCAGGTCATTCTTGATATTAAAAACACATATCTCTAAAATCTCTTCTGCTTCCTCTGAACTAAAGTCATAATTCTGCATCAGATACTTTTTAAATCTTTTCTGAGTTAAATTCCAGGGCTCATGGCCCAGGCTACCGGCTCTCTCAGCCATCTTTAGATTCACCGGATAAAAATCAAGATCCTGGCGCTGATATTGTTCTAAGATAATCTTCTCTTCATCATAAACATCTAGCAACAAAATATAGGAATCAATACATTTTATAGCACAATCATAATTTGCATACTCCTGTAATAATTCTTTCAGTTCGAAACTGCTAAGAGATAAAGGCATAAGTTTTTCCAGCAAATGAAAAAGCTCCATTAAAGAGAGAACCCCGTAATAAACCAAAAGCCCCCGAACAACCCTGAGGATTTTATCATTATAACTGGCTCTTTGCTCAACATTATTGTTAGAAATAATTTTC
>JARRCS010000007.1 GCA_029981855.1 Halanaerobiales bacterium | reverse complement strand
TGTATTCGCCTATGTTCATCTCCATTAAAAATTCAGGCTTCCTAATCCACGGGTCCTCCTGACCCTAGGATTAGCTCACCACCTCCTGTGGTTCGGCCTAATTTTTAACTTCGATTCACTAAGGCTCATTTACAAAAATTTCTAAACATCTCTCCAACATCTATTTGCAGTTGTTTGAAGGTAAAGCAAGTTGCCGAACAAAGTGAGGCATTAATTTAATTTTCAAGTCGATTAAAAATTAAAATAGCCAATTCATCTCCATCTAAATCAAAATAAAGATTTAGATGGAGTTTTCTTAGCTGTTCTCTGATAAAATTAAAAGGAGAAAATACCTGGAGGTGAATAATTTATGCAAGGTATGCTACAAGTTTACACCGGAAACGGGAAAGGGAAAACGACGGCCGCAATTGGTCTTGCAATCAGGGCTGCAGGAGCAGGCTTTAAAGTATTTATCGGTCAATTTATCAAAGGGATGACGTATAGTGAATTAAATGCTTAAAGTTACATGAACAAATAGAGGTTAAACAATATGGCTTGAATTGTTTCATAAAGAACAAACCCACCAGGAAGGATATAGAAGCTGCCAGAACGGGTCTTAAGGAAATAAGGGAGATATTAAAGTCGGGCGAGTATCAGCTTGTGATTATGGATGAGGCAAATATTGCTACCTATTTTAATCTCTTTTCGGTGGATGAACTATTAGAGGTAATTGAAGGCAGGGCGGAAAATGTTGAAGTCGTTGTTACCGGAAGAATGGCTGATGAAAAACTGCTCGAAAAGGCCGATTTAGTAACAAAAATGGAAGAGATAAAGCATTATTACAGAAAGGGGGTTCTGGCCCGAACCGGTATTGAAAGATAAAAAGGAATTATTATGAAATTACAAAAGGCTTTACACTGGATTCACGTCTCCTGGAGCCGAATCAAAAAATGACACCTATTAAGGCCCTTGATATTATTAACCAGTGTATTACTATCGGTAATATAAAACAAACGGATTAATTATTATCAGGCTGGGACAAAAATTTCCCAATCAGACCATTATTGAGTACAGCAGGGCAAAAATATTTTTCTTGACATTAATCAAGATTTTAGATATAATATAATTGAGATTGATAATCATTTTTCACAAGAATTATTTTTTAAGTTTAATTGAGAATAATTTTCAATTAGATGTACATAACTTTAGAGGGGGTGGACTTTTGAATCAACTGACATTAATTGAATTAGGGCAAGGTGAAAAGGGTAGGGTGTTTGGTTTTGAAGGAGGACAAGGTCTGATTAATAAGCTGAACGCTATGGGTATTAGACAGGGAAAAGAGATAACTAAAATAAGTGATTCTTTTCTCGGTGGTCCGGTAACTGTTCAGGTGGATAATATAAAAGTTGCAATTGGACATGGCATGTCGGCCAAAATAATTATGGAGGTTGATAAATAATGAAGATACTCCTGATGGGTAACCCCAATGTAGGTAAGAGTGTATTTTTTTCAAGGCTAACCGGAACCAGTGTGACTTCGTCTAATTATCCCGGTACTACGGTTGAATATACCGAGGGTTATATGAAATGGAGAGGAGAAATCGTCAATATTATTGATGTCCCGGGCACTTATACCCTGGAACCAACTAATAAAGCGGAAGAAGTAGCGGTTAATATGTTAAATGAAGGTGATCTGGTAATTAATATAGTAGATGCTACTAATTTAGAACGGAATCTAAATCTTACTTTACAATTACTGGAGAAGGATATTCCGGTCATTATAGCCCTTAATTTCTGGGATGAAGCCCAGCATAAAGGCATTCAAATCGATGTGGATAGATTGGAACGGCTGTTAGGTGTTCCTGTTATCCCAACTGTCGCTACTAAAGGTAATGGTATTAGAGATTTGATCAATAAATTCGATTACAGGGAGATTATGGATAGGGATTATGGTAAGACCGAGAAGAGATGGGCGGAGATTGGTAAGATTATTGAAGAGGTGCAACAGATTAATCACCGTCACTATTCTTTATTAGACCGGTTAGAAGAGGTTTCAATTAAGCCTTTAACAGGGATACCTATTGCTATAATTGTTTTATATCTTTCCTTTAAGATTATCCGTTTTATCGGAGAGGGTTTGATCGGTTATGTAACCGAACCCTTTTTTGAAACCGTATATAAGCCTATGATACTTAAATTAAGTATTTTATTAGGTTCGCAGGGGTTCCTACATGACCTATTAGTAGGTCAATTGATTGAGGGAGAGATTGATTTCGGGCAATCCTTTGGTTTATTGACTACTGCAGTTTTTATTCCCTTTGCAGCTGTTTTACCGTATATTATTGCCTTTTATTTTATCCTGGGTTTACTGGAAGATACAGGGTACCTACCCCGTCTGGCAGTATTGGTGGATAATGTCTTGCATAAGGTCGGTCTCCATGGTTTTTCAATTATTCCAATGATTCTGGGACTGGGTTGTAATGTGCCTGCCGCTCTGGCAGCCCGTACTCTTGAGAGCCGGCGGGAGAAGTTTATTGCCAGTACTTTAATGGCCATTGCCATTCCCTGTATGGCTCAGATAGCTATGATTTTAGGCTTGCTGGGTCCTTATGGTGGTAAATATATTGGCTATGTGTTTGCCGTTTTAGGCGCTGTCTGGATTATAGTCGGTCTATTACTCAATAAAATACTACCTGGTTTTAGTTCAGATCTATTACTGGAGATACCGCCTTTTAGAATTCCCAGTATCGGGACTGTAATTAAGAAATTATGGATGCGTATTGTTAGTTTCTTGAGGGATGCTATTCCCTTTATGTTATTTGGTATATTTATTGTAAATCTATTCTATGTTCTGGGTGTATTTGATCTTTTAGCAATAGGTATCGGGCCATTTTTAAATAGACTTTTTGGGCTACCGCAGGAGGCGATAACGGCATTACTAATGGGTTTCTTACGTAAGGACCTGGCTATGGGGATGCTGGCCCCACTGGGATTGACAGCCAAACAACTGGTTGTAGCCAGTACCATTCTGGCGATATATTTTCCCTGTGTAGCCACCTTTGCCGTCTTGATAAGGGAACTGGGAATAATTGATATGCTGAAGGCTACTCTAGTTATGATCATCACTACTTTTATAGTAGGGGGTTTTATGAATTTTGCCTTCCAAGAGGGTGGATTTACTCTGCTAGGTTGGTTGATTATCATCCTGGTACTATTCTTGATTAAATATATCCCAAATATAAATAATAGGGAAATGATTTCAGAGAATAAGAATTTGATATCTTAAAGACAAAACAAAAGTTGATAAATTTTTAGGAAACTGTTGGAAATGGAGCAGCGGGAATACTTAAATAAAGTTAATAAGTGTTCCCGTATAAAATAAAGTTAAGATTTCATTTTTCACTTTCAGGAAAGAGATGAGCTATGAAGGTTTTAGCTGTTGTAGGTACACCGAGAAGAAAGGGACTTATCAGTTCCCTGTGTCAAAGAATTCTTGATGGTGCAGAGGAAAATGGCCATCAGGTTAAGATGGTCAATCTATATGACTACGACCCATAAGTCAGATTGATCTATCTTATTCTTAGTCGATTCTCGTGATTGATGACCATCTTCTAAAATTAGAAATCCATTCTTTTTAGCTGTAATGCTGGCTGATTCAATTCGGCAATTATTATATGTTGGTAAGCCGCAGGAAAACCGTAGTGCCCTGGCAACCATTGCCTGGATCATAATAATTGTGGCTCTCGGTATGATAGCCTATCTGTTTATTAATGAAGGTAGCTGGGAGGGAGTTCTAAAACGGGTAAAAGAATTTGTTGATAGATAAATTATTGGTAGATGGGGCAGGGAAAAAATAACAGGAAAAGGGAACTCCCTGGGAAATCCCAGGTTAATATTGACATATGATTAAAACTGTATTATAATTATGATAGTTATGAGCCAATGTTTATAATAAGGAGGGATTTTCAATGTCATTAATAATTGCCTGTGCTACAGATGATGGAGTAAACTTTATTAATAGGCATTTCGGTGATGCTGACTACTACTATATTTATAGGTTAGATGAAAATGGGAGTGAATTTGTTAAAAAAATCGCAAATACCACCGAAGAGGAGGAAACTCACGCAGATCCTAAAAAGGCCGGAGGAATTGTTCAAATATTGATGCAAGAAAATGTCAAGGCGGGTGTAGCAAAGGTTTTTGGGCCCAATATCAAGAGGATTAAGAAACACTTTGTACCCGTATTAGTACATTCTGATACAATACAGGAAGGATTAAATGAACTATTAAATAGTTATACAGAAATTCTAAATTTATGGAATCAGGGAGAAACCAGAAGGCATCTGGTTTTAAAATAAATGACTGATATTACATAATTAAAGGAGTGTTAGATATGTTTTATGGTCGGGGTGATGGTCGTCGTTCCGGACAGGGCAGGGGTATTGGTTCAAATCGGAACAGCAATAGTGGTTTCGGGCCGGGAGGAAGTTGTATCTGTCCCAATTGTGGAAGAGAGGTTGCACATCAGCGGGGCGTACCTTGTTATGAGTTGAAGTGCCCTGCTTGCGGGAGCCCAATGACCCGAAAGGGATTAAATAATATTGGTAGCACAGGTACTGATGACATTAATAATATACCTGTTATTGATGGGGAAGAATGTATTGGTTGTGAAAAATGTCTTGAGGTATGCCCCTTTAATGCAATTAGGATGAACGCCGGAACTGCAGAGATTATTGCAGATAAATGCCGTAATTGTCACAGATGTATGTCAGTTTGTCCTGTAGAAGCAATTAAATAAGGGGAGTCAGAGGTAGCTTTATGGCTATTGGCCTGAATATAATATAATAAAATCAAAAGGGGAGGATTTTTTAATGAGAACTGACGTGCTGGTTATAGGTGGTAGTGCGGCTGGTATTATGGCAGCGGTTACAGCTAAAAAACATTATCCGGAAAAGGATATTACACTGGTCAGGAAAGAGGAAAAGGTCCTGATCCCTTGTGGTATTCCCTATACTATGGCGACCGTTGATGGACCTGATAATAATTTAATTCCGGATGCAGCTGTTACCGGTAAGGGGATTGAACTACTGATTGATGAGGTTCTGGAGATTAATAGAGAAAATAAGAGGGTTAGTTTGAAAACAGGGGAAGAAATAGCTTATGAAAGATTGATTCTGGCTACAGGTTCAAAGCCCTTTGTTCCGCCAATTAAAGGAGTCGAATTGGACGGTGTATTTACTATTCAAAAGGATTTTGGGCTATTAGAAACCATTAAAAATAGATTAGATGCTAGTAAGAATCTGGTGATTGTCGGTGGTGGATTTATCGGAATTGAATTTGCTGATGAGTGCCGTAAGGGAAGAGATATTAAGGTAAAGATTGTTGAAATAATGGATCATGTTCTATCTCTGGTCTGTGATGATGAATTCTGTCTTAAGGCGGAGAATAAATTAAAGGAAAACGGGGTAGAAATCTATGGTGGAATTAAAGTTAATGAAATTATCGGAGATAACCAGGTAGAAGGTGTCAGGTTATCTAATGGAAAAGAGCTTCCAGCTGATATAGTTATCCTTGCAACCGGTGTTACTCCTAATATCGATCTTGCTAAAAAAGCAGGTCTGGAATGTGATGTTAAAAAGGGAATACTGGTTGATGAGTATATGAGGACGAGCGATCCTGATATCTTTGCCTGTGGTGACTGTGTGGAGAAACCTTCATTCTTTGGCCGGAATTTTGAGGCAGGAAGACTGGCTTCAATTGCTACTAATGAAGGACGTGTTGCCGGAGCCAATCTCTTTGAATTAAGGAGGGAAAAACAGGCCTCGATTGGCATTTTCGCTACGATAGTAGATAATCAGGCAATAGGTGTGGCTGGACTAACCAGGAAACAGGCAGAAGAGGCGGGAATTGAGGTAGTCGTGGGCAAGGCTGAAGCTATAAACAGACATCCCGGTGGGATGCCTGGAGCCAGTAAACTGGGTATAAGTCTGGTCTTTAAGGCCTATGATGGGACTTTAATCGGTGCCCAGGTATATGGCGGATATTCGGTAGGGGAATTTACCAATATCCTTGGTCTTGCTATAGAAAAGAAGATGAAAGCAGAGGATCTTGCCACAATGCAGGTAGGAACACATCCTGCCTTAACTGCTTCTCCTATTGCCTACCAGCTAATTAATGCCGCTGAAGATGCGGTTTCCAGATTGTAGAGCAAAAAATATATGGTATGACCTTTTTGTGATAGAAACATTATATTATTTTTAGACCTTTAAGGGCCAGGATTATCTTCCTGGCTCATTTTATATATTCTGTGGATAAAGGCCAATTTGTTCTAAGCGGTCTAGAATGGGCTCTTGGGGTTAAATTTTTGATATAATTTGAACTGACCGCAAAGTTAATCAGAAAAAAAGCAGGATTTTTTATTTTCACCTATAATTTAATAATAATATATGACAAAGATACTTTCACAGGATTTGATAAAAGAAGCGAGTTTCTCGACAATAAATCTGCAACGAGTTAATTTGAAAGATTAAATAATTTGCTTAGATGATTACAAATGAGGAAGAAGGTATAATATGCTGCTAGAAATAAGGAAATTTTTCTTTGCCTTATCCTTTTTAACCCGTCTGCCTGTGCCTGTAAACTTAGAATATGATGAGCAACTCCCATCAGCATCTACCGCTTATTATCCTCTGGTGGGAGCTGTTATCGGTTTATTTCTCTTTTTAGTCGATAGGTTAGCTACTATGGTTTTACCTGTAGCAGTGGTTAATGCACTAATTTTAACGGTCCTGGTCTATCTGAGCGGGGGTCTACATTTAGATGGCTTTATGGATACGATTGATGGGATCTTCAGCGGCCGGGATAAAGAGCGGATACTGGAGATTATGCATGATAGCAGGGTCGGAGCCTTTGGGGTTATAGCCCTGGTTCTTTTATTATTATTAAAATTTAATCTTTTGTTGGAACTGAAGGGGGTTTTCAGGGCGCCGGTCTTGATATTAATGCCGGCTATTAGCCGGTGGATGGTCCTTTTTGCCGCTTATCGCTACCCGATAGCCGGTTCGAGCAAACTGGCTAAAACCTTTACATTATTTTTAGGAGTAAAAGAAGTATTCCAGGGTCTGGGCTGGCTAATTGCTTTATTTTTCTTTTTACACTACCTATTTCAATTTCCTTATCTTATAGGAATAATAACCTTCCTGCTTTCCTGGATTATGACCATAATCATCGCCAGAACAGTGGTCAATAAAATCGGGGGTTTGACCGGAGATGTCTACGGGGCGATTAATGAGATTATTGAGGTTGTGACCCTTCTGATTTTTCTGATTATAAGATTATAAAATGATTAAAATTGTAAAGAAATAAATTTAAAGGATGAAGTAGCAATAATGTATCTTGCAACTGTAAAGGTACCGGGCAGCTGCGGGGAGCTTGTACAGGGAAGTTTAAAGGGGACTAATTTCCTGATTACCTGCCCGGTTAATCTATATAGCTCGATTACCGTAAAATTGAGTAAGGATATTGATGGATATAGAGCCAGTATAAGGGCTGAGAAGACTATCAGGGCGCTGAAAAAGACCTTAAGCTATCTAGGTAGAAGTGAACTGGGAGCCAGGGTAGAAATTAAAAGCCAGCTCTTACGGGGAAGAGGTATGGCCAGTAGTACCGCCGATATTACCGCTGCAGTTGGGGCAACCATGGCTGCTCTGGGTTATAACCCGGATTATGACTTAATTAAGAGGGTGGCCTTAGAGATTGAACCAACCGATGGAGTCTTCCTCCCCGGTATCTATCTCTTCGATCACCTGCGGGGAGAAGTAATAGAAGGCCTGGGGAAACCTCCCCTGTTGCATATTTTAATTTTCTCTGAAAAAGGACGGGTTGATACCATCGCCTTTAATCAAAGATCTGATCTAAAAAAGTTAAACTTTCATAAAGAAAGCATAGTACAGGAGGCAGCCAGCCTGGTCAAAGCAGGTATCAGAGTAAAGGATCCAGGATTAATTGGCCGGGGGGCAACCTTAAGCAGTCTGGCCCATCAGTCAATCCTTTTTAAACCTAATCTGGAGAAGATTATTAAGCTGACTGAAGGAATGGATGAGATTTACGGAGTAAATGTGGCTCATAGCGGGACATTAATCGGTTTGCTGATAGATATAAATTTTCCGGAAGGAGAATTACTGGCTGAGATTGAAGCTAAAATCCCTGAGCTTACTTTCATTAAAAGGGTTCAGCTGGTTTCCGGTGGCCTGGAGGTCATATCTAAAGATCTGATAAGTTATAAATAGGAGCACATAAATCCTTGGGCTTGCCCTAAAGAGCGTAGATAAACCTAAAGTTGGTTTACTTAAAGGAGTTAAAAAATATGGAACACATCCACGGGGGAAATATCACCAGGGCAGTGGAAAGGTATAATTTAAAAGAAGAGAATATCATTGATTTTAGTGCTAACATAAATTTTCTGGGACCTCCTTCGCAATTGCTGGAAGAGATAAGGAATAATCTTGCTAAAATAATCCACTATCCTGAACCAAATTCAACTACTTTAAAGAGAAAGATGGGTCAATACCTTGATTTGGAAGAGAAAAACCTGGTTATTGGTAACGGGGCCGTTGAATTAATCTATCAGCTGGTTAAGGTTATTAAGCCTGATTTAGCCCTGGTCATGGCCCCTACCTTTTCCGAATATGAACTAGCGGTAAAAAGCTGCGGTGGTAGGGTTAAATACCTCAGGCTCGAAGAAGAAAAGGGTTTTAAGATAGATATTGAGGAGGTTGTAGCAAACCTTGACCGGGTAAAAATAGTCTTTCTCTGTAATCCTAATAATCCGACAGGTACCCTGATTAAAAAAAGCGAGCTGGTGGATTTAATTGATTATGCTTCAAGGAAGGATGTTTTCGTTATTATTGATGAGGCCTTTATTGATTTTATAGATAACCCCGGTAATTACACGGTTATTGATTTGATTGTCAGATATAGCAATTTATTTGTCCTCCGTTCTTTAACTAAGTTTTATGCTATTCCTGGATTAAGGCTGGGTTACGGGGCCGGGACAGAGGAATTAATTAGTAAAATGGAGTTAGCCCGGGATCCCTGGAGTGTTAACTTTTTTGCCCAGCTTGCCGGGGAAATTGTTCTTAAAGATGTTGAATATCAAAAAGAGACCAGAAGGAGAATTAGCCTTGAGCGGGAATTTCTTTATAATTCCTTAAAGAAGATTGATGGACTTAAACCCTTTCCACCATCAGCTAATTACATTTTTATTGATATCGGCGCAAGCAATTTTTCCTCGATAGAACTGGCTGAAATTCTGGCCCGGAGGGGGATTCTGATCAGGGACTGCAGTTCATACCGGGGACTGGGCGAGAATTATATCCGGGTGGCCGTGAAAAGCAGAGCGGATAATTGTTTTCTCCTGGATAATCTGAGAGAAATTATTTAAGAAGAGTAAAGGTCTTTGACCATAATCATTAAATAGTTCTGGTTAGTGTTAGAAGACTTAGAGGAGTGATATTGATGGAGACAGAGTTAATCCTGGTCCGGCATGGAGAGACGGAATGGAACAAAAGCTTACGTTTTCAGGGACAGCAGGATATCGGTTTGAATGAAGTTGGTTTAGAACAAGCTGATAAGGTCAGTAATTTTTTAGCCAGATGGGAGATTGACCGGGTCTATTCCAGTGATTTGAAACGGGCTTACAGTACCGCAATTAAGATTGCTGAACCCCACGGGTTTGAGGTGAAAAAGTCACCGGGTTTAAGGGAGATGAATTTTGGCAGCTGGGAAGGGCTTTCTTATAAGGATATTAGGGCAAGATACCCTGATATCGTCGAAAAGTGGTTTGATGATCCAACTTCAACCCATCCTCCGGGAGGGGAGTGGGTTAAGGAATTTCAAAAAAGGATAGTTAAAACCGTTGAGGGAATTTTAGCAGAGTCTAAAGGTAAAAGAATAGTAATTGTTACCCACGGGGGTCCAATCAGGGTCTATCTGGCCAACTTACTGGGGATGCCGGTTAGGTTATATTGGAGGTTGGAGGTTGATAATTGCAGTGTAAGTATTGTTAAATTCTATGAAAATAATCCGGTATTGAAATTATTGAATAGCACCGGACATCTTTGTGACCATTTTTAAATGTTTTTTCGTTTGTGTAAAATAAAAGTGGGGAATAAGGAGTAAGGCAAAGCTTGACAGGAACCTATTAAATTAATAGTATTGATTGTTTATATAATCTTTGTTACAATATTTTAGTAATATGCTAGCAATAAAGTAGAGAGGGGAATTATAAATAACACAATGAACTGGCTATTTTGGAAAAAGGATAGTTCAAAAAAAGACAAACTATTATTAAATAAAGTGAAAGAAATGGAAGATAAGCTCACTAATCTGGAAAGCACGGTATCTGAGCTAAACACTAGTAATAAACAGATGACCCGTTTACAGTATAAATATAACCAGGAGATTAAAAAGGCACTTGGTAGATTGAATAAAAGATTTGAAGAACAGCAAAAAAGTGAAGAGCAATTTAGCAAATTGGTAAATAATATTGAAAATTATAGGTCTATAATTGACAATAATATAGAAACTTTGGTCGGGATTATCGATGAAATTGATTTAATAAGACAAGGGCTTAATGAAGATGAAGGTAACTGGAGTCAGATTCTGGAAAAGTGGACAAATAAATTATTAGAATTACTTAAAAAACAGGATATATATGAAATTGACCTTCTTGGTAGACAATTTGACCCGCGTGTGGCTGAAGCGATTAGTACTTTAAGTAAAAAAGAAATTGAGCAGGAGATGAAAGGGAGAGGCTCTATATATAAAAATTATGATATTGTAGAGGTGCTTAAAAGGGGATACAGGAATAGTAGTGGTGATTTAATCAGGAAAGCAAGTGTTATTACTTTTAAGGAGGAAAACGATGAGTAAAACAAAGTTTAGACCGATTGTAGGTATTGATCTGGGAACAACAAATTCTTCTGTGGCCAGAATTATTAATGGGGAAGCAAAGATAATTGAACTTAAAAATGGCAGCAAATTGCTACCCTCAGTAGTTCATGTCAGTAAAGAAGGGGAAATTATTGTTGGAGAAGATGCTCGGGCGGCTCTGGTAGCTATGCCTGAACGAACGGTAGCAGAAGTTAAGAGGAAGATGGGAGAAAGTGAGCCATTAACTATAGCTGGTAAAGAATTGTTACCGGAGGAAGTAGTTTCTATTATTTTAAAAGAGTTAAAAAAATATGTTGATGAAATTTATGGGTCTGAAGGAGAGAAAGAAGCTGTAATAACGGTACCTGCTTATTTTACCGATGAACAGAGACAGGCTACCAAAAAAGCAGGTGAACTGGCTGGGTTTGTAGTAGAGCGGATTATAAATGAACCAACAGCTGCGGCTATGGCCTATGGCTTAAATAAGCTTGATGAGGAGCAGCATTTTTTGGTTTATGACCTGGGTGGTGGTACCTTTGATGTTTCTATTGTTGAGATGAATAGTGGAATACTTGAAGTTAAGGCCTCAACAGGAAATAAACAGCTTGGTGGTTCTGATTTTGACTGGAGGCTGGTCGATTATTTGGCCGAAAAAATAATTGAGGAGACAGGTATAGATCCACGTAATAATTTGCAGGCCTGTGCCCGTTTAAAAGATGAGGCAGAAAAAGCTAAGATAGAGCTCTCAAAGCAAGAAGAAGTAGATATTTCCATTCCAGTTTTATTGGTTAAAGATAATCAACCTATTGGTTTAGAGCTACAGCTGAGTAGAGATAAGTTTGTGGAATTGATTGATGATTTATTACTTGATACTCTACAAAGTGTTAGAAATGTACTGGAAGATGCCGAATTAAAACCGGAAGATATCGATCAGATACTGTTGGTTGGTGGTTCTACCAGGATTCCCCGGGTGGTGGAGCTAATAGAAGAGTTCTTTAAGCAGGAACCACGTTGTGAAATAAACCCTGAGGAAGCAGTAGCCCTGGGGGCTGCTGTCCAGGCCGGCCTGAAGTCAGGTTCTTTAACCGATAGTGGACTGATAGTGACTGATGTTGCGCCATATTCAATGGGAATAGAGGTTTTGAAAGGCTGGCAGGGTCTAACCTATAGACCTGGTGGTTTTCAACCAATTATTAAGCGCAATACAACAATACCTGTTACCAAAACCGAAGTATTTAGGACTACCTATGATGGTCAAGAAGCGGCTGCCATTAAAATATACCAGGGAGAAGGAGAATGGGTTGAGGAAAACCATTATTTAGGAGAATTTCTTCTGGAAGGTATTCCTGCTAATAGAGCCGGGGCAGAGGAGATTGCTGTAACCTTTAATTATAATCTGAATGGTATTCTGGAGGTCAGGGCTGAGTGTGTTTCAACAGGGGAAGAGATGAGTATCACTGTACAGGATGCCCTTGATCGGAATTCAGAGGCTGCTTATCAGGAGAGTGTTGATAGGTTAGAAGAATTTTTTAAGAAAGCAGCTGAAGAGAAAAAGTTAAAAGAAGAAACTGTACTGGCAGAGTTAGAAGATATGGCACTTGCTGAAGAGTTGGATTCTGTAGATCTTGATGATTTAGATGAAGAAATTGAATCAGTTGAGGAATTAATTGAAGAAGCAGAATTATTGAAAAAACGAGCTGAGGAATTGGCTGAAAATGAAAACAAGAAATTGCGCTTAAAAGCTGAGTATATTATTTTAAAATTGGATGAAGCTATAGAATCTGGTGAACAAGAGAAATTACAAAAGGCGATTGATCTAGCCTTTGAAGAAATAATAACCCTGGAAACAGGAGGGGATTAGCTAATGGCAGATCCAGCAAAAAAAGCAGAGAGTTCTAATTATTATCGTATTTTAGGGACAAACTCTAATGCCAGTGATGAATTAATTAAAGAAAGATATCTAGAAAAGGTCAGAGCCTTCCCACCCGAAAAAGATCCTGAAGAATTTAAAAGAATTAGAAAGGCCTATGATACTTTAAAAGACCCTTTTAAGAGGAGTGAATATGACTTAGAAACTAAATACCAGGGCAAAGCGCAAAGATTGTTACAGGATGCTATGAATTATATGAGGATTGGTCTATATAATTATGCAGAATCTTCTCTACGTGAAGCCCAGGAATTGGCAGCAAACAATCTTTATATCTTAAAGGTTTGGGCTCATCTAGCATTAATGCAGGATGATTTAGCTAACTTCAATAGGATATTCGAGAAGATCGAAGAAATTGCACCGGAGAGTAAAAAATACCTTGTTTTATTAAATAAAGCCAGTATGTTGATAGACGACCAGCGTCCGGAACAAACATTGCGGGTAGTTAAAAAAATTGAGTCTTTGTTTCCTGATAAGAAACCTGAAATGATAGATATCTATCTTGCAATATATGATCAGCAAAGTGATTTTAATAAAATATGGGATATACTCTCAGACCGATTAAAGACTATGGAGGATTATAATGACGATAATCTCCGTATTTTTATTAATGCTGTTGCTTTAATAAACAAATATGAGCAGTGGGATAAAAAGGAATTTTTAATTAACGAGACACGTTCTCTTATAGAAAGTATAAAAGAGAATGAAGAGATTCGAAACACCATTATTGGAAAATTTCAGCAGGAGCTTGAGGAAGCTGAGGAATATGATGCGGTAAAAAGCCAGCTATTATATACAGATTTAATATTACTCCTTAAAGATGATCCCCACCTGTTAGCAAAAAGAGAAAAACTGAAGTTGATGGCTAAAATATCTCAAGAACTTGAGAAAATGGCCGAGGATCAAACTATCTCTCCTTTTGTCTTTTACCGTGGGGCAAGATTATACTACCGGTGGGCCTATCCTGAACAGGATCCTGATATTTTTGTTGATTTTCCTTCCTTTTTTGAAATGAAGATGTTTAAAGAAGATCATGTTAAAAACTATAGTGCTATTAAAGTTTTAGAGGATAAATATCCCGCTATTTTTGAGTTGTTCAAGAATGAGTGGTTAAAGATAAAAAAAGATAGTTATAATTCTTTAAATAGCAGACAGCTCAGTTTATTTGAAAAGCAGTTGAAAATAGATGAGAATTCAGATTATGATAGACTGGATTCGGGACAGATTGTAAATAAAAACAAAGTTGGCAGAAATGACCCCTGCCCCTGTGGTAGCGGGAAAAAGTATAAAAAATGTTGCGGGCGTTAGGGTAGATATGATTAGCTGACGGAACTAAAGTCTCATATCGGCAACTTAATAAGGGGAGAAGTTGGCAAGATTATAATAATGCCTAAATTATAACTGATAGATAGGTGAGTAATGTGAAGGCTAACCAGAGAAGAAAAGAACTACTAAAATTATTAAAAATAGCAGATGGACCGATTACCGGTTCTGACCTGGCTGAAAAACTGGGGGTTAGTAGACAGATAATAGTCCAGGATATTGCTATCTTACGGGCGGCCGGGGAAGAGATTCTGGCAACCTCTCAGGGTTATCTCTTATCCGGAAAGACGGGGCTCCAGACCGTTAAGGCTATTATTGCCTGTAAACACACCAATAATGAAGTAGGAGATGAACTAATGACAATCGTCAATTATGGAGCCAAGGTAATTGATGTTATTGTTGAACACCCTATTTACGGGGAATTAAAGGGTTTATTAATGATTCAAACCCCGGCCGATGTAATCAAATTTATGGAGAAATACCGTCAGTATGAGGCTGCCCTTTTATCAGTTTTGACCGGTGGGGTACATTTACATACTATAGAGGCGATGAATGAACAGGTTATTGAAAGATTAAAAGAAGATCTAAAGGAGAAGGGATATCTACTGGAAAATGATATTCCTGATTAAGGTTTTTTAAGTATATATGAGGCTATTTTCCATATATGAGGCTATTTTTTACATACATCTGTAAAGACACTTGACATGACATAAATAAAGAATTATATTTAGTAATATAGTCAATTTTCATTTTTGCAACGACAGAAAGCAGGGAGGTGAATATTATGACGAAAAGAAGATTACTCTGGGTGGTCTGGTTAGTAATACTGATATTGTCGGCCTATATTGTACCCTATATATTACTTCATGATGTAAATAAAATAACCGGGGCGTTTCTGTACTGGACTTTGTTTGCGTTAATTGCCATTTTCTCTACTATTAAAATTATTAACTATTGGAGGGATTAAGATGTCGCCAACTTATGTATATTTGGCAATGTTTGTTTATATTATTATCGGTTTTATTGTTGCTTATGCCTCGCGTAAGGGGATGAAAAAAGGGATTATCGAGTATTTTTTAGCCGGGCGTTCGACTAACGGAATTTTAGCCGCCCTATCTTATAGTGCAACTACTTACAGTGCTTTTATGATGATCGGCCTGGCCGGGTTTACTTATTCCGGTGGCGTCGGGGCTTTAGGTTTTGAATTGGTTTATTTATCCGGCTTAGCCTTAGTTGCCTTTTTCGGCCCCAGATTCTGGCTGGTCGGAAAAAGGTTTGGCTATGTTTCCCCCTATGAGATGCTTGCTGATCGCTATGATAATAAGTGGATTGCTAGACTTTCTGCTATAGTCGCCTGTATCTTTTTAATTCCCTACCTTGCTGTTCAGTTAATGGGAGTCGGGTATTTAATGAACGGGCTTTCTGATGGGGCTATTCCCTTTATGGTTGGAGTTGGTATAGCTACCGTTTTAGCTATTGCCTGGGCCTTAATTGCAGGATTGAGATCGGTTACCTGGACCGATTCATTCCAATCTCTGATTATGATAGTTGTCAGCCTGCTGATTTTATTTTTCATAGTCTATAAAGAGCTGGGTGGATTTATTAACTTCTTTTCTACTCTGGAGAGTAAATATCCCGATCTCCTATCTGTACCTGGTCCGGGTTTCTTCAATTTTAAGGTATTTCTGGGCTTAACCCTACCCTGGTTCTTCTTTTCTATCTCCAATCCTCAGGTCAGTCAGCGGCTTTTTATTCCCAGATCATTAAAGGCTATGAAAATCATGATTAAGGGCTTTCTTGCCTTCGGGTTGATATACACCCTGGTCTCTGTTTTATGGGGTTTTAGTGCCCGGATTCTGATACCTAACCTTGCTCAGGCGGATATGGCAACTCCAACCCTATTAGGTTCAGAATATGTTCCCGGGGTGCTGGGGCTGATTGCCATGATAGGTATAACCGCAGCAGCCATTTCCACAATTGATTCTATTATGTTAACCCTATCATCTTTAGTTGTCAGGGATGTATATCATAAAATAAAAGATAGGCCCGGTGAGAGCCAGCTTAAACTGGGTAAATTATTTATCCTGGTTATCGCCCTGATCGGTTTTCTCTTTGCCAGTCAGCAGTATGACCTTATTGCCACCCTTTCAGTTACCTCTTCCGTAGGCTTAATGGTAGTTGTCCCTACAATATTTGGAGCCTTTTTCTGGCGCCGGGCAACTGCAACCGGATCTATATTAAGTATTTTGACTGGTTCTCTTGTCGCTTTATATCTCCAGTTTAGCGGCTGGAAACCTCTGGGACACTGGCCCGGTGTCTGGACTTTGCTTGTAACTACTTTTGTTTTTATGCTTGTCAGTTTAATTACTAAACCACCTGCTAAAAAAGCTGATGAATTTATGGGTTATCTGGATAAAGAGCTGGACAAGAGAAATATACTATAAAAATTACAGCAATGTTTCGATTCAGTGGAAAACAGAGGTGGAGCATTTTATGGCCGAAAGTGCTAAGATTCTTTCTCCAGAAAAAACTGTATTGCTTTCTGATAGATCAGCCGGATGTCCAATGGCTGGGTTGAAGACTATAAAAGAGGATTTAGATTCTAAATATCGAACTATATAATTATAATGTATAAACAATAAAAGATAGATAAGCTGACATCTAAACAAATTGGAGGTTATTAGTATTTATGTTCAAAAAATATATTGAAGATAATGTTGTGATTACTGATGGGGCTATGGGTACTTATTATTCTCAAATAACCGGTAAAGAGACTACTCTTTCTGAATGGGCAAATAACAACGAACCAGATATCATTAAATGGATACACAATAAATACATTAAAGCCGGGGCTAATTTGATAAGAACTAATACATTTTCTGCAAACACTGTTACTTTACAGGTTTCCAGGGAAAAGGTAAAGGAATTATTAATTAACGGGTATAAAATTGCCCTACAGTCTGCAAAAGGAAAAGAGGTTTTTGTAGCTGCAGATATCGGACCTATTCCGGAAATTGTAAATGGAAAAGAAGAAAAAAAAGAATTTATTTTAGATGAATATAAATTTCTTATTGACACTTTTTATAATTTAGGTGCTAAAATTTATCTTTTTGAGACTTTTAGTGATCTAAGTTATTTTAAAGAATTAAGCCAATATATTAAGAATAAAGATAAAAATTGCTATATAATAACCCAATTTGCTCTAACTGAAAATGGTTATACCAGAAAAGGTATAAGTGTAACAAAGATTATTAAATTTATGAGAGAGTGTAATACTATTGATGCCTTTGGCTTTAATTGTGGTGTGGGACCTACACATTTAAAGAATATAATTGAGAAAATTGATTTCGGGGAAAAGATTATTACTGCCTTACCTAATGCAGGATATCCTGAGATAGTTAATGAAAGAACTGTTTATACCCAAAATGCTGATTATTTTGCAGAGATAATGCTGGATATAAAAAGGATGGGAGTTAAGATAATTGGGGGATGTTGCGGAACAACTCCTGTTCATATAGAAAAAATTGTTGAGAAGATAAAGCAAGAAGATGAAAAGGAACAAAAAAGGGATATAAAGGTATTTACCCCTCCATCTTTAAAATCGAGTTTTGTTTTTCAAGAGAATAGATTTAAAGAAAAAATGAAGGATAATAAATTTGTGATTGCGGTAGAATTAGATCCTCCTTTTGATATAGATATTAGTAACATAAAAAATGGTGCCGAATCTTTAAAAGAATCTGGTGTGGATATTATTACAATTGCAGATTCACCTCTGGGAAGAGCGAGAATAGATTCAGTTATGATGGCGGCTAAAATTAAAAGAGAAATTGGAATTGATACAATGCCCCATATTACTTGTCGTGATACTAATGTAATAGGATTAAAGTCTAAATTAATGGCTGGGTATATAGAGGGAATTAGAAATATATTATTGGTTACTGGAGATCCTGTTCCAAGCGGTGATAGAAATGAAATTGAAAGTGTATTTAATTTAAATTCATTTAAACTTATGGAATTAGTTAAAGAGATGAATCTTGAAAAGTTTAGAAATGATCCCTATTATTTTGGTGGGGCATTAAACCTGAATACACTAAAAAAGGAAAAAGAAATTGAAAGGATGGAGAGAAAAATAAAGGCAGGGGCAAGATTTTTTCTTACCCAACCGGTTTTTGAAGAAGAAGTTATTCGTTATCTAAAAAATATAAAAAGACCGGATAATGTTAAAATTTTGGTCGGTATAATGCCTTTAGTAAGTTATAAAAATGCGCAGTTTTTAAATAATGAAATTCCCGGGATAACTATCCCTTCTATTTATATTAATCGTTTTAACGATGAAATGTCAAAAGAAGAGGGGGAAAGGGAAGGCATAAAAATAGCAGTGGAATTAATTAAAGAGGTCAAAAATTTTGTGGATGGCCTTTATTTTATAACTCCATTTGATAGAGTATATATAATAAAAAAAATATTAGACAGGATAAAATTTGAAGTTAATTTGATTTAACTAAATATATTAGGGTGTTAAAGGTATAAAGTATAGAGGAGAAAGGGGAATTATGATGAAACAGGGCTTAGTCCATATTTATACCGGTGATGGCAAGGGTAAGACTACGGCAGCTATTGGGCTGGCAGTCAGAGCGGCAGGGCATAATAAAAGGGTATATATTTTACAGTTTCTTAAATCCAGGACTACCGGGGAACTGGAGATAGCTAAAAAATTACCCATGATTACCTTTGAGCGGGCTAATACCTCCAGAAAGTTTATCTTTCAGATGAATGAAGAAGAGAAGAAGGAACTGCAGAAAGAGACGGAAAAGGCCTGGAATAGACTACGGGAGATTACCCGGGAGAGCGAATATGAAATAGTAATTGTTGATGAAATTATGGGGGCTATCAAGAACGGCTTGATTAGCCTGAAAGAGGTAATTGATCTAATTAAGGATAAATCCCCCGAAAAGGAGCTAATTTTGACAGGGCGCGAAGCCCCGGATGAGTTAATTGAACTGGCCGATTATGTTACCGAGATGAAGCTAATTAAACACCCCTACAGGAAAGATATTCCTGCCAGAAAGGGAATAGAATTTTGAATATTTGCAGGAAAATTGATTTTTTTGTTGAATATTAATTAAGTATTTCGGTAAATCCGGGTCAGGGATTAATAACTACCCTGATAGCAGGGCAAACTTTTAGTTAGGAGTATAATAAGGGCTTAAATTTATTAAGTTATAAGGGGTGAAAAGAAATGGATTTAAAAGACTTTACGGTCAGTGATTTCATCAATATCGAAGGGGAACAGTCATTAGGAAAGGTGGCTACAATACTTTCAATTGTTGATGATAAGTATGATGAACAGATTATAGAATCCTTAAAAAAAGAGGGATATAAGCCTGTTATAACCAGGGCAGGAGGTAAGGGGGAGGAATTAAAGAATAAGATTTTAAGAAACTGTCTGGGGGCTGCTATTAAAGGTGGGGTTATTACCGATTCTATTCAGGATCAGCGTGTGTTGACTCGCTGTGTCGAGAGGGCTATGGTTGATTTTAATAGCCCGATGATCAGTATCTCGGGTGCCGGGATCAAGATCGGTATTGTGAGTAAGGGTAAGCATCTGGCGGTTGCCCTCTACGGCAAACTGGGTATTCCCGGTCTGGATGTCGATCACGAGATATCGGGAATGGGGATTCACTACTACGGTTTAACAAATAAGGACGAGCCCAGCAACGCTTAAATTTGGCAACTTTTAAAATTAGACATAAAGCAAATCATTATGATAAAATAGGTTAAGAAAGGATTCTTAGGTACAGGAGTTGACCCGATTTGCCGTTAATTAAACGTATATTTAAATATATTTTGCCCTATAAAGGTAGATTAACAGCAGGAATTATCTGCATGCTCTTTCATTCCTTTTTTACCGTTTTTTTCGTCAAGGTCTTTCAGGATTTGATTGAGACAATTATCACAGGTATAGCTACCGATGAGAAGGGGCTCCAGAAGTTAACCTGGATTGCCCTTTCCATGATCGGGATTTTTTTTCTGAAAGGGATTTTTTATTATGGACAGCGTTATCTGACCTCCTATGTTTCCCAGAAGGCCGTTCGTGATATCCGGGGTGATCTCTACGCTCATCTGCAGGGTTTATCCTTAAGTTTCTATAATAAAAATAAAACCGGGGAGATTATCTCCCGGGTGACGAATGATGTGAACATATTACAGGATGCCATTGTTAACGGCGCCATCAGTATCTTCTATGAATTTTTTACCCTGCTGGGAGGGGTTGGCTATTTATTCTATCTAAATGTTAGATTGACCCTGTTTTTAATTGTGATGCTTCCTTTAATGACCTTTGTTCTGAGCAAATTTAACCGTAAGATCCGTAAGGTGAGTAAAGATGTCCAGATTAAGCTGGCCGATATATCTGATGTTTTACAGGAGACTCTGTCAGCGGTCAGGGTGGTAAAATCCTTCGGCCGGGAGGAATATGAATACAACCGCTTTAAGGATGAGAACGAGGCTAACTTCAGGGCCAAGGTAAAGACCGCCCAGTATGGTGCGATTCTGACACCGACCATCGAGTTTATTGCCGCCCTTGCCTTTACCGCTATCCTCTGGTACGGCGGTTATGAGGTCTTACACGGACGGATGAAACCCTCGGCTTTAATCGCCTATTTTACCCTGCTTTTAGCCATTACTACTCCTCTGAAGTCATTGAGCAGGCTAAGTAGTACTATCCAGCAAGCACTGGCTGCTGCCGAGCGAATCTTTGAAACAATGGATATCAATACTTATATTATTGAAAGACCGGATGCCAGGGTTTTAAAGAAGGTAAATGGTACAATTGAGTTTGAAAATGTCTCCTTTGCCTATAAGGAGGGGGAGGAGGTTTTATCGGATATTAATCTTGTTGTCAGACCGGGAGAGATTGTCGCCCTGGTCGGGCCCAGTGGGGCCGGTAAGACAACTATGGTCGACCTGATACCCCGTTTTTATGATCCTAGTAAGGGAAGGATTCTCCTCGATGGTAAGGATATTAAGGAGCTCAGGCTGGATTCCCTGCGTGAACATATAGGTATTGTTCCTCAGGAGACAATCCTCTTCAGCGGAACTATTCGTGACAATATTGCCTATGGTAATCTTGATGCTTCTGAGGAGGAAATTATTGCTGCCGCCCGTTCCGCCAATGCCCATGACTTTATTCAGGAATTTAAGGATGGATATAATACAATTGTCGGTGAGAGGGGTGTAGGTCTCTCCGGTGGTCAGAGACAGAGGGTGGCAATTGCCAGGGCCATTCTCAAGGACCCCCAGATTCTTATCCTTGATGAGGCTACCTCTGCCCTGGATGCAGAATCCGAGTCGCTGGTTCAGGAAGCCCTGGATAGACTGATGAAGAACCGGACAACCTTTGTGATTGCCCACAGACTGACTACTATTAAGAATGCCGACAAGATCATCGTCCTCTCTAACGGTAAGATAGTAGAGCAGGGTACCCATCAGGAATTAATTGATCTGCATGGGTTTTATTATAAACTCTACCAGGGGCAGTTCAGGGAAGATTAGGGGGTGTAATCTTCATTGAGATGGCAAGAAAAATGAAATGGCTGGATGATCTCCAACTCTGGCTAATACCTATAATTATCTATCTTTTAAATATAGTTTCTAACCGCTGGACCAGGCTAAAGGTCTACGGTCAGGAGAATATCCATCAGGTCAGAGAGGGTACCCCTGTCCTTTTTGCCTTCTGGCACGGTAAGCTCTGGATTCCTGCTTATTATTTTAAGGGGCGTGGTTATCTTGTTCTTTCCAGTTTGAGCCGGGATGGGGAATATATGACCAGGGTTTTAAAAAGATACGGCTACCGGGTTGTGCGGGGGTCCTCTTCCCGGGGCGGGGGAAGGGCCCTGCTGAAATTGGTCAAGCTGCTGAAGAAGGGGGCGGCAACCTTTATTACTCCTGATGGACCGACCGGGCCTATCTATAAAGTTAAACCAGGAATAGTTTATCTGCAGGAGAAATGTAATGGAGTTATTATCCCTATCGGTGTTGCTATTGATCGCAAGAAAACCTTTAACAGTTGGGACCGCCTTGTCTTTCCTCTACCCGGTACCAGGGCTGTACTGGTCTTCGGGGAACCGCTGAGATTACCTCAGAGTAAGACCATTGAGGAGAGGTGCTGGCTGCTGGAAGAGGAAATAAACAGGGTGCAGGCTCAAGCAGAAAATTATTTGACCAACTCTTAATGTGAAAGCAATTTATAAGTTAAGTTATTACAAATGAGATGTGGGGTGGGTGAAGGGGCTTGCTGGAAAAATATTTAATAGAAGTCGTCAGCGGCAAAAAAAGCGGTCCGGCGGCCAGCCTAACCCTGGTAGGCCTGTCCTTCCTGGAAGGAATCTACTTGCTTTTATTACGGACTCGTTATTTTTTATATAACCTTAATATTGTTAAATCCGGCAGTCTGGATTGCCAGGTCGTCAGTGTTGGTAATATTACTGCCGGCGGTACCGGTAAGACACCGGTTGTCAGATTTCTGGCCGAGGCCCTCTACAAAAAGGGAAAAAGGGTTGTTATTGTCAGCAGGGGATATGGTGCAAATAACCAGGAGCCGTTGATTGTCTCTGAGGGAAGGGGGCCTCTAGTCGATGTTAAAACTGCCGGAGATGAGGCCTATATGTTGAGCCAGCTCCTGCCCCAGATTCCTCTGGTTATTGGGAAGGACCGCCTGGAGGCAGGCAGGCTGGCGGTTAATAAATTTCAACCGGAGATTATTCTGCTGGATGACGGATTTCAGCACTGGCGGTTAGAGCGGGACCTTGATATTGTGGTGATAGATGCGTTTAACCCCTTCGGATTTAATCGCCTCTTACCCAGGGGTTTTTTGCGGGAGCCCCTGACGGCTTTAAAGCGGGCCGGCGTCTTTATCATTTCGAAGGCGGACTACCTTTCTCCGGAGAGGATTAAGGAGATCAGGAGAACATTGCAATTCTATAACCGGGAGGCTATTATCCTGACCTCTAGCTACTGCCCTTCCTATCTTCGCCTACTACAAACCGGTGGAGGGGCTATAAACCTTACCCCGGAAAGCAATGACTACCTCGCACAAAAGACTAAATTCCTCGAGCTGGAGGAGATAAAGGGCAAGAGGGTACTCGCCTTCTCCGGAATTGGCAATCCCGATTCTTTTGTGAAAAGTCTGGAAGGGATCGGGGCCCGGGTGGTAGAGAGGGTTAACTATCCCGACCATTACCGGTACAATGAAGAGGATTTTAAAAGGCTCAGTAACCGGGTTCAATCCGGGGGAATAGATCATGTAGTTACCACCGAGAAGGATGCGGTTAAATTTACCTCAGCTATGCTGAAACACCTGACTGAAATACTGGTTTTAGGTATCGAGCTTAAGCTGTCTGATGAGAGCAAACTGCTTGATAGGATAACTCAGTTGTAGCTTTTTTAAATACTGCAAAAAGATATTTTAAATATGATATGTCTTTGATAAAAGGGGGATTCAGGATGGAGATAGTGGCTATTATACCAGCCCGTTATGCCTCAACCAGGTTTCCCGGTAAGGCCCTGGCCGATATTAAGGGGAAGCCGATGATAGAGCATGTTTATCAGCGGGTAGCAATGGTGGAGGAGATCAATAGAATTATTGTGGCTACCGATGATGAGAGGATTTATCAAAGGGTCAGGGATTTTGGCGGTGAAGTCGTAATGACCTCTCCTGACCATCAATCGGGAACAGACAGGATAGCCGAAGTGGCCCGTGAGCTGGAGTGTGACCTGGTGGTTAATGTTCAGGGGGATGAACCCCTGCTTTTTCCTGAGATGGTAAGGGAGGCTATTCAGCCCTTTTATCAGGAGAAGGATCTGCCGATGGGCACCTTGAAAAAGAAGATAGAGGATGAGGAAGAGTTAACCAATCCCAATGTGGTCAAGGTTGTTACCGATAATCAGGGTAATGCCTTATACTTCTCCCGTTATCCGATACCCTATCCCCGGAATGAGGGGGCAGATTATTTTAAACATATCGGTCTTTATGTCTATCAGCGGGATTTCCTTTTAGAGTACACCCGGTTACCCCGGACCCCTCTGGAAAAAACGGAATCACTGGAGCAGTTAAGGGCTCTGGAGAACGGCTACAGGATCAGAGTAGTAGAGACCGGGTATAACTCCATCGGTGTTGACACCCCGGAAGACATAATCAAGGTGAGGGAGTTTTTAGAAAGGCAGGCAGACAATGTTAAAACAGGTTAGAGCGGTCAAATTAAATGAATCGATTATCTTTGGTGATAACACCAGACCCTTTGTTTTAATTGCCGGTCCCTGTGTCCTTGAGAGTCTGGAAAGAGCCTTAATGATTGCCGAACGGGTGAAGGAGATTGCCGCTAAACTGGGAATCCCCTATGTTTTTAAGGCCTCCTATGATAAGGCCAACCGTTCTTCGATCCATTCTTTTAGAGGACCGGGGATTGAAGAGGGGCTGGGATATCTGGCTAAAATCAAGAAAGAGCTGGATCTTCCAATATTATCTGATATTCATTCAGCCGACCAGGCAGCAGTTGCTGCCGAGGTTCTTGACATTATTCAGATTCCGGCTTTTCTTTCCAGACAGACCGATCTGATTGCAGCTGCAGCTGAGACCGGAAAGATTGTTAATGTTAAAAAGGGTCAGTTTCTGGCCCCCTGGGATATCGATAAGGTAGTGGAAAAGATTGAGAGCTGCGGCAATCAGCGGATTCTTTTAACCGAACGGGGGGTAAGTTTCGGTTATAATAATCTGGTGGTTGATATGCGATCCCTGCCCAGGATGAGGGAGACCGGTTATCCGGTTGTCTTTGACGCCACCCATAGTGTTCAGCTCCCCGGTGGTGCCGGTGATGTCTCCGGTGGGGATAGAAAATATGTCCCCTATCTGGCCCGGGCAGCTGCCGGGGTAGGTATCGATGCCCTCTTTATGGAGGTCCATGATAACCCCGATGAGGCTTTAAGTGATGGGCCTAACATGGTTATTCTCGATAAGCTGGAAGGGATTTTAAAACAGGTACTGGCTATCGATAGAATTGTTAAAGAAGGGTGATGATCCGTGGAAAAGATTCTTACTCTGAACAATACAGTTTTAAAGAAGGCTATTGCCGAGGCCAGAAGGGTTCTGGAGTTAGAGGCCAGGTCGGTTCTGAATCTCAGGGAAACCATCGGTGAGGAGTTTGCCGGGCTGGTGAAGTTAATAATCGAAAGCGAGGGTCGGGTGGTTTTTATCGGGGTAGGAAAGTCCGGCATTATCGCCAAGAAACTGGCGGCTACCTTTTCCAGTACGGGAACACCGGCCTTTTTTGTCCACGCTGCCGAGGCCTTTCACGGCGACCTGGGGATGGTTACCGAAAATGATGTGGTGATTGCCGTTTCCAATAGCGGGGAGACAGAGGAGGTACTGCAGTTAATTCCCTCTATCAGGAGAATCGGTGCTACTATCGTGGCCATGACCGGTAATCTTTCCTCTACCCTGGCCCAATATGCCGATGTCTGTCTCTTTGCCGGGGTAGAAGAGGAGGCCTGCCCTCACGGACTGGCACCTACCGCCAGTACTACCGCCACTCTGGCTTTAGGTGATGCCCTGGCGATTGCTTTATCGACCACCAAGGGCTTTACTGCTGAAGATTTTGCCATCTATCATCCGGGGGGAAGCCTGGGTAGAAGATTGCTGACTAAGGTAAGGGATGTCCTGGAGATCAGAAAGGCTAACCCGGTGGTTACCCAGGATACCAGCGTAAAGGAAGCCCTTTTTACCATGACAGACTCCAAGATGGGTTCTACCTCAATAGTAGATGAGGAAGGCCGGCTGACAGGGATCATCACCGATGGCGATATTCGCAGACTGCTGGAAAAATCGGCCGATTTTCTGGAAAAGCCGGTCAAGGAGGTAATGACCAAGAACCCGATTACCATTACCGCGGAAAAACTGGCTACGGAAGCCCTGAAATTAATGGAGGATAAGGAGATTAATGATCTGCCGGTGATTAAGGATGGTAAACCGGTGGGCATGCTTAACTTCCAGGATCTACTACGGGCGAAGGTATTTTAACTAACGGAAGATGTTATAAGAGCGGCTTTTTATAACCTGTCCAGGGGGCGGGGAGGTCGAAAGAAGCGAAATTATACGACTAATAGGCTGGAGGACTACATGAGGTGAAAAGGATGAAACATCTTATCCTCTATCTGCTTTTTGAGGCCATTTCTATTCTGATTAGAGTCTTACCTGACCGGGTACGTTATTATCTGGGGCTCGGCCTGGGTAAGCTTGTTTTTCACCTGGTAAAAAGCAGACGAGAGGTAGCCGCAGAAAATATTAAAAAGGCTCTGGGTGATGAACTTACTGCCGACAGGATCTATCAGCTGACAAAGAAGGTTTATCACCACCTGGGTTTAATGCTGGTTGAATTTATTCTCCTACCAAAAATTAATCGGGATAATTTTAGGAGGTATATCCGGGTGGAAAATGAAGAGATATTAAAGCAAGCCTTGGAGAGGGGTAAGGGGGTTATCATCTACGGAGCCCATTTCGGCAACTGGGAATGGATGGGTGCGGTTATCTCCTTATTAGGTTATCCCTTTAATGCCATCGTTCGGAAACAGAACAACCCCTATTTTGATGCCAGGATTAATCAGATCAGAAGGGGTAAGGGGGTCAGGATTATCCCTAAAGGGATGTCAGTCCGTAAGGCCTACCGCTGCCTTAAAAGGGGTGAAGGCCTTTTAGTACTGGGTGACCAGGATGCCCGCAGTCACGGCTGGGAAGTTACTTTCTTCGGTCAAAAGACCTCTACCTTTCCCGGTGCAGTACAGCTGGCCCGGCGAACCGGAGCGGTAATTGTCCCTACATTTTTAATTAGAGAAGCCTGGGGGAGACACCGTTTAGTCTTTCACCAGCCATATATCATTTCTAGGGATGCCTCAGAAAGGGAACAGCGGGAGCTGTTACAGAAACTTACTGCTGAAATTGAGGCTGTAATCCGCAGCCATCCGGAACAGTGGCTCTGGCTCCACCGCAGATGGAAAAATCATTTATACTAATTTCCTTTTTGAGAACTACAAATAGATGTTTCCGATTCAGGAGAACCCCCTTTGCAGTTATTGCCGAATGAAGTGAGGCATTAATTTAAGGAGTTGACAGCAGGTGTACTTTTTATACGATCTTATATTTATCATACTTTTTATAATCTATACTCCGGTATTAATTTTGAAGATGATCAGGGGTAAATACCGAGAGGGTTTATTGCAGAGATTTGGTTTTTTACCCGGATCGGTAAGGGATAAATTTAAGCAAGGCCCAACCATCTGGATTCATGCCGTTTCGGTCGGGGAAACGGTTGCCGCCAGCCCTATTGTCAGCGAAATTAAAAGAAGGTTTCCCCGGCACAAAATCCTATTTTCAACCGTGACCGATACAGGCCAGAAGATGGCCCGGAAGATTATTCAAGAAGCTGATGGCTATATCTATTTTCCTTTGGATCTATCCTGGATTAGCAAGAGGGTTTTAAGGATTATCCGGCCGGAACTGGTTGTAATTATGGAGACCGAGCTCTGGCCTAATTTTATCAAGATAGCCAGCGATTTCGGGATTGGAGTGATGCTGGCCAACGGGCGAATTAGCGATAAAAGTGCGCAAAGATATAGATATTTAGGCCCTATTATCAGGGATATGCTGAAGAGGATAGATATTTTAAGTATGCAGTCTGAACAGGATGTGGAGTATATTTTAAATCTGGGTGCTGATAGAGAGAGGGTCTATAATACGGGGAATACCAAGTTTGATCAGAGCTATGCCCAGGTTGATCCCGGGGTCAAAGAGAACTTTTATAGGGAATTTAAGATAGAGCCGACACAACCGGTCCTGGTGGCTGGTAGTACCCATCCCAATGAGGAGGAGCAGCTGATCCCGGTTTACAAAAGATTAAAGTCTGAGTTTGCCGATTTGCTGATGATCCTCGCTCCCAGACATATCACAAGAGCTGTCGAGATCGAGGCCCTGTATCAGAATGCCGGAATAGAGCTGGTCAGGCGGACGGAGATTGAAAAGAGGGAGCCGGAAAAGGATTCGGTGATACTGCTGGATACCATCGGGGAACTGGCCCGGTTATACAGCATCGCTGACCTGGTTTTTGTTGGGGGTAGTCTGGTGGAAAAGGGCGGCCACAATATTCTGGAGCCAGCTGCTCACGGCAAGCTGGTTTTCTTTGGTCCCCATATGTTTAATTTTAAAGATAATACCAGACTGTTACTGGAACATAAAGTGGGTATTCAGGTAGAGGATACCAGTGAACTAACGGAAAAGATGCTGTATTTTCTCAAAAACCGGGAGGAGCTAAGGGCCAGGGGAGAGAAAGCCAAAAGGATGATCGTGGCTAATAAGGGAGCTGCAGAGAGGACTGTTAATTTAGCGGCAGAACTGTTAGGGGTAAAAGGCCATGCATAAACTGGATATGTATAGACCGGAAAGAATTTTAATTGTCAAATTAAGTGCTATCGGAGATGTGGTCCATGCCCTGCCGGTTGCTCACGCCTTAGAGGAGAATTTTCCCCGGGCTGAAATTAGCTGGATTGTTGAGGATAAGGCGCAGGAAATCCTTGCAGGTAATCCTTGCCTGGATCAGGTTATTATTTTACCCAGAAGGGAATGGGCTAAGGGATTTAAGAATAATAAGTTGCAGACATTAAAAGAGATAAAGGATTTTTTTATAGCTCTGAGAAAAAAGCGGTTTGATCTGGCGATAGATTTACAGGGGCTTTTTAAGAGCGGATTGATTACCTGGCTTAGTGGGGCAAGACTCAGGCTCGGTTACAGTGATAGCCGCGAGGGGAGCACTCTTTTCTATAACCGGAAGGTAACCCCGCCCCCGGAGAATATCCCGGTTGTGGAAAGATATCTGGAGTTACTTAAACCCCTGGGGGTTGAAAGAGTGGAGGCTAAATTTGATATTGCAGTCTCTGGGGAAGATAAAGCTAAAATTGATAGTTTATTTGCTTTTTATGCTATCAAGCCGCAGGACAGGCTGATAGCTATTAACCCCTTTACTAGCTGGCACTCGAAAAACTGGTTATCCGGGAGGTATGCCGAACTCGGGGATAAATTGATTGCTGAAGCAGGCTATAAGGTTATCTTTACCGGGGGACCAGCTGATCAAGAGGGGATTGACCGGATTTTGGGATTAATGGATAGGGAGGCTTATAACCTGGCCGGAGAAACCAGTCTTAAGGAATTAGCGGAGCTTTATAGCAGGGTCTATCTCTTTATCGGTGGTGATACAGGCCCGATGCATCTGGCAGCAGCGATGGGAGTACCTGTCATTGCCCTGATGGGCCCGACCGATCCCGCTAGAAACGGCCCTTATGGTACCGATAGTATTGTAATCCAGAAGGATTTAAGGTGTAAGAACTGCTGGAAACGGGAGTGTCCGAAACTGGGAGCTGAAAGGGAGGCCTGTATGAAACAGATTGAGGTGGATGAGGTTTTCCGTGCTGTCAAGGAGATTATGGAGAGGCGATAGAAGTAGCGAAGGGGATAATCAATAGGATAAAAAACAGGGTGATGAAGGGGATGTCGAACATGATGGCCAAAAGGATACGGACTGAGATGCCAAAGAATATGACGGATGTATCCAAGAATGATTCTGTTAATCTATCTAAAAGTAATTCTACTGAAGATAGAAGTAATTTTATTGCAGATAAAAGTGCTTATAAAAATGCTTATAAAAATGATTTAGTTAAGGCTGCCGAAAAAATCATTATCATTGATCTCCTTTACCTGGGGGATCTACTCTTTACTACCCCCTTCATCAGGAACTTAAGAAAGAATTATCCCCGGGCCAGAATCGATATGGTGGTAAATGCCAATTTCTCTGAAATCATGGAAGGCAACCCCTACCTGGATCATATTTATCCCTATAATAAAGGGTGGTCCTTCCTGCAAAGCCGGCAGTTTGCCAGAGGCCTAAGTAAAAATAATTATGATCTGGGCATTAATCTTCACGGCAACTGGAGGACCGCCCTTCTGCTGAAAATAATTAATCCTGCCTACAGTATCGGCTACGGCGGTAAGGGGAGGGGGATCTTTCTTAACCGGGAGATTAAGCAGACAGAAGGGAAACACATGGTTGAGGCCTATCTGGAGGATTTCTCAGCAGTACTGGGATTTACAGAGATCGATGATCGGGGTATGGAGATTGGTGTTAATGAAGAGGCCGAAAAGAGGATGCGGAATTTTTTAGAGGATCAGGGGATAAAGCCTGGTGACAGAGTAGTCGGTCTCAATACCGGTGGGAGCTGGCCGACTAAACGCTGGACTAAAGAGGGATTTGCCCGTCTGGCGGATAGACTGCAGAGGGACTACCGGGTTAAGGTGGTTTTCCTGGGTGGTCCGAATGATCTCAGCAGGGTTGAGGAGATCAGGGGGATGATGGAAACAGAACCACTTATTGCGGCCGGGAAGACGGGTTTAAAGGAATTAGCAGCCCTGACAAAGGAGCTTGACCTGGTAATCAGCGGTGATACCGGACCGGTCCATGTAGCCGCCAGTGTCGGAACCCCTACTATTACTATCTTCGGCCCTTCTGATGAAAAGAGATATGCCCCCTACGGGCAAAACAATCATGTAATTAAGCTTAATCTTGATTGCCGGCCCTGCGGGAAGCATGAATGCCCCCTAGGCCATTATAGATGCATGACAGAGATAACGGCAGAGCAAATTTTAAAAAAATGTAGATTAATTTTTAGTTCAGGAGGAATTAATTAATGAAAGTTGCATTAGTCTGCAATGGGGATATACCTCCAAAAAAATATGGCGGAACGCAAAGAGTGGTTGCATGGTTAGCCAAAGGACTATTACATTTAGGGCATAAGGTTTATATTATTAATGATGGAAAATGTTATGTAGAACATAAAAATTTAGAAGTTATAACTATAAATAAGGAGATTAATAAATTAAGAAAAAAAGGTAATATACAAGCAATATTTAAATATATTCCTAAAGAGTCTGATATAGTCCATTTCCATTTTAATTTAAAAAAAGAGCCTCCTTTTCCGTATGTTATTTCTTTTCATTGGCTTGGAAAAGTTCAAGATGGTTTTAATGAAAAAATACTGCCAAATACTATTTTTGCAAGTCGAAGACATGCTCAGGTTAATGACAGAAAAGAATTTGTTTATCATGGTTTAGACCCGGATGAATTTATTTATAAAGACTATAAAACAGGAAATTATTTATTTCTTTCAAAAGTAAGTTATCCTCCTAAAAATGTCAAGTTGGCTATTAAGCTGGCAAAAGACATGAAATTTAATTTAGATATTGCCGGTGGTCGGCGCTTAAGTTTTTCGCGTTATATCAGATATAAAGGTATGGTCGGAGGGACAAAAAAGAAAAATTTACTTGCTAATAGTAAGGCTTTAATATTTCCTACTTTAATTGAAGAACCTTTTGGATTAGTTACAATAGAAGCACTGGTAAGTGGAACCCCCGTAATTTGTAGTCAAAATGGCGCAATGCCGGAGATAGTAACAGAAGATGTTGGTTTTAGATGTGCTAGTTACCAGCAATATAAAGAAGCCATTAGAAAAATCAATTTAATTAATCCTAAAAATTGTCTTGCAAGGGTTTTAGATAAGTTTACTCATATTCATATGGCCAATGGATATTTAAAATACTATCAAAATGTTATTAAGACTGGTAGCATCAAATAGGGTGGTTAATATGGCTACAAAATTAACAATAAAACTTAATTATAGTCTTGAGATTATATTAGATTTTATTTTTTTGGTATTGGTTTTCTTTTTTCCTTTTTCTATAGCTTTAAGAAATATGTTATTAGGTCTTTTGATCATTTTTTATATTATAAGCAAGTTAATAAATAAAGAATTAAGTTTGCCTAAAACGGAATTTAATATATATATTTATATATTTTTTATAATAGGGTTATTATCAATCTTTAAAACTAATAATATAAACTTGAGTCTGGCCCGAATTATTAGTCCTATTTTAAGGTACATATTATTTTATTTTATAGCTTTTGATCTTATTAAAAAAGATAGGATTGCAAAATATATAAATATTATTTTTGCCAGTAATATCTTGTTTTTAGGTTATGGGTTTTATGATTTTTTTAGAGGAGGAAAATTTTTATATGGAAATGGAACGGGGACTTTACTTGCCTTTATTATTATATTTTCTCTGAGTTATTTATTTGAAAATAAGATTTCTTTGCATAGAAGGGTAATTTTAACGCTTATTACTGTAGGTGGATTAATGGCTTTATATATAAGTTATTCCCGCGGGGCAACCCTTGGTTTTTTCGGTGGCCTGTTGGTTTTAGCGGTTCTTCTAATTCAAAGAAATTATAAGAATAAGAGACTTATTGCGGTTATTTGCCTAATTACTATTTTATTATTTACGTCATTATTAGTATCTGATAAATTGATAGCTAAATTTAAAAGAATAATGGATTTTGATTCCAGCTGGAGTTTAAAGACCAGGGTTTTAATGTGGAGATCATCTTTAATAATGATTAGGGAAAATCCCTTACTAGGTGTTGGAGTTGGAAATTTTAGGCCTAATTATTTATATATCGTAGATAATATCTTTAAGATTAAAATTCCTGAAAGTTCAAGACTTCATGATCATCCACATAATCTGTTTTTATTTATTGGAGCTGAGCAGGGATTAATATCATTACTATTATTTATTATAATGCTTTATAAAGCCTATTATTTAGGTTTCTTTAATTATAAAAAGAGCATCTCATTAAATTATGTAATTGGATTAGCTTTAATAGGTATGCTAACAGTTTTAGTAATCCATAGTATGGTAGATACAACGGCAAGGTACGGCCATGTTGGTTTTTATATTTTACTGTTTTTAATTTTTAATATGAAATTAGCTCGAAATTAATGGAGGGTTTGAAGGTGAAAATAAGCGGTTTTTCCATGGTAAGAAACGCAACAAAATTATATTATCCCATTAAGGAGGCAGTAAAATCTATTTTGCCCATCTGTAATGAATTTATTATCGCAGTAGGTAAGGGAGATGAAGATGATTATACAAGGGAGGAAATTGAGAGTATTGGAAGTGATAAGATCAACATAATTGATACTGTCTGGGATATTGAAAGTCAGAGGAATGGAGTTATTCATTCTGAACAGACAAATCTTGCTTTGTCTCATTGTTCTGGAGATTGGTGTTTTTACATTCAGGCTGATGAAGTTGTTCATGAAAAGTACCTACCTGTAATAAAAGATAGGTGTTTAGAATTATTAAATGATGAAGAAGTGGAGGCATTAGTATTTGATTATCGCCATTTTTGGGGAGATTATAGACATTATCAAATTAGTCATGGTTGGTATAAAAGAGAGGTAAGGATTATTAAAAATAATATCGGGATTAAGTCTCATGCCAGTGCACAGGGGTTTAGGAAAGTAAATGGTGAAAAACCTAAAGCAGCCTTAGCGCATGCTGAAATATTTCATTATGGCTGGGTGCGGCCTCCAAGATATATGGAAAACAAAAGAAAGGCTTTCCATACTATTCACTGGGGAAATGATAAAGCCGAGACATATCATAAGACGGAACCAGAGGAATTTGATTACGGGCCATTAGATAGATTACCCGTATATAAAGGGACTCACCCAGAGGTGATGCAGGATAGAATTGCTAAAATGGACTGGGAAGATAAATTGCAGTATAGTGGTAAACCAAACCCACATCGGGCTAAGCATAAACATGAACGATTAAAAAATAGAATTTTAACAGCAATTGAGCAAAAATTGGAGAGGAAATTTGGGGGCAAAATATATTTAAGCGGTCATAGAAATTATATCCTGCTTGGTGATAAATAACCAATGCATTAATGATTAAATTTATTATCAATATCTTAGGAGTGAATATTTATGATCCATCTAATAACAGGAGTAGCAGGTTTTATCGGTTCTAACCTGGCTAAGGAGCTTTTGGTCCGGGGGGAGGAAGTAATTGGCATCGACTGCTTTACCGATTATTACCCCCGTTACTTGAAAGAGAAAAACATAAAGGATATAATTGAAGATGAAAACTTTGAATTTATTGAGGCTGATTTGCTGGAACTGGATTTAAGGGAATTACTTAGCGGAGTGGATTATGTATATCACCAGGCTGCCCAGGCGGGGGTCAGGGCCAGCTGGGGTAAGAACTTCGATATCTATACCGATAATAATATCCGGGTAACCCAAAAGCTCCTGGAAGCGGCTAAGGATTCCGGTATTTTAAAGTTTGTCTATGCTTCCTCATCCTCGGTTTACGGGGATACGGACGAGCTGCCGATGAAGGAGACCAACCGCCTGCAGCCGGTCTCCCCTTACGGTGTTTCCAAACTGGCGGCAGAGCATCTCTGCTACCTTTACTGGAAGAACTTCGGGGTACCTACCGTATCCTTAAGGTACTTTACCGTCTTCGGTGAAGGGCAGAGACCGGATATGGCCTTCCATATCTTTATCAGGGACATCCTGACTGGAGAACCGGTCCGGGTATTCGGGGATGGAAGGCAGTCAAGGAATTTTACCCATGTCAGTGATATTGTCCGGGCTAACCTTTTAGCCGCTACCAGTGAGGTAGCCGGTGAGGTCTTTAATATTGGCGGGGATGGTGAAGGCATTCTTTTGATCGATGCCATCAGAATGATAGAAGATATCATCGGTCAGAAGGCCGAGATAGAGTATAAACCCGTAGCTAAAGGTGATGTGAGACATACAGCGGCCGATTGTAACAGGGCAAAAGAGGTACTGGGTTACGAGCCTGTGGTTAGTTTTAAGGAAGGATTAACCAGGGAGATAGAGTGGCTAAAGGAGATATATTAAAATTTTCTAACATCTCTCCAAAAGTTGCGAACGATAGTGAGCATTAATTAAAGAATAGTTATATTAATAGAACAGAAAAATTAAGCGGGGGAGGACATAAGGGTGTATAACAATAAGATCAGCATCATCGGTACCGGTTATGTTGGACTAGTTAGCGGTGTCTGTCTGGCTGATTTTGGTAATAGTATTATTAATGTCGATATTGACCAGGAGAAGATAGATAAATTAAATAATGGGGAGATCCCCATCTATGAACCAGGCCTGAAGGAGATCTATGAGCGTAATGTGGCTGATGGCAGGATTAGCTTTACAACGGATGTTGAAGCAGCGATCAAGGATAGTGAGGTAATCTTTATTGCTGTAGGCACACCACCTGCAGAGGATGGAAGTGCTGATCTGCAGTATGTTTTACAGGTAGCCCGGACCATCGGAGAATATATGAACGGTTACAAGGTAGTAGTTGATAAATCTACCGTTCCGATTGGGACAGGTCGTAAAGTGGCGGCAGTAATCAGAGATGAGCTTGAAAAAAGGGGAAAGGTTTTTGACTTTGATGTTGTTAGCAATCCCGAGTTTCTGAGGGAAGGAAAGGCGGTTCATGATTTTACCCATCCCGACAGGGTTGTCATCGGTACTGAGAGTGAGAAGGCCCGGCAGATACTGAAGGATGTCTACAGGGCACTCTACCTTAATAACACCCCCTTTGTCTTTACCAATCTGGAGACGGCTGAGATGATCAAGTATGCTTCCAATGCCTTTTTGGCTACCAAGATTTCCTTTATTAATGAATTATCCGCTCTCTGTGAGGTCAGTAATGCCAATATCCAGACCGTTGCCAAGGCCATGGGAATGGATGGCCGGATTAGTAATAAATTCTTACATGCCGGACCCGGTTACGGGGGAAGCTGTTTCCCTAAAGATACCAGGGCTCTGATCAGGATAGCTGAGGAAAAGGGTCTCGACCTCAAGATAATCAGGGCTGGAGTAGAGGCCAATGAAGCCCAGAAGATGAGGATGGTAACCAAGATCAAGGAAAGACTTGGCGATTTAAAGGATAAGACCATCGGTATTCTGGGACTGAGCTTTAAACCCGAGACCGATGATATGAGGGAATCTCCCGCCTTGACAATTATTCCCGAACTGATTAAAGCAGGAGCCATGATCAATGCCTATGATCCCCAGGCGATAAAGGAGGCGGTCTGGAGGTTGAAGGATTATGAGAAGGATATTGTTTACTGTACCAATGAGTATGAGGTGATGAAAAGGGCAGATGCCCTGGTTCTTTTAACCGAGTGGAACCAGTTCAGGCGCCTGGATTTAAGGAAGGTTAAGCAATTGCTGGCCAGGCCCATCTTCTTTGATTTGAGGAATGTCTATGAAAGGGAAGAGGTTGAAAGGGCTGGAATTGAATATATCGGGGTAGGTTTGCCTGCAACTACCGTTGAGAGGGAGATCGGTACAGGATTGAAGGAAGTTGCCGCTATAGAGGAAGAAGACTAATAAGGCGAACTTAAGATAAGAGGGGTGGGAATACAGGTGCAAATTAAGTTAATGGAGTTATCAGTAGTTGTTCCGGTATATAATGAATATGATAATTTACTAGATTTGACTGAAAAGATTATCAATGCCCTGACAGGAAGGATTAAACCCTTTGAAATCATCTATGTGGATGATGGTAGCACTGACGGTAGTTCGGAGCTTCTGGATCAGCTGGCAGATAATTACAGACAGGTAAGGGTGATTCATTTCACTGCAAATAACGGACAGACTGCTGCTTTTGCGGCCGGTTTCGAGAGGGCTCAAGGGAAACTGATAGCTACCCTTGATGCTGATTTACAGGTAGACCCCGTGGATATTTTGAAGTTTTTACCATATATCAGGGATTACGACCTGGTGGTGGGCATCAGGGTAAATAGACGGGATAATTTCATCAAAAAGATTTCCTCTCGGATCGGTAATGGTGTCAGAAACTGGTTAACCAATGAGGATATTAAAGATACCGGCTGTCCGCTAAAGTTATTTAAGAGAGAGGTTGTTCAGGATCTAGAACTCTTTGATGGTATGCACCGGTTTTTTCCTACCCTGGCAAAGATGAAGGGTTATAAGGTGACGGAGGTACCGGTAGATCATTATCCCCGGAAACATGGTCAGTCCAAGTACGGGATCAGTAATAGGATGTGGAGGGGGTTACTCGATACCCTGGCTGTCAGATGGATGAAGAAGAGGAAGATATCTTATCAAATTAAGGAGGAAGAGGAATAGTGGTCTGGGTAATTGTTGGGTTTCTGGGCCAGGCAATGTTCTCATTAAGGTTTTTGATTCAGTGGCTTGCTTCGGAACGTGCTCAGAAGAGTGTGATTCCAGTAGCCTTCTGGTATTTTAGTATCCTGGGGAGCCTGATTCTTTTGATTTATGCTATCCATCGTAAGGACCCTGTTTTTATTGTCGGGCAATCGGTGGGTTCCTTTATCTATTTCAGGAATCTGGTTTTAATAAAAAGAAATAAGGAATCCAATACCGCCAATAAAACTTGAAAAATCCATATCCTCTAAAAAGAATGAAATCCAGAAGATTGGTGTGTGCTTATGAATAATAAATTACCTGATTTTGTTAAAAATAAATATGTTTACGTTCTAATATTAATTATCTTTTGCGGCTTGCTTTATCTGCCTTCGACAGTCAACAGGGATTTACATTACCGGGATGAGTTAAGGTATGTAGAGATTGCTAAAGAGATGCTGGAAACCGGTCAGTGGCTGGTTCCCCATTTCGGGGGTGAGATCTATTCCGATAAGCCTCCGGTCTATTTCTGGTTGTTGAACTTCTTCCGGAAAATTTTCGGGGATTACTCCACCCTGGCTATGGTCCTGCCTAGCGCCTTATCCGCAATTATCATTGTCCTTCTGACCTATTATCTGGGTTCAATAATTCTTGACAGACGGTATGCTTTTATTGCGGGGCTGATATTAGCCACAAGCTTTCTCTTTTTTGGCCTGTCTATCTTTGTCAGAATGGACATGCTGATGATTGTCTTTATCACCGCCTCCCTGCTTTCTTTTTACCTTGGTTATATCAATGAAGGTAAGCTTAAGGAACGTTACTACCTGCTGGTATTTTTATTTATGGGCCTGGCCACAGTTGTTAAGGGGCCGGCCGGGTTCCTCGATCCCTTGCTAACAATACCCGGTTTTCTTTTACTGGAGGGGAATCTTGCTGAATTAAAGAAGATGAAACCGGCTAGAGGTTTTGCCATCTTTCTGGCTGTTGTCCTCTTATGGATTATACCTGCTGTTATTGCTGGAGGGAAGGAGTATGCCTATCAGTTATTAATCGTCCAGACCCTTGGTCGTTCAGTTAACTCCTTTGCCCATGATCGGCCCTTTTATTATTATTTAATTACCTTTCCGGTAACTTTTTTACCCTGGTCTTTATTCCTGATTTCCGGTTTTATCTATTCCCTGAAAAATAGAAAGAAGCTTCCGCCAGAGGTAAAATTTCTTTTAGCCTGGTTCTGGATGCCCTTTCTGCTTTTTTCGTTAATCAGCGGAAAATTAGATATTTATTTACTTCCCATCTATCCGGCTGCCTCCCTGCTGACAGGGTATCTCTTTAAAATGGTTATTAAAAAGAAAGCCAGGCAAAAATATCTGGTTGTACCTGCAGTTCTAACTTTTCTCTTGTTAATGGTCGGAGGTCTGGCTCTGCCGGAGACTGCTGAAGGGGTAGCTGTAAGTTCTCTCTTAAGGCCAGCAGTTATTACCTTCTTACTGGCCGGTGTTGCAGGTTTTATTGCTTTATTTAAAAAGAAATATATCCTGATCCCGTATTTACTGGTTTTTATGATTTTCTTGTTTCTTTTAAATTTCTCCTTAAGTGTTGTCCCGCCTTTAAGCCAGGGTTATACTAAAGAACCCATTGCTAACAGGATTAAGGTATTGAGAGAAGAAGAGAATTTAACCAACATCATTGCTTACAGATACGGGCAGCCGGAATCATTGGCTGTTTATACCGATTTTTATATTCATGATATTGGTAGTGAGGAGCAGCTGATAGCATATCTGAAAGAAAAAGAGCGGGTACTGGTACTGATGGGAGAAGAGGACTGGGATAAATTGAAAGGGAAATTGCCTGGCGGAACGGAAGTCATCTACTCCTCCAACGATTATCTCTTAGTATACCATGAATGAATGTACTCTAATGTCTGGGAGTCTATACCTGGATGATAAGACCGTTAAAGCGGCTTTAATTTTTTGTGTTTGACAAAAAAAGTAAAATAATATTATACTTAAGTGGGGAGGATATTTTTCGCAAATACTCTTGTTCAATTGTCACATTCGTGATATCGATTGGAGGTGAGCCTGTTGGCAGAACCATTAAAGAAACGTTCCGGAGAATATACATATGCAGATTATCTAACCTGGCCGGATGAAGAGCGCTGGGAATTGATAGATGGTATAGCTTATAATATGACCCCGGCTCCTTCCAGAAGACATCAGGAAATATTGGGAGAATTACATAGACAGATATCAAGTTATTTAATTGATAAGCCTTGTAAGGTTTATGTTGCCCCTTTTGATGTCAGATTCATTGATAATACTGAAGAAGATAATGATATCAAAAATGTCGTGCAACCGGATATCAGTGTTATCTGTGATGAGTCTAAACTGGATGAAAGGGGATGTAAAGGGAGCCCGGATTTAATTATTGAAATTACCTCTCCTTCCACGGCAAAAAAGGATATGAAGGAAAAGTATTTTTTATATGAGAAATATGGGGTTAAGGAGTACTGGATAGTCCATATCCCTTATAAAACGGTTAATGTTTACAGACTGGGTAAGAATAATGAATATGGTAAGGTAGAGGTTTACGGTGAAGATGAGAAGATAAAGATCGGAGTTATTGATGGATTAACAATTGATTTGAAAAGGGTTTTTGGGGAATAAGGAGGAATCTGGGGTAGAATTGGAGAATAATGATAAAGGATTATCCTTATTAATTTGCTCTATTTGAAATTGAGATCTTCTAACAAAATTGCTTTAAACAGTTAATGATGTTAGTTATTTTAATCAAATATATGTAGATTTTTCACAATAATACTAAAGGAGTGGTTTAGTAATGGCTAATTGTGTTAATCTGGAAGATAATAAGGCTAAATGTACCTGTACTTATGACCCTTGCCCGCGGAAGGGGAATTGCTGTGCCTGTATTGCTTACCATAAAAACCGGAATGAATTACCCGGTTGCCTCTTTTCTCCGGAAGCAGAGAGAACTTATAACCGTTCCGTAGCGTATTTTGTTAAAACCAATTCTTAACTTGATACTATAGGAAATTCCTTTTTTAAACTGCACATAGATGTTTCCGATTCAGTGGAAATTTTTTGATGACTCTAAGGTTCATCTCCGACTTTTTTCATTTATAATTCTCCTCACTTCTCATATTAGATATTTGGAAACACTTTATGCTTAAAATATAGTAACGGACACAGCCATGATGCCGTGCCCGTTTTGCTTAAGTGCATATTTTTTGCTTTGTTATTTAGCTTTTTTCAGGAAGTTTTCCGGGAAGGAGCCGCGGATCTCCATTCCGATGTAGAAGATATTGTCTGTATCATCACGGTCATAGTCAAGGACGTATTCTCCTGATATGTCATCATAATCTTTAGTATTGCTTTTTGACCTGATGTAACCGCCATAAACCTTTTTATCTTCAGATAAAAAATGGGTCAGGGCTAGATTAATATTATCTGAAGTATATTTGTCATTGTCTTCGTCTGTATATTCCGGAACCAGGCTATAACCCAGGTTAAGGTAGGTCTCATTCTGCACGGCGGTATCGAAACCGATATAATAACCGTTGTAACCATAATCCCAGTCTTCATAGTAATTATTCTTATCATAATTATATTTTCTGCTGCTATTGATCCTTCCCGCATTTAAAGTTAAACGGTACTCCCCTGTTTCAAGTTCACCCGGTTCAAGCCCCTTAAGATAGTCCAGCTGCCATTCATTTATAAAGATACCTCCCAACCCCAGGCTGTAGAGCCCATCACCAAAAAAAGCCCCGGCACTTCCAACTAAAGTAAGACATAAAAACAGAAACATAACAACAGTAATACTTACCTTTCTCACTTATTTTTCCCCCTCTTTATGCAGGATTTTCTTCCTTTTTTGAAGAATTATAATATCTATTTGTAATTATAGTTATTTTTTTTTAGATTTATATTACCCAAAAGTTCTATTTTAATCTTTGGTTAATAGGGGGTGGAGGGGTGACGGTATTTAATTTGAAGGACTGGCAGTTAATTAACGATTTCCTGGTTGAGGTAGGCGGTATTCTCAGGCTTAAAGATTACTGCTTAAAAGTTCTTGAGTTAATTAAACCTTTAATCAATTATGACTCGGCTAATTTTTTCATTCATCCGGGGGAAGATAAGATAAGAAGAGCAAAGAAAGAACTTAAAGAACCCTTTACCGTTAATATAGAACCGAAGGTAATTAATGATTATATCAACTACTTTCAGTTTATTGATGATATGAAGGATAGGACCTTTAATCTGCCCTATCCTGTTAGGAGTACCGATATAATGGACTACCGTGAATGGAGTAAAACGGAGTACTTTAATGATTTTTTAAGGCCTAATCATTATTATTATACCTGTGGCACTGATCTTCATTACCGCAAGTATCTTTTAGGCACAATAAGCTTTTTTCGCGATATTCATAGTCCTGATTTTTCTCTTAAGGAATTATTTTTGCTTGAAATGCTCGCCCCTCATCTAGCCAATCATCTCTATAAACTGATGGTTATTGAGGAAAAGCTAAAGATAGAATCTCTTGAGCAGTCCCGCTTAATTGAAATAAATGAAAGAAAGTACAGTTTTACTCCCCGGGAAAGCGAGGTCTTTGAACTTGTTATTAAGGGCTTTAATAATAATGAGATTGCGGATGAACTCTATATTTCTGTAAATACCGTTAAAAAGCATTTGTATAAATTATTTTTAAAAACAGATTCCCGTAACCGGACGGAGCTTGTGGCCACGCTTTTACGAGATTAGGATAAAGATAAAAAGGATTTCTACTCATATTAGCGAATAATAAAATATAGAAGTCACGGTAGCCGTTGGGCTAACAGGATTTGATAAATAGTGACTATGTGAATGTTTAATCAATCATTATCACTAGAGGTGGTACAATATGTTACAGAATATTGGTCTGATACTGGAAGGCGGAGGGATGAGAGGAGCATATACTGCCGGCGTTTTAGACGCCTTCTTTGATAATGGTATTAAATTTTCTTACATTATTGGTGTTTCGGCCGGGGCTAATAATGGGGCAAATTTTGTCGCCGAGCAGCGAGGTCGGAGTAAGAAGGTTTTTGTAGACCATGTCCGGGACGAAAGGTATATGGGTCTTAAAAATTTAATCCGGGAAGGCAGTTATTTCGGGATGGATTTTCTTTTCGATCTGTTGCCCAATAAGCTAGAACCCTTTGATTATGAGACTTTTTATAATTCTCCGGTCTGTTTTAAGGTCTGTGTGACCGATTGTGAGAGCGGTCAGCCAGTTTATATTGAACATAAGGATTATAATCCCCGGTTCTTTATGGAAAAGGTACTTAGAGCCTCGAGCAGTCTGCCCTTTATCTCTCAACCTGTAGAGATCGATGGACGGAAGTATCTTGATGGTGGTATGACCGATTCTATACCAATAAATAAAGCAATAGAGGATGGTAACCCTTATAATGTGATAGTTTTAACAAGAAACAAAGGTTACCGCAAAGAACCTTCAAGATTTAATTTTCTGACAAAGATATTCTTAAGGAAATTTCCTGAATTAATTAAACGGATTAACAACCGTTATCTTCGCTATAATAAGTGTCTGGACTATATTGAGCAGCTGGAAAGAGCCGGCCGGGTTTTTATCTTCAGACCTGTGAAAAAAATAGTAGTTGAGAGACTTGAAAGGGATATCGAAAAACTTAGGCAGCTGTATGAGCAAGGATATGATGAGACCATTAAACGGTTAAATGATTTCAAAGACTGGTTGGATGATATTTCCAGAGATAGTACAACTGGTTAACAATCTAGATAAATCTGAGCTTTTCACCGGTTTTTGCTGAAATATTAGCGGATTCTAATTTAAATATTGATTATAATAATTTTTTGAAAATAGATTCTATCACTCTAGCAAGATCAGAAAGTTCTATGCCCAGGACTTGCACTATGCTCAACATAAAACCGACTACAAGCAGGACGGCAAACGCACTCAGCTCCCGCCACATCCTTTTCCGCACAAGCATAGGTAGTTCAAAGGCAACAATGAGAGAAAAGCCCAGTAGCAATAAGACTATCACGATGGTATTCCCCCTAAGGCTTAGTTGTAGGTTCCAGGATCATACCTAGCCGTCGGATTTTAGCCTCGATCGATATCTTAACAGGTAACTCGGGGAACTCTTCATCCCATTTATACTCTATCTTCTGCCACAATTTAGGGAATTTGCGTCTAACTACTTCGCCGAAACCGAATATATCTACCTGGTAGTTCCTCTGGGCTTTGTTCAGAGCAGCTATAACTTCTGCCTTGATAGCCTGTGCAAGCCTCTGATTTAGCATCTCGATAATTTCCGGCCTGGATAGGTCATCCTGGCACATCTGTTCCCTTACATCACCTTCGGCTTTTATCTGTACGGTTATGATTAACTCCCCGTTAACAAGTTGAGGTTTGATACTGGTAGAAGACCTTGTTAGTACTATACTAACGTTTTTTTCTTCGCAAACGGGGCACTTAACAGGAAAAACTCCGGTCACTTTTTTCCCTATCAACAATAGAAAACCTCTTGTTTCAGCCTCATCCAGCCAGCCAATAAGCTTATCGTCCCTGAACACGGCCGTTCCCGTCAATTTAGGCTGTTTTTTGGTATTCTTTTCATCCTTGAGTTTTACCAGCTCAAAGCGTGAGGTAGTTGGATGAATACCTTTTGATGTCAACATCTCGTAAATATCCCGCAGGTCGGAAATGGTAGCCTTTGAATGCCTGAATTGGCGAACTAACAGACCGGAATAGACCTGCCCGGAAGCTTTCTCAAGGCCTGGTTCAGCTTCAAGAAGTTCTCTTGCTTCCCCTTTCACCACTGCTATGCCTATTCTTCTACGGAAATCACGGCGACGGTCAAAAAAATCTATAACAGGAGCAATTCCCTCCCTGGCAAGTTCTTCACCGATAATTATAGCTCTTGTATGTGCCCAGAAAATCTCACGGGATACGTGCATGGACAGGTTCTGTTGAGCATCGTAGACACTATCGCCTGTGCTGCCGGTAACCCAAACGGCCTTTTTTGTACTGCGCCCGCCCTCCGCTGTGCCACCTACCATCTCTGCTGGCCTGGCTAACTGTACAGTTAGCCGCACTTTGCCCTCTTCTTTAGCTTTATCCAGCCCGATAAGGAGTACGACTGCAAGGTCTTCGATTTCAACCCTGCTCCAACACCCTGAATTAGTTAATAATAACACAAGTATCAAAAAAACAGCAATTCGTTTTTTCAATCTTATAAATCACCTCTTTCCCTGTCGCCGGAGCATTGCCACAACAAGAAGCAACGCAGGGATGCCAAGCTGAATTGATAGAGCATATGGTCCCCAAACTTTTGCGATAAAGTCTACCAATTCAGTGATGTTGCCAAACAGGAGCACGGAAAGAGCACTTGTAATCGTAGCCACGGGTAGAGTAACGGGCTTGTAATCCCGGAGATTGAGCCATTGGGCAATAGCCAGACAGGTTATATAGTAAAATAAGGTGATTTTGATGAATACACTACCGATCCAAAAAACCATGAAAAACGGGTCCAGGTGCTCTAAAAATTCCGCTATGCTGATATACCTGACCAGAACAAAGGTGGGAAACATAGTGCGTGCCGCCACTTCAGCACCAAACACAGCTACAGTCAAAACCTCCGCCAGAACAAGGAAAAATCCTACAATCAGTAATGACAAGCTGCCGGCCCTTCTGCCCTCATGGATTCGATTTAGATAAGGCAGTAAAAAGGCCAGAGCTACTATTTCTCCCTGCCATCCGGATGGCATGATAGCTCCCTTCAACACAGGAGAAATACCCCGTTCGAGCACAGGCATCAGTCTGGTAAAATCCGCATCCTTAGCTACTAAAATAGTCACTATTATTACCAATAAAATTAAAACCGGGAAGAATACTTCATTAGTCCTGGCTATGACCTCGATCCCTCCCCGTAATACGAATGCTGATAGCAACACGAATGTTATTATAAACACTATCAGAGGGGTTTCAGGCATAAAGGATACAACCATAAACTCAGCGAATTCCCTGACTACTATTGCGTTCATATGTAAGAAAAACCAAATAAAAACTAACCCAACTATTTTTCCGAGGAATCTGCCCAATATAATTTCACTGTATTCAACGATTGTCTGCTGGGGGAACTTCAGCCCCAGGGTGCTTACCACCAACATAACGAGCAGCCCGACAAAGGTAGCAAAAATCGCAGAAAGCCATCCGTCTTGTTTGGCTTCAGCGACAACAATAGAAGGAAGGAAGAGAATAGCCGTTGAAAGTATAGTTGTTATGAGCAGCCACATGGTCTGCCTGCTCGAAATTCTACCGCCTTCAATCATCATAACCCTGCCTTTCGTGAACCGGTTCGTCTTCCTCATCAGCAGAATGCCGCGGCATAAGGAAATAATCCTGCCTGATGGGTTCATTGTGGCCTATAAGCCGGGGCCTCTTGAACATGGCCCACCACGGCGCTCTTAAAAATACATCTTTTAGGTCGCGCAAAGTAAATGGGGCAAAAGGGGAAAGATAAGGTACACCAAACGACCTTAAAGATACCATGTGAGCTGTAATAGCAATAACCGCCAGCATTACACCATATAGCCCGAGTACCGCGCTAAGAATCATCACACCGAACCTGAGAAACCTCATAGTAATGGAAGCGGTATATCCCGATATTGCATAGGAAGCAATACCTGTAAAAGCAACCACGACGACCATCGGAGCCCCCACGAGCCCTGCACGTACGGCCGCATCGCCGATGATGACACCACCGATAATGCTAATAGCAGGTCCGATGGGCCGGGGTAGCCGAATCCCTGCCTCACGCAGTACCTCGAAAGATACCTCCATGATGAATGCCTCTACTATTGCAGGAAAGGGCACTCCTTCCCTCGCTGCCGAAATACTGAGCAAAAGCACTGTAGGAAGCATCTCCTGATGGTAGGTAGTTATCGCCACATAAAACGAAGGCAGCAGCAGGGAGGAAAGCAAAGCCCCAATCCTTAATAATCTAATAAGAGAACCAATTGGGTATCTTTCATAATAATCTTCTGCTGCCTGGATCCATTCAGCAAAAATGCTGGGTACTAACAGGGCAAACGGGGTGTTGTCAACTAGAATACCGACCCGACCTTCAAATATCCCTCCGGCCAGTTTATCGGGGCGCTCTGTCCTGTAAATAGTGCTGAAAAGTGAAAGTGGAGCGTCTTCAATAAGTTCTTCTATGTAGCCGCTCTCCAGGATGTGATCAACGTCTATTCTCCTCAGTCTTCTCCTGACCTCTTCTACAACCTTTTCATTGGCAATCCCTTTAATATAAACGATTTCCACGTCTGTCCGGCTTAGTTTTCCTATTTTATAGGCTTCGACTCTGAGGTGCGGGGTTTTAATCCGCCTCCTGAGAAGTGCGGTATTATCACGCAGGTTTTCGGTAAAACCATCTCTCGGTCCTCTTACAACAGATTCACTGGCGGGTTCCTCTATATTTCTGCTTTTCCAGCCCCTTGTTGAAACCACCAGTCCTACATCAGAACCATCCACCAGGATGGCTGTATCTCCTGATAAAATCGAATCAAAAAAATCTGCAAGGCTCTTTACGTTCTTGACATCGGATATAGGTAACATGGAATCTCTGATAATTTCTAGTATGTGTTTCCCCTTGAGGTTTTCCTTACGGTCAATCATCTGTACTTCCAGCATAAGAGCCTTCATCACATCCTCATTTATCAACGACTTGTCAACCAGGCCGTCAATGTGGATGACTGCTACGCAAATTTCTTGTTTCCATCCTATTCGGCATGTCCTGATAACAACATCGGGGCTGTCGCCGAGGATCTGTTTTATCCGGTGCAGGTTAGCCTTAAGGTCGGCAGTTAAATCGAGATTTTCTATGTTTTCCAGCAGGTGGGCTTCGTCATCACATCCCTTACTGGATTCTTTTTTTACGAGTCGAGATATTAGCTTACCAAAGACTTTGCGTATCATTACTACATGGCTCCTTTCTTATATAAGAATTTCCGTTACTACCAAGAATTATACACATCGTTGTATCTTTATCTCACCTAAAATAGCCAGATAGGCCTGATTAAAATTGTATTCTCAAAGGCCAGCCGTAGTTTTTAAGCAGTTTTTCTAAAAAAGAAAAATCCTTCTATTATTTTATATGTTTTTTAGGTTAAAAAGAAGGAAATTTGAGGAATATGTAGAATAACATATATAAAATAATTCAAACCTATCTAGATTTGGCAAGTAGCCGATGAAAAGAAAAATTATTAACTTAACTTTTGTAGTATGGACCGTAAAGTTTTTCTTGGCCTTTGCGTAAAGAGTTTTAAGGTTCATCTTTTTACCCTTGTAAGTGTAATAAACTCTTGGCATGGCTTTAATCATACAAAAATTTCAAAATTCCTCCCCTATGAAAGAAAGGTTATTATGAACATATTCCAAAAAGCGTATCAAAAATTTACATATGAAGGTTTAAATAACACAAACTCGTTAAAGCTGCAGGACATGCGAACTAGTGTTCGTGCGGGGGGGGGGGGGGGGGGTGGCACCTTTATTTTGGTAATATTTTACATATACATGCGAAGAGTTTTTTCTTTATTTCTTCTTTGCTATTTAATATTTATTGCGTTTTAGCAAAAAAAGCAGTTACAGATGGATTCTTTCTGTTTTTGAAGTTACCATCTGTAACTGCTTTTTTTTGTTTTTGGTGAGGAGGTAACGAACAGTAAGACAGAAACAATTTGTTTCAAAGTTTGTCACCCACCCTTTTTTGGGTAAAAAGTTATTAAATATTTTAGAATATATTACTAATTCATCCTAAAAAGAGGGTGGTGATAAGTTGTTCTTGAAAAATCTTTGAAATAACAGGGATTTGACAATATATATAAAATGATTTTTTGATAATACGTTGAAAGATAAGGGGGTAACTATGTATCTAAGGGGAAATAGCTCAAAGAAAGACGGACGGCGTTTCTCTAATAAAGTTTCCTTAAAAGTGAGCATTTTAAGTTTGCTTATTTTATTTTGCATGTGGATGGTTTACTATTTTGTCTTCATACGGAGGATTCATACTGCATTTACCCATTTTTTCTACATACCCATTGCTTTAGCAGGGTTCTTCTGGGGGAGGCAGAGTATCTGGATAGCCCTCTTCCTCGGGGCGTGTTTGATGGCTCCTTATGCTTTGGTGGATTCATCTGTTTTCCTTGTAGAAGACCTTTTACGTGTTATAGTGTTTATGGGAATTGCCTGGGTCATTGGCACACTCAGGGAAAATAATCTGTATTACGAAAAGAAGCTTGCAGATATTATCGCAGGGATTTCTATACCGACCTTTGTGATTAATAAAGACCACATTATTACCCATTTCAATAATGCCTGTGAGGCTTTAACCGGTTTTTCTGCAGCGGAGATGATCGGAGAAAGAAAACAGTGGATGCCTTTCTATTCAAAGGAGAAGCCCACCCTGGGAGACCTTATCGTTGATGGCGCATCTGAAGAGGTAATAAACAGATATTATCAGGGCAAGTGCCGAAAGTCGTCCTTTGTACAAGGGGCCTATGAGGGGGAAGATTTCTTCCCCGAGGTTGGAGAAAACGGTCGATGGCTGCATTTTACGGCCGCACCGCTCCGAAATACCAGGGGGGAGGTCATTGGAGCAATAGAGACTTTGGAAGATATTACCGAGCGCAAGCAGGCGGAGGAGATGCTCTGGCAGCAGGTTTATCATGATGCTCTAACTGGTTTGCCTAACCGAATGTTGTTCAATGACCGTTTCACCCAGGCACTGGCTCATGCATACCGCAATCGGCAGAAGCTGGCTGTATTATTTCTTGACCTGGATCGATTTAAAAACATTAATGATACACAAGGGTACAACGTAGGAGACCAGTTACTGCAAGGTGTTGCCGAACGACTGACAGACCTTGTGCGTGAAGACGACACCGTTGCCCGCATGGGGGGCGATGAATTCATACTGTTATTACCGGAAATCGCCCAGGCAGAAAATGCGACCAAAATTGCCAAAAAAATCCTTGAGGCCTTCAAACAGCCATTGATGATTGGTGGTCACGAATTCTATATCACTAGCAGCATCGGGATTGTCTTCTACCCCAACGATGGCGAAGACGCTGAAACCCTGCTGAAGAACGCCGATATTGCTATGTACCGTGCCAAGGAACAGGGCGGGAACAACTATCAGCTTTACGATCCGATGATGAATGTTAAAGCCTCTGAACGGCTGGTCCTGGAAAATAGTCTGCGCTATGCACTGGAGCGTGAGGAATTCGTGGTTTATTACCAGCCTCAGGTGAGTATCAGCACTGGAAAAATTATCGGCATGGAAGCCCTGATACGCTGGCAGCACCCTGAGTGGGGGCTACTCTCTCCGGCGGAGTTTATCCCACTGGCGGAAGAAACCGGACTTATCATACCGATTGGCGAATGGGTACTGCGTACTGCCTGTGCACAGAACAAAGCCTGGCAAGAAGCAGGTTATCCGCCTGTTCATGTGGCAGTAAACCTTTCGGCGCGTCAGTTCCAGCAACAAAATCTGGTCGAAACGGTCACCCGGGTACTAAAAGAAACGGGGCTTGAGCCCCATTACCTGGAATTGGAAATCACCGAGAGCATTGCCATGCAAAATGCCGATTTTACCATTGTGATGCTGCGTCACCTGGAAGAGATGGGGATACATATATCGATAGATGATTTTGGAACGGGTTATTCCTCACTCAGTTATCTGAAACACTTCCCACTAGATACCCTGAAAATTGACCAGTCCTTTGTACGTGATCTCACCATCGATCCGAATAATAAGGCGATTGTCATCGCCATTATTGCCATGGCACACAGCCTGAAATTCAAGGTGATTGCCGAAGGGGTGGAGACACAAGAACAGCTCGCCTTTTTAAAACAACAACAGTGTGATGGGATACAGGGATATCTATTCAGCAAACCATTACCCGCCGAGGCATTTGAAAAAATACTGATGCGGGATGTTAGCCGGGAAAAGCCCTATTGATTATCCTCCTAAAGTAATGTCCTGTTTATCATACCAGCGCAGGGCTTCATAGAGGTGTTCGGCTTTAAAATCAGGCCAGTAGTCATCAATTACATAAAAGTCAGAGTATACTGACTGAATAGGTAAAAAACCGCTTAACCTTCTTCTACCGCCCCAACGGATGATTAAATCAACCCGGGACACATCGTTAGAATTAAGATAATCGTTAATACTTCTTTTGCCTACCCTTTTTCTTTTATATAATTTAAGCAGGTCCCACTGCCAGCCATAATTAACCAAAAAGTTTACCTTGATACCTCCCTTGCCAAAGGTTTTTCTGGTGGTATATTTTAAAAGTTCTTTTGGAAACTTGGGAGAACCGGTATTCCCGATTACCCTTAGGGATGCATCCTCTTTAGACAACATTTCGACTGCCTTAATACAGGCCTGGGTAAAGGCTTCAGTCTGTTCATTAGGCCTTTTAGTATTATCCATTGTAAACCCGTAATAAGTAAGTTCTTTTACCCCCAGCTTCTTACATAACCTATAAAGTTCCAGACCGGGTTTAAGGCCCCAGTCATAGCCCTTTTCTTTGGGCAGGTCTCTTGCTGCCGCCCACCTTCTGTTTCCGTCGGGGATAATACCGATATGGTCAGGTATCCTCATTTTTTATTATTCCTCCTGGGATTTGTTATTGAAGTACAGGTTCTGCACCCTGTTTTGAATATAAAATTATAATTTCCATTTAGATTGTTATTATGCATTAAAGGGAATTCTGTTTGCCCTTATAGAATTATAGAATTATTAGAATTGCAAGGTAAAAATAGTAGGTTAAATTATTTTACTATGATCAAATAGAGGGAAATAATTTGACTGAAAAGTTAAGTTTTGAAGTGGGGTAATTTGCGGTTTAACATTTGGTAAAGGTATCTTGATTGATAATGTTTATTCATCGTCAGTATATTTTAAAAGAATGGCTGCCATAAATATTTATTTATCCACAGGTTATTAACAAGTTTTCCACAGTTAGTCTTTATTAAGGGCTACATTTGAGGAGGCCCAGATCAGTGGAGCAATCTAGCGTATAGTGGAGATATATAGTGAAAAATCCATATATATAAAAAATTCGGCAGGTTTTCCGGTAGGTTTTCCTGCCGGTTGTTTTATGTATGATAGCCCTATATTTACCAACAAATATTTCACAATATTAGCTCAAAAGACTATTTCTCAATAAAAAAAGAGGAGTTTCTGACTATTTCTCTAATATATTAGGTAAAGAAAGATTCGCCTAAAATATTTATTTTTATTATAGTTGTTCTATGATTACCAGGCTGTCACTATTAAGTGAATGCTAAATTGATTACCTATAGCTTTTTGAAGTTATAGGTTTTTTTAAAAGAGGGTGGTTTCAGTCAAACGTATTTTTCTTTCTTATACTAATCAGGAACTCTGTTAATAATTTGTCCTGTTCTGGAGTTAGATATCTCACTTCATTTAGTAATTTTTGTAGATGAGCCGGGAGGTTATAAGAATTATCCGAAAAAAATTCAGCCAGGCTAATGCCGAGACCTCTGCATATTTTTTCTAGAGTATTTACAGTAGGGGACTTTTTACCGGCCTCTATGGAACTAAGGAAAGATTGACTAACTCCTGCCCTATTTGATAATTGATATTGACTAAAACCCCTCTTATTTCTAAGTTTTTTTAAACGTTCACCTATATCCATAAATGTATACCTCCTTGATATGGATAAAAGGTCTATCTCTATAGTGATAATTATATCATGTTTATTTATAAAGTTACTAATACATAATACATTATAATACATATAATAAATAAAAAAATTAAATATATTAGAGATATCTCTAAAGAGATTGAATATATATCACTATAAATATATAATATCATTTATAATATCATTATTAAAGGTGGAGAAAATGGGTCAACAGCTCGGCAAAATGATAAAAAAGTTGAGGAAAATAAAATCTCTCAGTCAGGTTGCTTTAGCCCAAAAGGCCGGTTTATCCCAGTCTTTTTTGAGTGATATTGAAAGCGGACAGAAAAGCCCGACTATACGTAGTTTAAAAAAAATAGCTGAGGCTTTAGATGTATTACCAGATCAGCTTTTAAGTACTGAAATAAGCCCAGCTGAAAAGATAGATCAAGAGAATCTTTTGAAGAGAAGGGAAATGGAAGAAAATATTAATCGAGCAATTGGTAAATTTTATAAAAAGGTAGTAGGGCATGGACCTAAATCATTAAAAACAAGAGTTTTTGAAGATATAGTAGTTATAAGATGCCAACAGTATACCAGCCCTTTATTAGACCATTTATTAAAAAGTGAAAAAGGAAAAGAAGTATATAAGAATCTGTTAGAGGTTATTTTTGAAAATTGTAAGGAATCTTTAATTAATATTCTAAATGAAACGGTAGGTAGTACAGTAAAGGAAATATATTTTGATGGAAAAATAACCAGTCCGGAGATGTTAACGACTATTATTTTTAAAGATAATCTATTAAAATAATCTGTAAAATAAGAAGGATTTTAGTGATTTTTGTAGAATAATATTAATAAAAAAGGAACTCAGTCCTATTAAAGACTTTTTTATAAAAATAAATAAATAATTTATTGGAAGAACAGCGAGTTTTTTAATCAAAAGCTGGGAGCCAATACCTTATTTCTTTGATATGATAAGGTATCGGCTTTTTTCTTTGGTAAAAAATATTATATAATTTATTATTTTGTAATTTAAATACTATCATATAATTCCTCGAAAAGGCAAACTTACTGAAAGGTAAGGGCGCAAAGGCATGAGTCTAAGGTTTAATACTATGACTGTCAGCCTGCCGAAGGAAATAAGGGTGGAACCAGACCTTATTCCTGAAATTTTAAGGAGGAATAGGGTTTTATTTTTAAGGATGGAAAAAGGCGGGATAAACATAAAATCGGAAAAATAAATAAAGAAGGGGGGTAAGGATCTTGGAGCAACCCAGAGAGATTATTATTAAAGACAGAAATGTTGAAACGGCAATAAAGGAAGGTATTGCGATTTTAGGAGTGAACAAGGAGAATGCGGATATTATTGTTCTTGATAGGGGTAAAAGAGGGTTTTTAGGGCTGGGGCGTAGAATGGCTAAAGTAAAAATCAGGATGAAAGCGGCGGAAGAAAGAATGAAGGTAAATTAATAAATCAGAAAAATGATCTGCCACCCGTTCCGGTAGACCTGTTATAAGGAATGGGAAACTCCTGGTAAATCAAGTTTATTTTGTCAAGGGAGATGTTGACTTAAAAGAAGGTAATATTGATTTTTTCGGAGATGTATTTATTTCCGGCAGTGTTAAGGAAAACTTTAAAGTAAAAGCAACCGGAATTATTAAGGTCGGTGGAAGTGTTTATCATGCTCTGCTGGAGTCTGATGAGGGTATTTTTATTCGGAATAATATTGTAGGAAGCACTGTAATAGCAGGCAGTTTATCAGTTTATTATAAAAACTGTCTCTCATATCTTTATCAGATAATGTCTCTACTTGAGGAAATGAGAGAAGCTACACTCCAACTTAAATATCATACAGGCTTTAAAACAAAGGCTCTAAAAAAATATGGGGTTAGAGCCTTAATCCAGTTTTTAATAGATACAAAATATCATAATATAACTGAACTTATCAATAAGCTTAGTAACTTAGGGGTAGGAGTTGAACAGGAGAAGGTTATCAAAGAATTACAGGAAGTAATAACTGACCTAAGGGAAAAAATTAATGAAAAGGGGTTATCTAATATCAATGATATAAAAGAATTAGTGGGGCTGAAACAGCAAATAAGTATGGTCTACGATACCATAAAAGAAATTGATTTAAATCAGGCAATAATACAGGCAAGATATATTCAGTCTAGTACTGTTAAATCCAGTGGAGATATTCTGGTTACCAGAGAAGGGGTATTTAATTCTACTTTAATGGCCGGAGGTAAGGTTAAACTAACCGGTGAACCAGGTGTATTTAGAGGCGGTAAGGTTATAGCTAAAAATGTTTTTGTAAAGGAACTAGGTAGTCCTGGCGGCAGTCTTGTTGAGGTCGCGGTACCGAAAGATGGTCAGATTAGAGCTCAAAAGGTCTATCCAAATGTTCTGATTAGAATAGGAGATCAAAGTTATAAATTTAATGTTGAAAAAAAGAATATATCTGCACATCTTGCCGACAATGGTGGTTTATCATTATTTTGATACAATGAAGAGGTTTTAAAGCAATTATAGGAAAATTAGTTAATCCAATTTAGTTTCTAAAGAGGTGGTTGTAGATGTTTGATAAGATTGTTGAGGCAGATATTACAAAAAAGGCAAGGCATATTATTGGTAATCAAAAGGATATTTTGTTAAAAAAATCTTTTAAGGAGGCCTGTATCGGTATGGTGATTACCGGACATACAGGGGATTATCTACTAGCAAATGAAACCTTTTGCCAGTTTACAGGATACAGTTTAAATCAATTGATAGGGTTAAATGAACTTGATTTAACCCATCCGGAAGATAGGCCGGATATGCTTAAGAGGTTTAAGCAATTACAGAATGACGAAACTGAGAGAATGTCTTTTCTTAAAAGGTATTTACATAAAAAAGGTTACCCGGTCTGGTGTAATGTTACAATATCTCTGATAAGGAATAATAGGGGGGACTCCTTTTATTTTATCCAGGTTGAGAATATTGATGATAAACTCCGTCTGGAAGAACGTTTAGATAGGAGATTAATGGTTGAAGAGGCAATTTTAAGGGTATCAAATATATTTATTTCCCAGGAAAATGTTGACCTCAATCAGGTTCTCTCCATCCTGGGGAGTGCTCTAGATGTTGATAGAAGTTATATCTTTGAAATTGATAACAAAAAAGAAACTATGACCAATACCTATAAATGGTGTGCCCCGGGGGTTGAAAAGCAAATAGATAAATTACAGGAATTACCGATAAAAGATTTCCCCTGGTGGATGGATAAATTAATAAATGAAGAAAGTCTAGTTGTTACTGATTTAGATGAAATACCACCTGCGGGAAAAAATGAGAGAATAATTTTACAGGAACAAAATATTAAATCATTTTTAATTATTCCAGTATTCTCTACAGGGAAGAATTTAAAAGGGTTTATTGGCTTTGATGAAACCAAAAGGAAAAATAGAAACTGGTTAAAGGAAGATATCAAGGTTCTTAAACTTGTAGGAGAGATGTTAACAGTCTACTGGGACCGTTTGGCCGATAGGGAAAAGTTAAAAGAGAGTTATGAAAAACAAAAAAGAATTATTGACTCAGTTATTTATACTTTGGTTTCAGTTGTAAGTATGAGTGATCCCTATACTGCAAGACATCAGGAAAGGGTAGCAGAGCTAGCTTGTGCTATTGGGAGATGTATGGGGCTATCTCAAGATCAGCTTGATGGGTTAAGAATTGCGGGTTTATTACATGATATTGGTAAGGTAAAAATTCCTGCAGAGATATTAAATAAACCCGGTAGGCTTTCTTTTAAAGAGTTTGAGTTGGTTAAAGAACATCCATTGGATGGTTATAATGTTGTAAAGAATATTATTTTTGACTTTCCGGTAGCAGAGGCGATCTTACAACACCATGAAAGAATAGACGGTTCAGGTTATCCTCAAGGTTTAAAAGATAATGAAATCCTTCTGGAAGCAAAAATACTCGGAGTTGCAGATGTAATTGAGGCCATGGCCTCACACCGCCCCTATCGCCCCTCATTAGGTATTGACGCAGCACTAGATGAAATAATTAAAAATAGTGGTAAAAAATATTCTGAGTCCGTGGTTAAAGCCTGTATTAAGGTGATAAAAAAAGATAACATTCATTAAAATTATCTTATATACTGTTATATTGTCATAAAAAAATCCGGCAGATTTTTCTGCCGGTTGTTTTATGTATGGTAGCCCCAAGGGGATTTGAACCCCTGCTACCGGCGTGAGAGGCCGGCGTCCTAGACCACTAGACGATAGGGCCAAAACTGGCTGCGGGACCAGGATTCGAACCTGGACAACATGATCCAGAGTCATGCGTGCTACCATTACACAATCCCGCACCACCTCAATTGCATAAATTATAATACCATAGAAATTTTAATCAGTCAAGGGCTAAATTTTATTTTTTTCCTCCTAAAAATCCCTTTATTTCATATTCTTTACATATTCCAGGGCCCTTTCCAGGCGTTTAATTGCCTCTTCCCGGCCAACCAGCTCTACCAGGGTAAAGAGGCCCGGGCCAAAGGTTCTGCCCGACAGGGCCAATCTGGTTGTATGGATCATCCGGGCGGCTTTTACACCCAGTTCCTCACTGCGGTTCCGGTAGATCTCCTCGATCGCTTCCCGGTTAAAGGGCTTAACCTTTTTCAGGCAGTCAAGATCATTTTCCAGAATGGTTAGGGTGTCATCCTGCTGAAAGTGCTTTTTAACACCCTTTTGATCATAGTCAAAATCATCATCATAGAAGTAGCTGATTCCATCAACCAGTTCGAGCAGGGTACGGCTCCTCTCCCTGACAGCATCGACTATCTTACATAATCTTTCGTACTCTTCCTCAGAGATATCCTCTTCAACATAACCGGCCTCTCTGATAAAGGGCAGGGCCTGTTTCATGATCTCCTCAAGAGGGAGATCCCTCATATAATGGCCGTTTACCCAGGTTAATTTCTTGGTATCATAAACCGCCGGGTTGCTAGATACCCCTTCCAGAGTAAAGTCCCTGATGGCCCGGCTTAAAGGGATGATCTCATCGTTATTGCCCGGAGACCAGCCGAGTAAGAGGAGATAATTGATCAAGGCCTGGGGCAGGTAGCCTTCATTTTTAAATTCATCTACTGAGGTAGCACCGTGGCGTTTGCTCAGCTTACTGCGGTCCGGGGCCAGAATCATCGGAACATGGGCAAATTGAGGTAGTTCGTAATCCAGGGCCTGATAGAGCATAACCTGTTTAGGGGTATTTGATAGGTGTTCATCGGCCCTGATTACATGGGAGATACCCATGGCGTGGTCATCAACAACACAGGCAAAATTATAGGTAGGTTTACCATCGGATTTAACGATAATTAGATCCTCCTGTAGCCGGTTTTCAAAGGAGACTTCACCCCTAACCAGATCATTGATTACCGTATATCCCTCATCAGGTGTTTTCAATCTGATCACCGGTTTTCTCCCTCCAGCCTCAAAGGCCTTCCTCTCTTCAGCAGAAAGATTCCTGCAGCGGCCAGGATAGATGGGAGGTTCACCAGCCCTTTCCGCCTCCTTTTTCATTTTCTCTACCTCTTCTGGGGTACAGTAACAGTAATAGGCCCTCTCTTTTTCTAATAGGTATTCTATGGCCTGGCGGTAATAATCCTCCCGTTGGGATTGGAAGTAGGGTCCGTATTCTCCGCCGACCTCAGGCCCTTCATCCCAGTTCAGACCGGTCCAGTTAAGGGCAGAGATAATCTGCCGGGCAGATTCCTCTGTTGAGCGTTCGACATCGGTATCCTCTATCCTTAAGATAAATTTTCCCTCATGATGTCTGGCAAAAAGCCAGTTAAAGAGAGCAGTCCTGACTCCGCCTATATGTAGATCACCTGTAGGACTGGGGGCGAATCTAACTCTAACTTCATCTGTCATTGATAATTCCTCCTTCGAATTCTCTGCTTGCTATTATATCAAATAGGTGCTTCTTGGACAAGTCTGGTATAAAATTGTAAACTAGCTAATTTTATTATTTCTATAAAATAAAGTAATAAAATAGTTATAAAATTACCTTCGGTATGGTGGTGATGGTGATGTTAGCCGCCTTTTATCTTATGGGTAAGGATAGGAAAGAGTTAAGAGCCGGAGATTATTGACATATGTTAATAATTGTGCTATAATTACTGGGGTTTGAGATTTAAGATATAGTAAAATATTCATTTAGATTAGAGTTTGCTCCAATGACCCATTAAATATTATGGCCGAAGGCCAATTTATTCATCACTTAAATTTAGGAGGAGATAGCTTTGTATGAGGTACAGGATGGGAAACTTAAGCTAGAACACGGATCAATTAGTGAGGGCTTAATAGCCGTTGCCAGTGGTAAGGGTGGTGTCGGCAAGTCAACGGTTACGGTCAATCTAGCTCTTGCTCTCTCTAAGCTGGGGAAAGAAGTCGGAATCATAGATGCTGATATTCATGGTTTTAGTATACCGCGTCTTTTAGGATTGAAGGATCAGCCTAGGGCCTATAATGAGAATGAGATTATTCCCCCGGAAGAAAAAGGTATTAAGGTTATGTCTATGGGTTCTTTTGTCGAAGAGGAGAATCCGGTTATCTGGCGTGCACCACTTTTATTGGGGGCCTTACAGCAATTTATGCAGGACGTCCACTGGGGCGAACTCGACTACTTATTACTGGACCTGCCACCGGGTACGGGGGATATGGCCCTTAATATTATGCAGAAATTACCCCATGCCGAGATTCTGGTGGTAACCACACCTCAGATTACAGCTACCAATGTAGCCGGCAGGATCGGTAAGCTAGCCGAAAAAATGGATACCGGTCTTGTAGGTGTAATAGAGAATATGTCATATTATCAGTGTTCTGACTGCGGCCATAAAGATTATATCTTTGGTCAGGGTGGAGGCAAAAAACTGGCTGAGGAGCTGAAGACCGAACTACTGGGAGAGTTACCCCTGGTTCCTGAGGTCAGGGTAGGAGGAGACGAGGGTAAACCCATCATCATTACCGACCCTGATTCGGAGATAACCAAAAAGTATTTTGATATAGCCGAGAAGATTTCTGCCAGGGAGAATGAGTTTAATCCTGAGCTTAAACCGATATTCCTGAAGGGTGGTCCGGGAGGCAAATAAATGTATTTTTTAATAAAGAAGATATTTGTCAAGAAGTCCGATCCAACTATTAACAGGGAAATGGCTACTATCCACCACCAGAAGGAAACACTTAGAGTTTAATTATCCTTATAAGTAACCCCCATGGCTTTTAAAAGCTCTACAAAGGGAATGACAGACAGGGAAATAAGTAGAATAATTAACCACTGACTACCGGTTAACGGGGTAACTTTAAAAATGCCCTGGAGTGGCGGTAATAACATCACACCTAACTGTAAGGCCGCGGAAAAGGCAACAGCCAGCAACAGATATCTATTAGTAAAGAACCCTATTCTGCGCAGTGAGTAACGTTCAGAACGGGAGTTAAAAGAATGACATAATTGTGATAGACTGAGGGTTCCGAAGGCCATCGTCCGGGCTACCGGTAATGAATAATAGATATGGCCAATATAGAAGGAGATAAGAGTAATAAAACCTATATATATTCCCTGAGTTATGATGTTAAAGCCCATTTTTCCGGCAAAGATTCCTTCATTCGGATCCCGGGGAGGCCGCTGCATCAGGTCACTATCGGCAGGATCAACCCCCAGGGCTAGAGCGGGGAAACCATCTGTAACCAGATTGACCCAGAGGATCTGAATCGGGATCAGGGGTCTGGGCAATCCGGAGATAATGGCCAGAAAGAGGGCCAAAATCTCACCGATATTACAGGAGAGGAGAAAGCGGATGAACTTTTTGATGTTCTGGTAGATAGCCCGTCCCTCTTCAACCGCTGTCACAATCGATGTAAAGTTATCATCGGTCAAGACCATATCGGCAGCTTCCTTGGAGACATCGGTACCCGTAATTCCCATGGCTACCCCGATATTTGACTCCTTCAGGGCGGGGGCGTCGTTGACACCATCACCGGTCATAGCAACCACCTGATTATTCTTCTGCAGGGCTTTTACGATCCGGCTTTTATGTTTAGGGGAAACCCTGGCAAAGACCGTGGTCTTTAAAACGGCCTCTTCTAGCTCACTCTGGGGCATGTCCTCCAGTTCAGCTCCGGTTATTATCCTATCACCTTCCTGATAAATCCCCAGTTCAGCAGCAATTGTCCGGGCGGTAACCGGATAGTCTCCGGTAATCATTACCGGTCTAATTCCAGCTTCCTTGCAGGTCTTGACGGAGCCGGCAACTTCTCTGCGGGGAGGATCGATCATGCCTATCAATCCAATAAAGGTAAGGCCGGCTTCAATCAGGTCGAGCTTATAATCCTGATTAACCGGTTTATAGGCAACAGCCAGAACACGTAAGGACCGGCTGGCAAATCTTTCATTCTGGGAAAGAATTTCCCTTCTGGATTCTTCATCGAGGGTTATGACCTGACCGTTTTTTTGATAGGAATTACATATCTTTAAGATCTCATCCGGTGCTCCCTTAACAAAGGCCAGCTGATTACCAGCGGGTGTCTGGTTTATTGTTGACATCCGTTTGCGGTGAGAGTCAAAGGGGAATTCCTTAATCCGGGGATAGTCGGTTTCCAGTTTTTCCTTCTGATAGCCCGCTTTAGCCGCCGCTACCACTAGAGCACCTTCTGTGGGGTCACCGATAATGTCCCAGTCCTTGTCCCGATTGTTCCGGGTAAGTTCTGCATTATTACAGAGGGCCGCTGCCTTTAATAACAGGGATAGGTCCTCATCTGACTGGGGGTCGATTGATTTAACATCAGAGGAGGCGTCCTTCTCCTGATTACCTTCCTCTTCCCCGACTTTAAGATAAAAATCTCCTTCGGGTTTGTATCCCTCACCACCAACCTCAATTATTCTGTTAGCCAGGTAGATTGCTTTAACAGTCATCTGATTCTGGGTCAGGGTCCCGGTCTTATCAGTACAGATTACTGTGGTGGCCCCCAGGGTTTCAACTGCCGGTAGACGGCGGATAATGGCATGCTTTTTAATCATTCTCTGTACCCCCAGGGCCAGGACAATTGTTACAACTGCCGGGAGGCCTTCCGGTACTGCGGCTACTGCCAGGGAGATGCCGGTCATAAACATATCAAAGAATTTCATTCCCCTGAGCAGTCCGGCAACTATTACAATAGCTACAATTATCAGGGTTATAAGTCCCAGTTTTCTACCCATCTGGTCAAGCCTTTTCTGGAGAGGAGTTGGCTCCCGGTCATGTTTTTCCAGCATCCCGGCGATCTGACCCATCTCAGTCTCCATTCCGGTTGCGATAACAATTCCCTTGCCCCGGCCATATGTAACTGCTGTTCCCATAAAGGCAATATTCCTCTGATCTCCCAGGGGTGCCTTTTCTCTTTGAATCCTCTTGGCTGTTTTATCTACCGGTATAGACTCCCCGGTTAGGACCGATTCCTCAGTTTTTAAATCGGTGGTCGAAAACAGGCGCAAGTCTGCCGGAACATAATCACCGGCTTCTAAAAGGACAATATCACCGGGGACAAGAGCACTGGCTCTGATTTTTTGCTGCTGGCCATCACGCAGGACAACTGCATCCGGGGCCGCCATTTCCTTCAGGGCGGCCAGGGATTTTTCCGCCTTGTATTCCTGAACTACTCCCAGAGTAGCATTTAGAATCAGGATAATTGTAATTACTACCGCATCACTGGTCTCTCCCAGAAAAGCGGATATCAGAGCAGAAATAAGTAGAATAATTACCAGTACATCTTTGAACTGATCTAAAAACATCTGGAAGGGGGTCCGTCCCTTACCCTCTTTGAGTTTATTTGGCCCCATTTTTTCCAGTCGCTTTCTTGCTTCCTCGTTAGTTAAGCCATTTTTTAGATCTGTTTTTTGCTCTTTAACCGTTTCCTCAACGGATTTTTGATACCAGTATGTCATCTTTTCACCATTCCCTTTCCGGTGTTGAAATTCCTAATTAATTGTATTATAAAATCGGATTTAAAGCAAGCATACCGACTATTGTGTTGCGGAATTATTATTGTATAATTGGGATATAGTACCTATTTGAAAGGGATTGTACAGAGATGTTAGAGTTAAATAACGAGAGGAAAAAAGAAGAGGAGAGCTAAAAAAATTTTATCTTTCTTCATAATTCCTTCAAAATTGTCTCCTATAATATAGATAGAAAAAAATAAAGGAGATGATTTAATTGAGAAAAGCTGTTACGGTTTTGCTGGTTTTAGGTCTGGTAGTTCTTGGTTTTAGTTCCATCGGTCTGGCTTACGGTGGTTTTGGTATGAGAGGTCCCGGATTTAACAACTTTAATTATCAGCGGCCTTACTGGGGAAATCAGCCCTATAATGATAATCCCCTGGGTCTGACTGAAGAACAGCAGGAAGAGTTCCTGAAAATCCAGAAAGACTTTTTTGCCAAAAGGAACGATTTAATTGATGAACTGCGTAATAAGCAGTATGAATTGAGGAAACTGAGCCTGTCCGATGCTACCGAGGTCGAAATCAATAAAGTCATGGATGAGATTAATAGCTTAAGCGAGCAGCTGAATGAGTTGCGGCTACAGCAGTGGGAAAATTTAAAGGGGATATTGACCGAGGAACAGCTGGAGAAGGTGAAATCATATTTTGATGAAAATGATGCTGGTTATTACGGCTTTAGGGGAGGTTTCGGCAGACCAGGTTTTGGTATGAGGGGTTGGAACGGTCCCGATGGTTTTAACAGGCCCGGAGGATTCAACCGTTTTTACCACCCGGACATGATGGGGAGGTGCCCCTGGTTTTAATAACTATTACTTCCATAGAATCTGCCAGGGTTTTACTATTTAAACCCTGGCAGACCTCCTTTGATGATAATTTTTTTGATAAAGTAGTATAGTGTCGTATCTTAATAAAAATCTGCAAAAGAATAACTTTTAAAATTATGTTATCCTGCCCCTGTAAAGCAGGATTTTTTTGCTTATAAGGAGGCAAAAGATTGTGACTATTGTTCGTAAATACAAGTATGTCAGAGCTTTAAAATACTATTAGAATTTGATATAATTAATTAAAACAATGATTGGAGAGGGTTATGAATGGCTAGACCACCAAAAGAGCGGCGGGTAGAATATATACCGGAGATTAAGTATTTTAAACCTGCCGGTATTCCCATGCGCGACATAGAGGAAGTAAATCTTACTATTGAAGAGGTTGAAGCAATTAGATTAAAGGATAGAGAGGGATTGACCCAGGAGGAATGTGCTCAGAGAATGAATGTTTCCCGGCCCACCTTTCAACGGGTTTTAACCGGGGCCCGGGAGAAGATTGCCGAGGCCCTGATTAAGGGTAAGGCCATCAGATTCCGGGGAGGGGATTATAAACTGGCTGAGCACTATCTCCACTGTTCCAGATGCGGCCGGAAGTTTGCTGTTGTACAGGGGAGAAGGGGCAGGCATGGCCGGCCCTTCAGAGAGATAATCTGTCCCGATTGTGCAAATCAATAAAAGAGCAGCTGTAGTGAAAACAGCTGCTCTTAATTAATCCTTATTCAATTTCCATCATCTCTAACATCTGTTCATAGGTTAATGGGCCAGTATGTTTGGCCATAATGACACCCTCTTTATTGAGGATATAGGTTGTGGGGATGCCGCGAACCAGATATTTTGTGGCGACTTCTGCATTAAGATCAAGCACAACCGGAAAAGTGTAGCCATTTAACATCATAAATTCAGCTACCGTACCCTTTTCTTCCCTCAGGTTAATCCCTAAAACCGCGATATCATCATGATTAGAGTATAGTTTCTGGATAGCCGGCATCTCACTTCTACAGGGAGGGCACCAGGAGGCCCAGAAATTGAGAAATACCTTCTTCCCCTTCAAGTTGCTTAAAGATACACTTTCCCCCTTTAATGTTTTTAAAGTAAAATCAGGTGCCTTCTGACCCACATTGGTTCCGATTTCAATATCTTCTACATTACTTCTCTTTAAGGGCCATATCCTGGTTTGAAAACTTATTAGACCGGCTACTAAGATAATTACTAGTAAAGTTACCCAGTAAATCTTTTTCAAAGATATCCCTCCTATCAGTATAAGCTTAAGGCCTGAAAATAATTAAAGTAGATTATAATACCCAGAATAATTACCAGTACCCCGGTAATGGTCTGAATCAGATTCAGATAGGGGTTAATTTTTTTGAAACGTGGTAAAATCCAGTTCAGGAAAAGAGCAGTTAAAAGAAAAGGCAGGGCAAAGCCCAGGGAGTAGAAAGCCAGTAAGATACTTCCTTGAAGTACCGTCTGACTGGTCCCGGCATAAATCAGGATTGAGGAAAGGATGGGGCCGATACAGGGGGTCCAGGCCAGGGCCAGGGCAAACCCCATAATCAGGGCACGTAGATACTTATTAAAACTAGCTGATATCTGTAATCCCTTTTTCTGATAAAGGGCCCTAATTTTTATAACTCCGGTCAGGTGCAGCCCCAGGATAACAACAATAATCCCGCTGATCTTTCTAAAAAGTACCAGGTTTTTTAAGAGAAACTGGCCTAAGAGAGAGGCAGACATTCCCAGAAGAATAAAAATAACTGTGAAACCTGTAATAAAGGTTAGGGCAGGGAGTATTATGTATCTCCTACCCTTCTGTTCTGCAAAATCCCCTACCAGCAGGGTAAGATAAGAAGGGATTAAAGGTAGTACACAGGGGGAAAGGAAGGATAAAAGACCTGCACCAAAGGCAATATAGATGGAAATGTCAGGATTCATAATTTGATCAGTCCTTCTATATCTATTTATTTATATATTCAATTATAGCATATTAGCTTAAAAAGCACAATAATGAGAATAATTTCCCATATGATGGACCTTGCTTTTAAATTCTTTAACGTGCTATAATTTAAACAGGGGTATAATATATGTTAGATTCTAAAAGGGTAACCCCATATTTGATTATTACGGGAATTATCTTGCTGTTAAATTACTTTAATCTATTTTTACCGCTGGAAAACAGGTTGGATGACCTGTTACTGATAAGCAGGTACCTTGTAACCCCTCCCAGGGTAGATAACCTGGCCCTGGTCGTAATTGATGATAGTTCCCTGCAGGAGCTGGGCCAATGGCCTATATCCAGGTACTATTATGGACAGGCTATAGAAATTCTAGAGGAAGAGGGGGCCGGGGTTATCGGACTAGATATAATCCTATCCGATCCATCAGAGCAAAACACTGATAGAGATCTGGCTCGACTTTTAGCAAAATACGATAATATTGTTCTGCCGGTAGTGGCTAAAATTCACTTGAAGAGGGCTTTACATAATGATGATATAACGGTTACCGGGATCAACAGACCTTTAAAGATTTTTGCTGATCAGGTAGAATTAGGGCATATCAATTTTGTGCCGGATCGGGACGGAATTATCCGCAGCTTACCTATATATTTTAAAGATGGGAAAGTAAGTTATCCTTCCTTCAGCTTGAAACTGGCAGAGATGTACCTGGGCAGGGAGCTAAAATATAAAAACGAAAGTATTATGTTGAGTTTTGCTGGTCCGGCCGGGACAATTCCCCATCTCTCCTTTAGCGATCTCTTATCAGGGAATTTTAGTAACGGTTTTTTCCGGGATAAACTGGTCATAATCGGTACCGCTATTACCGGTGTTGGTGACAGGTATATGACCCCCTTTTCCCGTTATGGTTACCTTAACGGGGTAGAGATTAACGGACAGGCCGTTCTAAGTCTATTAAATAATGATTATTTCTATAACTTATCCTTTTTTAGTAATTTCTTAATCATACTGTTAACTGCCCTGATCCAGATAATGATCTTTTCCAGGGTTTCTGCGAAAAAGTCTGCTTATCTTGTGATACTATCAATAACCCTTTATTGCGTCCTTAACCTGGTTATTTTCTACTATTACAGGCTTAATTATCACCTGCTGACACCCGTAATTACTATAATTATTCTTTATGGTTTCAGTCTTCTCAGATGGTATTTATTCAGTGAAAAGGAGAAGAGGTATCTGGTTGATACCTTCTCACCCTATTTATCAGGTGAGCTAATTGATGAACTGTTAAAAAAACCTGATTCCGTCAAACTGGGTGGAGAGCGGATTACAGTCAGTGTCTTATTTATAGATATTCGAGATTTTACCACCTATGCAGAAAATAGAAGTCCCGAAGAGGTTGTCGTAAACCTGAACAGGACCTTTACTGCTATCAGCAGGATTATCTTCAAATATAAAGGAACACTTGACAAATACCTGGGAGATGGGGTGATGGCTTTTTTCGGCGCCCCTGTTCCGGTGGCTGATCACAGCAGGAAGGCCCTGCTGGCGGCAAGGGAGATTCAGAAACTGGCTATGAAAGGGGAACTCCCCTTCAGGCTCGGGGCAGGTATAAATTCAGGACCGGTTCTGGTGGGGAATATCGGTTCAAAGGAGAGGATGGATTATACAGTTATCGGGGATGTAGTAAATAAGGCAGCCCTATTTGTTGAGCTGGCTAAGGCCGGGGAGATTATAGTAGGCGAAAGTACATACGTAAGTTTACCCGAATTTATCAAGGGTTATGGCTGGATTAAAGAGCAGAGGTTTTTAAAGGGAATTAATAAAGATTTAGTTTATTACCGTTTAAACGAGGGTGAGTAGTGATGAAAAGATTCTTATTTACTCTACTGGTTCTTTTCTTAATTACCGTCCTGGTAAAGGGCGGAGCCGGGGCCGGTAATGGTTCTCTTCAGGTTAAGGATAGTCCGCAGATAGATATTACCCATATCGCAGGTAGCGTTGAGCGGATGGATGTCAGCCACTTTCTAAGTATATTTCGGATAGAGAGGTGGCAACAGCTTACTAGCAGGGACGTAATTAGGGCGGGGGATAGAATAAGGACCGGAAGTGACGGCAGGCTGGAGTTTTATTTAGGGAAGGAAATTTTTATTAAGGTATCATCCGGGAGTGAGATTATTATCGGAGAAAATTTATCCAGGGGTTCTTCCCTAGGACTGAAGAGCGGGAGAATCTGGGCTAGATTTAAAAACCTCTGGCAGGAAATAACCAGCTTTGAGGTGATTACCCCGAGTGCAGTTGCCGGTGTTAGGGGTACCCTGTTTTCGGTTTTTACCGATGGGGATTCCACCCTGCTTTCGGTTAAGGAGGGAAAGGTAGAATTTAAGGCTATTTCCGGTAAGGAAGGTATAATTGTAAATACCAATCAGATGAGTATTGCCCGTTCCGGCAGGATTTCATCCCCGGTGAAGATGGATGAAAAGGAAGCGGCAGTCTGGGAGGAAAAGGAGGTAAGTGAATGGATCAAGAAGGGAGAAAAAATCCATTCCGGGTACCATCAAAAGGATAAAAAAGGGGATAAAGATATCGAGGAGGTTGAAAATAACAAATTCGAGGAAAAGATTGAAGATGGGGAGAAGGATGAGAAAGGGCAACATAAAGAGGATTTTGTTGAAGATGGTGAACAGGATGAGAAAAGTGATGAGAAGAATGGTCAACACGGGAAGCAAGTTAAAGATTATCAAGATAGAGAAAAGTACGATGATGAGAAGGGAGAAGATGAAGATATTGATGAACAGCCAATGAAACCAATGGAGGAAGAAGCGAACGATGATTAGGCAAAAGGGTTTTGCGATCAGTAATGTTCCGTTATTTTCAGGTTTGAACAGAGAAGAGATATCTTTGATCAGAGAGATAGCCCATATAAGGGAATATCAATCCGGAAAGATTCTGTTTATTGAAGGTGATTTGTCTGATGCTTTCTATATTGTTATTTCTGGTGAGGTCCAGATAATTAAGCCCTCGGTTGAGGGCAAGGAAAAACTCTTGGAAATTATGAAAGCGGGTGATTTTTTTGGAGAGATGGGGATTGTTGATGGCAGGTGCCGTTCGGCTACAGCCCGGGTTACTAAAGAGAGCAGCTTAATGGTCTTAGAAAAAGATGATTTTCTGAGTTTGATTAAGACAAATCCGGAGGTTGCCCTGAGGATAATTGTCGAATTAAGCCACCGCCTGCGCCGGGCCAATAATGATATTGAAAATCTTGCCTTTCTTGATGTAAAGACCAGGTTAAAAAATTTATTTATCCGCAGAGCTGAAAAGGATGGTGAGTTTGAAAAGGAATTGGTTTTAATAGAGCGTCTGACCCATGAACAGCTGGCCAAGTTTATCGGTACATCAAGGGAGACTGTTACCAGGGTAATGAATAAGCTGGAGTCTGAAGGGCTGATTGAGGTAGATAAGGATAAATTTATTCTCAAAAAGATTGAGAATTGGTGACGGCCATCACATTTTTTGGCCCGTTTACGTGATAATATAGGCTTAACAAAAAAATAATAGGTTAAAAAATATATCAGGAGGGATCAATAAATGAAAAAGACTGTTGGTATTTTCCTTGTTTTATTCTTATTACTTGCTTTAGTTAAATATCCCATCCAGGCGGAGGATAGTACAGTTAATTCCGATCCCATGGATCAGGTCGTTGAATTATCTCTAAAAATTAGCCGTATTCAGGGGTTAGATGAGGATGAAAAACAGCAGTTACAGGAATATTTACTGGAGATGATTCACGAAAGTCAGCTGGATATCGAGGACGTGCTGGCTGAACTGGATCATATTCAATTAGAGGAACAGGTAAGATCGGCAGAGAGAATTCAGCTCAGGTTAACGGCCAGAATCAGGGGACTGGAAGAGGAGGTAATAGACCGGCTCCTGGAGGGGAAGGAACCAGAAGAGCAGGAGAAAATAATTGAGCTGATTAATGAAGCCTTTGCAGAAGGAGTAAGTGGTGCTGAGCTGAGAGAGTTGCTGCAGAATAGGGAAATGAATCAGGATAGGGAGCAGTTGGAAGAGGCAATAGGGGCTATCCGGCAGGAGAAAGGAGATGAAGATAGGGAAGAGGCCTTAGAGAAGGCCGCGGAGAAATTTGAGGAAAAGGCCGAAAGAATACTGGAAAAGGCCGAAGAGAAGGCGGAGAAAGCTGAAGAAAAGGCTGAAGAGATGGAAGAGAAGGGACTTAAGAAAGCCGCAGAGAAGTTTGCAGATAAGGCGGAAAAGGCGTTGAATAAAGCCGAAGAGAAGGCGGAAAAGGCTAAAGAAATGGCCGAAAGAATGAAAGAAAAAGCTAGTGAGCATAAGCATCAGGATAATGATGATGATGAAAATGACTCAGATGATGATAATTCACAGGGTGACTCTGGTGGTAATTCTAAGGGTCAAGAAGAGGACGATGAGGAATAGGCCGGACAGGATAGATATATATTAAAAATCCGGGGGATTACAGCGGGCAGGCTGTAGTCCTTCTTTTTTTTCTTTGATAATTTTCATAAAAAGGGTTATAATGTTAAAGAAAGGAGGAATTATTTTATGGGAGAAAAGGGATATGAACCTAAGAACGGCTGGTTGGAGATGGAGGATGTTGAGATTGAAGAGATCTTTACCTTTAATCAGGAATATGCTGATTTTTTAACAGCCAACAAGACGGAGAGGGAATTTATCAGGGCTTCGGTAGAACTTCTAGAAACAGAGGGGTTTAAGAATCTAGATGAACTATCTTCTTTAAAAGCAGGAGACAGGGTTTATAAAGTTAACCGGGAAAAGGCAATCATTGTTGCTATTATCGGAGAGAAACCTTTGAGTGATGGTCTGCATATTGTCGGGGCCCATATTGATTCTCCCCGTATAGATTTAAAACCCAATCCCCTGTATGAAGATGGAGGATTGGCCTTTTTTAATACCCACTATTATGGTGGAATTAAGAAGTACCAATGGGTCAGTATTCCTCTTGCCCTGCACGGTGTTATTGTTAAAGAGGATGGAAGTAAAGTAGAGATACGGCTTGGGGAGGAGGAAGATGACCCGGTATTCTACATAAGTGATATCTTACCCCATCTGGGCAAGAAGCAGATGGAAAAGAAGATGAGTGAAGGGATTACCGGAGAGCAGCTAAATCTGGTGATTGGTAGTATTCCTTCTAAAAAGAAGGATAAGGAGGGGGAGCAGGAGAAGGAGACAGTTAAGGCGGCAATCCTTTCTCTGCTCAAGGAGAAATACGGAATTACCGGGGAAGACCTGATAAGTGCTGACCTGGAGATTGTACCAGCTTTAAGGACGAGGGATGTAGGTTTTGACCGGGGACTGCTGGCTGGTTACGGACAGGATGATAGGGTCTGTAGTTATACGGCCCTCAGGGCGATCATTGATACAGAGAAACCAGCTCATACTGCTATGGTTCTGCTGGTTGATAAGGAAGAGATAGGGAGTATGGGCAGCACCGGTATGCAGTCACACTTCTTTGAAAATACGGTTGCCGAGATATTGAATCTAAGTAATGAAGAGTATAGTGAGTTTATCCTACGTAAGATAATTGAAAACTCCCAGGCCCTATCAGCCGATGTTAATGCTGCTTTTGACCCCAATTTTGCCGATGTTTATGCCAAAAATAATTCTGCCTATCTGGGGAAGGGTGTTGTTTTGACCAAATACACCGGAGCCCGCGGTAAAGCAGGGGCTTCTGAGGCTACTGCTGAGTTTATGGGCAAGATACGCTCCCTTTTTAACCGGAGTGGTATTATCTGGCAGATAGGAGAGCTTGGTAAGGTAGATGAGGGTGGGGGAGGTACCATTGCCCAGTTTCTCGCCAATTATAATATGGATGTGCTGGACTGTGGCCCGGCACTCCTCTCGATGCACTCCCCTTATGAGGTGGCCAGTAAGGTTGATATTTATAACACCTATCTGGCATACAGTGTCTTCTTTGCCGATTAATCAGGCCATGACGTGTATTGCAAACTAATCCTGAATTTCAGGGTTAGTTTTTTTTCTCCTGAAGAGAAAAAGTTTTTGAAATGTAAATTATTTAACATTAAAATCTAGCAAATGATTTATAATATGTAATGTAATCTTCTTGCAGGACCATCTATTCAGGAAGGAGTGGAAAACATGGCCAAGATCGGTAAGGATGACCAGAAGAAGATTAAAGATATCTTTCAGGAAAAGTTGAGTAATGAGGTTAATATCCTTTTTTTTGCCGATGATACCAATTGTGAGTATTGTAATGATACAAAAGAATTGTTGACGGAATTGGCAGCACTGGATGACCGGATTAATTTAAAAACCTATATGTTGGGTGGCGAAGAGGCCGAGAGGCTGGGGATTGACCGTGCTCCGGCAACAATATTTGTTGATAAGGAGGGGAATGACCTGAGTGTTCATTTTTATGGTATACCTTCCGGTTACGAATTTAATACTCTAATTGAGGATATAATCGATATTTCCAATAACTCACCTGATCTTCCTGAAGATATCATTGAATCGGTCAAGGAGATTGAAGATGATGTATTACTGCAGGTATTTATAACCCCTACCTGTCCCTATTGTCCCAGGGCGGTAAGGATTGCCCATCAGATGTCTATGGTTAATCCCCGGATCAGGGGCGAGATGATTGAAGCGATTGAATTCAGGGAATTATCGGAGAAGTATAATGTATCCGGTGTTCCTAAAACAGTAATTAATAACGGTGCAGCTGAACAGGTGGGTGCAGTTCCCGCCCAGGTGATACTTGATAAGATTAACCAGGCAATTTCATAAATTGAAAGGAGAGATTACAGATGGCAAGACCAATAGAAGTAAATGATGGTAATTTTAGCCGTGAGGTATTAAAGGCTGATAAACCGGTTTTAGTTGACTTTTGGGCAGAATGGTGTGGACCGTGCCGGATGGTTGCACCGGTTGTAGAACAGATAGCAAGGGAGTATGAGGATAAGGTAAAGGTATGTAAGCTGGATGTAGATGCTAATCAATCAACGGCTGCCCGCTATGGGATAATGAGTATTCCAACCTTAATCCTATTTGAAGATGGCAAGGTTAAAAATAAGGTAACAGGATATATGCCCAAAAACAGTCTGGTAAAGAAATTAGGAATAGGATAAAGAGCAGCAGGGGATTAATTCCTCTGCTTTTTTTTGAGTAGGGTAGAAACTATAAATAGATGTTTGCAAACATCTTTCCAACAACTATTTGCAGTTGTTTGAAGGTATTAAAATAAAATTTGCTTAATCGAAGTTAATTTATTCAAAGGTTATTTAAAATTCAACATTAATATGATATAATTTTAATAGGTTTTTCCATTTACTGAATCCATATACTCTGGTATTTATATATTGACCTGAAGCAAAAATTGAGGGGATGGTATCATGCAGAAGATTTTAATTATCCATTCAGAGGAAGGCAATATCGCAGAGATTGCCCGGGGTATTGCAGAGGGAGCGAGAGGTAACGGCCATCAGGTTGATCTTATTAGTACGGGGGAAAGGAGTAAAATGGTAACCTTTTTTCCTTATGACCTCATTCTGGCAGGCAGTCCTACCAGGGGTTTTTTTAAAGGAAAGATTGCCGGGGATATCGGTCCCTTTTTGAGCGAATGTAAGAGAACCGCCGGTAAAACAGCAATTGCTTTTGTTACCCCGAGGGCTTTTGCTACCACTAAGGCCCTTAAACTGTTGATGGGTGAATTGGAGAAGCTCGGCTGTATAGTCAAGAACTTTGCCAGTTTAAAGAACAGAAAAGAGGCTGTTAGTTTCGGCCAGCAACTTTAAAAATCCCCCTCTTGTAAAAGGCAGATAATTAGTATATAATAATTTTGGTGCCACAGTTTGGCATACCCAGTACTGTGGCTTTTTTCTATTTCCAAACATCTCTCCAGCATCTATTTGCAGTTATTGCCGAACGATAGTGAGGCATAAATTTGAGCTAAGAAGGTAATGATATGGCCCGCCAAGTAAGATTGAGGATTTCTAACCGGCAGAAGATTGCCGGGAATTCACCCAAAGAGGATTACCTTAAATACGAAGGCGAGGGGAATCTATACTTTAAAAACAGGCAGTGCTATCTTGTCTATCAGGATTTTTCCGAAGGTATAGCGGGTGCCCGGACGACAATAAAAATCGATCCTGAAACCGGCAGGATTTTTCTTTTGCGGGGAGAGCCCGCTCCCATGCACCAGTCTTTTGAAGTGGGCAGGGTTACAAGCGGTGTTTATGGTGACTTGAGTCTGGAGGTTAAGACAAAGGCTCTTGAATTAGATATTTTCGGAGAGAAAGGTAAAATCTTTATTCAGTATAGTCTCTACTTAAATGGTCATTATACTAGCGAAAATAATTTAAAGATTAGTTGGAGTTTAACCGGTCAAAACCGGACAAGCTAAAAGCTATTTTGTTTTTGAAGGGGTGTACTGAATTATGTTCCGGGAAGTTTTACTATCATTAGCAACAGGATTTATGGTAGGTGCTCTCTTCTCCCTGTTTAAACTTCCGATTCCTGCACCATCTGCCCCTGCCGGTGTAGCTGGTATTATCGGAATATTTCTGGGCTTTAGTTTAATCAAATATTTGCTGTGAAAATAGATACTTTTAATCTTGCTCTAAAAGGGGATGATCAACGTGTCAAAATATATCTTTGTTACCGGAGGTGTGGTATCTGCCCTGGGTAAGGGAATTACGGCCGCCTCCCTGGGAAGATTGCTAAAAAGTCGGGGATTAAAGGTAAGTATCCAGAAGTTTGATCCCTATATAAATGTAGATCCCGGAACTATGAGCCCTTATCAGCACGGTGAGGTCTTTGTTACCGATGATGGGGCGGAAACCGATCTCGATCTCGGACATTATGAACGTTTTATCGATGTAAACTTAAGCCAGAGCAATAATGTCACTACCGGTATGATCTATGCTTCTGTTATCCGTAAAGAGAGAAAGGGTGAGTACCTGGGGGCGACAGTTCAGGTCATTCCCCATATTACTGATGAGATTAAGGACAGAATCACCAGGGTCGGCAGGGAAACCGATGCAGATGTAGTTATTACCGAGATTGGCGGTACTGTCGGGGATATAGAAAGCCTTCCTTTTATTGAAGCCATCAGGCAGTTAAAGAGTGATCTGGGCAAGGAGAATGTTTTTTACCTTCATTGTACCCTCGTTCCCTTTATCTCTACTGCCGGGGAATTAAAGACGAAACCGACCCAGCATAGTATAAAGGAGCTTCGAAGTATCGGTATCCAGCCCGATGCGGTTGTTTGCCGTTCTGACCGGGAGCTGACTCAGGAGGTAAAGGATAAGATTGCCCTTTTCGGTGATATCGATAAAGAGGCTGTTATCCAGGCCGTGGATGCCAATCATATCTACGAGGTTCCTTTAAGACTTGAAGAGGAAGGGTTAGCCACTATAGTAATTGAAAAGCTGGGTCTTGAGGAGAGAGTCCATGAACCTGACCTGAGGGAATGGCAAGAGATGGTTGATAAGATGAAGAACCTTAATCATAAGGTTAGTATTGCTATTGTCGGGAAGTATGTTGAGCTGCCCGATGCCTATATCAGTATCAATGAAGCTTTAAAACACGCAGGTGTAGCCAATGATTGTGATGTAGAGATTAAATATATTTATGCTGAGGACCTGGAGGGAGACACTTCCCCCTCCGAATATCTACAGGATGCTGATGGTATTCTGGTACCCGGGGGTTTTGGTGATAGGGGTATTGAAGGGAAAATTAAGGCTATTGAATATGCCAGGGAGAATAAGGTGCCCTATTTTGGGATATGTCTTGGCATGCAGTGTGCTGTGGTTGAGTTTGCCCGTAATGTAGTGGGATATGAAGGGGCAAATAGCTCCGAGTTTAATTCCGATACAGATTACCCCGTAATTGACCTAATGCCGGAACAGAAAGATATAGAGGATTTAGGGGGGACTATGAGACTAGGTCTATACCCCTGTAAAATTGCTTCCGGCACTTTGAGTAAAGAGGTTTATCAGGAAGAGATTATTTATGAGAGACACCGTCACCGTTACGAATTCAATAATGAATACCGCAATGAGCTAGAGGAAAGGGGTATGATTATGGCAGGACTTTCCCCTGATGAAAAGCTGGTTGAGATTATCGAATTATCTGATCACCCCTGGTTTATCGGTGTCCAGTTTCATCCCGAGTTTAAATCAAGACCAAACCGTCCTCACCCCTTATTTGTAGGCTTTATTAAAGCAGCTTTAAAGAATAGCGGAAATTAATTTACATCAAATTATGAGCATTTTTTAAATTTACCTGATTTATCGGTTTTAAAGTGATCTATTAGACAGATTTTAAATATTTAGCTTGAAGTAATTTGGAAAAGAATGTATAATATATTTAAATATGCTACAATATATTTAAATTTAAATTTAAATTACTTAAAGTTGGTGATAAAATTGAGTGAAGAGGCAAAAATAAGTGGTGATTTAGAGTCCATGAGGCAAAGTTTAGTAGAAAAGTATAAAGAAAGGATGAACTTTAGGGATAAGGAGGTTTATAATCTAAGCAGGGAACTGGACAAAAAAATTATTGAATATATGGAAAAGGCCGTCCAGAATATCTAAAGGAGTGGGACATATAATGGAGAGGGATACCATTCTTTTTGACCTTGACGGGACATTACTTCCCATTGACTTCGACGAATTTTTACATAGATATTTTAAGTCTCTAACTGGGGAGTTTACCGATATAGCTGAACCCGATAGATTTATCGAGGTTTTATTGAAGGCTACATCTGATATGATAGATAATCAGGGGGAGAGGTTAAACAGGGAGGTATTTATGGACTCCTTTTTTTCTTTGATTAAGGTAGATGACAGGGAAGCCCTGATGAGGCGTTTTGATCGTTTTTATGAGGAGAAATTCCCCCTATTAAGAAAGGGCCTGGTTATTGACACCACCCCTGCCAGGATTATTGATTTTCTTAAAAAGAAGGGCTATCAACTGATAATAGCAACCAATCCTGTTTTTCCCCTTGAGGCGATTACTGAGAGAATAAGCTGGGGAAGGCTCGATCCTGATGATTTTGTCTTGATTACCCATTATGAAAATATGCATTACTGTAAACCTAATCCGGGGTTCTTCCGAGAGATCATGGATAAATTAGATTTAAAACCGGAGAGATGTATTATGGTCGGGAATGATATGCAGGAGGATATGGTAGCCGGGAAATTAGGTATGGCTACTTACCTGGTTGAAGACCATCTGATCGACCGTCATAGGGAGAGTTTTATACCCGACTGGCGGGGAACCTTGAATGAACTGGAATTATATCTTAAAGAAATATTTTAGGCTAGTTTAAATTTGTATAAAACCCTCTTGCTCAGGTAATAATGGTATTAAGCCTTGGGGCGGGGGGGTTTTTCTATGAAAAATATTTCTCAATAAAAGCAGGATTTTTTAATATTATGGAGAATAGTTAGGTTGAGGAGGTGAGGACCTGGTTAATTTAATCAGGTTTATTAGTCATGGTTATTGAGCGAACTACTGTTTTTGCTATGCGCTGTCCTGCCTGCGGGCGCCTGGATGTTCAACATTTAAATATCTTTCAGCTTGCCGGTAATAGAACACAGGATATTTATTGTGAATGCGGCAGTCATAAGGCATCTATCAGCAGAAAGGGAGCAAACTATATTTCGATCCATTATTACTGTATAATCTGTGATCATGAACATAGTATTATTCTGCCGAAAAGTATATTCTGGTCAAAGAACCGCCTTAATTCACTGGTCTGCCTTGATACCGAACTAAATTTAGGTTATTACGGTTCCTATAGATTAATCAGGGCAGAACTTAAGCGCCAGCAGGAGGAATTAAACTCCATGGCTAATGAATTGGGATTCGATGATTTTGCTGACCCTGAGATTATGCTGGAGACCCTCGATTATCTGCATGATATTGCTGCAACAGGTGGGCTTTTTTGTGAATGCGGGAGTCAGGATATTAATATAGAACTCTTTTCCGATAAACTGGAGCTGTCATGTAATAACTGTAATTCGGCCATGCAGATACCTGCATCATCTAAATTTGATCTGGACAGGTTAAAAAGCCAGGGTGAGGTAGTAATTAAACTGGCAACCGGTAAATCAAAGAATTCCAAGACCCACAGGTGAACTTAATAAACTTATAAGGGGGAGTTTTTTGATGAAATTAGTACCAATGGCTGAGATTTTGAATAAGGCAAATGATGAGGGTTATGCTGTAGGTGGATTTAATATTAATAATCTGGAGTTTTTGCAGGGAATTATCTGGGGCGCGGAAGAGAAAAACTCTCCATTAATCCTGCAGACCAGTGAGGGTGCCATCAAATATATCGGCATGGATTATGTACTGGGAATGGTTGAGGCTGCTGTTAAAAATACTCATATTCCCGTAGCTCTTCATCTTGACCATGGCAGTAGTTTTGAAGTAGTCATGAAGTGCATCAGAAACGGATATTCTTCGGTTATGTTCGATGGTTCTCACTATCCTCTAGCAGAAAATATTGAGCAAACCAGGAAGATAGTTGAGGCCGCCCATGCCGTTGGGGTGAGTGTAGAAGCAGAACTAGGCAGGCTTGGCGGAACTGAGGATGATATCTCTGTTGATGAAAGGGAAGCTGCTTTTACCGACCCGGATGAGGCAGTAGAATTTGTTGAGAAGACCGGTGTAGATGCCCTGGCTATAGCTATTGGCACTGCTCATGGTGTCTATAAAGGTGACCCCGAATTAGATTTTGAGAGGCTAAAGACTATTAAGGAAAAATTAAATATTCCACTGGTTTTACACGGTGCTTCCGGTGTTCCTCTGGAAGATGTCAAGAAAGCTATTTCTCTGGGTATCAATAAGGTTAATATTAATACCGATTTCCAGCAGGCCTTTACTGCTAAGGTAAGAGAGTTATTTGCCAGTGATGAGGAATTATATGATCCACGCAAATACTGTGGCCCTGGCCGGGAAGCAATCAAGGCCAAGGTGATGGAGAAGATTGATGTCCTGGGTAGCGCAAATAAGGCTTAACTATATACAGGGGTATTCCTGGTTCGCGGGTCTACCCCTTCTCCTTTTGCCAGCTGCAGTATCTCACCAATTAATGGTAGCGTAGAAGATTTAATGTTCTTCTCGCCCTGCCCTTCAGACATTTTCACTACTGATTTAACTTTCCTATCTAGCAAAATATTGTAATTTTTTGTAATATAATCCATTTCTGCTAATGTCCAGGAATTATTTTTCTTCTTAATAACATAAATTCCTGGGTATTTAATAATTTTTAAACATCTCTTCAACATCTATTTGCAGTTATTATCAAATAATAGAGAGGCATTAATTTAATATTATGGTTGAAGGCTAATTTGCTTTTCTAAAAACACTAAAGAAATTTATGTTGTGCTGTTACGGCCGGTTCGACTCCAAGAGAAAGGTGGATTTAATTTGTTAAATATTAGTGAACTGGAAAGAAAAACGATTACTGAGCTGCATAAGGTAGCAAAGGAACTGGGTGTAACCGGATATACCCAGATGCGAAAAAAGGATTTAATCTTTGCTATTTTAGAGAAGGCGACAGAGAAGGGGGGGCATATTTTTGCCGAAGGGGTGCTTGATATTGTCTCCGGTGAAGGCTATGGTTTTTTAAGGCCCTCAAAATATCTTCCCTCCGGGGACGATATCTATATATCGGCTTCCCAGATCAGACGTTTTGACTTAAGAACCGGTGATGTTGTTTCCGGCCAGGTAAGGGAGCCCAAGGATTCGGAACGGTATTTTGCCTTATTGAGAATTGAGGCTGTTAATTTTCAGGATCCGGAAAAAGCAAAGGACAGGGCCTATTTTGAAGACCTGACCCCGCTCTACCCCACTGAGAGATTAAAGCTAGAGCATAACCCTGAGGAAATATCGGTTCGGTTAATAGACCTGATAGCCCCAATTGGTAAGGGACAGCGGGGTTTAATCGTTTCCCCGCCCAAGGCAGGGAAGACCGTTCTCCTAAAAAAGATTGCCAACAGTATCTCGACCAATTATCCTGAGGTCAAGCTGATGATTCTCCTGATAGATGAGCGGCCTGAAGAAGTGACGGATATGAAACGCTCTGTGGATGCAGAGGTAATCAGTTCCACCTTTGATGAGCCACCGGAAAACCATCTTCAGGTTGCCGAGCTGGTCTTAAAAAAGGCCAAGAGGCTGGTAGAGCATAAAAATGATGTGGTTATCTTACTTGATAGTATAACCCGTTTAGCCAGGGCCTCCAATGTTACTATTCCTCCCAGCGGTAGGACCCTTTCCGGTGGACTCGATCCGACAGCTATGCATTTCCCCAAAAGTTTCTTTGGAGCCGGGCGGAATATTGAGGAAGGTGGGAGCCTGACTATCCTGGCAACCGCCCTGATCGATACCGGTAGTAGAATGGATGATGTTATCTATGAAGAGTTCAAGGGAACAGGCAATATGGAGCTCCATCTGGACAGGAGCCTGGCCGAGCAGCGAATTTTTCCGGCAATAGATATTCAGAAATCCGGTACCAGAAAGGAAGAACTATTATTAGAGGAAGAGGAGTTAAAGACTATGTGGAGCTTCCGGCAGGGAATCGCCCGCTCCAACCCTCATGAAGTAATGGAGTCTTTAATCAAGCAGCTTAATAATACCAAAAATAACCGCGAGCTACTGGCAAGCCTGCAGAAGGTCTTTAAATGAAGTTGCATAGATATTTTTCCTATGATATAATGTAGAAGTTGATAATGGGAAGAAAGAGGTGAAACCAATGAAAAAAGAAATCCATCCAGAACTAAAAGAGGCAACTATTGTCTGTGCCTGTGGAGCGGAATATAAGACAAAATCCACCAGGGAAAATATTCATGTTGAGGTTTGCTCCAACTGTCATCCTTTCTATACTGGCAAGCAGCGTCAGGCTGCTAGGGGAGGAAGGATCGAGAGATTTAATAAAAAATACGGCCTCTCGGAGGAATAGAGGCCCATGTCATTTAGCAGGGCTAAACAGGCTCTGCTTTTTTCATAGAGGACCTGCTGGAGGAAGGATGAGTTATGTCATGTATAAGATAAGTAATAGCGGCTGGATTGAGGTTATTACCGGTCCCATGTATTGCGGGAAGAGTGAGGAACTAATCCGCCGGGTAAGGCGGGTTAAGATTGCCAAACAGAAGGTGAAAGTCTTTAAACCACTTATAGATGACCGTTACAGCAAAAGTGATGTTGTCTCCCACAGCGGGGATAGTATTGAGGCCATTTCTGTTGACCATCCTGAAGAGATTATAAAGAGACTTGATAACAGTATTGATGTTGTTGGGATTGATGAAATTCAGTTTTTTTCCGATGAAATTATAGATATATGTGAAAAGATGGCAAATGACGGTATAAGGGTAATTCTGGCCGGACTGGACCGGGATTTCAGGGGAGAGCCCTTTGGCCCGGTGCCGGAGCTTTTAGCCCGGGCCGAGTATGTAGATAAACTCCACGCTATCTGTGTAATCTGCGGTAATCCCGCCACCCGTACCCAGCGGTTAATCAATGGCAGACCGGCCTCATATGATGACCCCGTTATTCTGGTCGGGGCCAGTGAGGTTTATGAAGCCCGCTGTCGTAAGTGCCATCAGGTAATCAAAGGGGTGAAATAATGAGTAAGCTTCAGTACGGGGGTCAGGCGGTAATTGAAGGAGTAATGATGCGGGGCAAGAATAAGGTAGCAATTGCCGTAAGAAAATCCCCCGAAAATATAGTCTTAAAGGAGATGAGGCTAAAACCTTTGGGGGAGAAGTTGCCTTTTCTCAAATGGCCCTTTATCAGGGGGGTTGTAGCCCTGGTCAGTTCCCTGATTATCGGTATTAAATCCCTCACCTTTTCTGCCAGTCAGGTGGCGGAAGAAGAGGATGAAGAGATTACCCCGCTGGAGATGTTTATCAGTATTCTTATCTCCTTCGGGCTGGCTATTTTACTCTTTGTAGCCCTTCCCGCTGGAATTGTAGCACTGATCCAATCCTTTATTAACCTTAATATTATATTAAATTTAATTGAGGGCATAATAAAAATTACAGCCTTTTTAGCATATTTATTTGTCATCTCGCGTCTGAAGGATATCAAGAGGGTTTTTATGTACCACGGGGCAGAACACAAGGTAATTCATAATTACGAGTCAAAATTCCCTCTGAGTGTTGAAAATGCCCGTAATTTTACTACCCTGCATCCCAGGTGTGGTACTAACTTTATCTTTATCGTTATACTCTTAAGTATCTTTTTCTTTTCCTTCTTCGGCAGACCCCCTTTATTAGAAAGGATTTTATATCATATACTATTATTGCCCGTGATTGCCGGAACATCCTATGAGGTGATCAAACTGGCCGGAGGGGAAAGGGTTAATCCGATAATTAGAATCATTGCCACACCGGGTCTCTGGTTACAGAAATTAACCACTAATGAGCCCGATGATTCTATGTTAGAGGTAGCTATTACTGCTTTAAAGGCGGTGCTACCGGAAGAGGAAAGGGATGAGCTTGATGTTTAATTTGAAGGAAAAACTTGCTGATCTGGAAAGTAAATATAAAGAATTAAATAGAGAGATAAGTGATCCGGAGGTAATTAATGACATTGACCGTTATCAGAAACTCTTAAAAAAACACGCTAAATTAAAAGAAATTGTTGATAAATATGAAGAGTATAAGCGGGTTTTGAGCGGAATTGAAGAGGCCAGAGCCGTCCTGGCCGGTAATGAGGATCAGGAGGTCAAGGAACTGGCCAAGATGGAGCTTGAGGAACTTGAACCTCAAAGGGAGCGCCTGGAAGAGGTGCTGCCGGTAATGCTTCTGCCCGAGGATCCGAATGATGAGAAAAATGTAATCGTTGAAATTAGAGCAGGAGCCGGTGGTGATGAAGCCGGTCTTTTTGCTGCCGACCTTTACCGGATGTATACCCGTTATGCAGAGAGCAAGGGCTGGAAGACTGAGGTTATGAGTGCTAACAGCTCAGGGATCGGCGGCTTTAAGGAGATTATCTTTACCGTTGAGGGCGATGATGTCTTCAGTAAATTGAAGTATGAGAGTGGAGTTCACCGGGTACAGAGAGTTCCTACCACCGAGTCGAGCGGGAGGATCCATACCTCAACCGCTACCGTAGCCGTTTTACCTGAGGCAGAAGAGGTGGAACTAGAGATAGATCCCAATGAATTGAGAATAGATGTTTACCGCTCCAGCGGCCCGGGCGGGCAGAGTGTCAATACCACCGATTCAGCGGTTAGAATCACCCATATACCTACAGGTCTTGTCGTTTCCTGCCAGGATGAAAAATCCCAGCACAAAAATAAGGCTAAGGCTATGCGCATTCTACGGGCCAGGCTAAAGGAGATGTATGAAAGGGAAAGACAGGCCGAGATCGATGAGACCCGTAAGAGCCAGGTAGGAACCGGGGACCGGAGTGAGAAGATCCGCACCTATAACTTTCCTCAGGGTAGGGTAAGTGACCACCGGATCAATTTTACCGTTCACAAGCTGGATCAGATCCTTGACGGGGATCTGGATATCGTAATCGAAGAATTAATTAAGGAAGATACCTTAAAGAGGATGCAGAAGGTATGACTCTCTTCAACATCTATTTGCAGTTATACGAACTATAGTGAGGCATTAATTTATGAATGTTAAAGAGGTACTGACAGCTACGGTGGATTTTTTTCAAAAACACAATATCCCCGAGCCGCGGCTCGATGCCGAGGTCCTTCTGGCCGAGCTTTTAGGTATGGAGAGGATTCAGCTCTATGTAAATTTTGACCTTCCTCTAAAGGAGCAGGAGATTGAATCCTTTCGCGAGATTGTTCGCCAGAGGGCCCGGCGGGTTCCCGTTGCCTATCTAACCGGGCATAAGGAATTTATGTCCCTCGATTTTAAGGTTAATCAGCATGTCTTAATTCCCAGACCCGAGACGGAGCTCCTGGTGGAAGAGGTGATCAATAATTGTCGGAGAATTAATCTGGCGGAACCAAATATTGTTGATCTAGGTACCGGTAGCGGTGCCATTGCGGTCAGTTTAGCCCATTACCTGCCGGAGGCCAGGGTTCTCGGGATCGATATTTCAGAAGAGGCCCTCCAGGTGGCCCGGCTGAATATTCGGAATCATGGGTTAACCGACCGGGTAAAGGTGATTAGGGGGGATTTACTTGAGCCCCTTTTAAGGATGAGGAAGCATAATGTTGATATTGTTGTCTCCAACCCCCCTTATATTAGTAAAGAGGGGATGGAACAGCTTCCACCTGAGGTTAAGCAGGAACCTGGAGAAGCCCTCTATGGAGGGCCTGAGGGACTTGATTTTTTTCAAAGAATTATACCTCAAGCTGGAAAGGTCTTAAAGCCCGGGGGTCTGCTGGCTCTGGAGATAGGTTTTGATCAGGCTGAAGCAGTAAAAGGAATGCTAGATACTACCTGGCAGGATATTAAGGTAAAAAAGGATTATACCGGACATGACCGTATTATCTTGGCCAGAAGAAAGAGCGACCACGAAGGTAAAGGTTTAAGCATACGATGAGGGGATAGATTTTATGCGGTATCAGACAAGGGTTGAAAAAATAGATGAAGATCTGATTAAAGGAGAAAAGCTTGCGGAATTGAAAGAGCATCAGGCTATCCGGCTGGGTGCCCGGCTGTTGAGACAGGGGGAGGTAGTAGCCTTCCCTACGGAGACGGTCTATGGTCTGGGGGCTGATGCTACCAGCAGTAAGGCTGTAGGAAAGATCTTTAAAGCCAAGGGTAGGCCGCAGGACAACCCTCTGATCGTACATATTGCTACTAAGAACCAGCTGGAACAGGTAATCGAGGGCGGACTAACCCCGGCCGGAAGAAGATTGATTGAGGCTTTCTGGCCCGGTCCTCTGACCATAATCCTCAATAAGAGCGAACTAATTTCTGTTACCACCACCGCTGGACTGACGAGTGTGGCCATCAGGATGCCCTCCCACCCTGTTGCCAGGGCCCTGATTGAAGCAAGCTCCCTGCCGATAGCTGCTCCCAGTGCCAATCTATCCGGGGCTCCGAGTCCCACCCTGGCTGAACATGTCTTAAATGATCTTAAAGGTAAAATACCCTTGATTATTGATGGAGGCCCTGCCCGGGTTGGTGTTGAGTCTACGGTAGTTGACGTCAGGAATGATATTCCGGTTATTTTACGGCCTGGTGGGGTCAGTAGGGAAGAGATTGAAGAGACCTTGGGGTTTGAGGTACGGGTAGCCGGGGGTCAAGAGGTGGCGGAAGGTGTACCTCCATCACCCGGAATGAAATACCGGCATTATTCCCCCCGAACTCCCTTAATATTGCTGGAGGAGAAGGAACGGGATAAAATTGCAGAGATGGCAGAAGAATATAGTAACAAGAGAATTGGCCTGGTAATTACAGCGGAAACCCTGCAGGAATTAAACAATTTTCCGGAGAATGTACTGGTCGTCAGGATGGGTTCACGCTCCAGACCAGAGGAGATTGCCAGCAAGCTCTTTGCCCTTTTACGCCGGTTAGACCAGAGTAATCTGGATCTAATTTTGATTGAAGCTATCCCGGAGAAGGGTATCGGGGCGGCAGTAATGAACCGCTTATATAAAGCCAGTACCAGAGAATAGACCTCAGAGTTAAAGCATATAAATTAACAAAATCCACGTTGTTGTTGGGAGGAAAAGTAGTTTGAGTTTGCTGGAGATGATAACCGTAGCTATTGCCCTGGGAACAGATGCCTTTTCGGTGGCAATAGTTATTGGTATTCAAAAATACAGTCTCAGGGATATTATTAAAATAAGCAGTCTGATAGCTGTTTTCCATATTTTTATGCCTTTATCCGGCCTCTACGGGGGCCATTTTATCGAGGATATCCTGAGGATCTTGCTGGGGCTAAATGGGAGAATAGACAGGGTTTTGAACCTGGTTGGTTCAGGTCTTTTATTACTGATCGGTTTTTATATGGTGATAGAAAAATGGCTTGACAGGGAAGAGGAGCTTAGTGATTTATCCTTGAGGGGCTGGGGGGTAGTTGCTCTGGCCTTCAGTGTCAGCATAGATTCCCTTTCGGTTGGGATTAGCCTTGGTATGCTGGGAAATATCTATCCTGCAATCGCTTTAATTACCGGGCCTGTTGCCGGGCTGATGATGGCCGCCGGATTATACTTCGGGTCGAAGATCGGACACTGGTTGGGTGATGAGGCCCAGATTGTCGGCGGTCTGGCCCTTATCTATCTAGGTCTACATTTTGCCGGCTTAGTATGAAAAACCAGGTAGAACCAGGGAGGGTGAAAATAGATGCCTAAAGTTATCTTTGTCTGTACAGGAAATACCTGCCGCAGCCCCATGGCTGAGCATCTCTTCCGCCGGATAATCGATGAGGATTCGGATCTCAAGGGAAAATGGGAGATCAGTTCGGCCGGGATCGCCGCTCTGCCGGGTCAGGGACCAAGTAAGTATGCTATCAAGGTACTTAAAGATGAAGGTATTGATATCAATGAACATCTTAGCCGGCAGCTAGATGAGAAACTGGTTAAAGAAGCAGATTTAATTCTGACCATGACCGGGGCCCATAAGGAGATGGTTCTTCAGATTGACCCTGAAGCCAGGGATAAGGTATTTACCCTCAAGGAGTTTGCCGGGATTAAGAATGATTTAGATATAGCCGATCCCTTTGGACAATCTGAGGAAGTCTATCAGGAGGTCAGGGATGAAATTAAGGCTCATCTAAAAGAAGTAATAGGTAAAAGGAAACAATTTTTTTTGGAAGAAGGAAAAAAAAGAAAAATCAAGAATACTTATTATAGGAGGGATGGTAATTTGAAGATTGCTATTGGTTGTGATCATGCCGGTTATGCTATTAAAAAAGAGATTACTGATTTACTTGAGGAAGAGGGATTTGCCTATACAGATTTCGGGACTGATTCCAGCGAGTCGGTAGATTATCCGGATTTTGCCTATAAAGTTGCCAGCGGTGTTGCCAGCGGGCAGTTTGACCGGGGGATTTTAATCTGTGGTACCGGAATCGGGATGTCGATTGCAGCTAATAAGGTTAAGGGAATCAGGGCCGCCCTCTGTCATGATGTTTTTTCGGCCAGGGCCACTAGAAACCATAATAATTCTAATGTACTGACCATGGGCTCAAGGGTAATAGGAGCCGGTCTTGCCCGGGAGATAGTCAGGGTCTGGCTGGGTGCAGAATTTGATGGCGGTAGACACCAAAGGAGAATAGATAAGATCGAACTAATCGAAAGGGGAGAATACCGAGAAAATGAGTAAGGTCAAGCTGATAGATCACCCATTAATCCAGCACAAATTAACTCTTATCAGGGACAAGAATACCGGACCTAAGGAGTTCAGGGAACTGGTTGATGAGGTGGCAACCCTGATGGCCTATGAGGTAACCAGGGATCTTCCCCTGGAGGAGGTAGAGATTGAGACACCTATCCAGAAGGGCAAATTTAAAATGATTGCCGGCAAGAAACTGGGGGTTGTTCCCATTTTACGGGCCGGTCTGGGGATGCTTGATGGTGTCTTAAAACTAATTCCCACCGCTAAGGTAGGGCATGTCGGGCTATACCGGGACCCGGAAACACTGGAGCCGGTTGAGTATTACTGTAAGCTACCAACTGATGTTGCGGAGAGGGATTTGATCGTGGTTGACCCCATGCTGGCAACCGGCGGTTCTGCTGCTGCCGGGATAAGGTTTATAAAGGAAAGAAATCCGCGCAGTATTAAGTTGATGTGTCTGATTGCTGCCCCGGAAGGCATCGAAAGGGTACAGCAGGAGCATCCAGATGTCGATATCTTTACTGCAGCAATTGATGAAGGGCTGAATGATCATGCTTATATTGTTCCCGGACTCGGGGATGCCGGTGACCGTCTCTATGGTACAAAGTAAGGTATAATTTTCCTTTGCATATATTTGCCCTAATCTGTTATTATTAATACAGATATACGTGGATTACCCTTAGAAGAGAGGGATGCAAGTAATGCAGGCTTATATAAGTGCCTTTTTTGCCAGCTTAATTATTACTTACCTTTCTACTCCCTTGATTAGAAAAACTGCTCTAGCTATCGGTGCTGTAGATAAACCCGGTGCCCGGCGGATTAATACCCGTCCAGTTCCAACCATCGGGGGGGTTGCCATCTATATCGGTTTTCTGACAGCAGTTTTACTGGCAACATCCTTCAACAGGGTTTTAACCGGTATTATCCTGGGAGGAACCTTTATTTTACTGGTTGGTATTCTCGATGACTTATATGAGCTTTCACCACGGATGAAATTATGCGGTCAGATTATTGCTGCCTGTATTTTAATTCTTTTCGGTATCAAGGTAGAGTTTATTACCAATCCCTTCGGGGGGATGATCTATCTCGGTTACTGGGGTATTCCCCTTACAATCTTATGGACAGTTGGTATTACCAATACCTTAAACCTGGTTGATGGCCTGGATGGTCTGGCAGCAGGTGTTTCTGCCATTGCAGCCTTGACCCTCTTTTTTGTAGGATTGCAGGAGGGACAAGTAATTGCCGCTATTATAGCCATTGCCCTGGCCGGGAGCTCTTTAGGTTTCTTAAAATTCAACTTTAATCCGGCCGAGATCTTTATGGGGGATACCGGGGCTATGTTCTCCGGTTTTATCCTGGCTGCTGTCTCGGTCGCCGGCGCCTTAAAGAGTGCGGCTGCAGTTACCCTGGTCGTTCCCTTTCTGGCTCTTGGTTTTCCCATCTTTGATACTATCTTTGCCATAGTCCGCCGGCTTTATAACGGGAAGCCCATTGGAGAGGCTGACCACGGACATATTCATCATCGCTTGCTTGCCCTGGGTATGAATCAGCGGCAGGCTGTCTTAAGTGTTTACGGGATCAGTCTCGGGCTCGGCCTGATGGCCCTGATTATTAACGGTTCCAGGTTGCAGGAGGCCCTTGTCCTACTTACCTTAGTTATAGTCGGACTGATATTTGGCGCCTGGAAGCTGGGGATCTTTACGGTAGAATTGCCCAGTGAAGGTGCCACCCTTGAGAAGAGTAATGTATAGACTTCAGTGGAAATTACTAAACATCTCTCGTCCGGTGTAAGCCGGATTTTTTCTTTTTCTTGACAATGACAGATATTAGTGGTATCATAATTATGTGAAATATTTCTCATTTTGTTTCTGGTGCATTTTTTCTGCCGTTTTTTCTTCTGGCATATTTTAGAACAAGCAGAATAAATTCATTAAAATTTTCAAATGTGATAAAATAGAAATGGACAAGCGGGATTAAAAAAATTTTTTTGTAAAAAAAAGCAGGATTTTAACCTAATATCGAGAAAAAGTATTAGTGGTGTACATGGACAAAAAAGAGGCAAGAAAATGGATAAAAGTGACTGGCAGAATATTTTTAGATCCTTAAGCTTATTAACCGAGCTAGGTTTGATTATTGTTGTCAATATCGGTGTAGGATTTTTTTTAGGGTATCTGCTTGATAAGTTGACCGGCAGTCAAATTCTTTTCAAGATTGCAGGTATTATTCTGGGGGTAGTATCCGGGTTTTACTCGGATTACCGGTTAATTAAGAAGTTAATTGGTGATAATAATAATAATGATGTCGAAAATTAGTGTAAAGGGGGTTATTCCATAATGAATCCTGGCCCGCGAGTAGTTACATATCTTTTTGGCAACCCTAACCTACCGGTTACCGATACCCTGATTGTTTCCTGGCTATCCATTATTTTAATTGTTATCTTTGCCAGGGTGGCTACAAAAAGGTTAACCCTTAAGCCCGGCCGTTTACAGAATGCTGTGGAATTACTGATTACATCAATCCATGATCAGCTGGAAGCGATGCTGCCGGGTGAAGCAATGAGATTCTTGCCCTTTATAGGAACCATCTTTATCTATGTCGGAGTAGGTAACCTGATAGGCACGGTTCCCGGTCTGGTAAGTCCTACCGGTGACCTTAATCTTACCCTGGGTCTGGCTCTGGTAGTCTTTCTGGTCAGCCATTATGAGGGGGTAAGGGATAACGGTCTCTGGGGCTATTTAAAGGGTTTTGGTGAACCGGTAATCTTTCTTTTGCCCCTTAATATAGTAGGTGAACTGGCCAGGCCAATCTCCCATTCCTTCCGTCTTTTTGGAAATGTTGTGGGGGGCGGAATCATTATCTCCCTTATCTATCAGGTAGCACCGGGCTTAATACCTGTTCCGCTCCATGCCTGGTTTGGTTTATTTGTGGGATTGATACAGGCCTTAATCTTTGGTATGATTGCCATAGCTTATATTTCCGTGGCCAAGTCGGGATAGTAATGATTTAATCCGACCTGAACTTTTAGTCTAAAAAAGGGGGGGAATGGAGTATGGTAAGTTTTTCACCTGAAGTTGTTGACTCGATAATCAGAACAGCTTCCCTGATTGGAGCAGGGTTAGCTGTTATTGCCGGTATTGGCCCCGGAATCGGAATGGGTTATGCAGCCGGGGCAGCAACAGAGGCTGTTAGGAGGCAACCTGAGGCTAGGGGGGCAATTATTACAACTATGTTACTGGGACAGGTTATTTCCGGTTCCACGGGTATTTATTCACTGGTAATTGCCATCTTTCTGATCTTCAGTGGTTGATGGGTGAACGAGTATGAAATATATCGATGAACCTGCTAAACTACAGCAGGAGATCTTAAAGAAAACATATTCTCTGGCTTTAATCCCCCTGATCTACTCACTTATCAGAGGTGAATTTGCAACCTTACTGGGGTTTATCTTTGGCCTTTTGATAGCTACTTTAATCTTCAGGTTAAGATTAATCCAGATAGAGCGTGCCCTCGATATGCAGGAGAAGAAGGCAAGCACATTTATTAGAAACCGCTATTTTATCGAATACATAATCTACTTTGTAGTTCTCTTTGTGGCCCGGAAAAATCCTTCTGTCAATTTTCTAGCTGCAGCCGTCGGCCTCTTTTTCGTCAAGCTGACGGTGATAGGGCTGGTTATGATAGATATCATTAAAGGAAGTTTAGAGAAAAAGCTGGAAAGTTACAGGTAGCAAATTAGCGGAGCATTTTTAACATTCGTCCGTGTTATAGCTAACTTGCCTCAAAGGATAAGATTAATTTAACATTTTGATCAAAAAGCATCATAGAAAGGAGGAATAAAGATGGTACAGTTTTCACCAGATGTTGCTCATACAATTATTAAGGCGGCTGCTTTACTGGGAGCAGGTTTTGCCATGATAGCCGGTATCGGTCCAGGTGTCGGTCAGGGATATGCCGCTGGTAAGGCGGTTGAAGCCGTAGCCAGGGATCCGGAAGCAAGGGGTAATGTTATTACTACCATGCTCCTGGGACAGGCTGTTGCAGAGTCAACCGGTATTTACTCTCTGGTAATTGCCATTGTTTTAATTTTTACCATATAAACTATAGGAATTCTTTTTTGTAAACTACAAATAGATGTTTCCAATTCAGGGAGGGGAGGCAACTTCCCTCCCGCTTTATAGAATTATGAGCATTTAGTCTGTAGATATAAATCATGTAATTGTTCTTTTAATATGAGATGACAGATTAATTCTGTAGGGGGTGACGTGGTTTTGGTCAATATCAACTGGACTATTTTCTGGCAAGTTATTAACTTTCTTGTTTTATTATGGTTATTGAAACGCTATTTATATGGCCCGATAACCGAGATCCTTGATAAACGTTCCCAGAAGATAGAGAATGACCTGACGGAGGCAGAGACGAAAAAGCGTGAGGCTGAGGATTTAAGAGATAAGTACGAGGCAGAGCTGAAAAAGGCCAGAAAAGAGGCCCAGGATATTATAGAAGAGGCGGAGAAGCGGGGCAGAAGGAAGGCCAGGGAGATTATTACCGAGGCTAAAAAGGAAGCAGAGAGGATCAAGGAGAGTAAGCTCTATGAGGTCAATCAGGCAAAAAAGGAGGCCTTAAAGGAGGTAAGAAATGAACTGGCTTCTCTCTCCCTGCTGATAGCTGGCAAGCTGATTCAGGAGAAACTGGACCAGGGTAAACATGAAGCCTTAATCAATCAATATATTCAGGAACTGGATCAGCAGAGACTGGGTGATCTTAAATGATGCGCAATGAGGTTGCTAAAAAATACAGTCAGGCCTTATTTGCCCTGGGGAAGGAGCATAATAACCTGCTTGTACTCAGAGATGAATTAAATGAGATCTGGCAGATTATTAAACAGCATGATGAGCTGAAGAAAATACTCTTCCATCACAGGGTTCTGCCTGAAGATAAAAAGGAGATCTTAAAACAGATATTTACTAATCAGCTTTCCGGCTTGACCTTTAATTTTTTATACCTCTTAATTGACAAGAGGCGGGAGTATTTCCTGGAGGAAATTATTCAGGACTTTAACAGACTGGTTAACCGGGAAGAAGAGATCGCAGAGGTTGAGGTTATCTCTGCCATAAAGCTGAGTCAGGAGTTAAAGGAGAATTTAAAGAGTAAATTAGGGCAATTAATGGGTTATAAGAAGATTATGATTAAAGAAAGCTGTGATCCCGGTATTATCGGGGGGTTAATTATAAAATTAGGTGATTACATAATCGATGGTAGTATCAAGAAACAGTTAGAATCACTGGAGGAAAGAATTACAGCGATTCCAGTAAGTGAGTTGGGGGTGGAAATAGATGCAAATTAGACCTGAGGAGATCAGCTCGGTAATTAAAAAAGCGATAGAGGATTACGGTACGAAGCTGGAAACCGAAGGTATCGGTACGGTCCTGGATGTAGGGGATGGTATTGCCCATGTTTACGGACTGGAGGATGCCATGGCCGGTGAGTTGTTGGAGTTTCCTAACGGGATCTTCGGTATGGCCTTAAATCTCGAAGAAGATAATATCGGCTGTGTTTTACTGGGAGATGAGACCTTTATTGAGGAAGGGGATACGGTTAAAAGGACCGGGAGAGTAGTTGAGGTGCCTGTAGGGAGGGAGCTCCTGGGCAGGGTTGTCAACCCGCTAGGACAGCCCCTGGATGGTCAGGGGCCAATTAATTCCGAGAAGTTCCGCCCGATTGAGTCACCGGCTCCCGGGGTTGTGGAGCGTAAGCCGGTTGATACACCCTTGCAGACGGGTTTAAAGGCGATAGATTCGATGATTCCCATCGGTCGCGGTCAGAGGGAGCTGATCATCGGTGACCGCCAGACAGGGAAGACGGCTATAGCCATTGATACGATTATTAATCAGAAGGATCAGGATGTTATCTGTATCTATGTGGCCATCGGGCAGAAGGCCTCAACTGTGGCCCAGATAACGGAACGCTTACGGGATAGTGGGGCAATGGATTATACCATTATCGTCTCGGCTACTGCCAGCCAGCCGGCCCCGATAGTCTATATAGCACCCTATGCCGGTTGTGCGATGGGTGAGTATTTTATGTATGAAGAGAACAGAGATGTGCTGATTATCTATGATGACCTTTCCAAACATGCTGTTGCTTACCGGGCTATGTCCCTGCTTTTAAGGAGGCCGCCCGGACGTGAGGCCTATCCCGGTGATGTTTTTTATCTTCACTCCCGCCTGCTGGAAAGGGCAGCTAAACTGAATGATGAACATGGAGGCGGGTCCCTTACCGCCCTGCCGATTATTGAAACCCAGGCCGGAGATGTTTCCGCCTATATACCTACCAATGTTATCTCTATTACCGATGGACAAATCTACCTGGAAAGCGAGCTTTTCTTTGCCGGGGTAAGGCCGGCTGTTAATGTAGGTATTTCCGTGTCCAGGGTTGGTGGTGCTGCTCAGACTAAGGCGATGAAGAGGGTAGCAGGAAGATTACGGCTTGATCTTTCCCAGTATAGGGAGCTTGAGGCCTTCGCCAAGTTCGGTTCTGACCTGGACCAGGCTACCAGAAAGAGGTTGAACCGGGGTGAAAGAATTGTTGAGGTCTTAAAACAGCCCCAGTATTCACCGATGCCTGTAGAGGAACAGGTAATGATTATCTATACGGTTGTTAACGGTTATCTTGATGATATCCCGGTGGATAATATAGAACGCTTTGAAAAGGAATTCTTAAGTTATTTAAGAAGTAACTACCCGGAGATAGGGGAAAGCATCAAGAAGGAGGGCGAGTTTACAGAGGAGACGGAGAAGAAGTTAAAGGAGGTCATCAGGGAATTTAAGGATGACTTTGTCATTGAGGAGAAGAGTCTGATTAACGAGGAATAAGTTAGATATACTTTACTCATTAAAAAAAGCTAATTCCCGGCTCCTCCTTCAAGTAAGATGCAACAAAATAAACTCACTTCGTTTCAACAGTATTTTGTTAACCAGTTTCTCACTTTCAGTCCGGGGTCGGAGCTTTTTTAACGTTCGTTCAGTGTATATCTAACTTATAAGGTTTTCATTTGGAGAAAGTTAGAGCCTTACGAGTATAATAGAGGTGAGAATGAATGGAGACGATGCGCGATATTAAGCGTCGGATTAACAGTGTGAAAAATACCCAGAAGATTACCAGGGCTATGAAGATGGTAGCAGCAGCTAAATTAAGGAATTCGCAGAAAAAAGCCGAGAATGCCAGACCCTTTTTTAATAAAACCAGGGAGATCCTGACCGACGTTTTTAGATATACGCGGGAGGCAAGGGACCATCCCCTGCTGAGTGAGAGGGAAGGCAGGAGACACCTTTACATAATAATAACTGCTGACCGCGGTTTATGCGGTGCCTATAATGCCAGAGTAATCGCTAAAGCAGAAGAGGCTATTGAGAAGAAGGGAGAGGCAAGCTTGCTGACAATCGGGAGAAAGGGCAGGGATTACTTTGCTAAAAGGGGTTACAGGATAGTCTCCGAATATATTAAAATTGATGATTACCCTGATTTTAACTTTGCCAGAAGGGTTGGCGAGGAGGTAATTTCCCTATTTTTAGAGGAGATTGTTGACCGGGTTAGTATTATCTATACCCATTTTAATTCTGCCATTAGCCAGACCTGTAAGGTGATGCCCCTTTTACCGATTAGTTCACCGGAGGAGGATACGGAAAAGAAACAGGTTGATTACATCTATGAACCCTCTCCGGAGGAGGTACTGGACATTTTACTACCTAAATATGTTAATAATATTCTCTATTCCACCCTGCTGGAATCCAAGGCCAGTGAATTTGGTTCAAGGATGACGGCCATGGATGCTGCTACAGATAACGCAGGAGAACTGATAGATGAATTAACCCTTTATTATAATAGAGCCCGTCAGGCAGCAATTACTAAGGAAATTTCGGAGATAGTCGGTGGCGCCGAAGCCCTGAAATAGCTATGAAGGAGGTATTTTCCTATGAACGATAGCCAAAACGTAGGAAGGGTAGTTAGGGTAATTGGCCCTGTTGTTGATATTGAATTTCCCGGCGGCAATCTACCCGAGATCTATAATGCGGTAAAAATTATCGGTGACGAGAGGAAAAGGAGACAGGACGGCCCCCATATTGAAGATGAGGAAATCGGGGATAAGATAGATGTGACAGTAGAGGTTATGCAGCAGTTAGGGGATAACCGGGTAAGAGCGGTAGCTATGTCCTCAACCGATGGACTGGTCAGGGGGATGAAGGCCTATGATCAGGGTCATCCCATCAGTGTCCCCGTCGGGAAGGAAGTACTGGGAAGGCTTTTTAATGTTCTGGGGGAAACAATTGATGAAAGAGGGCCTGTTGATAGTGAAGAGAGAATGTCCATTCATCGTCCTGCCCCCAGCTATGAGGAGCAGGAAACTAAGACCGAGGTTTTTGAAACCGGAATCAAGGTCATAGATCTTTTGGCACCATATGCCCGTGGCGGTAAGGTTGGCCTCTTCGGTGGTGCCGGTGTTGGTAAAACCGTTTTGATTATGGAGCTGATTAATAATATTGCCACTGAGCACGGTGGATATTCGGTCTTCGGTGGAGTGGGTGAAAGGACCAGAGAGGGCAATGACCTCTGGCTGGAAATGCAGGAGTCGGGGGTTATAGATAAGGTAGCCATGGTCTTTGGTCAGATGAACGAGCCCCCTGGAGCCAGGATGAGGGTCGGGCTGGCCGCCTTAACCATGGCCGAGTATTTCCGTGATCAGGAGGGTCAGGATGTACTTCTCTTTATCGATAACATCTTCCGCTTTATTCAGGCCGGTTCCGAGGTTTCTGCTCTACTGGGGAGAGTACCTTCTGCGGTAGGTTATCAGCCGACTTTAGCTACCGATGTTGGTGCCCTGCAGGAGAGGATTACCTCGACCAAAAAGGGTTCGATTACCTCTGTGCAGGCTATCTACGTACCCGCCGATGACCTGACAGACCCTGCCCCGGCCACTACCTTTGCCCATCTGGACTCGACTACGGTTTTATCCAGACAGATAGCCGAAAAGGGAATCTATCCTGCAGTTGACCCCCTGGATTCTACCTCCCGGATTCTTGATCCGGCCATTCTTGGTGAGGAACACTACCGGGTGGCCAGACAGGTGCAGGAGATCCTGCAGCAGTATAAGGATCTGCAGGATATCATTGCTATCTTGGGTATGGATGAATTGTCCGACGAGGACAAGATTATTGTCAACCGGGCCCGGCGGATTGAGAGGTTCTTATCCCAGCCCTTCTTTGTCGCCGAGCAGTTTACCGGCACCCCCGGCAAATATGTTCCCATAGAAGAAACGATCCGGGGATTTAAGGGGATACTGGAAGGTAAGTATGACGACCTGCCTGAAGAAGCCTTTTATATGGTAGGAACTATTGATGAAGTGGTAGAAAAGGCCCGGCAATTGGGGGAAGGTGAATAATCAATGCCCCCTACAATCAGATTAGAGGTTGTTACCCCGGAAAGGGTAGTTTACAGTGAGGATATCAATTTAATGGAAGCACCGGCTATAGATGGCGCTATCGGCATTCTACCCAGGCATGCTCCTCTGGTTACGGTGCTTAAAACCGGGGTTTTAAAGGTTGCCAGTGGTGGGAAGAGATTCAAGATTGCTATCAGTGAGGGGTTTATGGAGGTTAAACCCGATCAGATTAATGTTGTTGTCAGAACTGCCGAACTACCCCATGAAATAGATGTAGAGAGGGCCCGGAAGGCCAAAGAGAGGGCAGAGGAAAGGCTCCGGTCTGAAAGAAGTGAGATTGACTTTGCCCGGGCAGAGGCTGCTCTGGAAAGGGCCATAGCCCGCCTGAAGGCTGTAGAAAGAGACATCGATATCCATGAATAAAAAGCCCCTTTGAGGGGCTTTTAAATTGTATCAAATAACTGCCTATGGTAATAATATATTATATAAAATGCTATATACAAATGAATGAACGGGGTAGAAGATGAATAAGAATAAAAGTAAATTAGAAGAAAAGATTATAGAAGGCATTTACGGTGAACCGGAGCTAAAAAGAGAGGAAAAGAAACGCTTTTTAGGGGAGTTTGAAGAACGGGTAATCCGTTATTTAACCTATGATCAGGTCATGGAACCGGGGATTTACCCCGAGATTTTGGAAGCTATTAGAGACCCTGAGGCAAAGGAATTAATTATTGACCGGCGGGTTGACCTGGAGGCAGCCCATGATTATATTAAACTGGCCTCCGAGAATGATCTTCCCTTTAGAAAGATTGATTCACCGGAACTGAAGGGTGATATTGCTTTAGTGGTAGTTAGCGACCATGCGGTTGAAATAGGCGAAAGGAAAGTATTGTCAAGAAAAGAGAGGTTGCGGTCAAGGGGTATTTCTGATAAAATAATTAAGAATGTCGGAGCTAAACTGTGTGACCAATGCTGGTCACAGCTGGCCAGGAAGGCCCCTGAAGAACTGGTAAACTATGAAAAGATGAGCTGGCTGGATAAAATTCTGGGAACAGAGTGTATTTGTAAAAATTAGTAGTTTATTACTGAAGGATATTATATATTTTTCACGAAATTATATTTAGGTTCATATAATATAGGTGTGTCCCTTTGCTAGGGAGAGATATAAGGAAGGGGCTTATAAAAGTGGGTAAATTTTTAATTACCGGTGGAACCCCTCTGGAGGGGGAGATAAAAGTAAGCGGGGCAAAGAATGCTGCCTTACCTATCATTACGGCTGCTTTACTGGCAGATAGCCCCAGCAGATTGCTTGATATTCCAAACTTGAGAGATGTTACTAATTTATGTGATATAATTGAGAAAATGGGAGCAAAGGTCGAGCGTAAGGGTCATGAGGTGATCATTAACCCGGCGGATCTTAATAAATTTGAGGCTGACCATGAGCTAGCCAGAAAACTGAGGGCTTCCTATTATATTTTGGGTGTATTATTAGCCAGAAACGGTACCGCCAGAACCAGCCTGCCCGGTGGATGTAATATCGGTAACCGCCCTATAGACCTCCATTTAAAGGGGTTTAAGGCCCTGGGGGCAGAGGTAAGGCTAGACCACGGTATTGTTGAGGTTAAAGCCAATAAACTTAAGGGTGAGCGGATTTATTTAGACTACCCCAGTGTTGGTGCAACCATCAATATTATGCTGGCAGCTACTAAGGCTGAAGGTAAGACGATTATTGAGAACGCAGCCAGGGAACCCGAGATTGTGGACCTGGCTAATTATCTGACCGTTATGGGTGCTAAAATTAAGGGAGTAGGTACAGATATTATCAAGATCGAAGGTATAAAATCCCTTAAGGGAGCCGAACACCGTATTATTCCCGATAGAATTGAGGCCGGAACCTATATGATGGCCGCTGCCCTGACCAGAGGTAATGTCTTTGTCAAGAATGTGCTGGCTGAACATGTCAAACCGCTGATTGCTAAACTCCATGAGATGGGGGTTGAGATCGATGAGCAGATCTCGGGGGTAAATGTTAAAAACAGAGGCAGGTTAAAGGCGGTTGACATCAAGACCCTTCCCTATCCTGGATTTCCTACCGATTTACAATCCCAGATGATGGTTTTGCTAACCCAGGCCGATGGTACCAGCCTGGTTATTGAAACGGTCTGGGAGAACCGTTTTATGCACGTAGATGAACTGAAGCGGATGGGAGCAGACATTAAGATTGATGGACATAGTGCCCTGATTAAACCGAGCCACCTGACCGGGGCTGAGGTTACTGCCACCGATTTAAGAGCAGGTGCTGCTTTGATTCTTGCCGGTTTAATTGCCCAGGGGGATACCGAAATCAGGGAGAGCTATCACATCGAAAGGGGTTATGAGAATATTGAAAAGAAGTTACAGGGGATAGGTGCCAGGATCAGGAAGGTTGAGGAATAAAATTTGGAGAAGGCTGGATTGTTCTACTCTTCTGCTTAAGGTCATAAATATTAATGAAGACCTTATAGTAGAGGAGTGTTTTATTTGCTGGGTAAAGGCAGTTACCTCTTATTATTTATCTTTATTATTTTGATTATCATCCCGGTTTTACTGGTTAAAGGGCCTTTCTGGCAAAAAAAGGAATCGGATTTTCTGATTAAGGTTTATAATCATCAGCAAGATAAGGTAGAGATAATGGAGCTCGATGACTACTTAAGGGGTGTAGTTGCGGCAGAGATGCCGGCCCTTTATGATCTTGAGGCCCTGAAGGCCCAGGCTGTGGCAGCCCGAACATATACCCTCAGGCAGATCCGGGCTGGCAGGGGGGAGTATCAGGGAGCTAGTATATCAACCGATTACCGTTACTGTCAGGCCTGGTTGTCGGAAAAGGAGATGAAGGAGAGATGGGGGTTTCTCCCCTTTTTTTATTACTGGGTCAGGATTAACAGGGCGGTTGAGGAAACCAGGGGTGAGGTACTTTTATACAAGGGTAAGTTAATTGACGCCGTCTACCATGCTAATAGTGGAAGCATGACCGAAGATGCTCGTTATGTCTGGGGGAAGGAGGAGCCCTACCTTAAAAGTGTCAAAAGCCCCTATGATCAGGAGCAGGAGAAGAACTATAAAAATACATATTATTTTGGCCTCAAGGAATTATGTGAGAAACTTCAGTTAGAGGAGAAGACCCCAATCACCGGGATCGAAATACTAAAACGGAGTAAGAGTGGCCGGGTAATAGAGCTTAAGATAGGTAATAGTACCCTCACAGGGATCGAATTTCGCCAGAGTCTGGGCCTTCCCTCAACCAAGTTTACGGTCTCTCTGGAAGGGGATATACTGACACTAACGGTTTTCGGGAAGGGCCATGGAGTTGGTATGAGCCAGGATGGGGCCAATGGTCTGGCTAAACACGGATATAGCTACCGGGAGATCCTTCAGCATTACTACCCGGGAACCACCCTGGCTAGAATTGGTAGTGAATAATAGATTTACAAAAATTATCCAACATTTATCTGTTATTTAACTGTGACTTGACTTATAGTTATCTGAAGCCTAACTTATACCCCGGACAGCAATTATAATATATTCCTCTCCACCTTTATCCAGCTGCCGGTTTCTGCAGATTTTTCAGCCGCTGCCATTACCTCCTGAATCCGTAAACCATCCTCAAAGGTTGCACCCAGAGAAGCCCGGTCTTCTACTAAACTGGCAAGCAGGTCATGCTGACTGGCTATGTGGTAACGAATCCAGCCGATAGCAAATTTCGGGCCGGGGAAGACAGGCTCTTCGGGGTAGCGCTGTACTGTTTCTATCTTTTTAAATCCCCGCCTGCCACCTATGGGTTTACCCGGCTCGGTGGCATCGTAGAACTTAAGCCAGTTGGGTTCCATCAGGTCAAAGGTTATGGCGCCCCTGTTACCGTGGATCTCAAACCTAAGTTCATCATTGGTACCGGTTGCTACCCGGGAGGCCTCAATGGTGCCGAGGGAGTTATTCTTCATCCTGACCTGCATGATGACAAGATCATCGACATCCACCTTTAACTTCTGAGTGGGGTTTCCGGCAGCGGGTCTCTCTTTAATAAAGGTTTCCAGGTTGGCCTGAACCTCCTCAAAATCCCCCAGGAGAAATCTCATCAGGTCCAGGATGTGGGAACCCAGGTCAAAGAGGGCACCCCCACCACTTTCTTCCTTCAGCAGACGCCAGCTCATCGGCCGGTTAGGGTCGATATAACCGGAATGGAGATAGGCAGCCCGGAAATTAAATACCTCTCCCAAAGCCCCCTCTTCAATTAGCTGTTTTGCCCGCATAACTGCCGGTACAAAGCGGTAATGAAAGGCCAGCTTACTTTTAACCCCTGTTTCTTTAGCAAGCCTTGCCATCTCCAGTGCCTCCTCTACATTCCTGGCCAGCGGTTTTTCACAGTAGATATGTTTGCCTGCCTTCATTGCTGCCAATGCTACCGGTTTGTGTAATTTATTGGGGGTGCAGCAATCAATCACATCTATGTCGTTCCTCTCCATCAGTTCCAGATAGTCTTCACTGGCAAAATTATAACCAGCCTGAAAGAGGGCCCTATTTCGGTTATCTTCACTCCTGCTTGCTATCCCGGAAAGTTTTACCTTATAAGGTGCATTTTCATAATAAAAGGGGAGGGTTAAATATCCCATTGTATGTACCTTGCCGATAAATCCGTATCCTACAAGACCGATTCCTATTTCTTTCCTTACAGTACTCATAATTTAAAACCTCCAGATTATATTTTTTTTTTCTTAATTCAATACCATAGGAAATTCCTTTTTTGCAAACTACAAATAGATATTTTCGATTCAGTAGAAATTTTTGTATTTGCCTAAGTTTATTAATTCAATATTAACTCCCTATTTCCTTTTTTTTGATGTATAATTTGTCCATCTTCTGGCAAAAATATGATTGGAGGTGGACATTATGGGAAAGAAGTTCTGGTTTAAGCTTGATAAAGATAAGATCAAACTGCAGTTAAAGGATCTGGGGAAAAAATTTTCCCTCAGGAGAAAGGGTAGTAAAAAACTAACTCTATTAATTTTGTTATTCATGTTAATCGGTGTTGGAATTGCTATTTATAATTCTGATTATGATTTCCCAAAGAAGGCAGAAGAAAACCCGGAAGTAGTTATTGAACCTATTGTTTCCCGGGAGGAAAGTATTACTGAAGAGGCCCAGGAACTTATTGCCAGGCCAGCCGAGAAGGAGAGTTTTCCTGTAGAACCCGCAAGGATAACCAATAAGCAGGAAAGAGAGGAGAAGGAACCGGTAGAGGGTGTAGTTACCGAACCGGTCCGGCCGGTGGAAAAGAAGACCAGTCAGGAGCTTAAATTATTAAAACCGGTTTCCGGTGATATCTTACAGGGACCCGGCTGGTATTACCATCCTGTTTTTGATGATTGGCGTTATCAGCAGGGAATTGAGTTAAGCGGGAATCCGGGAGATATCGTTATGGCAGCCGCCTCAGGCAAGGTAATCTCAATTAAAGAAGATGAATATAAAGGTATCCTGGTTACAATTGAGCATGAGAATGGCTGGCAGACGGAATACGGCCATCTACAGAGAACAGCCGTTTCCCCGGGGGACACCGTTGGAAAGGGTCAGGAGATCGGCCGGCTAGGAGATACAGGCATATCTTCCCAACCATCCCTCTACTTTGTTTTAAAGAACTCGGATGGTTTAATTGACCCCACCGAATATTTTGAGTAAAAAAATAACTACAAAAACTATATATTGTACAAAGGGCTCAACTCGGAACAATGTAGTTGGGCTTTTTTTTTTAGGACTAATTTGAGAACAGGAATTAATGAATTTGATCCGTTCCCCTGTGGAAATAACAGGGCTGTGGATAAGAAGCCTTAATACTAGAAAATGCTTAGGCTTATCTACTTGACAAACAGTAAATTTTAAGTATATAATATGATTAAAACCGAATATATACATATATTTTTAGAAAGGGGTGAATAGATGGAACTGGTTGATCTTATAAAAGCTTTAGCCCATGAAAATAGAATCAGAATCTTAAATCTATTAAGACAGCAGGAATTATGTGTCTGTGAACTGGAAAGTATAATGGGTGTTAATCAATCCAATGCTTCTCGACATCTAAATAAGTTAGGACAGGCTAAAATTATTAAGTATGAAAAAAGAGCCCAGTGGGTGTATTATCAGATCAATGAATCTACATTAGAAAAATATCCTTTCATTAAAGAATTAATTGAGCGGGAATTTGATAAAGTCAGGGAATGTCAAGAAGATAAGGAAAGATTATTAAAATATCAGGAAAGTGGTCTTTCCTGTGAAGAGTTGGCCGAAAGTGATCTATTTGCATAAATCTATCATAAGATTTAAAACTAATGGGAGGGATTTTAAAAGATGAGTAAAAAAGATGAAAAGGCATTGGGCTTTTTTGAAAGGTATTTAACTATCTGGGTGGGGATCTGTATCATAGCTGGTCTAATAATTGGTCGGGTCTGGCCGGCTTTTCCGGCAACCTTAAGTCAGTGGGAATATGCTCAGGTCTCGATCCCGGTAGCAGTCCTGATCTGGTTTATGATCTATCCGATGATGGTACAGATTGATTTTGGTAGTATCCTTAATGCAGGCAGGAGGCCTAAGGGCTTAACGGTGACCCTGGTTACTAACTGGTTAATTAAACCCTTTACCATGTTCTTTTTTGCCTGGTTATTCTTAAGGGTTATCTTTCAAAACTTTATCCCTGCTGACCTGGGCCAGCAATATGTAGCCGGGGCAATTCTTTTAGGGGCTGCTCCCTGTACAGCGATGGTCTTTGTCTGGAGTTATTTAACCGACGGTGATCCTGGTTATACCCTGGTCCAGGTAGCGATTAATGACCTGGTTTTAATCTTCGCTTATGCTCCGATCGTTATGTTCCTTTTAGGATTGAGTGAATTAACAGTGCCCTATGATACTGTCATACTTTCCGTAATTCTATATATAGTGGTACCTTTAGTCGCTGGTTATCTATCCCGGAGGTATTTGATTAAAAATAAGGGGATCGAGTGGTTTGAGAATGTTTTTTTAGCTAAGTTGAGTAATTTCACCATTGTTGGTCTGTTATTAACCCTAATTATTCTCTTTTCCTTCCAGGGGGATGTAATTATCAATAATCCCTTCCATATCCTTCTGATAGGAATACCTCTGGCAATCCAGACTTTCTTTATCTTTATCATCGCCTATGGCTGGGCCAAGTTATGGAAGATAGAACACCCCGTGGCAGTACCGGCGGCTATGATCGGGGCCAGTAACTTCTTTGAACTGGCAGTGGCGACCGCTATCTCTATCTTTGGATTGAGTTCAGGGGCAGCTTTAGCTACGGTTGTTGGTGTCCTGGAAGAGGTACCTATTATGTTAGGCCTGGTGGCGATTGCTAACCGGACCCGCCACTGGTTTCCGGCGAAAACAGTAGAGAGGGTTATGGTTCAGCCTGAAGGTAATGAGTAAAAATTAAATGAGTTTTTTGACTAAATCTAAGAAGGAAAAATTATTTTCAGGTGGGGGTGATAAAGAGAAGGAAGGGCTATGAAGCCCTGTGAATATTAAGGTCATTAAATGAAAATGCACCTCAAAAAAAGGGGGAGGAAGAAATGTTAAAGGGGAAGGTTTTCTGGCGACCGATTTTTCTAAAACAGCGGAGAAATTAGCCGATTGTCTGGTGGAGTTAGAGGGTATGGGAATAAATGAGGTGCTTTTAATCCGCGTTGTTGATGCCAGAAAGTGCGGAAGCACTGCAGTTGAATTAAAAAATATAATGAGGAGAAATTACAGGAAGTTAAAGATAGAATTGAAGCGATGGGTTTTAGAACCAGGATAAAGGTTCCGGTTGGATTTCCCGCCAACGAGATAGTTAATCTCGCCGAAGAGGAGGATACCGGTTTTATTTGACAAATATATTCCCATATAATAATATAGTGATGAAGAAATATAGCACCCTATTGGTTTAGGAAATTTAACAAATAGAGAGGGGTTATTTAAGAAAGTGTAACAAACTTTTTTGCCTGTCTGGATCAGATACTACATGAAGATCTAGAAACGAGGGGAAAAGATGAGTAAAAAACAGAAGTTTTTACTTTATGTAGCTGTTTTTTCAATTAATTGTTTGTTTTTCCAATCGGGTTTATATAGAGATTCAGGGTGCAAATAAGGATGATCTTGATGCAATTGTTTGCTAATTCTAAGGAAAGACAATGCAAATAAAAAGAAGGAGGTTATTTAAATTGAAAAAGATAGGTTTACTTCCGTGTTTTGCAGGGATTATTGCTAATGGCAAAAATAGCGATCATTACATTGCTGTCAACGGTTGTCCAGTGAAATGTGCAACCAAAGCACTGCAGAGTGCTGAAATCAATGTTGATGAGGAATTAGTGATAACAGAAGATTTTGCTCTGCAAAAGAATAAAAATTTTCATGATGAAACTAAATTAACCGAAATTGAGCAGAGATTAAAGGACCTTGTAGAACAATATAGATAGATTCAGGGGTAATAGTAACTACCTTTTAAAGACAGTTATGTGAATGTCAAGTAATTTTGGAGAAAAAATGTTCAATAATATTCCATAGTTAATTTCCATTTTTTAAGGGTCAATTGTATAATTATAGATTATTATTG